>NZ_JBAOJP010000003.1:0-740598 GCF_037083505.1 Microbacterium sp. CCNWLW41
CGGGGGCGCCCCCCGCGCCGCCGTGGCCCCCGAGGCCCCCCGCCCCCCGGGGCACGCCGGGGTCCCGGCGCCGGTCGGCCGGGCGGGGCCCCGGGCCCGGCCGCACGCCCCGGATCCGCATCGCCGCCAGCGGACGCCCCGCCGCGACACGACACCGACCGCACACGAACGCAGGAGAACGGATGACCGCGCCCGTCATCGAGGAGCCGAGAGCCGGGGAGGACCCCGGCACCGCACGCCGGCGCCGCCGCGCCGAACGGTACGCCGAGGCCGCCGCCGCGGGATGGAAGGTGTGGCTGGTCAAGATCGCCGCGCTGGCGATCATCGACGCGGCCGCCGTCTACGCCGCCATGGTCCTCCTCGCGGCAGGATCCTGGATCGTGGCCGCGGTCGTGGTGCTCCTGGCCGTCGCCGTGACGGTCGTGTATCTCACCCCCGGACTGCTACCGGCGAAGTACCTGACGCCGGGCCTGATCTTCCTGCTGATCTTCCAGGTGTTCGTCGTCGGCTACACCGTCTACATCGCCTTCACCAACTACGGCACAGGGCACAACTCGACGAAGGAGGACGCCGTCGCGGCGCTCCTCGTCCAGTCGGAGAGCCCGGTCGAGGGCGGCCCCGTGTACGACGCGACCGTGCTGGAGCGCGACGGCGCGTACTTCCTCCTCGTCACCGATCCCGAGACCGGCGAGGCCGAGATCGGCACCACCGGCGAGGCGCTCGCCCCGGTCGACGCCGAGTTCGACGGCGACAAGGCCGTCGCCGTGGACGGCTACACGACGCTCGACTTCGGCACGGTCGTGAAGAACCAGACCCTCGTGTCGGCCGTCGCCGTCCCCGTCTCGGACGACCCGGCGGACGGCTACCTGCGGATGAAGGACGTCTCCAGCGCGCAGACCTACCTGTCCGACCTCGCCTGGGACGCGTCCGCGGACACCATGACGGACGTGAGGACCGGGACGGTCTACCGTGACATCGGTACCGGGGCCTTCACCTCCGCCGACGGCGAGGAGCTGCTGCCCGGCTGGTCGGCCAACGTCGGCTTCGCGAACTTCACGCGGGCGTTCACGGAGCCGAGCATCCGGGAGCCGTTCCTCGCGGTGGCCGCCTGGACCCTCGTGTTCGCCGTGCTCTCGGTGGCGACGACGTTCGCCCTCGGGCTGTTCCTCGCGATCGTGTTCAACGACCCGAGGATGCGCAGCCGCAAGTACTACCGGGTGATCATGATCCTGCCCTACGCCTTCCCGGCGTTCCTGTCGGCGCTGGTCTGGGCGGGCATGTTCAACCAGGACTTCGGCTTCGTGAACCAGGTCCTCCTCGGCGGCGCGGAGGTGCCCTGGCTGCAGAACGAGTGGCTCGCGAAGGCGGCGATCCTGATCGTGAACCTCTGGCTGGGCTTCCCGTACATGTTCCTCGTCTGCACGGGAGCGATCCAGTCCATCCCCGAGGACATCACCGAGGCGGCGCGGATGGACGGCGCGAACGTGTGGCAGATCTTCCGGCGGATCAAGTTCCCGCTGCTGCTCGTGTCCGTCGCGCCGCTGCTCATCTCGTCGTTCGCGTTCAACTTCAACAACTTCAACCTGATCTACATGCTGACGCGCGGCGGGCCCCGCTTCGCCGACGCGAGCATCAACGTCGGGGCGACCGACATCCTCATCTCGATGGTCTACAAGGTGGCGTTCGTCGGACAGCTGCGCGACTACGGGCTGGCGAGCGCGTTCTCGATCATCATCTTCCTCATCGTGGGCGTGATCTCGTACCTCGGGTTCCGCCAGACCAAGGTGCTCGAGGAGCTGAACTGAGATGACCACCGCGACCACCCCGATCAGCTCGTCCGCCGCGACCGGCGCCGCCCCGGCCGTGGCGCCGCACCGCGCGCCGCGCCGCCCGTTCGGCACCTGGTTCCGGCAGACCGGATGGCGGCACCTCGTCGGCATCGTGATGCTCGTGTTCTCGGCGTTCCCGCTGCTGTACGTCCTGTCCGCGTCGCTCAACCCCGGCGGGACGCTGCTGACCGCGAACGGCCTCTTCACCAGCTTCGACCCGGGCGCGTACGTGCGGCTCTTCCAGGATCCGCAGCGTCCCTACGGCGCCTGGTTCCTGAACTCGATGGTGATCGGGCTGACGACGGCCATCGGCACGGTGATCCTGGGAGCCCTGGCGGCGTACTCGTTCTCCCGCATGCGCTTCCGCGGGCGCCGGGCGGGGCTGCTCACTCTGCTGCTCGTGCAGATGTTCCCGCAGCTGCTGGCCTTCGTGGCCATCTTCCTTCTGATGTCGACGATCTCGGACATCTTCCCGGCGATCGGTCTGAACACGCAGATCGGTCTGATCATGGTCTACCTCGGCGGCGCGCTGGGGGTGAACACGTACCTGATGTACGGGTTCTTCAACACGGTGCCCGCGGAGATCGACGAGGCGGCGAAGATCGACGGCGCCGGCCACGCACGGATCTTCTTCACGATCATCCTGCGGCTGGTGGCGCCGATCCTCGCGGTCGTGGGCCTGCTGGCGTTCATCGGGACCATGAACGACTTCGTCCTGGCCTCGGTCATCCTCGTCGACCCGGACAAGCAGACCCTCGCGGTCGGCCTGTACCACTTCGTGTCCGAGGAGACCTCGAAGAACTGGAGCGTCTTCTCCGCCGGCGCCGTCCTCGCCTCGATCCTGCCGATGGTCCTGTTCCTCGCGCTGCAGCGGTACATCGTCGGCGGGCTCACCGCCGGCAGCGTCAAGTAGCCGCTCGCGGCGTGGGGCTCAGAGCCGCGCCGCGAGCCGGAAGCGCAGGCCCGTCGCCATCCCGGCGAGCGCGGCGCTCGGACGCGCGCTCCGGCGCGGCGCCGGGTCCCTCCGCGGGGCGGGAGGGGACAGGCGGTAGCCGGCGCCGGCCAGCGCGGCCGTGCCGAGGGCCAGCGCCAGCAGCGGGGCCCAGACGGGAGCGAAACCGAGCTGCAGGATCACGACGACGGCACCGACGCCGAGGACCACCGCGAGGGCGATCCGGGCGGCGGGGACGGTCCAGCGCTCGAGGCGGATTCGCCGCTCCGCCGCGCGGGCGAGGACGACGAACGGCACCAGGACCAGGGCGATCACGGCCAGGACGACCGGGCGCGTCACCCACCAGGCGGGGGAGAAGGTCGTCGGCAGCGGCACGGCGAACACGATCATCACCGCCACCACGACTGCCAGCGCCGTCATGTGCCAGAGGTAGATCGCCGTGCTGCAGGCGTTCAGCCGCGCCACGACCGCGGCGACGCGCGGACGCTCGGCGACCCGCACGAGCCGGCCGTAGACGAGGCGGAGGACGGCGACCTGCCCGACGCCGAGCACGACGAGGGCCACGGTGGCCGGGTTGTTCCCGGCGAGCAGGAGATCGGGGGCGTACCCGAGGAACCCGGTGAGCGCGATCAGCGTCGCCGCCGCGCCGACGAGGGCGACGACCGCCGTGCGGGGGCGGATCCGGTGGACGGTGCCGTCGGCGAGGAAGAACCCGAACTGCTGCAGCGTCAGCCACACGAACACGTAGTTCCACAGGGTCACGCCGTCGCCGAGCGGGCCGCGGGCGAGGTCCACGGCGATGACGGTCAGGACGAGGATCCCCAGGGTGAGCCGGGGCGAGCGCCGGTGCGCCGCCGCCATGAGGGGAACGAGCGCGCTGACGACGAGGTAGACCCCGAGGAACCACAGCGGGCGCCCGATCCAGTACGACCCGTCCGCGACGAGCTGCGCGGGCGTGCCGGCGAGCGCGGCGGCGCCGAGGAAGACCCCGACGCCGGCGAACATCAGCAGTCCGGGCACGAGCAGGCGGCCGATCCGCTCGCCGGCGAAGTCGGCGGCGGTGGCGCCGCGGGCCTGCATCCGCTGCCAGAGCCGCATCGAGGCGAAGCCGCCGACGACGAAGAACAGCGGCATCACCTGGATGACCCAGGTGAGCGGTCCGAACCACGCCTCGTCCTGGATGGGCGTGCCGATGACGACTCCGCCCGTCGGCGAGGACTCGATGCTCGCCACGAGGAGGTGCAGCGCCACCACGACGCAGACGCACACGACGCGGACGAGGTCGATCACCGGATCGCGTCCGCTCAGCGCCGTCCGCGGGACGGCGGGCCGGGGGGAGCGCTCGTGACGGGGGACGCGGCGCGCGGCGCCCTGCGCGTCGCGGGGTGCGGCCGAGGCGGGGAGCAGAGCGGACACCGGGTCCTCCGTTCGGTACGGCCCTCCGGTCGGCGGGCACTGGTCAGACCGTACGGATCAGGTGCCCGTCCTCTCGTCCCTCTGAGGTATCCGCGACCCCCTACCGCGGTACTGTTCCTGCGCTGCGTCTCGTCTGCGTGCTGCGTTTCGTCTCGTCGCTGCGCTCCTCGCTCAACGACCGGTGGGTTGCCGTCTCGTTGCGCGAGCGCAGCGAGACGAAGCGCGCGCGTCCTCTTCCGGTCGTTGAGCGAGCGCAGCGAGACGAAACGCGCCCGCCTGCGCTCTGCACTACCCGCGCTCGCCGGGCGTGATCAGGCCGGTCTCGTACGCCAGCACGACGGCGTGCACGCGGTCGCGGAGGCCGAGCTTGCCGAGGACGCGGCTGACGTGCGTCTTCGCGGTCTGCTCGGCGATGAACAGGCGTCCGGCGATCTCGGTGTTGGACAGTCCCTCGGCGATCAGGAGGAACACCTCGCGCTCCCGGTCGGTGAGCTCCGCGAAGACGGCCCCCTGCGGGCGCGGGCGGGCCGCCGTGCGGGTCAGCTCCTGCACGAGCATGGTCGTCACCCGCGGCGCGAGGAGGGCCTCGCCGCCGTGCACGGTGCGGACGGCCTCGACGAGCTGCGCCGGGGTCGCGTCCTTGAGCAGGAATCCGCTCGCCCCGGCGCGCAGCGCGTCGAAGACGTAGTCGTCGATGTCGAACGTGGTCAGCATGACGATCCGCGGATACGGAACGATCGCCGGATCCGAGAGGATCTCGCGGGTGGCGTCGATCCCGTTGAGGACGGGCATCCGCACGTCCATGAGCACGACGTCCGGCTGCAGGCTCCGCACCCGCTGGCGCGCTTCGGCGCCGTCCGCGGCCTGTCCGGCGACGGTGATGTCCGGCTGGGCGTCGAGGATCGCGGCGAGCCCGACGCGGAACATCTCCTGGTCGTCGACGACCAGCACGCGGATCGGGTGCGTCATGCGCTCTCCTCGGTCGGATCGTCGGATCCGGGGACGGCAGCGGGATCCGTGGCGCGGGGCGGGTGCGGCTCCGCGGGGGCGGCGGGCTGATCCTCCAGCGGCACCTGCACGACCACGGCCCACCCGCGGCCGCGCGGCCCCGCCACGACGCTACCGCCCACGAGGCCGACGCGCTCGTTCATCCCGGCGATCCCGAATCCGGGACGCGACCGCTCCGCCGGCCGTGCGCCGCTGCCGTCGTCGATCACCTCGAGCAGGAGGGTCCGTCGGCCACCCGGGGCGCGGTCCTCCTCCAGGATCACGCGCACGTGGGACCCGGGAGCATGCCGGACGGCGTTGCTCAGTCCCTCCTGCGCAGCGCGGAAGACCGCGAGCTGGACGGCGGCGTCGGGAAGCGGCACCGGGAGCGTGATCTGCGGCGTCACGCGGACCCCGGCGGCGCGGGTCCGCTCGACGAGCTCGTCGAGGTCGCCCAGCGTCGGCTGCGGCGCCGTGAGCTGCTCGCCCTCGTCGCGGAGGACCCCGAGGAGCTGGCGCATCTCGGTGAGGGCGGTACGCGCCCCGGTGGCGATGGCATCGAACTCGGCGGCGACGGGAACGGGCAGATCCGGATGCCGGTACACGGCGGACGACGCCTGCATGTGGACGATGGACATCGAGTGCGCGACGACGTCGTGCATCTCCCGGGCGATCCGGCGCCGCTCGGTCGCCCACCGCACCCGGCCGGACTCGACCTCGGCCTCCTCCCGGGCCCGGACGAGATCGCCGCGGACCATCCGCCACTGGGCGATGCCGATCGCGAGCACCATCACCACCAGCGCTTCGGCACTGATCGCGATGTTCACGGCCCAGTTCGCCTCGGCGCCCAGCCGCAGGGCGATGCCGACGAGCAGCGCGGCGAAGCCGAGCAGGAACGCCGTCACCGGCACGATCCAGGCCTCGCGCAGGCCGAGGACGAGCAGCAGCGCCGAGAAGGTGATCATGCCCGGGACAGGGAGCGGCCATGGGGCCCCCGTCGCCACATCGGCGGTCAGGGCGATCACGAGCATGCCGAGGGCGTGGGCCGCGATCCCGAGCCGAGGGAGGGCGACGGCCAGGGCGAGCCCTCCGCACTGCAGCAGTGTTCCGACCATCGCGGCGACCACGGGCACACCCGAGACCGCGGCGTTCACCGGCGTGCCGACGGCGAAGAGGATCACCGCGGCGGCCAGGGTGATCCATCCCAGGCCGGGGGTCGCGGGCGGGCGGCGGGTCGCCGACGCGCGGATCGTGCGCCACTCGGCGCGGAGACGATCCTCCGCGTAGACCGGTGCGGCCTGCGGCGACGGTCCCGTGCCCGTGGGCGACCCGCTGCCGTGCGCGGTACGGGCGGGGCGCTCGGCAGGGGCGGAACGGTCGGGGCGCTGCGGGTCGGCGGGCGCGGGGCGTGACTCGGGCATGCTCCGACGCTATTGCCCGCCGCGGCTTCGTGCGTCCCTCCGGCGTCGCATCCCGCCGATACGGGCGTAGCATTCCCGCTCTCCCGTCCCTCGCTCCCGCCCGCCCGTCGCTCGCTCCCCGTCGTCCCTCGCCCTCTTCCAGCCGTGCGGCGATCGAGTGGTCAGTTTCTGTGGGTTGGCGCCCGCTCAACCCACAGAAACTGACCACTCGACCGAGGCGTAGGGGGAGACGAGCGCGGCGGGTCGGGCACCAGCGCGGCGGGGCGGACGAGCGCTCGCCGCGGGCGGACGTATGCTCGCGGCATGGCTCGCATCGGGGGACGCAGCACCGTCGCGGCGTGGACGTTCGGCGTCCTCTGCGTCGGTGTGGTGGCGGGGCTGGTCGTGCTCGCCGCTCCGCTGATGCCGGTGATCGGCGCCTACGTCACGGACACCGTCCGCGCCCTGTTCGGCTGATCCGTTCGCCGGCGTGCTGCTCGGCTGACGCGCGGCTCGCCGGGGCGCCCGCATCCCAGAAGGGCCTCGCACCCAGACGCCCGGATCGGACACGCCCGGGCATCCGCCGACACGTCGGTCCGCCTCCTGCCTGGCCGCGGAACGCGGCGATACCCTCGGAACGCAGGCCATCCGACGCGAGGAGCTCCCCATGAGTGACCACGAGGTTTCGAAGCCGGAGCCGACCCCCGACGTCGACGACGTCGTGGGCAGCGCCAACGCCGGACTCGCGGACGCCGAGGCGGCGCGCACCGGGACGGACGAGACGAACGCCGCTGCGGGATCCGGATCGAGCGACTCCGCGGAGCCGACTCGGGACGACGCATCCCCGGCACCGGAGGCGCCGACGGCCGCCGGGAACTCCGTCCCGGATCACGCGTCGCCGGAGCACGCGGATCACGACGCGGTCACGGACGGCGCCGGCGCGACGGACCCCGTCACGCCCGCGACCGACAAAGCCGACGCAGGCACGGCCGACGCCGACGCCGGCGTGCCCGCACCCGCGACGGACAAGGCCGACGCCGACAAGGCGGCGGCTGACACGGCGGGCGACGCGGGCGACGCCTCCACCGGCGTCGTGGCCCCGGAGCGGGCCCGGCCGGAGCGCACGGAGGATCCGGACCTCGCGGCCTTCGCCGAGGCCGAGGCCGCCTACCCGGGGACCTTCGGTGGCACGTTCACGCCCCCGCCCCCGCGCCACGAGCCGGCCACCGAGCCGACCGCGGCCACCACGGCGCTGTCCGCCGATGACGCCCACGACACGGAGACCACGGCGCTCGCGGCCACCGCCGCCTATGCCAGCACCGAAGCGTCGGGAGCCGGCGGCGCCGGGATCGTCGCCTCCGAGCCGACCGCGGCGACGACGGTCGCGCCGACCGAGCTCGCCCCGCCCGCGCAGGGCCCTCTGCCGATCTTCGTCCAGGCCCCGGAGCCGCCGAGGGACCGCGGCAACCGCGCCGCGGCGGGCGGCATCGGCCTCATCGCGGCGATCTGCTTCGCGATCCTCTACCTGGGCGCGGCGCTCGGGATGGGACTGCTGACCGGAGACGTGCGCGGCGAGAACATCGTCGACGTGCTGCTGGAGAACCTGCGCTCCTTCGAGCTGTGGATCCCCGTGGCCGTCTTCTTCCTCGGCTTCTGGCTGCTCGGCGCCGTGATCAACCGCGGGCGCTGGGGGTACTGGGTCGTCTTCGGCATCCTGGTGGGCGCCGCGGCGTACGGCGGCCACATCCTCGGGCAGCTCTTCGCCGCGCCGTTCTGGACGCTCACCGCCGCCGAGAACGCCGAGCTGGCGAACAGTCAGCTGCTCGCGCCGCTGGCGATCGCCGCCTTCGTGTTCGGACGTGAGCTCACCATCTGGTTCGGCGCCTGGGTCGCCCGCAGCGGAGCCCGCAAGACCGAGCTCAACGCCGAGGCGCAGCGCGAGTACGAGCGGATCCTCGAAGCCGGGCCGCAACTCCCGGACTGAGCCGGAGGACGCCACGGACACCCACCCGGAAGACCCCCGCCACGACGGCCCCGACACGCCGTCCGCGGGGGTCTCGGCCGTCCTGGCGTGGGCGCTGGCGGTCGTGTCGTTCTTCGCCCTGGCCATCGCCGGCCTCGGGTTCCTGAGCCTGTTCACCGAGACCGACCTCATCGTCGTGGCCGGCCTCGGTCAGCTGCCGGGCGTCGTCGGCATGGTGCTCGCCGTCACGGTGTTCGCGGTCGTCCTGCGCATCGTGCTCCGACCACCGCGGCCCTCGTTCGTCCCCAGCGTGTTCCTCGCCCTCGGGACGACGCTCGCGCACCTCGCGGGCGTCTGGATCGCCGCACTGCTCGAGGGCGCCGGGATCGCACCGGCGACCGCCGCCGTCGGCCAGCTCGTGCTCGGAGGGGCGAGCGCGGTGATCGCGGTCGCGGCCCTCGTCGCCGCGTGGGGCGGGATCGCGCTGAGACGCACCCGTTCGGGGCGCCCTCGCTGGCCCTGGGAGGAATGACCCGCCGCGTCGGGGCCGGGATCCGGGACGGACACGCCCGGGCGACGTACGCTGGAATCGTGGAGCGCTCGCTGGAGACGCAGGTGGACCAGGCCGTCGAGGCCTGGCTGCGCTGGGTGCCGCGCTGGGAGCCCTCCACGCACCGCGGGCGGGTCGCTCCGTGCCGTCGGTGCCTGGGATCGCCGGTGCTCTCCGCGGCAGGAATCGGCGCGAACGTGCCGCACGGCGTCCAGCACGGGCTCTCCACCCGGATCAAGACGATCGTGGACCACGCGGTCGCGGAGTACACCGCGCGGAATCTGCCCATGCTGCAGGCCGAGCTCGATCAGCAGGCGGCACGCAACCGGGCCCGCAGCTACCGGCCCGCCGAGGACCTGGATCCGGAGTACGAGGGGATGCCGCTCGACCCGGATCCCGTGCCGGGTGCGCCGTTCCTGTTCACCCTGGCGGGGCTCGCGGATCAGGAGGCCGCCGTTCTGCCCCCTCTGCCGCCGCTGAGCGAGGAGGCGAAGGCGGCGCTGCGCCGCGAGGTGGGGCTCGCCGACGAGTACGCCAACGTCGTCGGCCGGGAGATCTGCGGGATGCTGCTCCGGCACCGCCTGCGGGTCCAGGAGGCGATCACCGAGTATGTCGAGCCGCAGATCGAGGCGATGCTCGCCGAGCTCACGCAGGCGCTGGACTCGCCGTTCGACCCGGACACCCTCTGAGCGGTCTCGGGCGCCGGCGCAGCTCCGGGGAGGTCAGGACGCGTCGACGGTGAGCGCGCCGATCTCGGCGCCGTTCTTGTCGAAGACGACGACCTGAGGATCGGCCACCTTGACCGTGTGCACCCCGTGCAGCCAGGTGTCCACTCCGGGGCAGCCCTTGAGCGTCGTGAGGCCGAGATCGAGCGTCAGCACGTCCGCGTCGCGGGTGTAGGTGCCGGCGAGGTCGTTGCATCCGTCGCTGCCGTTGAAGGTCCCGTCGTCCTTGAAGGTGAGGAACGGATCGGGCGTCGCCGCGGTGCCCGCCGATGCGCTGAAGACGGGCTGCGCCTCCGGCGTCGAGCTCGGCTCGGGCACCTCTGTGGGGGTGTCGGAACCGGGCGTGGCCGAGCATCCGGCCAGGGCGATCGCACCTGCCGCGGCGAGGACGATGGTGGCGAGCGTGGTCGCGCGCATGGGAACCCCTTTGGTCGGTAGGTGTTTCCCTTCACTATCCTCATGGGTTACTGTGAAGACGCTGTGTCTTACCTGCGGGTGACCAGTGACTGGGGGGGACTACCCTGCCTCGCTCTGAAAGTGTCCGACAACCACTGAGGATCAATGTGAAGAATTCATTCCGAAAGGCAGGCACGCT
This sequence comes from Microbacterium sp. CCNWLW41, assembly GCF_037083505.1. Lineage (NCBI taxonomy): Bacteria > Bacillati > Actinomycetota > Actinomycetes > Micrococcales > Microbacteriaceae > Microbacterium > Microbacterium sp. CCNWLW41. The sequence continues at coordinate 10,418 of NZ_JBAOJP010000003.1, forward strand.
CGCTGCCGTCGGCGCAGCGGCCGCGCTCGCGGGCGGTGGCCTGCTCGTCGCGCCGGCAGCGGCGTCCGACGACGTCGCGGTCAAGTCGGCGCCCGTCGAGGGTGCTGCGTACGACGAGTTTGCGCTCAACCTGCTGAAGACCGACTCCGCGGTCGTGTCCGTCGGCAAGAACGGCGAGGGCAACATCGTCGTCACCCAGGACAAGGACAAGGAGCTCTCCGCCGAGACCAAGGCGACCGTGGCCGAGTACGCCGCGAACGTCTCCGTCACCGCGGGCGACCCGCTCATCGCCATGGCCCAGAACGAGATCGTGGGCGGCGCGGGCTACATCAACGAGGACGAGAGCGCCGTCTGCTCCGTCGGCTTCTCCGCGTGGAACCAGTCCGGTGCGCCGGCTCTGCTCTCCGCCGGTCACTGCGGCACCCCGGGTCAGACGGTCTCCCGCTCGACCCCTGCGGATGACGACGCCCCGAGCAAGCCCACCACGCCGGACCAGCCCGCCTACACGCCGTCGTTCCTCGACGACGCGCCGGTCGGCACGTTCGACTTCTCCATCTACGGCGGACCGAACAACTCGCCCGAGGCGACCGACATCTCCGGCATCTCGATCACCAACGACCAGCTCAAGGCCATCCCGGCCGTGACCGACTGGACGAGCTACGCCAGCGGCGACCTCGCCGCGTCGAGCACCCCCGTCACCGCGGTGGGCACTCCGGCCGTCGGCCAGGAGATCCAGAAGAGCGGCCGCACCACCGGTGTGACCACCAGCACGGTTGAGGCGGTTGGTGTCTGGGCCAGCGTCTCGGGCCAGTACGTCTACGGCTTCCTGAGCAACGGCGCCAACGGCACCGTCTTCGGCGGCGACTCGGGTGGCTCCGTCTACTCGGGCACCACCGCCCTCGGCGTCGTCTCCGGTGGTAACGAGGCGGGCAGCGTCCTCTTCTCGACCGACCTGGTGAACGCGCTCGCGCAGTCCCCGGGCTACTCGGTCATGCTCGACCTGGCCGAGCCGGTCGTCACCTCCCCGGAGAACAACGGCCACGTCCAGCCGGGTACCGCCATCACCGGCACCGGCCCCGCAGGACTGACGCTGCTCGTCTCGCGCGACGGTGGCTCCTGGACCGAGGTCGGGATCGACGACGCCGGAAACTGGTCGTTCGCCGCTCCCAATGACCCCGCCACGTACGAGTACAAGCTGCGGGTCAAGGACGGGGGTTACAACCGCTCGGAGATCGTGACCCACACCGTGGTCGTCGACGAGAAGGCCGTCGCCCCGGTGCAGATCACCGCTCCGGCCAACGGCTCGACCGTCGAGGGCCCGAACGTGGCCGTCCAGGGCACCGGTGAGCCGGGCGCGAAGATCGCGCTCGAGACCGCCACGGGCGACGGCGGCGGCCTTGCCGGCGAGACCACCGTCGACGAGGCGGGCAACTGGTCGATCGCGATCAGCGCTCCGTTCGGCGAGATCACGGCGACCGCGAACCAGACCGCCGGTGACAAGACCTCGAAGGCCACGTCGACGTTCACCGTCGCGGTTCCGGCCCCGGCGATCACCAGCCCGGCCAACGGCTCCACGCTGACGGCTCAGCCGACCGCCATCACCGGCACCGGCGTCGCCGGCGCCACGGTCAACGTCAAGCTCGACGGCGTCGAGCTGGGCGAGGCCGCCGCGGGTGCGACCGTGACCGCTGACGGCATCGCCGCGCTCTCCGCCACGGTGGGCGAGGACGGCTCGTGGGCGATCGCGATCGACAGCTCGCTGGCGCTCGGTGCTCACGAGATCAACGCGACCCAGACGATCGACGGCGTCACCAGCGGCGCGAACGTGTCGACCTTCACGCTGGTCGAGCCCTCGGTCCCGACGCCGCAGCCCACCGACCCGGGCAACGGCAACGGCAACAACCCCGGCGGCCTGCCCGCCACGGGTGCTGACGGCGGCGCGCTGCTCGGCACGGGCATCTTCGGTGGGGCGCTCGTGCTCCTCGCCGGTGCGGTCCTGCTGATCGCGCGTATGCGCCGGAGCGCCGCGGAGTAATCTCCGGCAATCCACGCGGAAGGCGCGTCCCCGAATCGGGGGCGCGCCTTCCCGCATTTCTCGGCCGCCCCGTTTCCTCTCGCTGCGCTGGCTCAACGACCGGTGGGCGCGTTTCGTCTCGCTGCGCTCGCTCAACGACCGTGGGGCGTCGCCCGACTCGCTCAACGATCCCGGTGTGTCGCTCCCGCCCGCATTTGACCGGTACCGTTACGCGGCATTACCATTGATCGGGAATGTGCGCGTCTTGACGTGTGCGTTCAGGGCGCCGGCACTCGCCGGTTCCGCCCCCACGGCATACCCACCACGAACGCGCGTCGGTTCCGGCGTGCCGGTGGGTCATGATGTGAAACCCATCGCGCTGTCACCGTGCAGCACAACAAGGAGAGAACGTGCCAACCATTCAGCAGTTGGTTCGCAAGGGCCGTTCGCCGAAGGTCTCCAAGACCAAGGCGCCCGCTCTGAAGTCGAACCCGCAGCAGGCCGGCGTGTGCACCCGTGTGTACACCACCACCCCGAAGAAGCCGAACTCGGCGATGCGCAAGGTCGCCCGTGTGAAGCTCCGCAACGGCACCGAGGTCACCGCCTACATCCCGGGCGAGGGCCACAACCTGCAGGAGCACTCGCTCGTGCTCGTCCGCGGCGGTCGTGTGAAGGACCTCCCCGGTGTCCGCTACAAGATCGTCCGCGGTGCGCTCGACACCCAGGCCGTCAAGAACCGTAAGCAGGCTCGTTCCCGCTACGGCGCGAAGAAGGGTTGAGTTAGATGCCTCGTAAGGGTCCCGCCCCCAAGCGCCCCGTCGTCAACGACCCGGTCTACGGCGCTCCGATCGTCACCTCGCTCGTGAACAAGATCCTCGTCGACGGCAAGAAGTCGCTCGCCGAGTCGATCGTCTACGGTGCCCTCGCCGGCGTCGAGGCCAAGAGCGGTCAGGACGCGGTCGCCACGCTCAAGAAGGCGCTCGACAACGTGCGCCCCACCCTGGAGGTCCGCAGCCGCCGCGTCGGTGGTTCGACCTACCAGGTCCCCGTCGAGGTGAAGCCGCACCGTGCGAACACCCTGGCCCTGCGCTGGCTCGTGAGCTACGCGAAGAGCCGTCGTGAGAAGACGATGACCGAGCGTCTCCAGAACGAGATCCTGGACGCCTCGAACGGCCTCGGTGCCGCGGTGAAGCGCCGCGAGGACACCCACAAGATGGCCGAGTCGAACCGCGCCTTCGCGCACTACCGCTGGTAAGACGGCGAATCACGTTTCGTCTCGCTGCTTCGCTGCTCGCTCAACGACCGACAGGTTCCGGTCGTTGAGCGAGCGCAGCGAGACGAAACGTCACTGAACGAATCCTCGAGATAAGGACACTCCTGTGGCACAAGACGTGCTCACCGACCTGAGCAAGGTCCGCAACATCGGCATCATGGCTCACATCGACGCCGGTAAGACCACCACCACCGAGCGCATCCTGTTCTACACGGGTGTGAACCACAAGCTCGGCGAGACGCACGACGGTGCGTCGACCACCGACTGGATGGAGCAGGAGAAGGAGCGCGGCATCACCATCACCTCCGCCGCGGTGACCTGCTTCTGGAACAAGAACCAGATCAACATCATCGACACCCCCGGACACGTGGACTTCACGGTCGAGGTGGAGCGTTCGCTCCGCGTGCTCGACGGTGCCGTCGCCGTGTTCGACGGCAAGGAGGGCGTCGAGCCCCAGTCCGAGACGGTGTGGCGTCAGGCCGACAAGTACGGCGTGCCGCGCATCTGCTTCGTGAACAAGATGGACAAGCTCGGGGCCGACTTCTACTACACGGTCGACACGATCATCAGCCGCCTCGGCGCCAAGCCGCTCGTGCTGCAGCTGCCGATCGGCGCCGAGAACGACTTCGTCGGCGTCGTCGACCTCATCGAGATGCGCGCGCTGGTCTGGCCGGGCGACGCCAAGGGTGACGTGACCATGGGCGCCTCGTACGAGGTCCAGGAGATCCCCGCGGACCTCAAGGACAAGGCCGAGGAGTACCGCCAGCAGCTGCTGGAGACGGTCGCCGAGACCGACGAGGAGCTTCTGGAGAAGTTCTTCGGCGGCGAGGAGCTGACCGTGGCCGAGATCAAGGGCGCCATCCGCAAGCTGGTCGTGGCCGACGAGATCTACCCGGTGCTCTGCGGCTCGGCGTTCAAGAACCGCGGCGTGCAGCCGATGCTGGACGCGGTCGTCGACTTCCTCCCGTCCCCGCTGGACGTGCCCGCCATCGAGGCGCACGACCCGAAGGACGAGGAGAAGGTCATCGAGCGTCACCCCGACGCGAAGGACCCCTTCGCGGCGCTGGCGTTCAAGGTCGCCGTGCACCCGTTCTTCGGTCGTCTGACCTACGTGCGCGTCTACTCGGGCGAGCTCGAGTCGGGCGCCCAGGTCATCAACTCGACCAAGGGCAAGAAGGAGCGCATCGGGAAGATCTTCCAGATGCACGCCAACAAGGAGAACCCGGTCGACAAGCTCACCGCGGGCAACATCTACGCCGTGATCGGTCTGAAGGACACCACCACCGGTGACACCCTGGCCGACATCAGCGCTCCGGTCGTCCTCGAGTCGATGACCTTCCCGGAGCCGGTGATCGAGGTCGCGATCGAGCCGAAGACCAAGGCCGACCAGGAGAAGCTGGGCACCGCGATCCAGAAGCTCGCCGAAGAGGACCCGACGTTCCGCACGGAGCTCAACCCCGAGACCGGTCAGACGACCATCAAGGGCATGGGCGAGCTCCACCTGGACATCCTCGTGGACCGCATGAAGCGTGAGTTCAAGGTCGAGGCGAACGTCGGCAAGCCCCAGGTGGCGTACCGCGAGACGATCAAGAAGGCCGTCGAGAAGCACGATTACACGCACAAGAAGCAGACCGGTGGTTCGGGTCAGTTCGCGAAGATCCAGTTCACGATCGAGCCCCTCGAGGTCACGGCCGACAAGTCGTACGAGTTCGAGAACCAGGTCACCGGTGGCCGCATCCCGCGCGAGTACATCGAGCCGACCAACCAGGGCTTCCAGGACGCCATGGCGACCGGCGCGCTGGCGGGCTACCCGATGGTGGGCGTCAAGGCGATCCTGCTCGACGGTGCCTCGCACGACGTCGACTCCTCGGAGATGGCGTTCAAGATCGCGGGATCGATGGGCTTCAAGGAGGCCGTCCGTCGCGCCAACCCGGTGCTCCTCGAGCCGCTCATGGCGGTCGAGGTGCGTACGCCGGAGGAGTACATGGGCGACGTCATCGGCGACCTGAACTCGCGTCGTGGCCAGATCCAGTCGATGGAGGACGCCCAGGGCGTCAAGGTCGTGCGCGCGTCGGTGCCGCTGTCGGAGATGTTCGGCTACATCGGTGACCTGCGCTCGAAGACCTCGGGCCGCGCGGTCTACTCGATGGAGTTCGACAGCTACGCGGAGGTCCCCAAGGCGGTCGCCGAGGAGATCATCCAGAAGACCAAGGGCGAGTAACGCCCTGCGTCCGGGAGCCGCGCATCGTGCGGCTCCCGGACACCCCACAACTTCATACCGACTCTCCACTAAACTGAGAAACCAATCCGTAGGGAACCGGTCGCAATCCAGCGCCCGGCAGCTCTACACGAACGTCCTGAGGAGGACCCAGTGGCTAAGGCCAAGTTCGAGCGGACCAAGCCGCACGTCAACATCGGAACGATCGGTCACGTTGACCACGGCAAGACCACGCTCACCGCGGCGATCTCCAAGGTGCTCGCCGACAAGTACCCGTCCGACGTCAACGTCGTCCGTGACTTCTCGTCGATCGACTCCGCTCCGGAGGAGCGTCAGCGCGGCATCACGATCAACATCTCGCACGTCGAGTACGAGACCCCGAAGCGTCACTACGCTCACGTGGACGCCCCGGGTCACGCCGACTACATCAAGAACATGATCACCGGTGCTGCTCAGATGGACGGCGCGATCCTCGTCGTCGCCGCCACCGACGGCATGATGGCGCAGACCAAGGAGCACATCCTCCTCGCCAAGCAGGTCGGCGTTCCCTACCTGCTCGTCGCGCTGAACAAGTCGGACATGGTCGACGACGAGGAGATCCTCGAGCTCGTCGAGATGGAGGTCCGCGAGCAGCTGTCGAAGAACGACTTCGACGGCGACAACGTGCCGGTCGTGCGCGTCTCGGGCCTCAAGGCTCTCGAGGGCGACGAGAAGTGGGTCAACTCCATCGTCGAGCTCATGGACGCCGTGGACGAGAACATCCCGGACCCGGTGCGTGACCGTGACAAGCCGTTCCTGATGCCGATCGAGGACGTCTTCACGATCACCGGCCGTGGCACCGTCGTCACCGGCCGCGCCGAGCGTGGCACCCTGGCCATCAACTCCGAGGTCGAGATCGTGGGTCTGCGCCCGACGCAGAAGACGACCGTCACCGGTATCGAGATGTTCCACAAGCAGCTCGACGAGGCCTGGGCCGGCGAGAACTGCGGTCTTCTCCTCCGCGGCACCAAGCGTGAGGACGTGGAGCGCGGCCAGGTCGTCGTGAAGCCGGGTTCGATCACCCCGCACACGGAGTTCGAGGGCACCGCCTACATCCTGAACAAGGACGAGGGCGGCCGCCACAACCCCTTCTACACGAACTACCGCCCGCAGTTCTACTTCCGCACCACGGACGTCACCGGCGTCATCTCGCTGCCCGAGGGCACCGAGATGGTCATGCCCGGCGACACCACGGACATGTCGGTCGAGCTCATCCAGCCGATCGCCATGGAGGAGGGCCTCGGCTTCGCGATCCGTGAGGGTGGCCGCACCGTCGGCGCCGGCACGGTGACCAAGGTCATCAAGTAAGTCCTCTGACTTACCGCCCGAAGGGGCCGGATCCTCGGATCCGGCCCCTTCGTCGTGTCTGCGGTCGGCCGGACGGCGCTCAGGGAAGCGGCAGCAGATCCGGATGCGAAGCGCGATCGTCGAGCCACGTTCGGAGGATCCTGTTGAACAACGCCGGGTCCTCGCCGTTCCACGCGTGGTGCATTCCGGGGGCGAGTCCGACCTGTGCGTCAGGGCGGGCGGCGCGGACCGCGCGCACGCTGTCGTGGAAGTAGCGGGACTCGCGTTCGCCCGCGACCGCCATGAGCGGAGCCGCGATCCGGCCGATGTCGGTGGGATGGCCCGGGGAGACCTCGCGCAGCTGTTCCCGGACCTTGTCTCGGGTGATCGGCGGGCTGGCGTCGAGGATCCGCGCGGCGTCCTCGTCCGGAAGACCGAACGCGCGGATCATGCCCGCCCAGAGGAATCGGCTGTTCCACAGCGCGAGCGGCAACGCGTTCGCCGCCCGCATGCTCCACGGGTAGGGGAGCACCGATGCGCCGGTCACGAAGACGCCGGCGACCCGGTTCGGGTGCCGGGCGGCGAGGTGCAGTGCGACGACGCCGCCCAGGGAGAGACCGACCACGTCCACCGGTCCCTGGCCTCGCCGCGTGAGGTCCTCCGCGAGGCGATCCGACACGTCGTCCAGACTGCCCCAGGGCTCGTCACGCCGCGACAGGTAGCCCGGCAGGTCCGGCGCGATCGGATCGCGGTCTGAGAAGGCCTGGAGCTGGTCCGCCCAGCTCCAGCCGCCGACGGTGCCGCCGTGCAGGAAGAGTACGGAGTGGCTCATGCGGATTCCGCTCCTTCGATTCCGTTTCGCAGGCGCTCGAGCCAGGCGAGATGCTCCTGGTGTTCTCGGATGCCCTGATCCAGCGTCATCGCCCGCAGCCAGGCGGCGCGGTCCGTGGCGGGATCGGCAGCGGGCGTCTGTGCGCGGATCCGTTCGAGCGCGTCCCGGGCCGCCGTCGTCTCCGCGACTCTTGCGGCGATGAGGCTCTGCAGTTCGGCGTCCCCGAGCTCCCCGGCGAAGAAGATCCGGGCGACGAAGGCGTCGCGCGTGGACTGCGGAGTGCCTGGCTGGGCGAGCCAGTCCCGGAGGCGGAGCCTGCCCTCATCGGTGAGGTGGTGCAGCACGCGGTCCGGCGCGTGTGTGCCCGCGATCACCTCCGTACGCGCGAGGCCGTCGTCCACGAGCCGGGCCAGCGTCCGATAGATCTGTGCCTTGTCCGCGTGCCAGAAGTACGCGGCGGAGGTCGCGAAGGCGCGCATGAGGTCGTATCCGGACATCGGCTGGATCGACAGGAACCCGAGGATGATGCGCGACAGCGTCATGGGGCCAGTGAACAGGTTGCTAGTCGATAAGTCAACTAGAACGATCGGGCGCAGGTTCCTCACGGGCAGGCCTCGATAGCATCGAGGCGATGTGCGGGGCGAGGGGGAGATCATGACTGGGGCGTATGTCGGTCCGCCGCCGCCGCGGAGCTTCGCGCGGCTGTGGGTGTCGAGCGTGCTGCTCGCCGTGTACACGGCGTTCGTGCTCGTCGTGACGATGTGGCCCGCCCCGGAGCAACTGGAGTTCGACGGGATCGCCACGCGCGTGCTGCGGATGCTGCACAACGTCGGTGTGCCGGAGTGGTTCGGCTACGACAAGCTCGAGTTCACCGCGAACGTCGGGATGTTCGTCCCGTTGGGCTTCCTCCTCGGGCTGGCGCTGCCACGGAAGGGGTGGTGGCTCGCCGTCTTCTTGCTTCCGGCGTTCTCCGCCGGAATCGAGGCGACTCAGGGGCTGGCGCTGGAGAATCGCGTCTCCACGATCCTCGACGTCCTCGCGAACACGACGGGCGGGTACATCGGGCTCCTGGTCGCCATGATCCTCCGCGCCATGATCCATGCGCGTGATCGGACGATGATCGAGCGTGAGCTGTGGGAGCGCCGCGTGGCGACCGCGGAGCCACGGTAGTAGGCGCGCAATGGTGGCCTGCCGGGTAATCGAGAGTTCAGAGCGAGCGCCCGAGGAACCGGGAAAGTAGGCGCCTCGTGGGTTGCTGATGAGAGGGTTCCTCGGCGATCGGGTGATGATCCAGTGACCGGATGACACGGGCGGGCACGCCGCCCACCATGGTGTTCGGAGGAACGTCGGCGGTGACGACGGCGCCGGCCGCCACGATAGCGCCCGCGCCGATCGTGACGCCGCCGAGAACCGTCACGGCGGCCCCGATCCAGACGCCATCTCCGATCGTGATCGAGTCGAATCGTCCTGGGCCCGCCCTGCGTGAGGACGAACCAATCTCATGAGTATCCGTGATGAGACGCACGAATGGACCGATGTTGACGCGGTCGCCGATCGTCGTGTTGGGGCGAATATAGGCATCACGGTTGATGTAAACGCCGACGCCGATTTCGATCGGGCCGAGCAATTCGCCGCCGCGCAGGATCTTTGTTCGCGCACCTATGCGGACAGGGGCCGCCTCCGAGATCCGCACGGACGAAGCGATGGCACAATCGCTGGCGATCTCGGCAGGCACAAAACCACTATACCGGTAGTCCAGTGGTTTCCGTGGCGGGCCCGGCGATGGGAGCGGATGGGAATGCAGCGACCACCACGTCCAACCAGTCAGCATCGACCAAGGGGAGAACTCGATCAGAGAGAGAAGGTGGTGGCCGCCCGCGACATCTCTTCGAGAATCGGTGGCAAATAGCTCATGGCCCACTCGGGATTGGCGTGATGCTTGTCTGGCACTCCGGATGCCGTCACATCGAGGCTACGCAATTCCGGAGCGAGGAAGCCGTCTGTACCAACAGTCTCTTCCGGTACGTGGACGACGGGAATCGACAGCGATTCCAGGTACGTGTTCCACTCCGCCCGATTAAGGTCGTCGATCCATCGAGCCACTCGGCGATCGTCCTCATGGCGCAGGACAGTGGCATCGCCGCGCAAACGAGGCACCTCGGCGGCGACGATTGGCACGCCGGCTGCAGCGAGACGGGCGTAAAACGCGCGTATCGGACCCTGATCAGCCAGGATCGTCTTGCGGAGTGCGGCCTCGGTGAGCGGAGTGCGTTCTCCTATGCGTCCAAGGGCAGAAGGCGCATATGTGCGCCACATCGGGTTCTGGAACAGCCGATGAGTGTTCACGATGTTGACGAACGCCCAGACGACCGACGGGTCGAAGCGATCTGTCCCGATCGCGCGGCGCATCGCACGCGCCGGATCACCGGTGAGGTGGACGTGTCCCTTGGAGACCGTGCTGAAGTCCGAGAGCTCGAACCTTGCAGAGCGAAGAGTGAAGACGCGCACGTGATCGTCGCCAACGATCCAAGTGTCCGTCTCCGACGAGGTTTGGTAACGCGTGGGATCCTTGCGCGCAAGTCGTTCCATCCCGGCGCGCAACGCGAGGGCGTGCGACGTGCTCACGACCATCAGCTTCGTCATCGTCCGAACTTCTCCAGAACCAACTCATCGCAGACGGTGTCATCATCGGGCGGGGCGATGTCCGAGACCGCCTCAGGCGCCTCGAGCGCTGCGAGCGGTGCGGCGCCCTCATCGCCATGCGCGCGAAAGAACGTGTCCATGACCTGCGCAACTCCGGCGCCGGAAACGGTCCGCAAGTTCGGTTCGAAAGCCAACGCCCTCATCGGATGGGATGACACGAGCTCGTATGACGGGAAATAGTCGACGAAGTCGTACTTCTCGTAGAGCTCGCCGCAGACCGCCCGAAGGATCGACTTCGACTCGTAGGTGGCCGGGAGCACGTGGTTTCCCGATGCAGTCGCCACCAGCGGCACCGGTGAGACCGTGAGGAGGAAGCGCATCTCCGGATTGATAGACCGCGCAAGGGAGATGAACTCCTCGAAGTCCGAGAGCACATCCGAGAACCGGAAGTTCACGAACCGGTGGGACTCGGGGTCGAATGTTCCGTGATGGGTGCCGGGGCAGGTCGGATAGATCGCACCATCATGCAAGTTCTCCCAAGCTTCCGTGAGGCCGAACGTAAACACAAACAGATCGGCCCTCCGAAGAAGGCTGTTCACAGCATCGAAGTGTGCGGCCTGATGCAGGCGCATCTCGCTAAGGTCGGCATATCCATCTGGCTCGATTGTGGGGCGAAACGGGTCGTAGATGCGGCCGTTCTCGCTCCAGACCGAGTCCAACGGGGAGAAATCCCCCTGCGCTCGCGCGAAGGTCTGCACCAGCTGTCGCGCCGAATAGATGTTCCCATATCGGGCGGAGTAGATGTCATACCCGAACTTCTGCCGTTCTGTTTCCGGTAGCAGCGGGGGCGCGGGCTCCGCATCGAGATAGTTGTACCCGCGGACCTTGAACTGCTTACCGATGTGTTGAGCGAAGCAGCTACCCGCCGCAGCGATGACGTCGTCTTTGGAGATCGGGAATCGCGGAAGGTAGACCTCCTCGAGTTCCATCGCGTTTCGCTCCGAGACGGCCTGCTTCCAGAACGCACGAGAGGGAAGGCCGACATAGGGGTGCTGGCTCACGCGGGTAGCATACTGGACTACTGGTACTCCGGCGGCATAGATGCCTGCCAGGCGCGGGGCGTCGGGTTGGTCATGGGCCGACTCGCGCAGCATCCGCGGATACGCCGAGCTGAAAGAGCCGCAAAATCAGGGAAGGCTACGGCTTTGCCGGTCGCATCCATCTCGATGCGGACATGCACGGCATCCTTAAGGGTCGCGGCGTCGACGATGGCTCCGAGCTCTCCGCTGGTCGTTGACTTCCTCGGGGCTTCACGGCTTGCGTGGCTCGGTCGAGGCGGATCGTCCCACTGGCCTTCCGACGACGAAGAGCGTGCGGCTGTTACCATCGTGGAGTGAGAGTACTTCTGGTGGGCGGGGCCGGCTACATTGGCATTCACACGGCTATTGCGCTTTCCGAGGCGGGGCATGAGGCGTTGATTTTCGATAATCTCGCGAATTCAAGCCTTGAGGCGGTCGCAAGACTTCGGCAGATCGTCGGAAAAGAGATTCCCACCCGTATCGGCGACGCATGTCACGCAGAGAGTCTTAAGTCATTTGTCCGCGAGAATTCGCCGATTGATGCCGTGATTCACTTTGCGGGGCTCAAGTCGGTGGCTGAGTCGGTCATTGATCCGTTGGAATACTATAGAGTCAATATCGGTTCGGCTTTGGCCGTCCTCGAGACGATGGAGAGCGAAGGCATCGCGACCATAGTGTTTTCAAGCTCAGCCACCGTCTACGGGTATTCGGAAGCACTGCCGTTGCGGGAGACGACCCCTACCGGCCTCGATCTCGCCAATCCGTATGGCAAGACGAAGCGAATGATCGAGGAGATCATCACGGACGCAGCTGCCGCGGATCCTCGGCTTCGGGCGGTGAACCTTCGATACTTCAATCCCGTCGGAGCACATTCATCAGGGCTCGTTGGGGAAGATCCTGCAGGGACGCCCAACAACCTCATGCCATACATTGCGCGCGTCGCGGTGGGAGCGCTAGACCGCGTCGGGATCTTCGGGAATGACTATGACACACCCGACGGGACGGGCCTGCGTGATTACATCCATGTGATGGATCTGGCGGAGGGGCACGTAGCTGCGCTCGTGCACGCAGCGCCGGGTTGCGATACATACAATCTTGGAACGGGGCGGCCGGTGAGTGTTCTCGAGCTCATCGATGCATTCGGGCGAGCTTGCGGGAGGCGGATCCGGACCGAGATCATGCCGAGGCGTGCAGGAGATGTCGCAGTCAGCTATTGCGACCCGGCGAAGGCCAACAAAGAACTCGACTGGCGCGCGACTCGAACAATTGACGAAGCATGCCGAGACTCGTGGCGTTGGCAGTCACGGAATCCGAACGGCTACTCGGCTGTCGACGCGTTGTCCGGAAGCCCGTCCTGAACTCGGATCCCTCTGCTCGGATATGACAGGATCGCTCTCACGCGGCGCTGGTCGGAGATCCGGGCTTGCAACGACCCTATAGATCCCGTCAGGCGACCGCGTCCATTGCCGTGCGGATCTCGGCTGTGAGGCGGGCTACATCTGCTCGCGCGCCGTCGATCGCAGGAGCGAGTCCGGCCACATGCGACTCGAACCTCGCCGCGAACTCGGGGAGCTCGTCGTATCGGCCCACGAGTGCGCCAAGACCCACTGCGACGAGCAACCTGGCGATTTTCTCGGGATTGCTGCCGGACCCCACTGGATACGCCCCCTCGGTAGCGGCGATGATCAACCCGTGGGCGCGATCGCTGATCACGGCCAGCGCGCGCTGATAGACAGCACGCGCATGCGCATCGAGATCGTCGTGACGCATGCTAGGCGGCATCAAGTACTCGCCACCGAGCTCTTCCGCTAGGCGTACGGCACGAGGGGCGTCTCGAGCCACTTGCGCCAACGTGACGATTCGCGTCGCCGTTGACGCTGCGAACGCGCGTACCGCGGCTAGCCACGCTTCGCCCGGCCAGGGGCGGTCGAACCGCAGAGTGATCGCGAGAAGTGTCCGTTCCGTTGCGGGTGCCCATCCATCGACTGGGGTGCCCAGCGCATAGGCCCAATCGGGAGCAAACTCGCCGAATCCTGCTGCGTCTCGCGAACCTTGGTCCCGCCAGGAGAACACTGATGCGTTATGGAACGAGGAATCGAAGGTCACCCTCGCGGCATTATCCACGCTCTTCACGCCGATCCCCGCGACGACGAGAGCGCCGCCTGAAGCCAGTATTCGTCGACATTCTGCTGCGCGACGCGGATTGGGAAAGACGTCGCCTGGGCGAGGGTTGAATTCGCCTGCGTTAAACGCGTGCACGGGCCTGGTCGCGGCCCGCTCTGCACGCATCCACTGCGCGCGATTCTCGTAGAATGTGACGTCGGACGAAAGCGTAAACGCCGACCTATAGTCGGTTGAAGCCGGCCCGAGAAAGACATGAACGTGTCGACCGAGGCCTCGGAGAGCCTCCAGATACGCGACGCGCAACACGGAGTCGCCGAGGTTGTCGTCTTGTCCGCTCAGTTGAGCGAACACGTGCTGTACGGAGTTCTTGGCCACCACACCTAGTATAATATGGGTACGTGATGCTCAAGTTCGTTGCCGTGCGCCCGCGCCGACACAGTCGACCCCGGGCCGCGGGCGCTACGACGACGAGGGGCGAGGCCGCGGTCCGAGTGCAGGTGTCGTCTCGAGCTCCATCTCATCGCTCACAGTTCGTGGACCAGCTTCAAGGTGATGATTCTGGCGGCCGTGCGCCCCGCGACATCGACTTCACGTTCAGTGAGAACCTCGCGGACTTGCATGACACCGACGTCGTCCTTCTCACCGCCGTGACCCCAGTCATCGGTGATCGGCGCGACCCGGAACAGCTCCAGGTCCGAAACGCGAGTCGGTTCGTGAGATCGCTGCGGCGGCACAACGTCGCCCTCGTCCGGGCGTTATACGCGGAACCGGCGCATAGCGTGCAGAACCCGACTCGGGCGGAAGAGATCCTGAACAGAGCCACGACGTCGTTCATCGCAATGGATCCGTTCATGGCGGTACCCGATCCACGGGCTGTGACCGTGATTGAGCACAGCCATTTCCGTGAGAGGTTCCTGGGTCATCCGCTGGCACAGGTAGTGCCGGGGCGGCTTGTCTTCCTGTCGATGGGGGGCGTCGATCCCTCGTATGAAGCGCCGCTGAAAGTATTCGGCATTGCCGACCTCCCTGGTTGTACGCTTCATGTCGTCGGCAAGGTTCCACGTGCGCTCACCGCGTCATTCGAACGAACTCTGACGCGGCACTCGACCAGGGTCTCGTTGATCGATGGCGACCTCTCCGACAGCGCCCGCCTGATGGAGCTGACTCAGGCCGAGATCGTGGTCGTGGCCGCACCGGACACCTACGAGTCGATGAGGGTCATCCTTCTTGCTCTTTCGCTCGATCGACCCGTGCTTGTGGAGGAGACGCCCTTGACAAGGGCCATCGCCGACGAAGTGGGTGGCGGCTGGGTGCGCCTTCATGACGGTCGTCTCACCGCGGAAGGACTCGAACTCGCCCTTCAGCAAATCCGGTCGGCCCCTCCAGTGGGCCGTCCCAAACTCGATGCACGGAATCCGAACACCATCGCGGCCCAGTACGTATCAGTTCTGAAGGCCGCCGCGGCATCGCGCTGAGCCGGTCTCGACCACGACCACTACTTTCGGAAGCTCAATGACCACGACGCCGCTCGTATCCATCGTCGTTCCTATCGTTCACGACACCGGGGAGATCAACGCCACGCTGCGCTCCTGCACCTCCCAATCGCTCGCTGACATCGAGGTCATCTGCGTGACGGTCGCACACCGATCAACGGCCGACCTCGAAGCGTTCGCAGCGTCGGATCCTCGGGTGCGAGTCGTCCACGTCGCTGACGAGACGGCCGAGCCGGAGGCTCAGCGCCGCGGAATCACCGAGGCGCAGGCGGCTTACAGCCTCATCGTGGCGCCCGGTGACGAACTGGACAAGAACGCCTCTGCGACATGTTTGCAACATGCGCAGGAAGTGAACGCCGACATCGTAGAGTTCGGCACAGTGGAGATACGGGCGATAGGGGGTAGCCAGAGCGCAGGACGTCCACTGAGCCCTCGAAAGAGGGTAATGCGGTCCGAAGACATCGTGCGGACGTTGTTTCCCGAAGACGTTTCGGTCGACAAGCACATGTGGCGGTTTATGTTCCGCACCGATTTCCTCCGCGCGCTGTATTCCGGCATCGGAGCGAGCATCGTCCCGAATCTAAGGGACGATGCTCCGGTCGTCTTCTTGGCCTGTGCGACCGCTGAAGTGTACACTGCGGTAAAGGGCGTCGCCTATCGCCGTATCCTTAATCAGGACAAGACTCGGGATTCCGTCGACCCTATCGAGAAGTTCCGTCACGCACTTCAGACGATCGACTCACTTAATCGCATCGCCCCCGCCGTCAAGATGCAGGCGCGGACAAGTGCAAATCCGGAACCGATCACTGACGGGTTCGAGTTCATCTCGTACGCAGCGATCGGCAACGCCCTGGAGATCCTTCAAAGGGTGCCGGACGAGGCTCACGCTGAGTTGGAAGCGGAGCTGCGGCTGTTCGCGACCGAGCTCGACATCGTCGTATCCGCCGCGACGGTCGCGCCTGAAGTGCTTGAGCGTATGGCCCAGCGCGCGGAACGCATCGAGCTGGGGCACAAGCCAGTACGGAATGTCCTCCTCACGACGAACATATTGACGACAGGGGGTGTGTCCGGCGTCCTTCGTTCGCAAGCAAGGATGTTGCTGGACGCCGGTTACAACGTAACGATCGTCACGCACCGGGATGGGACCGACCCGGCGCTCGTGCCCGCGGGGGCCACTTTGATCCAGCTCCGGGGCTCGTCCGTGAGCGCGCGGTTGCTACAGTGGGCGGAGATCTGCCGGCGGGCTGAGATCGACGTCGTTGTCGATCACAGGACGTTGTATTCGAGAGATTGGCCGGGCTTCGCTCTCGCCGCGCACGCATGCCAAGTCCCGACCATCGGGTGGATCCATAGTTTCGCGCTTCGACCGACATACAACTCTAATGAGTTGCATACCCTGCTCCAGAAGAATCTGAGCGCGCTTGCGCAGCTGGTAGTACTGTCCCCGCTGGACGTGGCATTTTGGAAGCTGCGCGGGATCAAACACACGGTGTACCTGCCGAATCCGCCTTCGCCTCTTCTGTTGGGGTCGCGGGGCGCCGTCGAACCGAAGCTCGCGCCGCGAGACCGCCCGATGCGAATCATCTGGTGGGGGCGGCTGGAGGAGCGGACGAAGAGGGTCACTCAACTCCTGGACATCGCGGTGGCGCTCAAGCGACTCGGTGCGAACTTCCAGATGCAAGTCATCGGGCCGGACGGTGATGTCAAGGCGGCCCGTCTGGCTCAACTCGTTGCGAACCGCGGGCTGGAGGGGCTAGTCGACATCGCTGGACCGAAGCACGGGAAAGACCTGCTCGATGCGATTGATGCCTCGGACATCTTCGTCAACACGAGCATGATCGAGGGCTATCCGCTCGCGCTAGCGGAGGCGCAGTCACGAGGTCTACCGATTGTGATGTACGACCTGCCGTGGTTGGCCCTCGTGCAGGACAATCCGGCAGTGATTGCGGTCCCGCAGGGCGACGCGCACGGCCTTGCTAACGCGGTGCTGGATCTTGCGGCTGCGCCCGACCGGTATGAAGATCTGTCGCGTGCTTCGATCGAGGCGTCGAGGCGCGCGGCGTCCTATGACTTCACGCATTTGTACAGTGAGCTCCTCACTGGATCTCTTCCTCCGGAATTCTCTCCCGATCCCGACCTCAAGGATGGTCAAGAGCTGCTTAATCTCTTGATCTTCTACGCGGAGAACAGTGCGGGTTCGAAGGACGCGGGGCCGGCACCGAAGCCCCGCGGTCGAAAGAGCCCGCAAGCAAGCGCTCGAGCGCTGGCGCAGGCTCCGTCATGGGGCACGCGAGTTGAACGGAAGCTGGAGCCGGCGGGACGTTACGTGATCGATCGAGTTCCTTGGCTGCGCCCGCTCGCTCGTCGCGTGAAGAAAAATCTCCTGTTGCATTAGACCGTTCAGCATATTCAAGTCAGATCGTATTCATGAAAACACAGCCGCAGAGGACCGAGAGCAGAGATTCAATGGAAACAGCGCCGCTCGTGTCGATCGTGGTGCCGGCGTTCAATGATGCAGATTTGATCGCGAGCGCCCTAGACAGCTGCTTACGGCAGACGCTGTCCGAGATCGAGATCATCGTGGTCGACGATGCGTCGGAGGACGACACCGCCGAGGTCGCGGAAAGGTACGCTCAGAGCGACTCTCGGATCGTCGTGATTCGTCAGGAGGAGAATCGGTCAGCGTTCCAAGCGCGGCGTGCGGGCATCCTCGCGGCCCGTGCGGAGTACATCCTGTTCCTTGACGGGGACGATGAGCTTGCCGACGATGCCGCCGAACGAGCACTGGCGAAGGCCACGGCGACTGGCGTCGACCTTGTCCAGTTCGGTGTCGACGTCGTGGGTCGTGACGGCCGAACGGGCGGGAAGTTCGAAGCGGGCCTGCAACCCCGAAACGGTCCGCTG
Organism: Microbacterium sp. CCNWLW41; assembly: GCF_037083505.1. Lineage (NCBI taxonomy): Bacteria > Bacillati > Actinomycetota > Actinomycetes > Micrococcales > Microbacteriaceae > Microbacterium > Microbacterium sp. CCNWLW41. Next base: position 28,324 of record NZ_JBAOJP010000003.1, read on the forward strand.
TCGGGATCGGACGTGCTTCGTCAGCTTTTCCCGGTGGGGAAACCCGCGCAGGGCACACTGTGGCGGTACCTTTTCCGCACGAAGCTTCTCGTTGAGGCTTACGAACTCGTTCCAGAAGGTCTCGTACTTCCGCGAGCTAACGACCTGCCGATTGCCTTCCTTGCGGCAGCAATCGCTACCAGTTATGACTCGATTCCGGATCGTCTCTATCGATACAATTTTGGTCTCGGACGTAGCGGACAGAAAGTTCGTGATCTCGAATGGGTCAAGTTTTACTCTAGCGCAATTCAATCCATCGACAGTATCGAGCCTGCCGTTCGTGAGCTGTCGAGCAAGGGCGACGATTCCGACCTCATTCTGTCGGCTTATGCGTCTGCTCGAATGTCGATCATCGGCTACACGACGTATTATCTCGCGGAGCACACTGGCGAAGATCTCAAGAGGGCGGCGTTCGAGCATCTCTACACCTGCGCTTCGCCGTATGAGATCGTTCAAGCAACCGCTTCTTTCCGGCCCGAGGCCGTCCTCACACTCGCCAGGTACGCCGACCTGATAGCCCTGGACAGGCGGCCCGTGACGCGGATCCTCCTGACAACGAACATCGTCGATGGCGGTCACGCCTCGAGTGCGTTGCTGTCGCAAGCTCGATGGCTTTTGAGCGCGGGGTTTCAAGTGACGATTGCTGCTCGGCGACGAGTGGTTGATAAATGGATCGTCCCCGGGGGCGCCGACTTCGCGGAAATCACCGGGCGTTCGCTGGCAGATCAGCTCGCGGAACGCGTTCTTCTATGTCGAACGCAGGGGGTGGATCTTGTCATCGATCGCCAATGGTCGCAATCCAAGCATGCTCCGGCGTTCGCCCTGGCAGCGCGCGTCGCCGGGGTTCCCTCGATCGGATGGACGGACGGTTTCGCGCTACGGTCCCTTCTCCTCGGGCGCAACGACCTCGAGCATCAGAGAGAGTACGTTCACGCTCTGGAGCATCTCATCGTCCCCTCTCGCTTGGATGTCGCCTACTGGAAACTGCGGGGCATGCCTCGCGTGTCCTACCTGCCCGTGCCGCCGTCTCCTCTTTTGCGGGAGCTCGAAGCGACGGGTCGGGCGAAAACGCCTCCTACGGGGCGAGCGCTTGAGCTGATGTGGTGCGGTCGTCTCGAGCGGCCGAAGAATCGAGTGCCCGGCGTGCTTGCGATCGCATCAGAGCTGGAACGACGCGGCGTGGATTTCCGAATCCGCGTCTTGGATCCGGATGGCGGAGCCGTGAGCGCCGAGAAGCTGAAGGTGTTCACGCGAGGGTCCGCGGTCGGCGCACGAATTGGTGTGACCGGATCGGTCGCCGGCGAGAGCCTGATAGCGGCGATTGATTCGTGTGACGTGTTCTTGTGCACCGACATCGCCGATGGGTATCCGGGCCCGATGATCGCAGCACAAGCGCGAGGCCTGCCCGTTGTGATGTACCGGAGTCCGTGGCTGGCGCTTGCAGAGGGGAACGGAGGAGTCGTTTCCGCAGCCCACGACGATGTCACTGGCATCGCGGCGCGTATCGCGGAGGTTGCCGCTGACCCGGTCCTCTATGCAACGCTGTCCTCGGGATCGCGCGAGATTGCGAAGAGGGAGCTGTCATATGACTTCACTGTTCTATACCGGCAGATGGCGACAAGTTCGCTCCCGGGCGAGTTCTCTCCGGCGCCCACGGTCGATGACGCACGAGAACTCATTGATCTGTCGATCCTGTTCACCGAGCACCTGTCCGCATCGCGGCGCCGGACCGCACAGAAGGGCGGCACCGTACGGAAGGCACACGGTCCGGGGTCTGCCGTCGGCGCGAAGAACCAGGGACCTCCTCCTGCCGCGAGGTTCGTCACAGGAGTGACGCCTGCGGCGCGCGCAGTCCTTCGTGTGGCACCGTGGCTTCGTGGCCCTGCACGCCGTGTGAAGCATTTTCTCCTTCGGAGATAGCACGCCGGACAAGATCTGTGCGGCGGCGGGTGATTTCACGCGATGACTGGTTTCGGGTGCACGCGGGATGCCTCGTGAGGTGGTGGCCAGAGAACCGCCGTCCGTGGTTTGCGCTATGCTCCGATGGACACAGATACGCGCGTTCCCTTGCTGGGCTGTCGATGTTTATGGTCGAACGTACGTATGTGACGGAAGGAACAGGATGTCCTCCCTGACGTTTCGCGATTTCGCGGTGATGGCGATTCTGATGCTCGGAGCGGCCGCCACTGTCACGCTGGCGCTTCTTGGGAAGCCGGACTGGGGCATCGCGGTCGTCGGCGTTCTGGTCGTGATCGTTGGAGTGATCCTCCGAGTTCAATTCGCGAGCCGGCGAGCGACGGCTCAGGGTGCGGCGAGATTGCTTCTCGAGGTCGAGCAAGTTCGCGAAGGCTTGACCAGCCTGAAGTCCGCTTCTGTGGGGACGGAGCGAATGGTCGCTCGCCTTGGTCTTCGCATGGAGGATGTGCAAAAGCAGTTGGCGGACACGCAGTCGGTAGTCGCCAGGGGAGAAGCGGAGCTCGCCGCGATCCGCCAGGACGTCGCCAACATCGACGCCGGTGTGCTGGAGCTGGGCGTGGCGGGTTCTGAATCGAGATCGGAGTCGAAGCAGTCAGCGGCAACGACGCGACGCCTCTTGCTGCGTGAGCTCGAGCCTGTGAACCAGACGCTGGAGCGGATCCATGTCGGCGTGGCTGGAGTCGCCCGAAACGAACGTCAGCTCGTGCCAGAACTGATGACGGATATGCAAGCGTTGATGCAGCTGATGTCGCGCTACAACCCCACAGCGCCACTGCCGCTGGTCGCTGGGTGGGCTCTGAGTCCCGCCGGACTGTTGTGGCTCGTCGATGCGATAGAACGACGTGATGCGGAGCTGGTGGTCGAGTGCGGGAGCGGGACATCGACTCTCTGGATGGCACACGCCATGCGGAGCAAGGGCGCCGGAAGAGTCATCGCGTTTGAGCACTTGGCTGAGTATGCGGAGAAGACTCGCGCCATGTTGGACGATCATGGTTTGTCGGCATGGGCTGAGGTTCGAGTGAGTCCGCTCGTGGATGTCGAGACACCGCGGGGCGTCTTTCGCTGGTACGACATTGATACGAGTTCGATCGGTGGTCCTATCGACGTACTGTTCGTGGACGGCCCTCCTGGTGTCATCGGCAAGTATGCGCGTTACCCTGCGTTGTCGCGGTTCGCGACCGTCCTCACCGACGACACCGTCATCGTCGTCGATGACGCCGATCGACCGGACGAACGCGAAGTACTCCGTTTCTGGGCCGAAGAGTCGCCTGATCTCGTCGAGATCGCGTCTCCTGCGCGAGGAGTTCGGGTACTCGCAAACCGCGCAAACGGGTCGTGAACGAGGCGTCTCACAATATGTTCTTCCCTCGCTGACATGTGCTCAGAGGACGCCGCGGCTCAGCGCAGACCGAACCAGCGCTTTGCCCGGATTGCGAAAGGGCGCAGACGCGGAAAGCGCCGAAGGGCCGAGCGAACGAGTGGTGCGCCCCATCGCACTAATCCCCTCAGGAACAGCGGGCCGTCGGCCGTCGTTCGGATGCGCTCATCGGCGCGCTCTGCGAAGAAGACCATCAAACCGAGCAATTGCCGGGCGTCGTCGAGCGTGGGCTGCGGTGAGAACTCCGACGGGAGCGCGCCGGTGACGACGTCACGGTACAGCTGGGGGAAGTCGTGGGCGCGCGCCCGCGCCGCGGCCTCCAGCGACGCCCGTGACAGAGCGGCGTAGCGCTCGGGATCCGCGAGGGTGTCGGCGAGTCGGCTCGCGAGCCCGCGCGCATCCCCCTGCGGCACCGCGACGACGCCGTCGTTTCCCTGCACGAGGGTGAGCCAGGGTAGCTCGTACATGAACACGGGCAGCCCGCGTGACTGCGCCTCGGCGATCGTGAGCTGATATCCCTCGATGACGCTCGTCGAGACGAAGGCGTCCGCCCTGTCGATCGCGGCGATCAGTGCCTCTCCCCGCAGTGGTCCGACCGCGCGGACGGCGTCACCGATGCCCCGGCGACGGGCGAGCGCGTTGAGTTTCTTGGCCGTGACGTCGTCCCAGTCGGGGCCGATGATCCTCATTCGGAACGGTACCCCGAGGGCGCGCAACTGCGCGCCGACAGCGACGAGCTCGCGCACCTGCTTCGTTCGCTGCTCCAACCGGCCCCACCAGACCAGCTCGAGTCGTTCGGTCGGGGCGGACCTCTCGCGGGCGTCCGTCGCCGATTCGAGCAGCAAGGGCGATGGGGGATTGGGGAGGTACGCGACGTGCTCGATTCCGCGAAGTCGGAAGTAGGCCACGTCGAGCGGAGAGAGTGTGATGAGTTGCGCAAGCGTCGGGCTGCACCGCTCGATGAGCGTCAGCCGCTCGTTGCCGTCGTACACCGGCCGTGCGACGAAGTTGTGCAGCCAGCCGATCGTGGCCGCGCCCTCCGCCCGTGCCATGAGCGCGAACTCCGGCCAGGCATCGGAGTACAGCACCTGATGGTCGATGACGAGATCGATCTCGTGCGTCCGGCAGATCTCCGCCCACTGCGTCAGCTGTGCGGGGAGCTGACGCGAGGCCAGCTCGATGAACGGGACGCCTGCGGGCAGCACGCTCGTATCGTTCCCGCCGTTTCGTGCGACGACGGTGACGCGGTAGCCCGCTTCGCGCAGGTAGCGCGCCTGCGAGGCGAGCACCGCGGAGACACCGCCGGTGCGCAGCGTCGAGGTGACGAGCAGGATGCTGCGTACCCCGCTTTCCGGCAGGCCCTGCCACGTCGCGTGATATTTGAGAGCCCTGAGCGTCGCCGGGTAGAAGTGTGCCGCCGCATGCACGATGTCATGGTCGGTCGCGACCGTGTGCAGGTGCGTGAGCGCGCTGTCGAGCATGGCCTCGTCGCTGTGCTCGACGAGCTGGTAGCAGACGTAGCCGATGATCGACAGGCGCACTGATGTGTACGTCGCGCGCAGGAGATCCGGGTCGTGATGGTTCTCCGCGAGCGCCTCGACGGCCGGACCGATCGCGTCGACCGAGGTGATCGCCCCCGTGTAGAACCGTGCCCGCTCGACGCTGTCGACGCGATGCCCGCTGCCACCCCGGCCGAAGTGATACCGATACAGCTTGTCCGGCACCGCCGTGTAGCTCGTCGCTTGCGATGCGGCGAGGAAGAGCAGCGGGAGATCGTTGATGCGCGCCAGCACGAGGTCGTCCGGCAGCAGGGCGTAAGCCTCACGCAGCACGCTCGTGCGGAAGAGGAACCGCCACAGTTGGCCCTGCGCGGGCCTGCCGACCGGGAAGAGCGCGCGCAGTACGTCGTCGCCGGCGAGGGCGAGCTGCGGCGGCTGCAGCCGGGCTTCGTAGGGGCTCCCGGTACGGCCGTCGCGCTCGACCACGGTCACGCCGAACCCGACGATGTCGACGCCCGTTTCCCGAGCCCGGGCGATCGCGGTGGCTGCGGCATTCGACTCCAGCTCGTCGTCGCCGTCGAGGAAGAGAACGTGATCAGCGCGCGCGGCCAGGATGCCGGTGCGCCTCGCCTGGAACGCGGAGAGGTTGCGGTCATGGTGCAGGACGCGAACCCGCGGATCACGTTGCCGGAACCGTTCGAGAATCGTCGTCGTGCCGTCCGTCGACGCATCGTCGACGCAGACGATCTCGATGTCGGGGACCGTCTGGGAGAGAGCACTGTCGATGGCTGTCGCCACGGTCGCCTCGTCGTTCGAGACGGGGATGACGATGGTGAGCAGAGGGCGCGGGGTCATCGGAGCCGAGTCTATCCGCGGGCTGGATAACCTAAGGGAATGAAGATCGCCATCGCGGGGACCGGATACGTCGGTCTGTCCAACGCCGTCATCCTCGCTCAGCACCATCAGGTGGTCGCCTTCGACATCGATCCCGCCAAGGTGGAGATGCTCGGCCGGCGGGTCTCGCCGATCGCCGACCCCGAGCTCGAGGACTATCTCGCCACCCGGGAGCTCGATCTCACCGCGACGACCGATGCGGACGAGGCCTACCGTGCCGCCGAGTTCGTCGTCGTCGCGACCCCGACGAACTACGACGAGGTGACCAACTACTTCGACACGTCCTCGGTCGAGGGCGTCATCGCCGCTGTCCTCGACATCAATCCGGATGCCGCGATCGTGATCAAGTCCACGGTGCCCGTGGGCTTCACCGCCCGGATGAACGCCGAGTACCCGCACGCGACGATCGTGTTCTCGCCGGAGTTCCTGCGTGAGGGGCGTGCGCTGCACGACAACCTCCACCCGTCGCGCATCGTCGTGGGCGACCGCGGCCCCGTCGGGCAGCGCTTCGCCGACCTGCTTCTGGAGGGGGCCATCGCCACAGAGGTGCCGGTACTGCTCACCGATCCCACGGAGGCCGAGGCGATCAAGCTGTTCGCCAACACGTACCTGGCCCTCCGCGTCGCCTACTTCAACGAGCTCGACACCTACGCCGCCGTGCACGGCCTCGACACTCGGCAGATCATCGAGGGGGTCGGCCTCGACCCCCGCATCGGCTCGCACTACAACAACCCGTCGTTCGGCTATGGCGGCTACTGCCTGCCGAAGGACACCAAACAGCTGCTCGCGAACTACTCCGAGGTGCCGCAGAACCTGATCGCGGCGATCGTCGACGCCAACCGCACCCGCAAGGACTTCGTCGCCGCCGACATCCTGGCGCGAGGCCCACGGACGGTCGGCGTCTACCGTCTCGTGATGAAGTCGGGTTCCGACAACTTCCGTGCGTCGTCGATCCAGGGCATCATGAAGCGGATCAAGGCGAAGGGGATCGAGGTCGTCGTGTACGAGCCGACCCTCGAGGACGACGAGTTCTTCCACTCCGAGGTGGTGCGCGATCTGGACGAGTTCAAGGGCCGGGCCGACGTGATCATCGCCAACCGCGCCACCGACGCCCTCGCCGACGTCGCTCACAAGATCTACACTCGCGACATCTACGGCCGCGACTGACCCGCGGGCTGCCGAAGAGGCTTCGCAACTGGGTGGGGTAGCATGATCCGTTGTGCCCGCCCAGGACCGGGGGATCGTGCGTCGGGGCAGAGAGTCGAGGAATCCGCATGGTAGCGAGCGCTGCGCCCACCGCTGCCGGCCTGCCGGAGCTGGGGAAACGTCCTCCGTTGGGCGAGTATCTTGCGGAAACCTGGCGGATGCGAGCTTTCGCACTTCGGCTGGCGGGCAGTCGACTCATCGGAGGGCTGCTGCCGAACCGCCTCGGCGTGCTCTGGATCGTCCTCAAGCCGCTGTCGCTGGCGATCGTCTACGGCACGATCTTCCATTTCCTCCTCTCCGGGTCGGCACGGCCCGAGTACTTCGTGCAGTATCTGATCGTCGGCGTCTTCGTCTTCGAGTTCTTCACCGGGTGTTTCGGAAGTGGCTCGCGAGCGATCACCGGCAACTCCAAGCTTGTCCAGAGTTTCGGTTTCCCGCGAATTCTGCTCCCGATATCCGTCGTCGCGGAACAAGCTTTGCGAATCGTCCCGGTGATGGTGCTGCTTGGGATCTTGCTGCTGGTCTTCGGCGAGCCGATCACCTGGTCCTGGTTGCTCATGATTCCGCTCCTCGCGGTCATGGGGGTGTTCAACCTAGGGCTCTCCCTCGTAGTGTCCAGGATCGCGGTGCGAACGCGGGACATCCAGCAACTGGTGCCGATCATCAACCGTGTGCTGTTCTACGCGACCGGAATCTTTTTCGACATCGATGGTGCGCTCGCCGACTACCCGATTCTGCTGGGGATCGCGCACCTTATCCCCACGTACGACTTCGTCTCCATCGCGCGTGACGTGTTGCTGAGCGGGTACTCCGCTCCGTCGATCGTGTGGGTCGTCGCCCCGATCTGGGCACTCGTGACGATCGTGGTCGGCGTGATCTATTTCTGGCGGGGCGAGCCGAGGTACGGTATCAGTGACTGATCTGCTGCTTCCGGAGCCGTTTGCCGGTTCGCTCGATGTCGCGCCGCGCCCGATGATGATCGCGGACAACCTGCATGTCAACTATCGGGTGTATGCGTCCGGGAAGCGGCTGACGACCCGAGAAACGCTGACGAGTCTCCGCTCTTTCCGAGGGGGACGGGATCTTCAGACCGTGCCGGCACTCCGAGGCGTGAGCTTCACGGCGTCCGAGGGGGAGTCCATCGGTGTCGTCGGGCACAACGGCTCCGGCAAGTCGACGCTCTTCCGAGCGATGAGCGGCCTCATCCCTCCGTCCGAGGGAGCGATCTACGCGCGTGATCGTCCGGTGCTGCTCGGCGTGAACGCGGCCCTGGTGCCCGAGCTCTCGGGAGAGAACAACATCCGTCTCGGGCTGCTGGCGATGGGCTTCAGCCCTGAAGAGGCGGCGGGACGAGTCGACGAGATCGCCGACTTCGCGGAACTCAACGACTTCATCTACCACCCGATGCGGACTTATTCCTCAGGGATGGCCGCGCGGCTGAAGTTCGCCATCGCCTCTGCGAAGGCACACTCGATCCTCCTCATCGACGAGGCGCTGGCGGTGGGGGACCGGCGCTTCCGGGCGAAGAGCGAGAAGCGCATCAACGAGCTGCGCGACAGTGCCGGTCTGGTGATGATCGTCAGCCATTCCGTCGGGTCTCTCAAGGAAACCTGCGAGCGGGTCCTCTGGGTGCACAAGGGCGAGCTGATCGCCGACGGCCCCACGAACGACGTCATTAGCGAGTACGTTGCCTGGACGCGAAATCCTGGTGCCAGCGCGGTCGGAGCGGCCTCCGTGGCGAAGCCCCGAACGAAGAACGCGCCGATCGCCGTGGGGTTCGAGCCGCGTCCCGGAGCCGACGGAACCGCGCAGAGCGGACGCGCACCGGCGGTCGAGGGCGTCGCGTCGTCGACCGAGCTCGGCGCCCGCACCGTCGCGCGTCGCGAACGCCATCGTCGCGCCGCGCAGCGCACGCAGAAGCGCAGCGTCCTGCTCATGGTGCTCACCGGCGTCGCCGTGCTGCTCGCGGTGGCGGCCGGCGCGATCATCGGCGCGCTCGCCAGCGTCGCGGCGCCGGCCGGCCCCGAACCGTCCGCTCCGCCCCGAGCCGACAACGCTGCCGACGAACGACCGGTGATCCGCAGCTTCACCGCGAACGCCGTGACAATCGATTGCCCCGCAGAGGACGCCAAGGCGCAGGTGCTGCTGAGCTGGCAGATCGACAACGCGGAGAACGTCGCCCTCGGCGCGGGCCCCGCGCAGGTCGACGCGCTCGACTTCCCGATCGCCGCTGCCCTGCCCGCCCGGATCACGGATCGCGTCGTCCCGTTCTCGTGTGCGACGGGATCCACCGTCTACACGGTGACCGCCGAGAACGCGGACGGAACCCGCACCAGCGCCCCTCTCACGGTCACCCGCGTGCTTCCCACTCCCACCCCGGTCCCCGAGGTGCCGGCGGACGAGTTCTTCGAACCGGACCCCGAGCCGGAGGAGCCCGCGCCGGCGCCGACGACTCCACAGGAGCCGAGCAGCCCGCCCGTCGAGCCCTCGGAACCGCCGGTCGATCCCACGGATCCGCCGGTCGATCCCACGGATCCGCCCGTGGATCCGACACCGACCATCGAGCCGACGCCTCTTCCGACCCTCGATCCCTGAGCGGTCGTCGCGGCACGAACCCCTCCGTGTACGACTCCATCCTGAGAAACCGTCGAGGCCTGCCCATGCGACCGTCAGAACCGCGATCATCTCGCCGTTCGCGCGGGACCGCGACTCGCCGAACGAGGACCTTCGTCTCCCTCACCGGCCCGGCGGGCAACATCGGCGACGCCCTCATCCGGCGCGAGACGCTGCGGTGGGCGGAGGGCACGAGCGACGAGCTGGTCGCGTACACCGGCGAGGGGCCCGACGTGTGGCTCCGACAGCTGGGGATGCCTGCGCACGCCGTGGTGCTGCGGTCCAAGAAGTCTGTTCCGCGCTGGCTCTGGCTGCTCCTCACGGCGCCGCGTCGTCCCGTCCTGGTGTTCGAGGCGGGTGAGATCCCGCTGGATCGGGGCAACGGGCTCCGGGAGCTCGTGTTCCTCGCGGAGACCCTCATCGTCCGGCTCAAAGGGGGAGTGGTCGTCCGCCCGCCGCGGGGCATCCGAGCGCCGTCCCGGCCGGCGCTCGCCATCCACCGCCTCGCGGCCCGCCTGTCCCAGGTGGCCCTGTGGCGCGACGCCCGCACGATGCGGATCGCGCGCGCGGGGAGGCTCGCGCCCGACATCGGCTTCTCCGCCGGATCCCGCCCCGGCCGCGACTGGGATGAGCGCACCGACCTCGTCGTGAGCCTGCGCGGTGCCCGACCGCTGCCGGACGCGGCCTGGCTCGACGCGGTGCGCCGAGCGGCGGACGACGCCGGACTCACCATTCGCACGGTCGTCCAGGTGCGCGAGGACGAGGAGCGCGCACGAGAGCTGGCCCGCCTTCTCGGGGGCGAGGTCGAACCGTGGGGCGACGTCGACCCCCGGGACCAGGAGGAGCGCCTCCGGGAGCGCTACGACGGCGCGCAGCTGGTCGTGAGCGACCGGATGCACGTCCTCGTGCTGGCCGCGCTGAGCGGGGCGATCCCGGTCGAGCTGGTCCCGCACCCGACGGCCAAGATCACGGATGCGTTCGCGGCCATCGGCCTGGACGGCGTGTCGCACGATGCATCCGCCCGGGAGCCCGAGCAGCTGCGAGTGATCCTGCACCCGAGTCCCGAGCGTGCGGCCGAGGTCGCGGACCGCGTGCGCCGCGCGGAGGCGGATCTCGCCCGGATCCACCGGGAGATCCGCGCGCGCATCGAGCGAGCCCGGACATGACGGGCGGCCCCCCGCGGCAGCCCACGGCGGGACGCGCACGCTATCTCTTCCTCTCCCACAGCCACCCGTTCGGCCCCTTCCGCGTGGGAAGCCACCACTACGCACGTGTGCTCTCCGAGCGCGGTGCGGACGTCGTGCACGTGAGCACCCCGATCTCGACCCTCCACCGGCTGACCGGACGCGTCCGCGCGAGCGAGCTGGTCGCGGTGCCGCGTCGTCCCCGCCGGGACGCGCACGGCGTGCTGCACGTCGTTCCGCGGACCACCGTGCCGGTGCCGCTCGGCAGGTTCCGCGTGGCGAGGATGCTGGAGCGTGAGGGGATCGACGGCCTCTTCGACGCCGTGCTCATCGATCAGCCGCTGCTCTGGGACGAATCGGTGCGTTCCCTGTCCCGGACGCTCGTCTATCGCCCGACGGACCTGTATCCCGGCGGTCTCAAACACGACGTGCAGCGCCGGATCCTGGAGGCGGCCGACGCGGTCGTCGCCACATCCGACGAGGTGCTGCGGAGTCTGGGAGCCCCCCGCGTGCCCGCGCTCGTCCTGGAGAACGGAGTGGAGCTCGGGCGCTTCGCCTCGCCGGCCGGAGAACAGCGCCCCCGCCCCGCCCGCTGCGTCTACGTCGGAGCGCTCGACGATCGCTTCGACTGGGATCAGGTCGCCGCCTGGGCCCGCCAGCATCCCGACGTCCCCTTCCTCATCGCCGGTCCGAACCCACGGCCGCCATCAGCGCTGCCGGCGAACGTGGAAGCCCTCGGGGCCGTCACGTACACGGACGTGCCCGCGCTGCTGCACTCGGCGCGGGTCGGGCTGCTCCCGCTGTCGGACGACCCGCTCAACGCCGGGCGCAGCCCGATGAAGCTCTACGAGTACCTGGCGGCGGGGCTGAGCGTCGTGGCCAGGGAGACGCCCGGCATCCGTGGCCGATCCGACCTCGGCATCGAGACCTACCGCGACGGCGCTGACGCGGCGGCGGCCCTGGAGCGCGCGCTCGCGCACCCGTCGCCGAACCGATTCGGCGAGGAAGGGGCACGCGACCAGTCCTGGGAGCGGAAGACGGACGCGCTGACGCTCTTCCTCGAGACGGTGCGGGAAAGCACGGCCTAGGCCGTCAGGCGGTCAGTCGCGAGATCGTGTCCGAGACGATCGTCGCCGTCCGCCCCCAGTCGTACCCGGTGGGCGGATCGACCCGCCGGCCGGAGGCCAGGGCGCGGGTCAGCGCGTCCGACCACGCCCCCCGGTCGTCCGAGGACGGCACGGCCCAGCCGCGGTCCCCGACGATCTCCGCGACGGCCTCGCAGCCCTCCCAGAAGACGACGGGCACGCCGCACCGGATCGATTCCAGCGCGGGAAGGCCGAACCCCTCGAGGGTGGACGGCATGACGGTCGCCGCCGCGCCGCGGTAGAGGTCGGCGAGCTCCTCGTCGTCGACCCCGCTCACCCATCGCACCCGGGGGGATATCCCGCGGGTCTCGGTCCTCGCGCTCAGCTCGGGGATCTCGTGCTCGGGGACGACCGCCACCAGTCGCGCGTCCCGTGCCGACGTGAGCGCGTCCAGGACGACGTCCAGGTTCTTGTGTGCCCGACCGTTCCCGACGAACAGCAGATAGGGATCGGACGCGGACACGACGCCCGCGCGGGGGCGGAAGGCCGCGGAGCAGCCGTTGCCGGCGTTGACGATCTCCACGGCGTCGTCGTCGATCCAGTCCCGGATCGCCCGAGCCGACGTGTCCGAGACCGTGAGGACCACGCCGGCCCTGCGCACGACCGTTCGGACCGGGCCCGAGTAATACGCCGCGAAGGTCCAGCGCCGGATCCCCGGGGCTCTCAGCTGGATGAGGTCGTGGAGCGTGAGCAGCTGGCGGCCGGCGCGCAGGAGCGCCCCGTAGCCCGGGGAGTAGACGAGCGCGTCCGCGGCGGACGCGCTGCCCACCGGACGGAAGGCGTCCACGGCGGTGAACGGGGATCCGCCGAGCGCCAGGTCCTCCCACGGCGGCGTCAGGCGGGGGAGGACCTCGGCGGCGTACCGTCCGATGCCGTGGGCGCCGCGGTAGCGGTCGTCGACGAAGACCCGCATCAGACGGCCCTCGCCGGCGTCGCGTCGCCCGAGGCGAGGGACTCGGCGACCCACACGCGGATGCGGTCGGCGAAGACCTCCTCGGAGAACCGCTCGCTCTGAGCCCGGCACGCCTCCGGGGACACCCGGGTCACCGTGTTGACGGCGCGCCGCATCTCCTCCGGAGACCAGTCCTCGACGAGCACTCCCGTGCTCCCGTCCACGATCGTCTCGGCCGTTCCGCCCAGCGCGTTCGCGATGACGGGGCGCCCGGCCGCCATCGCCTCCACGGGGACAATGCCGAAGTCCTCCACCGCGGGAAAGACCAGGGCGAGGCAGCGGTGCAGCAGCGCGCGGTAGAGGTCCGGGCCGGGCGAGCGGACGAAAGTCACCGCGCCGGGAGCGTGCTCTGCGGCGAACGCGCGCAGCCGTTCCTCATCGGGGCCCGCGCCGGCCAGCACCACCGGCACACCGGCCGCGGCCCCCGCCTGGACGGCCAGGTCCAGCCTCTTGTACGGGATGAACCGGGAGAAGCCGAGGAGGAACGTGTCCGGCAGGCGGTCGAGCACGTCCTGGTCGTGCGCGCTCGGTTCCGGCGTGACGAGGAACGAGGCGACATCCACGGGCGGGTGGATCACGGTGCTCTCGCGGTGCCACGCCCGGGCGATACGGGTCTGGACGAACGCGCTGTTCGCGGCGATCGCGACGGCTTCCTGAGCGCGTCGTCGATCCAGGTCCTTCATCGTGCCGGCGGCTGCCTTCACGGGGAGGGAACCGCCGCGCGCATCGAGCTCGGGGTTCCAGATGTACCGAGCGGGCGTATGGGCGTACACGAGCTTGGGGGCGCTGCGGGCGGGGCCCGCGAACCGTGCGTGGTGCGCGAAGAGGTGCGAGCTCGCGAGCACCCACTCGGCGTCGACGGAGGGAAGGGAGCGCCAGGCCAGGGGCATCAGGGGAAGCGCCGCCGCTTTGCGGCCTCGCAGGGGCGTGCGAGCCAGCCAGGTCTCTCCGTCGACGGCGAACCGGCCGTCGCTGTCGTTCCACAGGCAATAGCGGGCGGCATCCGGGAAGATCCGCGTCAGGGACTCGAAGACGTTCTCGGATCCGCCGCGGGGGGCGAGCCACTCGTGCACCAGGGCGCCGCTCACAGGACGGGTGCCGTTTCGGAGCGAGGGCGGGCGCGGAAACGTGCCCGCGGGCTCGGGCGGACCGCGGAGAGCATGTGTCGAGTCTAGAGAGCTTGACCGGGCCCCGCACTCGAGGCTGTCAGCTTCGTCCCGGCTCGCACCGGATAGGTTGGTGCGGACGCACGGGGGAAAGGATGCCATGGCACTGCGCGTGACGAAGAAGACGGTCATCATCGCCAGCACGGTGGCCGTGCTCCTGGTGGCCGGGAGCGCGGCGGTGGCCGTGGTCGGTATTCCCGCCCTGCGGTCGGATGCCCAGACGAAGGGCGAGACCCCGACGCCGAAGCCCACCGCGTCGCCGACGCCGACCCCGACGCCCGACCCTCCCGCGGAGGTGCCGGTCACGAACACCGCGCGGGCGTCCATCGACGGGTGGACGCTGGCCGATCGGACCGTCGTCGGCGCGGTGCTGCCCGAGGTCGGCGCTGCAGCGACCGGCGCCGTGTCCTTGCGGGTGGACGCCCCGGCGAACGATCCGGACGTCATCGCGGCCTCCTCCGCCGTGGCCTTGGCGCCCGGCGGGCAGTACACCCTCCGCCTCGCTGCGCGCGTGCTGGCGGAGCGGAAGACCGACCCCGCCGCCCGTCTGACCGTCGCCGGGCAGACCTTCGTGCTTCCGCCTCTGGATGCGGACTGGGAGACCCTCGAGTTCCCGTTCACGGCTCCGGCCGACCAGTCGCCCGAATCCTCGCTCGACCTCGTGCTCGGCGGCACCGTCCGGGGCCTCGGCATCGACGACGTGTCGATCACGGGCAGCGGCGGGGAGGAGCTCGTGGCCAACGGCTCGTTCGAGGCCGTGCAGACCCCTTCCGGCATCGTCAACGATTCGCTCATCATGACCGACGAATCCGCCGTGCTCGCCGTGTCGCTGGCCGAGGGCGCCGTGCAGTGGAGCGCGACCTCCAGCGCCGGAGGGGATCCGATCTCCGGTCAGGCCGAGGTCCGCGGACCGCTCGCGGCACTGCCGCTGACCGGCGTCGGACAGGGCCACTACACGGTCACGGTGGACGACGCCGCCGGACAGCACATCGAGACGGCCGTCGCCGTGATCGACGCCGAGGGGTTCGCGGTCGCCCAGGACAGCCGCTTCGGCGTCGCGTCCCACGTCGAGAAGGAGCCCTTCGCGGGCACCGGGACCCTGGCTTCGGCCCTCGGCTTCGCGGAGGTCCGCAACGACATCTCCTGGGAGCGCAACGAGAAGGTCGCCGGGGAGTACGCGTGGGACGAGAACTACGTGCGCGAGTTCTCCCGCATGCACGCGAACGGCGTGAAGCTCCTGGGGATCGTGGCGTACGGCAACCGGGTCTACGGGACCCGGCGCGCCCCGTCCGGCGACGAGTCGATCCAGGCCTACGCCCGGTACGCGAAGGCTGTCGCGGACCGGTTCGACATGGTCGGCCTCGAAGTGCTCAACGAGTTCAACCACCGCGACACCGACACGGCGTGCGGCAAGGCCCCGTCCTGCTACGTGCCCATCGCGCAGGCGGTCCGCGATCAGGTGAGCCCTGCGCACCCGGACCTTCCGATCGTCACGGGATCGACGGCGTTGTACGACCGGGACTGGTTCGTCGGGTTCTGGCAGGCGGGCGGTCTCGCAGCGACCGATGCGATCAGCTACCACCCCTACGAGTCCTGGATCGATCGCAATCCCGACCTGATCGCCGGCACCGTGCAGCAGTCCTACGCCGACATGCAGGAGTTCGCCGGCGAGACCCGCCCCGTCTGGGTGACGGAGATGGGGTTCCCGACACACCATGACGGTGTCTCCGAGCTCGATCAGGGCCGGATGCTGGTGCGGAACGAGACGCTGGCCTTCGCCAACGGGGTCGAGAAGTACATCTGGTACGACCTCGTCAACGACCAGAACGACCCGGTCGCCGGCGAGGCGAACTTCGGGCTCTACGAGAACAGCCCTCGGGAGAACGTCGTCGCACTCGCACCGAAGCCCGGAGCCTTCGCGCAGGCGCTGATGATCGCCCGGCTCGGCGGCAAGGCCTTCACGACCACCGAGTCCGATGAGACGAGCACGGTCGAGGTGTTCGGCCAGGGCGCCGATGCGACCCGCGTCGCCTGGGCCGACCAGGAGCTGCAGCGGACGTTCGACTCGAAGGTCCCGCTGGTGGTCACCGACCTCTCCGGGCGCAGCCAGATCGTCGAACCCGTGAAGGGCGAGGTCACCCTGACGCTCGGCGCGTCGCCGGTGTTCATCTCCGCTGCCGCCCCGGCGGCGTCGGACTGACTCCCGCCCGGCCGAGGCTCGTCGCCAAGGCTCGGTTGTTATGATTCATCGCTTGATCCCGAAGGAAAGGTACGTCGTCGATGAGCAGTGAGGGCCTGCGAAGGCGGAACATCGACGAACGGCTGAGCCTTCGCAAGACCCGGCGGCGCCGGGTCTGGGTGATCCTCGCCCTTGTCGTCATCGCGCTGCTTCTCGCCGTCTGCTGGGTGGGCCTGCGCGCGATCACGGTGAAGGACGGCCTGACCAAGAGTCAGGAGCTGATCAAGGAGGTCGAGGCCGGCCGCGACGTGAAGGACGTGCTCGGCGAGCTGTCCGAGACCGCGGCCAGCGCCGGCGGCGCCGCATCGGACCCGGTGTGGTGGCTGGCGGAGTGGGTTCCGGTCGTCGGGGACAACCTCCGCGGCGTGCGCTATGCCGCGCAGTCCTTCGACGCCCTCGTGAACGGCGTGGCCGTGCCCGTGATGGGGTCCGGAGAGGGCTCGGGCTCGGTGACGCAGCGGCTCCTCGCGGCCGCCGAGGAGCAGGGGGAGCGCATCACCGGTCTCGCCGAGGGGCTGGACGGCGTCGCGCACTCGCCCTTCCTGATCGGACCGGTGCGGGAGGGCGTCGACCAGGTCAACAGCGTGATGTCCACGGCGGGACCCGCGATCGGGATCTTGCCGGAACTGCTCGGTGCGGACGGCGCGCGCAACTATCTCCTCGTGTTCCAGAACAACGCCGAGACCCTCGCCCTCGGAGGCAGTGCGGCGGCCCAGGCGCTCGTGCACGTCGACGGCGGTTCCTTCTCGATGGGCGCGCAGGGCAACAGCGGCAGCTATCAGAACGGCGTCGCCGTGGATGTGGACGTTCCGCAGAGCGCCATCGACCTGTACACGAGCTATCTCGTGGATCACCTCAACACGAGCATGAGCCGGCCGGACTTCCCCACGGCGGCGCAGATCATGCGCGCCTGGTGGCAGCGCGACATCGCCCCGGATGACATCGCCGGAGTGATCTCGATCGATCCGCTCGCGCTGTCGCGGATCCTCGTCGCGACCGGCCCCATCGAGCTGCCCACCGGCGACGTGCTGTCCTCCGACAACGCCGTCTCGCTCCTTCTGAGCACGGTCTACGGACGATGGGACTCGTACAAGGAGCCGGAGCTGGTCGACGGCTTCTTCGCCGCGGCGGCGGCCGCGGTGTTCGACAAGATCGCCACGGGCGAGTTCGATCCGAAGGACATGCTGTGGGCGATCACGGAGAGCGCTTCGAAGGGCAGCGTGATGGTGTGGAGCGACGACCCGAAGATCGCCGACGCGATCGAGGGCTCGCGGATCAGCGGCGTCCTGCCCACGGACAACGACGAGAACACGACCATCGGGGTCTACTTCAACAACAGCAACGGCTCGAAGATCGACTACTTCACCGAGACCGCGACCTCCGCGTCGGCCGTGTGCGAGGCGGGCAAGACGACCTACACGGCGTCGGCCTCGCTCAGCCTGCCTCTGTCCCAGCAGCAGGCGGAGGCGCTGCCCCGGTACGTGCAGAGCATGACGTTCGGCGCGCGCTTCCGCGACTGGATCTACATCTACGGCCCTCCCGGCACGACCCTTGCGACCGCGGACTTCTACGGCGACGAGATCTCGGTGATGCACAAGGACATCGACGATCTCGGTCGTCCGGTGGTCGCCTTCGAGGCGTGGTTTGATCCCGGGGACACCGTCGAGGTGGCTGCCTCGTTCGTCGGCCCCGAGGGCGAGCGCGGCCCGCTCCAGGTGCAGACGAACCCGATGGTGAACGGGGCGAAGCCCGCCGTCACCGACAGCTGCGGAAAGTGACGCCGAAGCGCGCATCTTCAGGAGATTCCAAGACGGTTTAGACTGACTCGCGTCCTGGTGTCCATCGCAGGGAGGTGAGGGACGTCGTCGTCCAGCTCGAGCGCGACAGCTCCGGCGCCTCAGGGGAACCGAGGAAGACCCCGCGGGTTCCCGTGCAGAAAGCGCGCCGGCCGGCGTGGCCGCGACGGTACGCGAGCCGCCTGTTCTACAGCGACCTCGTCGTCATCCTGTTGGTGCTCGCGGTCTCGTCCTTCGTCGTCCTCCCCGGGCCGTTCACCCACGTCTCCTGGCCCGACGGCCCGCGCATCCCCTATCTGGTCGCGCTCGGCGTGACGGGTTTCGTGTGGGTGATCGCGCTCGACGCGACCGACTCCCGCGATCGCCACATCGTCGGCCAGGGCGCGGACGAGTACCGGCGCATCGTCAACGCAACGCTCGCCGTGTTCGCCGTGACGGTCGCCACCGCCTTCTTCCTGGGGATGGACCTCTCCCGGTTGTTCGTCGCCGTCGTCTTCCCGTTCGGGCTGCTGCTCCTGCTGCTGTCGAGGTGGCTGTGGCGCCAGTGGCTGCGCGGAAGGCAGAAGGCCGGGCAGTACCTGCATCGGGCCGTGGTGATCGGCGAGCCGTCCAAGGTCTCCGTCGTCGCGCGCGAGATCCGACGGGCCAAGAGCAGCGGGTACGAGATCGTCGGCGTCATCACCGATCGTGCGCGCGCCGGCGGCGTCTCCGGTTTCGACGTGCTCGGCGACATCGCGAACGTCGAGTCCGTCCTGGACGAGGTGCGCTTCGACGCGCTGATCATCGTCGGCTCCGACGATCTCGACCCGATGACGATGCGCCGTCTCGGGCACGCCCTCTCGGACCGGGACATCCAGCTCATCATGGCGCCGGTGCTCACCGATGTCGCCGGTCCTCGCCTGCACACGACACCCGTCGCCGGTCTTCCTCTGGTCCACGTCGACTTCCCGCGGCTGGAAGGCGCGCAGCGATTCCTCAAGCGGACCTTCGACCTCATCGGGTCCGCGATCCTCCTGGTGGTGCTCTCGCCCGTCTTCCTCGCCACCGCGATCGCGATCCGAGTGGACGGCCCCGGCGGGATCATCTACTCCCAGGAGCGCATCGGCCGTGGGGGACGGACGTTCGGCATGCGGAAGTTCCGATCGATGGTCGCCGATGCGGACGACCAGCTCGCGTCGCTGCTCGATCTGCAGGGCGACGGCGGGACACCGCTCTTCAAGATCAACGACGACCCGCGGATCACCCGTGTCGGCCGCTTCCTCCGGCGCCACTCCATCGACGAGCTGCCGCAGCTCGTGAACGTGCTCCGCGGCGACATGAGCCTGGTCGGTCCTCGCCCGCAGCGTGCCACGGAGGTCGCCCTCTACGACGACGTCGCGTATCGCCGCCTGCTGGTGAAGCCCGGGATGAGCGGCCTGTGGCAGGTCAGCGGACGGTCGAGCCTGTCCTGGGAGGAGACCATCCGCCTGGACCTCTACTACGTGGAGAACTGGTCGCTGACCCAGGACATCGTGATCCTCTTCCGCACCGTCCGCGCGGTCATCCGGCCACAGGGGACGGCACGCTGAGGACCCGTTCTCACTCCCGCGGCGCCGTGTTACGGGGCACCCCGTACGGGCCTACCGCTCGACGCCGCCACGTTGCACAATGAGAAGCGTCGGCCGCTCGGCCGGCGAATGCTGACCGGGAGGAACCCGATGGGTATCGAAGAGTCGTTCAACGACGTCGTCAACAAGGGCAAGGACTTCGTCGAGCAGAACAAGGACAAGATCGACGAGGCCATCCACAGCGAGCAGGCCGAGGGGATCAGCGACAAGATCCTCGACGGCGTCGCCGGCTTCGCGAAGAAGGTCGCCCCGGGCGCCTCCGAGCAGATCGACGGCGTGCGCGACAACATCGACAAGTCGATCGGCACCGAGTGACCTGATCTCTCCGAAGGCCCCTCACCACGGCGGTGCGGGGCCTTCGTCGTGTCCGTGCCCCTCCCGCTCGATGGCCCGGGGTGCGGGGATCCGGGGCTGATCCGAGGCTTCTCCGAGGCGCGACACGCCCGGGTTTGCAGGACGCGAATCGGGCATGGCAGAATAGACAGGTTCCACATTCCGGCGGTGCGTTCGCGTGCCCCCGGATCACTGCCAGGCAGTGCATAGACGGCGCAGGCTCCCGAAGCCCGGCGCAGGGTTCTAGGCCGCGGGCAGGAGAACGCACAACCGACACCTCCTCACCGAGGCCTCGCCATGCGCGGGGGTCGGCATCCGGGCGCCGCGAGGCCTCGGGCTGACAGCAGAACAGTGGTGCGCCTTCGACGGCCCACGAGCCGCGAGGTCTCGTGAGTCCCGGAGGAGCGCAAGGCGTGAAGAGCGCCGACGTGCGTCCAATGCCCCCGAGCCCACCTGGCGCGGGACGGTACGACGCTTTGAAGAGAGTGAGCAGACAAATGGCGGGACAGAAGATCCGCATTCGCCTGAAGTCGTATGACCACGAGGTCATCGACACGTCGGCGCGCAAGATCGTCGACACCGTGACCCGTGCGGGCGCGACCGTCGTCGGCCCCGTGCCGCTTCCGACCGAGAAGAACGTCGTGTGCGTCATCCGGTCGCCCCACAAGTACAAGGACAGCCGCGAGCACTTCGAGATGCGCACCCACAAGCGCCTCATCGACATCGTGGACCCGACGCCGAAGGCCGTCGACTCGCTCATGCGTCTCGACCTCCCGGCGGACGTCAACATCGAGATCAAGCTCTGAGGATCGACATGGCTGACATCAACGCAAAGATTTCCAAGGGCATGCTCGGCACCAAGCTGGGCATGACCCAGGTCTGGAACGAGAACGGCAAGCTCGTTCCCGTCACCGTCATCGAGCTCGCGCCGAACGTGGTCACCCAGATCCGCACCCCCGAGAAGGACGGCTACAACGCCGTGCAGATCGCGGCCGGTCAGATCGACCCGCGCAAGGTCACCAAGCCCCTGACGGCCCACTTCGAGGCCGCCGGCGTCACGCCGCGTCGCCACGTCACCGAGGTCCGCACCGCGGACGCTGCTGACTACTCACTCGGTCAGGAGCTGACGGTGGAGGGCGTGTTCGAGGCCGGCCAGCTGGTCGACGTCGTCGGCACCAGCAAGGGCAAGGGCACCGCCGGTGTCATGAAGCGTCACAACTTCAAGGGCGTCTCCGCTTCGCACGGTGCGCACCGCAACCACCGCAAGCCCGGTTCGATCGGCGCCTCGGCGACCCCGAGCCGCGTCTTCAAGGGCATGCGCATGGCCGGCCGTATGGGCGGCGAGCGTGTGACCGTCCTCAACCTCACGGTGCACGCCATCGACGCTGAGAAGGGACTCATGCTCGTCAAGGGCGCCGTCCCCGGCGCGCGCGGCCGCATCGTCTACGTCCGCAACGCAGTGAAGGGTGCCTAAGTCTCATGGCTGACACGACTCTCACTCTCGACGTCCTGTCGGGCGGCAAGAAGACCGGTACGGTCGACGCGCCCGCCGCGATCTTCGATGTCAAGACCAACGTCCCGCTGATCCACCAGGTCGTCGTCGCGCAGCGCGCGGCGGCTCGCCAGGGCACGCACTCGACCAAGCGTCGCGGCGAGGTGTCCGGCGCCGGCCGCAAGCCCTTCAAGCAGAAGGGCACGGGTAACGCCCGCCAGGGCTCGATCCGCGCGCCGCACATGACCGGTGGTGGCATCGTCCACGGCCCGAAGCCGCGCGACTACTCGCAGCGCACCCCCAAGAAGATGATCGCCGCCGCCCTCGCGGGCGCGCTGAGCGACCGCTACCGCGGAGAGCGCCTGCACGTCGTCGAGTCCTTCGGCATCGAGGGCAAGCCCTCGACCAAGACGGCCGCCGCGTTCCTGAAGGCGCTGCCGGGCAAGACGGTCCTCGTCGTGCTCGACCGCACCGACGACACGAACGCCCTGAGCGTCCGCAACCTGGCCGGCGTGCACGTGCTGTACGCGGACCAGCTCAACGCCTACGACGTGGTCGTCTCCGACGACATCGTCTTCACCAAGGCCGCCTTCGACGCGTTCGTCGCTGCGAAGACCGGCTCGATCGAGGAGGTCTCGGCATGAGCGACAACGTCCTCGCCACCGCGGGCAACAAGGACCCGCGCGACATCATCCTGAAGCCGGTCGTCTCCGAGAAGAGCTACGGGCTCATCGACGAGGGCAAGTACACCTTCCTCGTGGACCCGCGCGCCTCGAAGACGGAGATCAAGCTCGCCATCGAGAAGATCTTCGACGTCAAGGTCGCTTCGGTGAACACGATCAACCGCGTCGGCAAGGCCCGCCGCACCCGCTTCGGCACGGGCAAGCGCAAGGACACCAAGCGCGCCATCGTGTCCCTGAAGTCGGGCACCATCGACATCTTCACGGCAGTGAACTGACCGGGGGATAAGGACAGATAATGGCTATTCGCAAGTACAAGCCCACGACCCCGGGTCGCCGTGGTTCGTCGGTGGCCGACTTCGCCGAGATCACCCGATCCACGCCGGAGAAGTCGCTGCTTCGTCCGCTCGCCAAGACCGGTGGGCGCAACAACCAGGGCCGCATCACCACCCGCCACATCGGTGGTGGGCACAAGCGCCAGTACCGCGTGATCGACTTCCGTCGCAACGACAAGGACGGGATCAACGCGAAGGTCGCCCACATCGAGTACGACCCCAACCGCACGGCTCGCATCGCGCTGCTGCACTACTTCGACGGCGAGAAGCGCTACATTCTCGCGCCGAACAAGCTGAAGCAGGGCGACGTCGTCGAGTCCGGCGCCGGGGCGGACATCAAGCCGGGCAACAACCTGCCGCTGAAGAACATCCCGACCGGTACCGTGATCCACGCGATCGAGCTGCGTCCCGGCGGCGGTGCGAAGATGGCCCGTTCGGCCGGCGCCTCGGTGCGTCTGGTCGCGAAGGACGGCCCCTACGCCCAGCTGCGTCTGCCCTCGGGCGAGATCCGCAACGTCGACGCGCGCTGCCGCGCGACGATCGGCGAGGTCGGCAACGCCGAGCAGTCGAACATCAACTGGGGTAAGGCCGGCCGCAAGCGCTGGAAGGGCGTGCGCCCGACCGTCCGCGGTGTCGCGATGAACCCGGTCGACCACCCGCACGGTGGTGGTGAGGGCAAGACGTCCGGTGGTCGTCACCCCGTCACCCCGTGGGGTCAGGCGGAGGGTCGTACCCGTCACGCCAACAAGGAAAGCGACAAGTACATCGTGCGTCGCCGTAACGCCGGCAAGAAGCGCAAGTAGGAGTAAGAGAAGATGCCTCGCAGTCTTAAGAAGGGCCCCTTCGTCGACGAGCACCTGCTTCGCAAGGTCGTCGTTCAGAACGAAGCCGGATCCAAGAACGTCATCAAGACCTGGTCGCGCCGGTCGATGATCATCCCCGCCATGCTGGGACACACCATCGCCGTGCACGACGGTCGCAAGCACATCCCCGTGTTCGTGACCGAGACCATGGTCGGTCACAAGCTGGGCGAGTTCGCGCCCACCCGCACCTTCCGCGGCCACGAGAAGGACGACAAGAAGGGCCGTCGCCGCTGACGCGGGGACGCAAGAGGAGAGAGAAATGGTGGAGTCCATCGCACGCGTGCGACACATCCGCGTGACCCCTCAGAAGGCTCGTCGTGTCGTGGCGCTCATCAAGGGCAAGCAGGCCGAAGAGGCCCTCGCCATCCTGAAGTTCGCGCAGCAGAGCGCGTCCGAGCCGATCTACAAGCTCGTCGCGTCGGCCATGGCCAACGCGCAGGTGAAGGCGGACCGCGACGGCGAGTTCCTCGACGGGCAGGACCTGTACGTCAAGAACGCCTACGTGGACGAGGGGACGACGCTCAAGCGTTTCCAGCCCCGCGCCCAGGGCCGCGCGTTCCAGATCAAGAAGCGCACGAGCCACATCACGGTCGTGCTGGCCACCCCTGAGGCCGCCGAGGCGGCCCCGGTGGCAGAGACGAAGAAGGCGAGCAAGTAATGGGACAGAAGGTAAACCCGTACGGCTTCCGCCTCGGCATCACGACGGACCACGTGTCGCGTTGGTTCTCGGACTCGACGAAGCCGGGCCAGCGTTACGCCGACTACGTCGCCGAGGACATCAAGATCCGCAAGCTCCTGCAGACGCAGCTCGACCGCGCCGGCGTCTCGAACATCGAGATCGAGCGCACTCGTGACCGCGTGCGGGTGGACATCCACACCGCGCGTCCGGGCATCGTGATCGGTCGTCGTGGGGCCGAGGCCGAGCGCATCCGCGGCGACCTCGAGAAGCTCACGGGCAAGCAGATCCAGCTGAACATCCTCGAGGTCAAGAACCCCGAGGCCGACGCTCAGCTCGTGGCGCAGGGCATCGCGGAGCAGCTCTCTGCGCGCGTCGCCTTCCGCCGTGCCATGCGCAAGGGCCTCCAGGGCGCCCAGCGCGCCGGCGCCAAGGGCGTCCGGATCCAGGTCTCGGGCCGCCTCGGCGGCGCGGAGATGAGCCGGTCGGAGTTCTACCGCGAGGGTCGTGTGCCGCTGCACACGCTGCGCGCGAACATCGACTACGGGTTCTACGAGGCCAAGACCACCTTCGGCCGCATCGGCGTGAAGGTCTGGATCTACAAGGGCGACCTCACCAACAAGGAGCTCGCACGCGAGCAGGCCAACCAGAAGCCGTCGCGCGACCGTGGCGACCGCCGTCGCGGCCCGCGCAACGAGGCTCCCGTCGCAGAAGGAGCGTCTGCCTGATGCTTATCCCTCGTAAGGTCAAGTACCGCAAGCAGCACCACCCCAAGCGGGACGGCCAGGCCACCGGCGGCACGAAGGTCTCCTTCGGCGAGTTCGGCATCCAGGCCCTCACGCCTGCGTACGTGACGAACCGTCAGATCGAGGCTGCTCGTATCGCGATGACCCGTCACATCAAGCGTGGCGGAAAGGTGTGGATCAACATCTACCCCGACCGTCCGCTCACCAAGAAGCCGGCCGAGACCCGCATGGGTTCCGGTAAGGGCTCGCCGGAGTGGTGGGTCGCCAACGTCAAGCCGGGTCGCGTCCTCTTCGAGGTCGCGGGCGTCAACGAGCAGCTCGCTCGCGAGGCCCTGACCCGTGCCATTCACAAGCTGCCGCTCAAGGCACGCATCATCAAGCGCGAGGAGGGCGACGCGTAATGGCGATCGGCACCAAGGAGCTCGCTGTCGCCGAGCTCGACACGTTCGAAGACCAGCGCCTCGTCGAGGAGCTGCGCAAGGCCAAGGAGGAGCTGTTCAACCTCCGTTTCCAGTCGGCCACCGGCCAGCTGGAGAGCCACGGCCGCATTCGCGCCGTCAAGCGCGACATCGCGCGCCTCTACACCGTGATCCGTGAGCGCGAGCTCGGCATCCGTGCGACGCCGGCTCCGGTCGAGGCTCCGGCCAAGAAGGCGTCCAAGGCGAAGGCGAAGAAGGCCGATGAGGCCGACGCGCCGAAGGAGGAGGCCGAGTAATGGCTGAGAAGAAGACCGCTGAGGTCGTGGAGTCGCACGATGTCCGCGACGCCGGCGCCCGTGGCTACCGCAAGGCGCGCCGCGGCTACGTCGTCAGCGACAAGATGGACAAGACCATCGTCGTCGAGGTCGAGGACCGCGTGAAGCACCCGCTGTACGGCAAGGTCATCCGCCGCACGGAGAAGGTCAAGGCGCACGACGAGAACAACACCGCCGGCATCGGCGACCTCGTCCTCATCAACGAGACCCGGCCGCTGAGCGCGACCAAGCGCTGGCGTCTGGTGGAGATTCTGGAGAAGGCCAAGTGATCCAGCAGGAGTCCCGCCTCAAGGTCGCCGACAACACCGGCGCGAAGGAGCTGCTCACCATCCGTGTGCTCGGCGGCTCGCGTCGCCGGTACGCCGGTCTCGGTGACACCATCGTCGCGACCGTCAAGGACGCGATCCCGGGCGGCAACGTCAAGAAGGGCGATGTCGTCAAGGCCGTCATCGTCCGTACCAAGAAGCAGACGCGCCGTGCAGACGGCTCGTACATCAAGTTCGACGAGAACGCCGCCGTGATCCTGAAGAACGACGGGGAGCCCCGCGGCACCCGCATCTTCGGCCCGGTCGGTCGTGAGCTTCGTGACAAGAAGTTCATGAAGATCGTCTCGCTCGCCCCGGAGGTCATCTGATCATGGCGAACATCAAGAAGGGCGACCTCGTCCAGGTCATCAGCGGCCGCAAGCAGGACAAGGGCGGCGACCGCGGCAAGCAGGGCAAGGTCCTCGAGGTCCTCGCCGAGCAGAACCGCGTGATCGTGGAGGGCGTCAACTACGCCACCAAGCACACGCGTGTCGGCCAGACGCAGCGCGGCACCAAGACGGGCGGCATCGAGACCATCGAGGCCCCCATCCACATCTCGAACGTCGCCCTGGTCGACCCGGAGACGAAGAAGCCGACCCGCGTCGGTCACCGCGTCGAGGAGCAGACCAAGGACGGCGTGAAGCGCACGGTCCGCGTGCGCTACGCGAAGAAGAGCGGTAAGGACCTCTGATGAGCGACACCACCACTGCCGCGCCGGCTGGCAAGATCCAGCCGCGCCTGAAGCAGAAGTACAAGAACGAGATCCAGCAGAAGCTGCAGGACGAGTTCGGGTACAAGAACGTCATGCAGATCCCCGGCCTGGTCAAGGTCGTCGTCAACACCGGTGTCGGTGAGGCGGCTCGCGACAGCAAGGTGATCGACGGCGCGATCGACGATCTCACCAAGATCACCGGTCAGAAGCCGGTCGTGACGAAGGCCCGCAAGTCCATCGCGCAGTTCAAGCTGCGCGAGGGCCAGGCCATCGGCGCGCACGTCACCCTCCGCGGCGACCGTGCGTGGGAGTTCCTCGACCGCCTGGTCAACCTCGCCCTGCCCCGCATCCGCGACTTCCGCGGTCTGTCCGGCAAGCAGTTCGACGGCCACGGCAACTACACCTTCGGTCTCACCGAGCAGAGCGTGTTCCACGAGATCGATCAGGACAAGATCGACCGCGTGCGCGGTTTCGACATCACCGTCGTGACCACGGCCGAGACGGACGACGAGGGTCGTGCGCTGCTGCGCCACCTCGGCTTCCCGTTCCGCGCCGACGACGCCCAGGCGTGATGACCGCCGGTCGTTGAGCGAGGAGCGAAGCATCGAGACGAAACGCGGTTCCCGTGGGATCACCGCGTTTCGTCTCGCTTCGCTCGCTCAACGACCGGATGGTTTTTCGGCGTGTCCCGCTTGACGTACAATTGAAAATTGTGTGTTCACGAAGGTCGGCGTCCGTGTAACGGGCGTCGAAACCTCATGATCGAAAGAAGAAGACAATGACAATGACAGACCCGGTCGCAGACATGCTGACCCGTCTGCGCAACGCGAACTCGGCGCACCACGACTCCGTGACCCTGCCGTCGAGCAAGCTCAAGACGCACATCGCCGAGATCCTCCAGCAGGAGGGCTACATCGCAGGGTGGGAGGTCACCGACGCCCGTGTCGGCAAGAACCTCACGCTGACCCTGAAGTACGGCGCCAACCGCGAGCGTTCGATCGCCGGCATCAAGCGCGTGTCGAAGCCCGGTCTCCGCGTGTACGCGAAGTCCACGGAGCTCCCCAAGGTGCTCGGCGGCCTCGGCGTCGCGATCCTGTCCACCTCCTCCGGTCTTCTCACCGACCGCCAGGCTGAGCAGAAGGGCGTGGGCGGAGAAGTTCTCGCCTACGTGTGGTGATCTGACATGTCGCGTATTGGACGACTTCCCATCGAGATCCCTGCGGGCGTGACCGTCACGGTCGACGGCCGCGAGGTCTCGGTGAAGGGCCCCAAGGGAGAGCTCTCCCTGACGGTGGCCTCTCCCATCGAGGTCGAGGTGCAGGAGGGCCAGGTCCTGGTCACCCGCCCCGACGACGAGCGCGAGTCGCGGTCGCTGCACGGCCTGACCCGCACCCTCATCAACAACGACATCATCGGCGTGACCCAGGGCTACACCAAGGGCCTTGAGGTCGTCGGCACCGGTTACCGCGTCCAGCAGAAGGGCAGCTCGGTCGAGTTCGCCCTCGGCTTCTCGCACCCGGTCCTGGTCGACCCGCCCGCCGGCATCACCCTGACGGTGGAGGGCACGAACAAGCTCACCGTCAGCGGGATCAGCAAGCAGGCCGTCGGCGAGGCGGCTGCGAACATCCGCAAGATCCGCAAGCCCGAGCCGTACAAGGGCAAGGGTGTGCGCTACGCCGGCGAGGTCGTGCGTCGCAAGGCCGGAAAGGCTGGTAAGTAACCATGGCTGTGAAGTCGAAGTCCGACGCCCGCGCGCGTCGTCACGCCCGCCTTCGCAAGAAGATCGTCGGCACCGAGGCGCGTCCGCGCCTGGTCGTCAACCGTTCGGCCCGCCACGTCTTCGTGCAGCTGGTCGACGACAGCAAGGGCCGCACCGTGGCCTCCGCTTCCACGCTCGAGACCGACCTGCGCACCTTCGAGGGCGACAAGACGGCCAAGGCCCGCAAGGTCGGCGAGCTCGTCGCCGAGCGCGCGAAGGCCGCCGGGATTTCCGAGGCTGTGTTCGACCGCGGCGGCAACCGCTACGCCGGTCGTGTCTCCGCCATCGCCGATGGCGCCCGTGAAGGGGGGCTGGCACTGTGAGTGACAACAAGGAGAACGAAGTGACCGAGACGGCTACGGCTCCCGCCGAGACGGCGGCCGGAACCGAGGCTCCCCAGCGCGACGAGCGCCAGGGTCGCCGCGGAGGCCGTGACCGCGGTCAGGGCGGTCGTGACCGCAACTCGCGCGACCGCGGGGACAACCAGTTCCTCGAGCGCGTGGTGACCATCAACCGTGTCTCGAAGGTCGTCAAGGGCGGCCGTCGCTTCAGCTTCACCGCGCTCGTCGTGGTGGGTGACGGCAACGGTCTCGTGGGCGTCGGCTACGGCAAGGCCCGCGAGGTGCCCCTCGCGATCTCGAAGGGCGTCGAGGAGGCGAAGCGGAACTTCTTCCGCGTGCCGCGCGTCGGCACCACCGTCCCGCACCCGGTGCAGGGCGAGGCCGCGGCCGGCGTCGTGCTGCTGCGTCCGGCTGCCGCCGGTACCGGTGTTATCGCCGGTGGTCCGGTCCGCGCCGTGCTCGAGTGCGCCGGCATCCACGACGTGCTCTCGAAGTCCCTCGGGTCCTCGAACACGATCAACATCGTCCACGCCACCGTCGAGGCGCTGAAGTCCCTCGAGGAGCCGCGCGCCGTCGCCGCTCGTCGTGGACTCGCCTACGACGCCGTCGTTCCGGAGATCATCATCCGCAACGAGGAGAAGGCCGCTGCGGCTGCCGCCGCGCAGAAGGTAGGTGCCTGATGGCCGCACGGCTCAAGGTCACGCAGGTCAAGTCCAAGGTGAGCGAGAAGCAGAACCAGCGCGACACGCTGCGCAGCCTCGGTCTCAAGCGGATCGGCGACTCCGTCGTCCGTCCGGACGACGCGCAGACGCGCGGCTACGTCAAGACCGTCGCTCACCTCGTGAAGATTGAGGAGATCGACTGATGGCTGAGAAGAACGAAGCCGTCGAGGCCGAGAAGGCCCCGAAGAAGGCCGCCGCTCCGAAGG
Organism: Microbacterium sp. CCNWLW41; assembly: GCF_037083505.1. Classification (NCBI taxonomy): domain Bacteria; kingdom Bacillati; phylum Actinomycetota; class Actinomycetes; order Micrococcales; family Microbacteriaceae; genus Microbacterium; species Microbacterium sp. CCNWLW41. The sequence continues at coordinate 57,943 of NZ_JBAOJP010000003.1, forward strand.
CCGCGGCCAAGAAGGCGCCTGCCAAGGCGGCCCCGAAGAAGGACGCCCCGGTCTCGCGCCCGGGCGTGCTGAAGGTGCACCACCTGCGTCCGGTCCCCGGCGCCAACACCGCCAAGACCCGTGTCGGTCGTGGTGAGGGCTCCAAGGGCAAGACCGCCGGTCGTGGCACGAAGGGCACCAAGGCCCGCAACACCGTCCGCGTCGGATTCGAGGGTGGGCAGATGCCGCTGCACATGCGCACCCCGAAGCTGCGTGGCTTCAAGAACCCGTTCCGCGTCGAGTACCAGGTCGTGAACCTGGACAAGCTCGCGGAGCTGTACCCGGCCGGTGGCGAGGTCACCGTGAGCGACCTGGTCGCCAAGGGCGCGGTTCGCAAGAACGAGAAGGTCAAGGTTCTGGGCAACGGCGAGATCGCCGTGAAGCTCACCGTGTCGGTCGACAAGGTCTCGGGTTCCGCCGAGCAGAAGATCGTCGCGGCGGGCGGCTCCGTCAAGTAGCCGACGACAAGAGGGGCCGGAGAAACCTCCGGCCCCTCTTGCGTTACCCTGGTTTCTTGGCCGCCCCTTGTCGGATCGGCATCCCTTTTCAGGAGGCACACCTTTGTTCAGCGCCATCGCGCGGATCTTCCGCACACCGGACCTGCGCCGGAAGATCGGCTTCACCCTGGCGATCATCGCGATCTACCGACTCGGCTCCACGGTGCCGGCTCCGTTCGTCAACTTCCCGAACGTGACGCAGTGCATCGCGGACAACTCGGGTACCGAAGGCCTCCTGGGACTCGTCAACCTCTTCTCCGGCGGCGCTCTGCTGAAGCTGTCGATCTTCGCCCTCGGCGTGATGCCGTACATCACCGCGACGATCATCACCCAGCTCCTGCGCGTCGTCATCCCGCACTTCGAGACGCTGCACAAGGAGGGCCAGGCCGGCCAGGCCAAGCTCACCCAGTACACGCGCTACCTGACGATCGCGCTCGCGCTCCTGCAGTCGACGACGCTGGTGACGGTGGCCCGCAGCGGCCAGCTCTTCGGCCAGAACTCCGGCGGCGCCTGCGCCCAGCTCCTGACCAATGACGTGTGGTGGGCGCAGCTGCTGATGATCATCACGCTGACGGCCGGAACGGGTCTCATCATGTGGTTCGCCGAGCTCGTCACCGAGCGCGGCATCGGCAACGGCATGTCGCTGCTCATCTTCACCTCGATCGCCGCGACCTTCCCCGGCGCCATGTGGGCGATCTGGGAGACCCGCGGTTTCGAGGTCTTCCTCCTCGTCCTGGCGATCGGCATCGTCGTGATGACGGCCGTCGTGTTCATCGAGCAGTCGCAGCGACGCATCCCGGTGCAGTACGCCAAGCGCATGGTCGGCCGCCGCACGTACGGGGGTACGAACACGTACATCCCGATCAAGGTCAACATGGCGGGCGTGATCCCGGTGATCTTCGCCTCCTCGCTGCTGTACATCCCGATGCTGGTCGCGCAGTTCAACATCCCGCAGGACGGCTCGACCCCGCCGGAGTGGGCGACCTGGATCATGCAGTACTTCGTGACCGGCGACCACCCGCTCTACATGGCGGTGTACTTCCTGCTCATCATCGGCTTCACCTACTTCTACGTCGCGATCACCTTCAACCCGGTCGAGGTCGCCGACAACATGAAGAAGTACGGCGGCTTCATCCCCGGCATCCGCGCCGGACGCCCGACGGCGGAGTACCTTGAGTACGTCCTGACGCGGATCACCCTTCCGGGCTCGCTGTACCTCGGCGTGATCGCGCTCATCCCGCTCATCGCGCTGGCCACGGTCGGTGCGAACCAGAACTTCCCGTTCGGCGGCGCGTCGATCCTCATCATCGTCGGCGTGGGGCTCGAGACCGTGAAGCAGATCGACGCGCAGCTCCAGCAGCGCCACTACGAAGGGCTCCTCCGATGACCGCTCGTCTCCTGATCGTCGGACCGCAGGGATCGGGCAAGGGCACGCAGGGTGTGCGCGTGGCGGAGGCCTTCGGGGTCCCGGTCGTCTCGACCGGAGACATCTTCCGCGCGAACATCAAGAACGGCACCGAGCTCGGCAAGCAGGTCACCTCGATCCTCGACGCGGGCGACCTCGTCCCGGACGAGCTGACCGGCGAGATCGTGCGCGACCGGCTGTCCCAGCCCGATGCGGCGGACGGCTTCCTGCTGGACGGGTATCCCCGCAACGCCGCCCAGGTGGCGCACCTCGACGCGTTCCTCGCGGAGTCCGGCGCCGCGCTCGACGCGGTCATCCTGTTGGACGTCCCGCGCGAGGAGAGCATCGAGCGCCTGCGGCTGCGCGCCGAGGAGCAGGGGCGCACGGACGACACCCCCGAGGCCATCGCGCACCGGCTCGACATCTACGAGCAGGAGACGGCTCCGATCCTGGAGGCGTACGGGGAGCGCGGTATCGTCGACCGGATCGACGGCGTGGGCGGGCTCGACGAGGTCACCGAGCGGATCTTCGCCGCGCTCCAGGCCCGTGGCCTCGAGCGCGCGGTCGCGGTCTGACGTGGTGTTCCGCCGGTCGATCTACAAGAGCCCGGCCCAGCTCCGCGCCATGGTGGAGCCGGGCCTCATCACCGCCGCAGCGCTGGACGCCGCACGCGCGCTGATCCGGCCGGGCGTCACCACGGCGGAGCTGGACGCCGCCGCCGACGCCCTGATCGTCTCCCGGGGCGCGGAGTCGAACTTCAAGCTGGTCCGCGGCTATCGCCACGCGACGTGCATCTCCGTGAACGATCAGGTCGTGCACGGGATCCCCGGCGATCGGGTGCTGGAGGCCGGGGACATCGTGTCCATCGACTGCGGGGCGCAGTACGAGGGATGGAACGGCGACAGCGCGATCACCGTCGTGGTGCCCGACCCGTCGCGGCCCGACCTCGTCGCGCGACGCGAAGGGCTCTCCCGCGTGACCGAGGCCTCGATGTGGGCGGGGATCGCCGCGATGGCGACGGCGCGGAGCCTCGGCGACGTCAGCGCGGCGATCGAGGACCGGATCCTCGGTGCGGGTGTCCCGCCCGAGGCCGCCGACGGCATCGATCACTACGGCATCCTCCGTGAGTACGTGGGTCACGGCATCGGGCGCAAGATGCACGAGGCGCCGAGCCTGTTCAACTACCGCACCTCCGACCAGGGGCCCGAGGTGCGGCCGGGACTCGTCCTCGCGATCGAGCCGATGGTCACCGCCGGCGGCGAGGAGACGTTCGTCGAGGACGACGACTGGACCGTGACCACGGCGGACGGATCCGACGGATCCCACTGGGAGCACAGCGTCGCGGTCCACGAGAACGGGATCTGGGTGCTCACCGCGCCGGACGGCGGTGCGGCGGGCCTGGCGCCGTACGGCGTCGTCCCCACGCCGCTCGGCTGACCACGGGGCACCGGACGCGGATTGCGTCCCAGACGCACGGCGGGCGCCGGCATGGCAGCACCGTGAAGCCGGGGTTCCCATGGAGCCCATAGGCGCGAGCGTGCAAAATGGCATACGGAGCGGGGCGTCGTCCTGCCCGAGACATCGGTCGCGCGCAGGCCTTGCGACGCGCCAGGACAGGAACGGAAGACAATGGCCGCTGCGAAGAGCTCGACCAATTGGTTCGCCATCGGCATCTCCATCGCCGTCGTCGTCGTGCTCGTGGCACTCGGCGGCGTCGTGGTGTGGCTGAACAACCAGGCCACGGACGCCGGGCCGGCTCCGAAGAGCAGCGACACGTTCAACGCCGAGACGGGCGCCGTCAGTTTCGGCGACGGCAAGGACACCGTCGCGGTGTACCTGGACTTCCAGTGCCCGATCTGCAACTCCTTCGAGCAGCAGTACGGCGAGCAGCTCGAGAAGGCCGTCGACGACGGCAAGATCACGCTCGAGTACCACCCGATCGCGATCCTCGACCGCGTGTCGGAGCAGACGTCCGCGCCGATGTATGCCTCCCGCTCGGCCTCTGCCGCTCTCTGCGTTGTCGACACGAACCCGGACAAGTACCTCGATTACGCGAAGGTCCTGTTCGAGAACCAGCCGCAGGAGGGCGTGGAGAGTCTCACGAGCGAGCAGCTTGCGGAGTTCGCCGCGCAGGTTGGCGCGGACGACGCCGCGTCCTGCATCACTGACGACACCTACCTGAAGTACCCCGCTGCGCAGGCCAAGAAGCACCAGATCCAGGGAACGCCGACCGTGGAGATCAACGGCGAACGCCTCGACCTGCAGGCGGGCGAGCTCTCCCAGCTCGAGAAGCTCATCGGCTGAGCCCGTTTTCACGACGGCGCCGGGGATCAGTCCCCGGCGCCGTCGTCGTGTCCGTGGGACGGTTTTGTTTGCCCTGTGAACAAAATGCTAGTATGACGGCGGGGCCGCACGACGTGCGGTCGTGCGCGGCGGTGGATGTCGTGCACGTGGGTGTGCAGGTTATGCACAGGGTGGTTCGCCAGACTTGAGGCGACCACGTGGACAGGGGAGAGAAACATGGGGATGTTCGGCGTGCGCGCGAAGCGCACCGCGGGAGTCGCGGGAGCGGCCGCGCTCGCAGCGACGGGGATCATGACGTTCGGGGCCTTCGGGTCGCTGACGCCGGCTCAGGCGGCGGCGGCCAGCTGCCCGACAGGGGAGATCGGGAGCCCCGGGGCCGGCAACGAGATCTTCACGGACAACAACGTCGCGGTCTACGCGGGCGGAGACCTCGTCACCGGCTCGGGCGCGGCGGAGATCGAGGGGGTCGTCGTCGTCCACGGCGACGCGACCTTCCAGCGCCAGCCCGCGGGAGCGTTCAACGTCGGCACCGTCGGCGTGGGATCCGGGGTCGTCCCGGGCGCCGGGGAGACGATGCTGGCCGTCGGCGGCGACCTCCGCGTCGAGTCGGGGATCACCACGTTCTTCGTCGGTGCCCCGGTGCCCGGTTTCCCCGACGGCGGCGGCGACGTGCGCGTGGGCGGTGCGGCGGCCCCGGCCCATCCTGACGGTCGCTACGACCTGAACGGCGGAGAGTTCCGCAGTGGCCTCGGAGCCGCGGCGCTGGACGGCTATGCGCACTTCGGCGACGCGATCTCGACCGCCTCCGCCGTGTACGCCGCCGAGGCGACGACCGGATCCGCGCGATCCGAGTGGGGGACGGCGACGTTCGTCGGCACCGGCGCCGCGCGCGAGGTCTTCACCATCTCCGCGGCCGACCTCGGCGCGGCCGGCGCCGTCGCCTTCGAGAAGATCGCCGACGACGCCACCGTGATCGTCAACGTGACCGGGGACGCGGCGGTCTGGTCGCCGAACTACTTCTCCGACGACGGCGTGCGCGTCGACGGCGTGGGCGGCGCGGTGAACGGCTTCGGCCGCGTTGCCACCCGCACGATGTGGAACTTCGCGGATGCGACCCGTGTGGAGATCGGCGGCAGCTCGCAGGTGCTCGGTTCGATCATGGTTCCGCACGCCCACGCGGACGCCGCGACGCCGACCATCTCCACGACCGCGCACCTGAACGGGCGCGTCTACACCAACGGCACGATCCGGATGGAGGGGTCCGGCACGGAGATCCACAACTACCCGTTCCGAGATGGCGCTTTCGTGTGCGAGGTCGAGCCGGAGACGCCGGTGGACCCGGGCGCGGACGCAGATGCTGACGCCGACGGCGTGGGGGCGGACGCGGATGCGGCCGGAACCGACGCGGATGCGGGCGCCGCCGGAACCGACGCGGACGCGGGCGCGGCCGGAACCGACGCGGACGCGGGCGCGGGCGCCGAGGTGCATGCCGACGCCGGCGCGACGGCGGACGCGAGCGGGTCCGACGCGGACGCAGGGGCTGAGGTCCGTGCCGACGCCGGTGCGACGGCGGACGCGGACGCGAGCGGGTCCGACGCGGACGCGGGGGCCGAGGTCCATGCCGACGCCGGTGCGACGGCCGACGCCGGTGCGACGGCGGACGCGGACGCGCGAGGCGCCGGCGCGAACGCTGACGCGGCGACCTCGATTCGCGCCGGTTCCGACGGCGGTGCCGACGGCGCCGGGATCGACGGTACCGTCTCGGCGAGCGGGTCGGTCGACGCCGACGCAGCAGTGGAGGGAGCAGCCGTGTCTGCCGATGCCGCTGCGACGGCGGACGCCGCCGCCGGCGGTTCCGCAACGGCCTCCGGCGCCTCCGTGTCTGCGGATGCCGCTGCGACGTCGGACGCGTCCTCGTCGGCGGGCTCCTCTGCCGCCGCGGACGCGGCAGCCGCCGCGACGGCCTCGGCCTCTGCGTCCGCGACGGACGTCGCGAGCACGTCGTCGACGGCCTCGACGTCCGGCGCCACGTCGGCATCCTCGGCCGCGGGGTCCTCCGCGGGTGGCACGGCCGCGAGCGGCGGCCAGGGCGCCGACCTGGCGGTCACGGGCGGGGTCGTCTCCGGCTGGCCGCTCCTCCTCGGCGGGGCCGCGGTCCTCGGCGGGATCGTGCTGGTGCTGCGTGCCGTCGTGCGGCGTCACGAGGCCGGTGCGGTCGACGCGGACTGATCCTCCTCGCCGTGCGCGACGGCGCTGTCGGGATGGCCCGGCGGCGCCGTCGTCGTGGCCCCGGTCGTCGACCCGGGGCGGGAGCGGTCGCGCATTTGCCCGTAGCGGGAAACGCGTCTACCATAGATCTTTGGTGCTTTGCGCCTCGGTCCGGCGTGTCCATGGACGTGTCCGGCGGGCCCTGCGCCATCCCATCCATCCACCGCAGATCGACCGGTCTGCAGAAGCGTCAGCGAGGCTATGGCTAAGAAAGACGGTGTCATCGAGATCGAGGGCGTCGTGTCCGAGGCTCTGCCCAACGCGATGTTCCGCGTTGAGCTCAGCAACGGCCACAAGGTTCTGGCAACGATCTCCGGAAAGATGCGGCAGAACTACATCCGCATCATCCCCGAGGACCGCGTGGTCGTGGAGCTCAGCCCCTACGACCTGACCCGCGGGCGCATCGTCTACCGCTACCGCTGACCGGTCGAGAAGTAACACCCCAGGCATTCGCGCCTGCCCGGTGAAGACAGCGAACAGGAAACATCATGAAGGTCAACCCCAGCGTCAAGCCCATCTGCGATCACTGCAAGGTGATCCGCCGTCACGGGCGCGTCATGGTGATCTGCAAGAGCAACCCGCGCCACAAGCAGCGCCAGGGTTGACGTGAGTCGTGTCAATGCGGCGAAGCCGCGTTGACACGCGAACGTCAAGGTTGAGCGAGCACGCGCGCAGCGCGAGCGAGTCGAAACCTCTCACGCAAGAAACTGACAACTCAACATCCGGTCCGCGGCGGGCGTTTCGTCTCGCTTCGCTCGCTCAACGACCGGGACCACACGGCAGGATCAGAACCCGCAAGGGGGACACCTCGGGGCGGAGGCCCGGGCACCGATCCTGCTCCACACCTCCACAACATCCAGGAGATTCCGCATGGCACGTCTTGCCGGCGTCGACATCCCGCGCGACAAGCGCGTGGTGATCGCCCTCACGTACATCTACGGCATCGGCCGTACCCGCTCGGTCGAGATCCTCAAGGCCACCGAGATCGACGAGTCGATCCGCGTCAAGGACCTCACCGACGACCAGCTCGTCGCCCTCCGCGACCACATCGAAGGCACCTACAAGGTGGAGGGTGACCTGCGCCGCGAGGTCGCCGCCGACATCCGCCGCAAGGTCGAGATCGGCTCCTACGAGGGACTCCGTCACCGCCGTGGCCTGCCGGTCCGCGGTCAGCGCACCAAGACCAACGCGCGCACCCGCAAGGGCCCGAAGCGCACCGTCGCCGGCAAGAAGAAGGCCCGCTAAGCGGCCAGGGAATAGGAGAACACTTTCATGGCTGCACCCAAGGCCGCCGCGCGCAAGCCGCGCCGCAAGGAGAAGAAGAACATCGCGCTGGGCCAGGCCCACATCAAGTCGACGTTCAACAACACGATCGTCTCGATCACCGACCCGTCCGGCGCCGTCATCGCCTGGGCCTCGTCGGGCGGCGTGGGCTTCAAGGGCTCGCGCAAGTCCACCCCGTACGCCGCAGGCATGGCTGCCGAGTCGGCCGCCCGTCAGGCCGCTGAGCACGGTGTGAAGAAGGTCGACGTCCTCGTCAAGGGCCCGGGCTCGGGCCGCGAGACCGCGATCCGCTCGCTGCAGGCCGCCGGCCTCGAGGTGGGTTCGATCCAGGACGTCACGCCGCAGGCGCACAACGGCTGCCGCCCGCCGAAGCGCCGCCGCGTCTGATCGCCCTGTGCGCCTCCGATCCGTCCGCGGACCGGAGGCGCACCGGGGTGTCAGCACCGTCTTCACACAACTCAACACCTCACCCAACACGTGTCATATAGCGGGCACGTGATCGAAAGGAACACACAGTGCTCATCGCACAGCGTCCCACTCTCACCGAGGAAAAGATCTCCGAGAACCGCAGCCGGTTCATCATCGAGCCGCTCGAGCCCGGCTTCGGCTACACGATCGGAAACGCGCTGCGTCGCAGCCTTCTCTCCTCGATCCCCGGCGCCGCGGTCACCAGCATCCGCATCGACGGCGTCCTCCACGAGTTCAGCACCATCCCCGGGGTGAAGGAGGATGTCACCGAGATCATCCTCAACATCAAGCAGCTCGTCGTCTCCTCGGAGCGCGACGAGCCCATCACCGCCTACCTGCGCAAGACCGGCGCGGGCGAGGTCACCGCGGCGGACATCTCCGCTCCGGCGGGCGTCGAGGTGCACAACCCCGAGCTCGTCATCGCGACCCTCAACGAGACCGCGCGCTTCGAGCTGGAGCTCACGATCGAGCGCGGCCGCGGCTACGTGTCGGCGGCGCAGAACCGGAGCGAGTACGCCGAGGCCGGCCAGGTGCCGATCGACTCGATCTACTCGCCGGTGCTCAAGGTCAGCTACCGCGTCGACGCCACCCGTGCCGGGGAGCGCACCGACTTCGACAAGCTCGTGCTGGACGTCGAGACGAAGAACTCGATCGCCCCGCGCGACGCCGTCGCGTCGGCCGGCCGCACCCTGACCGAGCTGTTCGGCCTCGCCCGCGAGCTGAACATCGAGGCCGAGGGCATCGAGATCGGCCCGGCGCCGGTCGAGGCCGTCCTCTCGAACGAGCTGTCGATGCCGATCGAAGACCTCGATCTGTCGGTCCGCTCGTACAACTGCCTCAAGCGCGAAGGCATCAACACGGTGTCCGAGCTCGTCGCTCTCTCGGAGACGCAGCTCATGAACATCCGCAATTTCGGACAGAAGTCGGTGGACGAGGTGCGCGACAAGCTCGTCTCGCTCGGCCTGTCGCTGAAGGACTCGGTGCCCGGTTTCGACGGCGCCCACTTCTACGGCGGCTCCGAAGACGAGTCCTTCTGATACCCGACCCTTTCCGATCCAGGAGATAGACGACAATGCCCAAGCCCACCAAGGGTCCCCGCCTCGGAGGAGGCCCCGCCCACGAGCGTCTGCTGCTTGCGAACCTCGCCGCGGCGCTGTTCACGCACAAGTCGATCAAGACGACCGAGACCAAGGCCAAGCGCCTGCGTCCGCTCGCCGAGCGTCTGGTCACCTTCGCCAAGCGCGGTGACCTGCACGCCCGTCGCCGCGTGCTCTCGATCCTGCGCGACAAGGACGCCACGCACGTCCTGTTCGCCGAGATCGCGCCGCTCGTCGCCGAGCGCGAGGGCGGCTACACCCGCATCACGAAGGTCGGCAACCGCAAGGGCGACAACGCCCCGATGGCCGTGATCGAGCTCGTCCTCGAGCCGGTCGCGCCGAAGAAGAAGGCTGCCGCCAAGCCCGCGGCCAAGGCGGACAAGCCCGCCAAGGCCGAGGAGGCCCCCGCCGAGGTCGTCGAGGAGGCGACCGAGGTCGAGGAGACCGCCGCTCCCGCCGCGCTCGTCGACGGCGGCTTCGGCGAGGACTCCGCCGCTCCGCTCGAGGACGGCTCGGCTCCCGAGGGCTTCGACATCAAGGGCAACAAGGACTCGATGAAGTTCCACCGCCCGGACGGCCAGTGGTACGACGCGACCGTCGCCGAGGTGTGGTTCCGCACCGCGGAGGCCGCCGAGGCCGCCGGCTTCACCGAGGCCGGCAAGTAAGCCGCTCCCTCCGACACGAAGGGCCCCGCCGTACGGCGGGGCCCTTCTGCGTCTTCTGCTCGTCCGGGCGGGATCAGCGCACGCGGAGGTCCTTGCGCAGGATCTTGCCCGAGCTCGACTTCGGGATCTGCTCGATGAACTCCACGACGCGCACCTTCTCATGCGGGGCGACGTGCGCGGCGACGTGGGCCATGACGCCGTCCGCGTCGAGCTGCGCCCCCTGCTGGAGGACGACGAACGCCTTCGGCACCTCCTGGCCGTCCTCGTCGAGAGTCCCCACGACCGCGGCGTCGGCGATGGCGGCGTGCTCGAGCAGCACTGCCTCCAGCACCGCCGGGGCGACCTGGTAGCCCTTGTACTTGATGAGCTCCTTCAGACGGTCGACGATGCGGAACACGCCGTCCGCGGTCACCGTAGCCACATCGCCCGTGTGCAGCCAGCCGTCCTCGTCCAGCATCTCGGCGGTGGCCTCGGGGCGGTTCAGATAGCCGACCATGATCTGCGGCCCGCGGAGGAGGAGCTCGCCGGGCTCGCTCGTCCCGGAGGAGGGGACCACGACGTCGCCCCCGTCCTCCGCGACGATGCGCGCCTCGGTGTTCGCCAGCAGGACGCCGATGCTGGAGCGGTCGATGTCGGGCCGGTCGACGGGGATCGCGTGGACGACGGGACTCGTCTCCGTCATCCCGTATCCCTGGCAGACGGTGCAGTCCAGCCGCTCCGCGACGGCGCGGGCGAGGGCGCCGTCGAGCGGCGCCGCACCGGAGAACACGACCTTCACCGCCGAGAGATCGAACTGGTCGACGAGCGGGTGCTTCGCGAGCGCGACCGCGATCGGCGGGGCGATGAACACCCACGACGTGCGGTGCTCGGAGGCGACGCGGAGGAACTCGGCGAGGTCGAACTTCGGCATCGTCACGAGCGTGGCGCGCTGGCGAAGCGCGAAGTTCAGCAGCACGGTCATCCCGTAGATGTGGAAGAACGGCAGCACGGCGAGGACCCGATCGTCCTCGCCGAGGCTGATCGTGGTGCTGCTCTGGGCGACGTTGGCGACGAGGTTCCGATGGGTGAGCATCACGCCCTTGGGGCGGCCGGTGGTGCCGGAGGAGTAGGGCAGGACGGCCAGGTGCGTCGCCGGGTCGAACGAGACGTCCGGCGCGGTGTGCCCCTCGCCGAGCAGCGCGGGAAGGGACGGATGGCCCTCGGCGCCGTCGAGCACGATGACATGGTCGTCGGCGATGCCGAGCTTCTCGGCGGCGGCCTTCGCGCCCGGCAGCAGCGGGCTCACGGTGACGATCCATTCGGCGCCGGCGTCCGTGAGCTGCGCGGCGATCTCCTCGGCCGTGTAGAGGGAGTTGATGGTGGTCGCGGTGGCGCCGGCGCGAAGAAGACCGTGGAAGACGGTCCCGAACGCCGGGATGTTCGGGCAGAGCACGCCGACGACGGTTCCGACGCCGACCCCGCGGGCGGCGAGGGCCCCGGCGAAGAGGTCGATCTGCGCGAGGAGCTGGCGATAGGTGGTCTCGGCGCCGGAGGTGCCGTCGACGATCGCCGTCGTGTCGAGGCGCGCGTCGTCGAGGGTTCCGAAGAGGAACTCGTGGATCGAGACGTTCGGGATCTCGATGTCGGGGTGGGGACTGCGGATCATGGGATCTCCTTCGGATCGCAACACTGCGTTCGGAATTCGCGCGGTCGCCCGAGACCGGCTTCGTGCGATTCAGTCTCGCACAACCTGACACGCAGTCCCAGGGTGAACTTTGCGGCGGGGATCCGGGGGAGCACGGCCGAACGGCGCGGAGATGCCGTCGTCCCGCCGCTCGATACCCTGGACTCGTGCGCATCCGCCTCGACATCTCCTACGACGGCACCCACTTCCGCGGGTGGGCGCGGCAGCCGGGACTCCGCACCGTGCAGGGCACGATCGAGCAGGCCCTCGCGCGGGTCGTCGGATCGGAGGCGCAGCTCGTGGTCGCGGGGCGCACGGACGCCGGGGTGCACGCGAGCGGCCAGGTCGCCCACGTGGATCTCGACGAGACGCAGTGGGCCCGCGTCGGTGCGCGTCGGGGGCCCGACGCGCAGGATCCCGCGGGATCGCTCGCCCGCCGGCTGCGCGGGGTGCTCGGGGCGTACGCCGATGCCACCGTGACGCGGACCTCGATCGCCCCGGAGGGCTTCGACGCCCGGTTCTCCGCGGTCTGGCGTCGATACCGCTACCGGCTCGCGGACGACGTGAGCGGGTACGACCCGCTGGCCCGGCACGACACGACCTCGATCCGCGGAGAGCTCGACGTCGCTGCCATGGACGAGGCCGCCCGGGGGCTGATCGGCCTGCACGACTTCGCGGCGTACTGCAAGGCGCGCGAGGAGGCCACGACGATCCGCACGCTCCTGGACTACCGGTGGCGGCGCGACGACGCCGGGGTCCTCGTCGCGGAGGTCAAGGCGGACGCGTTCTGTCACAGCATGGTGCGCGCGCTGGTCGGAGCCTGCGCCGCGGTGGGGGAGGGGCGTCTGGACCCGGGCGACCTCGTGCGGCTGCGCGACGAGCTCACCAGGACGAGCGCGTTCAAGGTGCTCGCGGCGCGCGGGCTCACCCTCGCGGAGGTCGGGTACCCTGCCGACGAGCTGCTCGCGGCGCGTGCCGAGCAGACCAGGAACCGTCGAGATCGGGACGACCCGATCGGCTGACCCCCGGCATCCGGCTCGGAACGGCGGTCCCCGGTGGCCGGTCCCCCGACCGGCCACCGGGGCGGGGGAGGTGCCCCGGCGACGGCCCCAGTGCTCGCGTCACCGGAAACGACCTGCCCGTCCCCGGCGGGCGGTGGCCGTAGGGTGAAGCTACTCGAAGCCTCTTCACACGACGCCGGGGGACTGTGATGGACGAACGCGACGACGCCGACACGGGCTTCGCCGGCGCGCTCAGCCGGGCGATCGCCGCCAGCGGGCTGTCCCTGAGCAGCCTCCACGCCCGTCTCCGGGACAACGGCAACCCGGTGTCGGTCACGACGCTCAGCTACTGGCGCTCCGGGGCCCGTCACCCCGAGAGCGCGACGTCGCTGAGCGCGATCGAGGACCTCGAGCGCATCCTCGGGCTGGATCCGGGGTCGCTCTCGCGTCTGGTGTCTCCGTTCGCCCGGCTGGGGGCGGTCCCCGCGCCGCGGGTGCCCTTCGACGCCGAGCGGGAGCGGCGCGAGACCGAGGAGACGTTCGCCGCGCTGGGAGCGGCGCCCCAGGCCGCCATCCGGGACCTGTCGACGCACATGACGGTGCACGTCGGTGCGGACGGCGCGGTCGAGCGGACGACGACGCGTGCCCTGATCCAGGTGACCCGCGGCGTCGTCGAGGAGCTGCCGCTGATCGACGTCGCCCCCGAGGAGACCGAGGTCACCCCGGTGATCGAGGACGTCCGCGGCGGGAGGATGGCGCGCGAGTGGCGGCACCCCGGCGGCCTGCTGTCGGGCATCGTGATCGCCTTCGACGAGCCGGTCGTCGCCGGCGAGACCGCCCTCATCGAGTTCACCGAACGCCTCCCGCCGGGGTATCCGCCTCGACGAAGCGCCTGGCACGGCACCGCGCGTCCCTCCCGGGAGGCGCTGATCTGGGTGATCTTCCCCGAGGGTGCCGAACCCGACTGGTGCGAGGAGTACGTCGAGCGTGACGGAACGCCGGAGACCTCCTCGCCGGCGCTCGTGCTGGGTCGGACCGCGCACGCCTTCCGGCACGGCTTCGGGCCCGGCGTCCTCGGCCTCCGGTGGGGCTGACCCACCGGACGTCCGGGAGTCCGGAGTAGCGTGGGTGCCGATGAGGGTGATCTCGTACAACCTGCGCAAGCACCGCGCCGCCGGCGAGCTGCACGACCTGGCCGACGTCCACGCGGCGGATCTCCTCTGCCTGCAGGAGGCCGACACCCAGGCGCTCCCGGAGCGGCTGGGCGGGCTCGTCCTCGCCCGCGCCACCCAGGGGAATCGCCTCGGGCTCGCCGTCTACCACCGGGAGAACACTTTCCGCGTCGGGGAGGTGCGCGCGTTCGAACTGAAGAAGTCCCTGCACGACCGCGTCCTGCGCCCCGCGCACGAACGGGTGCTCGGCGTGCGGCTGCGCGACATCGACAGCGGCGGCGACTTCGTGATCGCGTCCTTCCACGCGGCGCCCCTCACGGCGTTGAACTCGCTGCGCCGCCATCAGATCCGGGCGGCGCTGGACGCCCTCACGGAGCTCGGCGACGGCCTTCCCATCCTGATGGTGGGGGACTACAACTACCCGGTGTTCAAGGAGAACCTCGGCCAGGCCGTCCGCGACCACGGCTACACCCTGACCCTGAGCGACGAGCGCACGTACACGCGGTACCGGGTGTTCCGCGGGCACTACGACTTCGCGACGTCCATCGGCTTCGACATCCGGGAGATCCGGACCCTCGCGCAGGGGTCCAGCGACCACCGTCCGATCCTCGTCGCCGCCGAGCCGGGCTGAACCGGCGCATTTGGGGAAGACGGTCGGATGCCGTAAGCTATTCCTTTGGTGCCCCATGCCTCGGCGTGTCCGAGGGGCGGGGCGCACGAACGTGAGCCCTCCACTGGCGCCCTTCGACAGGCGCAGGACCGGAAACGGTCCGCGCGGTCGAAGCGCCCCGGAGCGGGATTCACGAACCTCTCCGTTCGAATCAAGAAAGCAGCACTATCGTGACGCGCACTTACACCCCGAAGGCCGGGCAGGTCCAGCGTGACTGGGTCGTCATCGACGCCACCGACGTCGTCCTCGGCCGTCTGGCTTCGCACGCCGCAGCGCTCCTGCGCGGCAAGCACAAGCCGACCTTCGCCAACCACATCGACTCCGGCGACTTCGTCATCATCGTGAACGCGGACAAGGTCGCGCTCACGGGCCAGAAGCTCCAGAAGAAGATCGCCTACCGCCACTCGGGCCACCCGGGCGGGCTCAAGGCCGTCGCCTACTCCGAGCTGCTCGAGAAGAACCCGGTCCGCGCCGTGGAGAAGGCCGTCCGCGGCATGCTCCCGAAGAACAGCCTCGGCCGCCAGCAGCTGGCGAAGCTGAAGGTGTACACGGGTGCCGAGCACCCGCACGCCGCGCAGCAGCCGAAGACGTACACCCTCGACCAGGTCGCCCAGTAAGCGCCGCCCAGATAAGGACATACTCGTGGCTGACATCCAGGACACCACCGAATTCCCGCAGAACTTCACCACCTCGACCCCTGAGGCCGAGGCCGTCGAGAGCGCGCCCCGCCCCGTGCTGAGCGTCCCCGGCGCCGCCGTGGGTCGCCGCAAGCAGGCCATCGCCCGCGTGCGCCTCGTCCCCGGCTCGGGCACCATCACGGTCAACGGCCGCACGCTCGAGGACTACTTCCCGAACAAGCTGCACCAGCAGCTGATCAACGACCCGTTCACGGTGCTGAACCTGCAGGGTGCGTACGACGTCATCGCGCGCATCTCGGGTGGCGGCGACTCGGGCCAGGCCGGCGCTCTGCGTCTCGGCATCGCCCGTGCGCTCAACAACATCGACGCCGAGAACAACCGTCCGGTTCTGAAGAAGGCCGGCTTCCTCTCGCGCGACGCCCGCGTCATCGAGCGCAAGAAGGCCGGTCTCAAGAAGGCCCGCAAGGCTCCTCAGTACTCGAAGCGCTGATCCTCTCAGTCCCTTCTATGGCACTGTTCGGTACGGACGGCGTGCGTGGGCTGGCCAACGGCCCCCTCACTGCCGATCTCGCGCTCACCCTGGCCCAGGCGACCGCCGTCGTCCTGGGCCAGGGCCGTATCGCCGAGGCCCGCAGGGCCGCCGGCAAGCGGCTCACCGCCGTCGTCGCCCGCGACCCGCGGATCTCGGGACACTTCCTCAGCGCCGCCGTGGAGGCGGGGCTCGCCTCCTCGGGCGTGGACGTGCTGGACGCCGGCACCCTGCCCACGCCGGCGGCGGCGTTCCTCATCGCGGACGTGGACGCGGACTTCGGGGTCATGATCTCGGCGTCGCACAACCCGGCGCCCGACAACGGCATCAAGATCTTCGCCCGCGGAGGGGTCAAGCTCCCCGACCTCGTCGAGCAGCGGATCGAGGCCGCGATGGCGGGCCCGAAGCTCCAGCCGACGGGCGCGGACGTGGGGCGCATCCAGCGCTTCTCGGACGCGGAGGACCGGTACGTCATGCACCTGCTGGCGTCGCTGCCGCACCGCCTCGACGGCATCCACGTCGTGCTGGACTGCGCGCACGGCGCCGCCTCCGGCGCCTCGCCCGAGGCGTTCCGCAACGCCGGGGCCAAGGTGACCGTGATCGGCGCGGACCCGGATGGCATCAACATCAACGACGGCGTCGGCTCCACGCATCTGGACAAGCTGGCGGCCGAGGTCGTGCGCGTCGGGGCGGACGTCGGGATCGCGCACGACGGCGACGCCGACCGCTGCCTCGCCGTGGACTCCGAGGGCAACGTCGTCGACGGCGACCGGATCATGGCGATCCTGGCCGTCGCGATGAAGCAGCGGGGAAAGCTCGCCCAGGACACGCTCGTCGCGACCGTGATGAGCAACCTCGGTCTGCACGTCGCGATGCGCGAGCACGGTATCACCCTGCGTACGACGGGCGTGGGCGACCGCTACGTCCTGGAGGACATGAACGCCGGCGGGTACTCGCTCGGCGGCGAGCAGTCCGGGCACGTGATCCTCAGCGACTTCGCCACCACGGGCGACGGGCTCCTCACGGGCCTGCATCTCGTGGCCGAGATGGCTCGTCAGCGCAAGACGCTGGCGGAGCTCGCGTCCGTCATGACCGTCTACCCGCAGGTGCTCGTCAACGTCAAGGACGTGGATCGCACCCGCACGGATGACGAGGTCGTGAACGCGGCGGTCCGCGAGGTCGAGGCCGAGCTCGGCGAGTCCGGCCGCGTGCTCCTTCGGGCCTCCGGCACGGAGCAGCTCGTGCGCGTGATGGTGGAGGCCGCGGATGCGGAGTCCGCCCACGCCTTCGCCGAGCGTCTCGCGGACGTCGTCCGCGCGCGCCTGGCCCTGTAGCGCGAGCCTCGCCCGGAGCAACCGGGTAGCGCCGAATCAGGCAGACGCGCGGGATCAGGCAGATGGCAGCAGATGTCGCCTGACCTCGCGCGTCTGCCTGATCTCGCGCGCTCGTGCGGGGCGCCGGATCAGGCGCGCGCGGCGTGCGGGGCCGGAGCGGGGCTCCAGGCGAGCTGCTCGATGTAGCGCAGCAGCACGCCCTCGCGCAGCGCCCAGGGCGACACCTCCAGCTCGTCCACGTCGAGGGCGGTCATCGCGGTGTGCAGCACGACGGCGGCGGCGACGATCTGGAAGGTCCGGTCCGGCGTGATCCCGGGAAGCTCCTGCCGTGCGGAGGCGGGAAGGCGCGCGAGTCGCGGGATCCAGGATCCCAGGGCGGTGCGCGGCAGCAGCAGCCGCTCCGACCCGGACCACCCGACCGCCTGGTAGCCGACGAGCCGGGCCAGGGAGCGGATCGCCTTCGACGAGCCCACGGCGTGGTCCGGCGAGGGGAGGGGCGCGAAGCGCTCCGCGATCGGGGCGATCACCTCGGACGCATGCGCGCGCAGATGCTCGACCGCGTCCTCACCCGGCGGGTCGTCGGGGAGGAAGCCGATCGTCATCCGTCCGGCGCCGAGAGGCGCCGAGACGGCGAGGTCGGGCAGCTCCTCGGATCCGGCGGCCAGCTCCAGCGAGCCGCCGCCGATGTCGAAGAGCAGGATGTTCCCCGCCGACCACCCGAACCAGCGCCGGACGGCGAGGTAGGTCAGCTCCGCCTCGGTCTCGCCGGCGAGGACCTGCAGCGGCTGCCCCAACGCCGCCTCGATCCGGGCGATCACCTCCGGTCCGTTGGACGCCGATCGCACGGCGCTCGTCGCCGTCGCCAGCAGCGCATCGACCCGTTCCGCCTCGGCGGCACGCCGGGCCTGCGTGACGGCGGTCTCCAGCGCGACGACGCCCTCCTCGCTGATCGCGCCGGACGGCGTCAGGAACCTCATGAGGCGGAGGATCGACCGATCGCTCGTGGTCGCGAGCGGGCGGCCACCGGGGTGGACGTCCGCCGCGAGCAGGTGCACGGTGTTGGATCCGATGTCGAGCACTCCCAGTCGCACGTGACGAGACTACTCGCCGCGCGCTCACCCGATGGGGAACGGCCGGCACGCCGCCGCGATGAGCTCCGCCACCTCCTCGTGGTCCCCGTCCACGGCGGCGCTGTTCACGTGCACGCGCTCCTCGGGGAACGGTGCGGCCTGGAAGAAGCGGCCCGGGTGCACGGCGATCCCCTGCTGACTGAGCCGGGTGCAGACCGAGTGGTCGTCCGGGACCGGCAGCCAGATGCACGGGCCCGCGGAGGGCTCGACCTCGAATCCGCGCGCCCGCAGGGCATCGGCGAGGAGGCGGAACCGGTCGCGCACGCCGTCGCACAGGGCGTCGAGCTCTCGCCGCGACGCGTCGTCGGTGAGCAGGAAGGCGAGCGCGCCCTGCACGAGGCGGCTGACGAAGCGCGTGGAGTACGTCAGCCGCATCCACATCGCGTCGATGAGCTCCGAGGTCCCACCGACGACCGAGACGCGCATGTCGGCGCCGAAGAAGAGGTTGTAGGAGCGGATCTGCGTAACCTGTCGCGGCCGGAACCTCCCCAGTGACACGTGGTCCGGATGCAGCAGCGACAACTGCGAGAGCTCGAGGATCGGGAGGGTGTCGGGCAGGAACTCGGCGGCGGCCTCCGCCCACCCCGCCGTGACGGAGCGACCGGAGGGCATATGGCCGGTCGGCTGATACACGAAGGCCACGGGCTTGCTGACGAGGGCGCGGCGCAGCGCGACGAGGTCCGGCCCCTCGACGCCGTACTCCACGGCGACGGCCCGCGCGCCCAGCGCCTCGAGGACGTCGAGGATCCGTCCGTGCGTGGGGGACTCGACGATCACCGCGTCCCCGGGCTTGACGAGCAGGGAGAGCGCGAGCTCGACGCCGTCCATGAGCCCGTGCATGGTCACGAAGCGCTCCGGCTCGAACGGCCAGGTCCGGCGCACCGCGTCCTCCAGCTCGGCGGTGATCGGCTCCGCGAACGGCTCGTGGAGCCGCGGCTGGGTCACGGACCACGCCATGGCGCGGGAGAGGTCGGGGTACGTCAGGCCGTCGGTGCGGATGTTCGCGAGGTCGCGCACTCCGCTGACGGTGCTCCGGATCATGCTCTCGTACCGCAGCGCTCGTGGCGTCGGCGGCTTGCCCAGGACCACGGTCCCCCCGCGGCGGCGGGTCTCGATGAGGCCCCTCGCGCCGAGCTCGCGCCATGCCTCGCCCACCGCGGACCTGCTCATCCCGCAGTCCTCGGCGACCTCGCGCACGGTCGGCAGCCGGTCGCCCGGCACCAGGAGGCCCGCGGTGATCATGTCCGCGACCGTCTGCGTGAGCGCCGCCGTGGTCCGCAGCGTCATGCGGCTGCGCAGGAGATCCAGGGGTGTCGGATCCTCCATCGTCCTCCTTTATGTCCGGGGACATATTGGTCTTGTAGTTCCTCTTTGGCCGATCATAGGATCCGACCAAGTGATCTGCCAAGGGCCGACCCGACGTGTCCCTCCCGATCGCGACCCGAATCCAAAGGAGGATGTCATGCCCAGGTCCCGGAGCTCCTTCCCCTCCCGGCGCCGCCGTGCCGCACTGACCGTCGCCGCCTCGATCGCCGGCCTGTCGCTGGCGTTCACCGGATGCGCACCGCTTCCCTCGACGTCCGGCGACACGGGCACGGCGACCGACGCCCCGGTCGAGACGGTCGCCGACGGAGGCTCCCTCACCTTCGCCGCGACGTCGCCGATGGAGGACTGGAACCCGCTGTCCGCCGCGGGGGACACCACGGGCCAGCGTCAGCAGCAGTGGCCGATGTACCCGCATCCCTTCCTCAGCCAGCCGGACACCTCCGTCGTCCTCAACGAGGCGCTGCTGGAGTCCGCCGAGGTCACCGAGACGGACCCGATGACCGTCGTGTACCGGATCCAGGACGACGCGGTCTGGTCCGACGGCGTTCCGATCACGGCCGACGACTTCGCGTACACCCAGGCGGTCCAGGACCCGGAGAGCTGCCCGGACTGCCTCGCGGCCTTCACCGACGGCTACGACTCGATCGAGAGCGTCACCGGCAGCGAGGACGGGAAGACCGTCACCATGGTCTACTCCGAGCCGTTCTCGCAGTGGCGCGCGCTGTTCAACTACCTTCTCCCCGCCCACATCGCCGAGGGGTACGGAGACCTCGCGACCTCCTTCAACCAGGGCTTCAGCCAGAACGTCCCCGCGTTCTCCGGCGGCCCCTACATCGTGAAGGAGTACACCGAGGGGATCTCCCTCACCCTGGCCAAGAACCCGGAGTGGTACGGCGAGCCCGCGCACCTGGACGAGGTCATCATCCGCTACATCAAGGGCCAGGGCGAGCAGGTCACGGCCCTGCAGAGCGGCGAGGTGCAGATGGTCTACATGAACCCGACCGTCGACACGGTCGAGCAGGTCAAGACGATGCCGAGCACCACGTACAGCATCGGTGCGACGCTGACCTATGCCCACCTCGGCATGAAGACCACGGGCGACGTGATGAGCGACCCCGCGCTTCGCAAGGCGATCTACACGGCGATGAACTTCTCCGACATGTACGCCCGCACCGCGGGGCAGGCGGCGCCCGACGTCCCGCTCATGCAGAGCGCCGTCTACGTCCCCGGGCAGCGGATCGGCGGGATCGAGGCCTACCGTCCCAACACGGAGAAGGTCGGCATGGGGATCGGGGACGTCGAGAAGGCCACGAAGATCCTCGAGGACGCCGGCTACTCGATCGAGGGGGGAAAGCTCCTGCTTCCCGACGGCTCGCCGCTGCGCGATCTCACCTTCCTGACCTACGCCGCCGACCAGACCCGCATGGACATCGCCGTGATCGCGCAGCAGCAGCTCAAGGAGATCGGGATCACGATCGTCATCGACCCCGCCGACGGCGCCCGCTACTCGCCCGCGCTGCGGGAGGGCTCGTTCGACATCATGGCCACCGGGACCGCGCTCGATCTCGGACCGCTCTCGATCCAGCAGTGGTACGGCACCGGTGCGCCCCGCTCCTTCGGGTACAGCAACCCCGAGGTGGACGACCTGCTCGCCCGGGCCTCGGCGGAGCTGGACGAGGAGAAGCAGGTGGAGCTGATGAACGAGCTCGACCTCCTCCTCCTCGAGGACGGCGTCGTGATGCCGCTCTTCGCCTACAGCAACATGGCCGCCTACGCGGACAAGTACCGCAACATCCACGTGGACCCGAGCAAGTACGGCGTGACGATGAACATCGAGCAGTGGGGCATCGCCGAGTGACGCACTCCGCGCGGGCCGGCCGACGCAGCCCGGCCCGCGCGGTCCTCCCGATGCACGACATCGGACGCTGCGTGCTCGACCCCTACGAAAGGTGACCCCTTGACCACCGACTTCATCGTCGTGACCCCGGACGACGCCGTCGAATTCAACGACGTGTACCGCAACGTGACCGGAAGCGCCGGATACATCGCGTGCAACAACCTGTACAGCCGGCTGGTGCTCAACGAGTGGAGCGACATCCACCCGTACCCCGACCTCGCGACGCACTGGGAGTGCCTGGACGGCGCCCGTCGCTGGCGCTTCCACCTGAACCAGGCCGCGCGCTGGCACGACGGGACCCCGCTCACGGCGCACGACGTCCACTACACCCACACCCACGCCATCGCGAACGGCTACACCGGCGGGCGGATGCTCAAGGACGTCGCAGCGATCGAGATCGTGAACGACCACACCCTGGACTACCACCTGAAGGGCCCGAACTCGGGCTTCCTCGTGATGCTCGGGAACTTCGTCTGGACCCACATCCTCCCCGCGCACCTGTACGAGGGGACCGACTGGGCGACGAACCCGCACAACCTCGACCCGGTCGGATCCGGACCCTTCCGCTTCGCCGAGTGGATCCCCGGCGACCGGATCGTCATGGAGGCGGTGAAGGACCACTGGGGCCCGCGCCCGGAGATCGACCGGCTGATTCTCAAGATCGTCCCCGATCGCGACGAGTGCGTGCGGATGCTCGCCCGCGGCGAGGCGCACTACTTCCCGCAGGACACGCTCACGAAGGACCGGCTGCCGCTGCTGGAGGGCGCCACCGCCGGCATCGAGCTCATGCTGGACCGCGGGCCGGGACAGGCTCTCCTCGACTTCAACCAGGCGCAGGACCGGTGGAAGGACGTCCGCGCCCGCCGGGCGATCGCCCAGGCGATCGACCGCTCGGAGATCGACGCGCTCGGCGATCCCGGCATCTCGCAGGCCTGGGACCACTACCTGCTCGCCAGCACGGACTGGGCGTTCAACGCGGAGGCCAAGGCGCCCGCGCACGATCTGGCCGGCGCCGAGGAACTGCTGGACGAGGTCGGGATGACGCGGGGCGCGGACGGACGCCGCGGTCACCTGCGCCTGTACTACATGGACACGTTCGACGGGCACCGTCCGCTCGCGCGGATCGTGGCGGACCAGCTCGACCGGGTCGGCTTCGACGTGACATGGTCGGGGCTGAGCTCCGTCGACTGGGCGAACACGATCACGCGCGACCGCGACTTCGACCTCATCATCATCGGCGGATCCATGACCCCGGACCCGGAGATCATGTCGACGAAGTACTCGACCGGCGGCGACAACAACGTCGGCGGGCACGCCAACCCGGAGGTCGACGCGGCGTTCCAGCGGGCCAGGGAGGCGCTGACGATCCCCGAGCGCGGGGAGCACTACCGGGAGCTCCAGACCGTCCTCGCCCGGGACGTGGAGTACGTCCCGCTGTTCTGGTACGGCACCTACTTCGCCCGCAGCACGGACTTCTTCGGGTGGTCGGACCAGGTGGCGTACACGGTCCCGTGGTGGCACTGGGGCCGGATCCGGCCCGTCGCGACCGCGGACCGCGTGGCGGCGGGCTGACGCGATGGTCGGGATGATCCTACGCCGATTCGGCAGCGCGCTCATGGTGCTGCTGCTGTCGACGGTGCTCATCTTCGTGATCGTCGGCGTCTCCGGCGACCCGCTGGCGGAGCTGCGCGATCGCCAGCCGCCCGTGTCGGAGAGCGTGATCTCCGCGGAGGAGCATCGTCTCGGCCTGGATCTCCCGATCGCCCAGCGCTACGTCCTGTGGCTCGGCGGACTGCTCCGGGGGGACTTCGGCCCCTCGGTGCAGCCCGCCAGGGACATCGGCGCGGAACTGGGCAGCCGGATCGGCGTGAGCCTTCAGCTCGTCGGCGTCGCCGTCGTCATCGCCCTCGTCCTGGCGGTGCTCGCCGGCACGGTCTCGGCGCTGCGGCAGCGGCGCTGGCCCGACGTCGTGCTCACCCCGACGGCGTTCGTCCTGCTGGCGCTGCCCTCGTTCTGGCTGGCCGTCCTGCTCAAGCAGTGGGGGATCGGGTTCAACGAGCTGACGGGATACCAGGTCTTCGCGACGGTCGGGGCGACGTCCATCCCCGCGCCCACCGACCCGCTGGCCGCGTTCCTGGACAGCGCCGCCCACCTCGTCCTGCCCACGATCGTCCTCACCCTCGTGCACTACGCGGTGTGGAGCCGCTATCAGCGCACGGCCGTGGCGGAGAGCCTCGGCAGCGACCACGTCCGCTTCGCCGTGCTCAAGGGCCTGCCCCGGCGGACCGTGGTCTGGTCGTACGTCGTGCGGCCCGCGCTGGTGCCCATCGTCACCATCGTCGCGCTGGATCTTCCCGCCCTGTTCTCCGGCGCCGTGATCACCGAGACCGTGTTCCAGTGGCGCGGGATGGGCGTCTTCCTGCTGGAGTCGATCACGCTGCGGGACACGAACGCGGTGATGGCCTGGCTGCTCATCGCCGCGGCCGCCGTCGTGCTGTTCAACCTGATCGCCGACCTGCTCTACCTCGTCCTCGACCCCCGGGTGCGCTATGTCTCTCACTGAGCCGTCGAACCTCTCGCCCAAGACCGAGCTCGTCGCGACGGCCGCGGCGGACGGCAGCGGTCAGTTCCGCGTCGTGCTGCGCCGGTTCCTGCGCCACCGGACCGGGATCGTCGCCCTCGGTGTGCTCGTGCTGCTCGTCGTCGTCGCGATCGTCGTGCCGCCGCTGTGGCCGTACGCGGCGGGCCAGATCACCCCCGACCTGTCGGCGAGCCCCAGCCTGCAGCACCCGATGGGCACCGATCAGCTCGGCCGCGACCAGTTCGCCCAGGTGCTCCGCGGGCTGCAGCAGTCGCTGCTCATCGCCTTCAGCGTGACCGTGGTGGCCACCGTCATCGGCACCGTCCTCGGCGTCGTGGCGGGCTACCTCGGCGCGGCCGTCGACGCCGCGATCATGCGGCTGGTCGATCTCACCCTGACCCTGCCGACCCTCGCGATCGCGGCCTTCCTCGGATCCGTGGTGCCGGCCGGCGGCGTGTCCTGGTTCGCCCTGTCGCTCGTGCTCGGCGTCCTGATGTGGACGTCGATGGCGCGCCTGGTCCGGGGAGTCGTCCTCGGGCTCCGGGCGCTGCCGTACGTGGACGCCGCGCGCACCATGGGAGCGGGCTCCCTCCGCGTCATGTTCCGCCACCTCATCCCGAACGTCGCGGACCACATCATCGTCGCGGCGACCCTGCTGTTCGGCGCGTCGATCCTCGCCGAGACCGGGCTGTCCTTCCTCGGCTTCGGGGTCCAGCCTCCGGACACCTCGCTCGGCCGCCTCGTGGCGGACGCGCAGTCGGCGGTGCTGACGCGGCCGTGGCTGTTCTACTTCCCGGGGCTGCTCATCATCCTGCTCGTGCTGTCGGTCAACTACATCGGCGAGGGGCTGCGGGACGCCGTGAACCCGAAGTCCGCCCCCGTGAACCCCCTCGACGCACGACCGATGGGGGGCGCCCGTCGCCGGACCCGCCGCGGCGCGACCCCACGGGCGTCCGCCCCGCCGGAGCCGGGCCGGCTCGTCGAGATCCGCGACTTCTCGGTCGAGTTCTCCGGACGCGCCGTCGTCGACCGGATCAGCCTGGATCTGGCGCCGGGCAGCGTGACGGCGCTCGTCGGGGAGTCGGGCTCGGGGAAGACCCTCACCGCGCTGTCGCTCGTCGGACTCCTCCCGCCGACGGCGGTCGCGAGCGGGGAGCTGCGGTTCGACGGCATCGACCTCATGGAACTGCGTTTCGAGCAGTGGCGTCGCCTGCGGGGCAGACGGATCGCCATGGTGCTGCAGGATCCCTCCACCTCGCTGAACCCGGTCCTCACGATCGGGCGGCAGTTCGCCGACCAGCTCCGGATGTCCGGGATCACCGGGGCGGCGCTCGACGAGCGGGCGACGGCGCTGCTGACCGGCGTCTCCATCAAGGACCCGGCACGAGTGCTGGCCTCTTACCCGCACCAGCTCTCGGGCGGCATGCGTCAGCGCGTGGTCATCGCGATGGCGATGGCGATGGATCCCGACCTCATCATCGCCGACGAGCCCACGACCGCGCTGGACGTGACAGTGCAGGCACAGGTGATGAAGACCCTCGCCGCGGCGCGCGAGCGCACCGGCGCCTCGATGCTGTTCATCACGCACGACCTCGCCCTGGTCGCGGGCATCGCCGATCGCGTCGTCGTGATGCAGGCGGGACGGATCGTCGAGAGCGGCGACGTGCAGGACATCTTCACGGCGCCGGCCCACGAGTACACGCGCAAGCTCCTCTCGCTCGCGCCCGATCTCAGCCGGCACGGCGCGATCGAGGAGGCCTGACATGGATCGTCCCACTCCCGTTCCCGCCGCCGACGCCGCGTCGGCGGCCGAGCCCCTGCTGCAGGTGCGCGAGCTCGTCACGCACTTCCGGCCGCGGCGCCGGGGCGCGGTCGTCCATGCGCTCTGCGGGGTGTCTCTGGATCTGCGTCCCGGAGAGACCTTCGCGGTCGTGGGGGAGTCCGGATCCGGGAAGACCACGTTGCTGCGCACCATCCTCGGCCTCGAGCGCGCGACGGCCGGGAGCGTCCGCTTCCGCGGGGACGATGTCACCGGCGTGCGCGGCGCCGCCGGGCGGCGGTTCCGCGCGGCGGTGTCGGTCGTGTTCCAGGACCCGTACACGTCGCTGGACCCGCGGATGACGGTCGCCGACATCCTGCGCGAGCCGCGCCGGATCCAGCGGCTCGCGCACCGGCCGGGCCAGATCGCCGAGCTCCTCGCCCAGGTGCGCCTGCCCGCCGACGCCGTCGACCGGTTCCCGCACGAGTTCTCCGGGGGCCAGCGGCAGCGCATCGCGATCGCCCGGGCGCTCGCCGTGGACCCGGACCTCATCATCCTGGACGAGCCGGTGTCGGCCCTGGACGTGTCGGTGCAGGCGGAGATCCTGGATCTGCTCCGGGACCTCCAGCGCCAGCGCGGCGTCTCGTACCTCTTCGTGTCGCATGACATGGCCGTGGTCGCCGAGCTCGCCCACCGGATCGGCGTCATGCACGGCGGTCAGATGGTCGAGGCGGGGCCTGCCGCGCAGGTCATCGGGGCTCCCGCACACCCGTACACCCGCGCCCTGCTGGCCGCGGTCCCCGTCCCGGACCCGGCTCTCCAGCGGGCACGCATGCGCGCGCCGCTGCCGGTCTGGCCGACCCCGGACAGCCCCGCGGCCCCGTGCCCGGCCGAGGCATGAACCTCCCGTCGCAGCCGCGGCGGGTTCCCCGAGAAGGAGGATGATGAGCGTCGACTTCATCGTGGCCACACCCCACGACGCCCTCGAGTTCAACGACGTCTACCGCAACACCACCGGCAGCGCCGGATACCTGGCGTGCAACAACATCTACAACCGCGTCGTGCTCAACGAGTGGTACGAGATCAACCCGTTCCCGGACCTCGCGACGCACTGGGAGTGCCTCGACGGCGCGCGGCGCTGGCGGTTCCACCTGAACAAGGCGGCGCGGTGGCAGGACGGGACGCCCCTGACGGCCCACGACGTGGCCTACACCCACAGCCATGCGAAGGAGATGGGCTACACCGGCGCGATGTTCCTGCAGGACGTCGATCACATCGAGGAGGTCGACCGGCACACCGTCGACTACCACCTGTCCCGGCCGAACTCGGGGTTCCTGGTGCTGCTGGGGAACTTCATCTTCGCCCACATCCTGCCCGCGCACCTCTACGAGGGCACCGACTGGTCGACCAACCCGCACAACCTGAAGCCGGTCGGATCCGGGCCGTTCCGGCTCGTCGACTGGACGCCCGGGGAGCACGTGATCATGGAGGCGGTCCCCGACCACTGGGGTCCGCAGCCGGCGATCGACCGGCTGATCCTGAAGATCGTGCCGGACCGGGACGAGTGCGTGCGCATGGTCGCGCGCGGCGAGGCGCACATCGTGCCGCAGGACACGCTCACCCGCGACCGCCTGCACCTGGTCCCGGAGGATTCCGAGGCGGAGATCATGACCCGCCAAGGGCCGGGCATGGCCCTGCTGGACTTCAACCACCGCCAGGAGCGGTGGAAGGACGAGCGCGCACGTCGCGCGATCGCGCACGCGGTCGACCGCAGCGAGATCGATCGGCTCGGCGACCCCGGCGTCTCGCAGGCGTGGGACCACTACCTCCTCGGCAGCAGCGAGTGGGCGTTCAACCCCGAGGCCAAGGCGCCGGCGCACGACATCGAGGCTGCCGAGCGCCTCCTCGACGAGGCCGGGCTGACGAAGGACGCGAACGGCAGCCGTGGCGACATCCGGCTGTACTACATGGACATGTTCTTCGGGCACAAGCCGCTCGCCGAGATCGTCGCGCGACAGCTCGAGGCGGTCGGGTTCGCGGTGACGTACGACGGCCTGTCCTCCCCGGACTGGGCCTCGATCGTCCGGCGGGGCGGGGAGTTCGACCTCATCATCGTCGGCGGCTCGATGGCTCCGGATCCGGAGATCACGGCGACGAAGTACTCCAGCGCGGGGCGCAACAACATGGCCGGCCACGCCAACGCCGATGTCGATGCGGCCTACGAGGCCGCGCGCGAGGCCACGACGCTCGCGGAGCGCGGCGCGCACTACCGCCGGCTCCAGGAGGTCTGGGCCCGCGACACGGAGTGGGTGCCCCTGTTCTGGTACGGCATGTACTACCCGCGCAGCAAGCACTTCTTCGGCTGGGCGGACCAGATCGGCTTCTCCATCCCCTGGTGGCACTGGGGCCGGATGCGCCGGATCTGATCGAGACGGGCGGGCGGGGACGAATGGTGCCGTCCCCGTCCGCCGACCACCGGACGGGAGCGGCGGCGCGCGTGGCTACGATGGGGGACGTGAGTCCCGAGACCCTCGCGCCGCTGTCGCCGTACCGCCGGATCGACCGAGCCGACTGGGCGCGCCTGGCGGCCGACCTGGACCAGCCCCTGTCCGAGACCGAGGTCGTGGAGATCCGGGGCATCGGCGATCGGCTGGATCTCACCGAGGTCCGCG
Organism: Microbacterium sp. CCNWLW41; assembly: GCF_037083505.1. Lineage (NCBI taxonomy): Bacteria > Bacillati > Actinomycetota > Actinomycetes > Micrococcales > Microbacteriaceae > Microbacterium > Microbacterium sp. CCNWLW41. The sequence goes on from NZ_JBAOJP010000003.1 coordinate 86,342, forward strand.
AGGTGTACCTGCCGCTGAGCCGGCTCCTCAGCCTCTACGCGACCTCCACCAAGAAGCTCGGCGCGGCGACCAGCACCTTCCTCCAGGAGGAGGACGACACCACGCCCTTCGTCGTCGGCGTGGCCGGATCCGTCGCGGTCGGGAAGTCCACCATCGCCCGTCTGCTCCGGGAGCTCATGAGCCGCTGGCCCGGCACGCCGCGGGTGGAGCTCGTCACGACGGACGGCTTCCTCTACCCGAACGCCGAGCTCGAGCGGCGCGGGCTCATGGACCGCAAGGGCTTCCCGGAGTCGTACGATCGCCGGGCGCTGGTCGAGTTCCTCACGAAGGTGAAGAGCGGCGCCGAGGAGGCCCGCGCGCCCTTCTACTCGCACATCCGCTACGACATCGTGCCCGACGCGCACGTGGTGGTCCGCCGCCCCGACGTCGTGATCGTCGAGGGGCTCAACGTCCTGCAGCCGCCGCCCGCGCCCAACGACGTGGCCGTCAGCGACCTGTTCGACTTCTCCGTCTACGTCGACGCGGATCCGGATCACATCGCCCAGTGGTACGTCGAGCGCTTCCTCGCCCTGCGCAAGGGCGCCTTCGCGAACCCGAGCTCGTTCTTCAACGTCTTCGCGCACCTCACGGACGACGAGGCGGTGACCACCGCCATGGGCTACTGGAACGAGATCAACCTGCCGAACCTCGTCGAGAACGTCCAGCCCACCCGCCATCGCGCCTCGCTCGTGCTGAACAAGGGCGCTGACCACTCCGTCGAGAGCGTCCTGCTCCGCAAGCTCTGACCCCGGGCCGATCCGGTGCCCGTCCGGCTCCTGCCTCCGTCCGTCCCCTGTCTCCGCCCGGTCCCCGATCTGCACACCCGGTCCCGATCTGCACACGTCTTGTGCGATTCGGTGTGCGGATCGGGGTGAAATGTGCAGATCGGGTGAACGCCCCGGCGCGTGGCTCCGATCCGCACGTCGCATTCGTTCAGAACCTGCGCAAAATGCGCCGCTTACTCTGGACCGCATGTGTGGAATCGTCGGTTACGTCGGCTCGCGTCCGAGCCAGGACATCCTCCTCGCGGGGCTCGCTCGCCTGGAGTACCGCGGCTACGACTCGGCCGGGATCGCCGTGATCACGGAGGACGGGACGCTCTCCAGCGCGAAGAAGGCCGGGAAGCTCGGTGTGCTGCGCGACGAGCTCGGCGCGCATCCGCTCCCCTCCGGGACCACCGGGATCGGGCACACCCGGTGGGCGACGCACGGCGGCCCGACGGACGTCAACGCGCATCCGCACCTGGCCGACGAGGGGCGCCTCGCGCTCATCCACAACGGCATCATCGAGAACTTCGCGGCGCTGCGCGCCGAGCTCGCCGCGGAGGGCGTGACCTTCCGCAGCGAGACCGACACCGAGGTCGCCGCGGCCCTTCTCGGACGCGAGCACGCCCGCACGGGCGATCTCCAGGAGGCGTTCCGCGCCGTCGTCGGACGCCTCGAGGGGGCCTTCACCCTGCTGGCCGTGCATCAGGACGAGCCGGACCTCGTCGTCGGCGCCCGCCGCAACTCGCCGCTCGTGATCGGCCTGGGCGAGGGGGAGAACTTCCTCGGCTCCGACGTGGCCGCGTTCGTGGAGCACACCCGTCGCGCCCTCGCGATCGGGCAGGACCAGATCGTCGCGATCACGCCCGACCAGGTGACCGTCACCGACTTCGACGGCACGGTCGTCGAGGCCGAGCCGTTCGAGGTGTCGTGGGACGCGGCCGCCGCGGAGAAGGGCGGATGGCCCAGCTTCATGGCCAAGGAGGTCTCGGAGGAGCCGGAGGCGGTCGCGAACACGATCCGCGGGCGCGTCCGCGACGGAGAGGTCGTGATCCCGGAGCTCGAGGGCATGGACGACCTGCTGCGCGACGTCGACCGGGTCATCGTCACCGCGTGCGGCACGGCGTCGTACGCCGGGATGGTCGGCAAGTACGCGATCGAGCAGTGGGCGCGCGTGCCCGTGGACGTCGAGCTCGCGCACGAGTTCCGGTACCGGGACCCGGTGATCGGGGACCGCACGCTCGTGGTCTCGATCAGCCAGTCCGGCGAGACCATGGACACCCTGATGGCGGTCAAGTACGCGCGGGAGCGCGGCGCGCGGACCCTGTCGATCTGCAACACCCAGGGGGCGACGATCCCTCGGGAGTCCGACGCCGTCGTCTACACGCACGCGGGGCCCGAGGTCGCGGTGGCGTCGACCAAGGCCTTCGTCGCCCAGATCACGGCCCTGGAGCTGCTGGGCCTGCACATGGGGCGCGTCCGCGGGACGGTGTCGTCGGACGCCGCGCGCGACGTCGCCGAGCTGGAGGCGCTCCCGGGCAAGCTCGCCCGCGTCCTGGAGTCGGAGCAGGCGCACGTGGCACAGCTCGCGGGATGGATGGCCGACACCCGTTCGGTGCTGTTCCTCGGTCGTCACGTCGGCTATCCGATCGCGTTGGAGGGCGCGCTCAAGCTCAAGGAGATCTCCTACATCCACGCGGAGGGCTTCGCCGCGGGCGAGCTCAAGCACGGCCCGATCGCTCTCATCGAGCCGGGGCAGCCGGTGTTCGTGATCGTCCCCTCGCCGCGTCACTCGTCGCTCGTGCATGCGAAGGTGATCTCCAACATCCAGGAGATCCGCGCGCGCGGCGCCCGGGTGATCGTCGTCGCGGAGGAGGGGGACGCGGCGGTCCTGCCCTTCGCGGACGAGGTGATCCGGATCCCGCTGGCCGAGCCGCTGTTCGAGCCGATCCTCGCCGTCGTGCCGCTGCAGATCTTCGCGATGGCGCTCGCCACGGCGAAGGGGCTGGACGTGGATCAGCCGCGCAACCTCGCCAAGTCCGTCACGGTCGAGTGACCCCGGCCCGTCGAGCGCCGCACCGGCGCGCGGTGCCGCCGCACCGGCGCGCGGTGCCGAGTGGTCAGAAACTGTGGGTTCACGGCGCGCGAGCCCACACTTTCTGACCACTCGGCCGGGGCGGCGGCGCGACGGGAGCCCGCGGGAGCGCAGGGCGGGCGCGAGTAGGCTGAACCGGTGATCATCGGCACCGGCATCGACATCGTGGACATCGCGCGGTTCGAGCAGACGATGACGCGGACCCCCCGGTTGTCCGAGCGGCTCTTCGCTCCGGCCGAGCGGTCCCTGCGGCTGGCGTCGCTCGCCGCGCGCTACGCCGCGAAGGAAGCGCTGATCAAGGCCCTGGGCGGATCGGACGGGGTGCACTGGACGGAGATCGAGATCGCCTCGGAGGAGTCCGGCCGCCCCTACTTCGTGCTCACCGGCACCACCGCCGAGGTCGTCCGGGAACGGGGCATCTCCACGGTGCACCTCACGCTCAGCCACGACGCGGGCCTGGCCGCCGCGTTCGTCGTCGCGGAGGGGACCGACACCCCCTCCGGCCGCCCGCACCCCCCGGGAGGAGCGCTTGCAGGAGGGGGTCCCGGCGGGCAGAGGGGGTCTCGCGCCGATACCCTGGACGATCCGCCGACGGAGGGCACAGCATGACCCTGTTCCGCGAAGCCGTGATCGACCTGGACGCGATCAGCGACAACACCCGTCAGCTGCGCCGGATGACCGGCACCGACGTGATCGGCGTGATCAAGGCGAACGCCTACGGGCACGGAGCCGCCGCCGCTGCGGTCGCGGCGCTCGCCGGCGGCGCGACCCGGCTGGGCGTGGCCACGGTCGACGAGGCGCTGGCGTTGCGCCGAGAGGGCGTCAACGCGCCCGTGCTCGCCTGGTTGCACGCTCCGCAGCGCCGTTTCGACGACGCCGCCGAGGCAGGGATCGAGATCGGCATCTCCTCCTTCGACCAGCTCGAGGCCGCCGCGGCCGCCGCCTCGGCGCGGACCCCGGTCGGAGTCCACCTGAAGCTCGAGACCGGCCTGTCCCGCAATGGCGTCGCGCCCGCCGCCTGGGAGCGAGTGCTCGCGGAGGCCGCACGGCTGGAGCGGATCGGTCGGATCCGGATCGTGGGCCTGTTCAGCCACGTCTCCAACACGTCGCCCGCGGACGACCTGGCCGCGCTCGCCGCCTTCGAGCGCGGCTGCGCGCAGGCCGAGGCCGCGGGCGTACGACCGGAGATCCGCCACCTCGCGGCCACCGCGGCGGCGATCGACCTGCCCGAGACCCGCCTCGACGCCGTGCGCATCGGCATCGGACTGTACGGGCTGTCGCCCTTCGACGACCGCTCGTCCGCGGACCTGGGCCTGCGCCCCGCGATGACGCTTCGGGCCGCCGTCGCGGCCGTGCGCCGCGTCCCCGCCGGGCAGGGCGTCTCCTACGGGTACGACCACCGCACCGCCCGGGAGACCACCCTCGCCCTGATCCCGCTGGGCTACGCCGACGGGATCCCGCGGCAGGCGTCGGGACGCGGGCCGGTCCTCATCGGCGGGCGGCGCTTCCCTGTGGCCGGACGGATTGCGATGGACCAGTTCGTCGTGGACGTCGGCGACCACGCCGTCGCCGTCGGAGACGAGGCGATCCTGTTCGGGGATCCCACCCTCGGTCATCCGTCCGCCACGACCTGGGCGGACGCGGCGGGCACCATCAACTACGAGATCGTCACCCGGATCGGCCCCCGGGTGCCGCGGCGGACCGTCTCGTGAGCGTCGCGGACACCCTGCTCGGACGCCATGAGATCGCGACGGCCGAGGACATGGAGGCGCTCGGGAGGGGGATCGGCGGCGGTCTGGAAGCCGGGGACGTGCTGATCCTCACCGGTCCGCTCGGCGCGGGGAAGACGACCTTCACGCGGGGCCTCGCCGAGGGGCTGGGAGTGCGGGGTCCCGTGCAGAGCCCGACATTCGTGCTGGCTCGGACGCACCCCTCCCTGGTCGGGCGCGCCCCGCTCGTGCACATGGACGCGTACCGTCTGGGGTCCGCGGCGGAGCTCGACGATCTCGACGTCGACGCCGCCGGTTCGGTGGTCGTCGTGGAGTGGGGGCGCGGGATCGCCGAGGACCTGGCCGACTCCTGGTGGGACATCGAGCTGGAACGGCCGGTCGGGGCCGGAGCCGGGGCCCGGGACGACGTCGCGGACGAGGACCTGGACGCGGACGCCCCGAGGGTCGTGACGATTCGCCGCGGCGGCCGCTGAGCCCGCCGACCCGGGCGCGCGGATCCGGCCGGCACCGGGTCGTCCCGGCGTCGGCGGGCGGCGGTGGAGACTACCCTGGAGGGGTGATCCTCGCCGTCGACACGTCCCTGGGCTCGGCCGTCGCCCTCCTCGGCCGTGACGGATCGACCCTGGCCGACCTCGGGGAACGAAACGCCCTCGGGCATGCCGAGGTCATCGGAACGATGCTGCAGGACGCGCTCGCCGCCGCCCAGGCGGAGGCTCCCGACGACCCGCTCACGCACGTGGTCGCGGGCATGGGACCGGGGCCGTTCACGGGGCTTCGGATCGGGATCGCCGCGGCCCGCGCGTTCGCCCTCGGCCGAGGCGTCCCCGTGGTCCCCGTGCCCAGCCATCTCGCCGCCGCCCTCTCCGTCATCCGCGAAGAGAAGCCGAGCGAGCCGTTCGCGATCCTCACCGACGCGCGCCGTCGTGAGTCCGCCGTGACGGTCTTCGAAGGGCTCGACGTCGACGGGATCCCGCACGTCGTGGTGGAGACCGTGCTCGTCCCCCGCGAGGAGGTCGACGCGCGTCTGGGGGCGCTCCGCCAGATCACCGCGACCGAGTTGTCCGCGGCCTCCCTCGCCCGTGTCGGCGCCCGGGCCGTCGCCGCCGGACGCACCCTCGCGGGCGCCGAGCCGCTGTACCTGCGGGCGCCGGACGCCCGCATTCCGAGCGCGCCGAAACGGGTCGGATCATGATCCGGCCGGCCTCCCCGGACGACCTCGACGCGATCATGGCGATCGAGCGGGCCTCGTTCCCCCGCGACGCCTGGAGTGCGGAGGCGATGGCCGACGAGCTGGCCTCCCCGCACGGCAGCTACCTCGTCGTCGTCGAGCCGGATGCGGCGGGCGAGCGGATCGTCGGCTACGGGGGAGTGCGGGCGCTGCGCGGCTCCCGGGACGCCGACATCCAGACGATCGCCCTGGATGCACGGCATCGGGGCGCGGGGCGGGGCCGTGCGCTGCTGCGTGCGCTCCTGGCGCAGGCCGAGGAGCGCGGGGCGAGCGAGGTCTTCCTCGAGGTCCGCGCCGACAACCCCGTGGCCGCCGCGCTCTACGCCTCGGAGGGCTTCGACGAGATCGGTCGCCGCGCGCACTACTACCAGCCCGACGACGTGGACGCCGTGGTGATGCGCCTGGACCTCCGGGCCCGCGCCGCTCAGACGACCGCGGACGCCGCACCGAGCGACCGGAAGGAGTCGGCATGAGCGAGCCCCTCGTCCTCGGCATCGAGACGAGCTGCGACGAGACCGGGATCGGCATCGTCCGCGGACGCACCCTGCTGTCGAACACGATCGCCTCCAGCATGGACGAGCACGCCCGCTACGGCGGCGTGGTGCCGGAGGTGGCGGCGCGCGCGCACCTGGAGGCGTTGCAGCCGTCGATCGAACGCGCCCTCGACGAGGCCGGGGTCCGATTGACGGACCTGGACGCGGTGGCCGTCACGAGCGGCCCGGGGCTGGCGGGCGCGCTCATGGTCGGGATCGGTGCCGCCAAGGGGCTGGCGGTCTCGCTCGGCACGCCGCTCTACGCCGTGAACCACCTCGTCGGGCACATCGCCGCGGACATCCTCGACGCCGATGCGCCGCCGCTGGAGTACCCCACGATCGCCCTGCTCGTGAGCGGCGGCCACACGTCGCTCCTGCACGTGCGCGACCTCACCACCGACGTCGAGCTGCTCGGCGAGACGGTGGACGACGCCGCCGGCGAGGCTTTCGACAAGGTCGCGCGCCTGCTCGGACTGCCGTATCCCGGCGGCCCCGAGATCGACCGCGCGGCCGTGGGCGGGGATCCGCGGGCCATCGCTTTCCCCCGCGGCCTGTCCCGGGCGTCGGACCTGGAGCGGCACCGCTACGACTTCTCGTTCTCGGGCCTGAAGACGGCGGTGGCCCGCTGGATCGAGCGCGCGAGCGCTGACGGCGTGGAGGTCCCGGTCGCGGATGTGGCGGCGAGCTTCCGTGAAGCGGTCGTCGACGTGCTCGTGACGAAGGCGCTCGCCGCCTGCGCGGACCGCGGCGTGCCCCGCCTGCTCCTCGGCGGCGGCGTGATCGCGAACCGGCGACTGCGCGAGCAGACGATCGAGCGCGCCGAGGCGGCGGGCGTGACCGTGCGGATCCCTCCGCTGAGCCTGTGCACCGACAACGGAGCCATGATCGCGGCGCTGGCCGCCGAGCTCATCGCGTCCGGGCGTGCGCCGTCCACGCTCGCCTTCGGCGCCGACTCCACCCTGCCCGTGACGGAGATCCAGGTCGCGTCCTCCGTGCCGGGCGACGTGCTCGCGGCTGACAACCGGGCGGGCATCGGGGCGGGCATCGGGGCCGACACCGGGGCGGGCGGATGACGACGCCGGGCGACGGAGCCCCGGAACGGTTCTCCAAGCTGCCGACGGCGCCGTCGCCGGTGACGGTGGAGAGCGGCCCGGATCTGCACGACGAGGGGGCCGTCCCGACCGGTGCCGTCTGGGAGCCCTCGACCGCGACCGGCGCGGTGCGCCGGGGCGACGACGCCCGCCTGGCGCCCTGGGCCCTGCTCGCGGCGATCGTCGCGCTCGCCGCGTCCCTGTTCGTGGGGTGGGGCATCCCGGTCGCGATCATCGCGGTGGTCTCGGCGATCATGTGCCTGCGCCGTCCGGTGGAGAGCCGGTCGATGTCGGTCTGGGCGCTCGTGCTGGGTTCTGTCGCCACCGTTTACAGCGCCGGCTGGCTCCTCTGGGCCGCCTTCGCGGCGGGGTTGCTCGGGTAGCGGAGCGATCCGATGGGCGACGGGCTCGACGAGGAGCGCGAACGGCGGGCGCTGCAGGAGCGCGCCTACGGCCGGGGGCCGACGCCGTTGAGCCCCGCGGAGGCGGACCGGCTTCGGGACCTGCAGCGGCGTCGCGTGGTCCCGGCAGGGCCGGAGGTCAGCGCGGTTGTGGACACCGCGGCGCCGGGCGAGGGACCCGCACCGGGACCGGAGGCATGGTTCGCGTCCGTGGTGGCGGAGGACGCCGCGACGACGCCGCCGCCGCACGTCCTCGCGGTGCCGAAGGAACCCGGGAGCGATCCGGTGACGGTGGCGGCGGATCCGGGATCCTCCTCGATCGGTCCGTCCCACGTCCTCGGCGAGACGGCTCCGCCCTCCCGCTGGCGGGCGCTGCTCGCGGACCGCGCGATTGCCGGCTGGTGGCGGCGTCCTCGCGTGCTCGTCACCGCCGCCGCGGCACTCGTGGCGGCGGGCCTCGCGATCGGCTGGTCCGTGCCCCGCGCGCCCGATGTGGCGCTGCCGATGACCGCGGCGCACGAGGAGCGGCGGGAGGTGCTCACTGCGGACGTCGACGACATCGATCCGGGCTCGCTCCTGCTGCTGGCAGAGGAAGGCGACTCGCGCCTCTGGTGGGGGACGCGCGGCGACGGCCGGGTCCACTGCGGGATCCTCGACATCGACGACGAACAGCCGGAGGTCACGTGCCTGCGGAGCACGCAGTGGGAGGTTCAGGACGTGCTCTCCGTGCATCGCACCGTCACCCTCGAGGACGAGCGCGGCGTCTCGTACAGCGGGGGGATCACGCTCGCCCAGGACAGATACCCGTTGGGGTTCCTGCAGCGATGGGAGTACGACAGCAGTGTGTGGGACAACGCCGACTACAGCCCTGCGCAGAAGGAGACAGCGCGTCGACTGGTCCGCGAGGAGGATCTGCAGGGCCTGCCGTTGGTCGTCGGCTACCTCGACGACGACCCGGTGTGGTTCGTGACATCACAGGGTGGAGAGTCGTGCCTGATCACCGAGTTCGGCGGCCCGCGCGTCCGCGCGTGCGGCGACGCAGACCCGCGCACGGGGGTATCGCAGGTGGCCGGCGATCGATCGTTGGTCGTGCTCGAGGTCCCGGCGGGGGCGGCTGGATCCGCCGTCCTGGATCTGCGCACCGCGAACATGCACGGCCAATACCTCGTGATCACCCGGCAGTCCGATCCCTCGACCGCCTGGGGCCCCCGCCTCTGACCCCTCCCCGCCCGCCCCTTCTGTCGAGTGGTCAGTTTCTGTGGGTTGAGGCGCGCGGAACCCACAGAAACTGACCACTCGACGACGGAGCGAGGGGAGCGGAACGAGGGAGGATCAGACGCGGTCGGCGAGGACGGCGTGGCGCCGGTCGCCGATGCGGACGAGGATGAGCGTCGCCGAGCCCTTCCCGCGCAGCGTCAGTTTCCGGCGGAACGCTGCGGGATCGATGTCGACGCCGCGCTTCTTGATCTCCAGGGTTCCGACGCCGGCCGCCTTGAGCGCCGCCGAGATCGTCTTCGCGTGCAGCGGCAGCACCTCGCGCACCCGGAAGCTCGCCGCGAAGGGGGAGGACAGGGGCTCGTCGGACGTGAGGTACGCGATGTGCTCGTCCAGCATCCCGGCTCCGGTGCGTCGCGCCAGATCCCCGATGAGGCGGGCGCGGATCACAGCGCCGTCCGGCTCGTGGAGGTAGGCGCCGAGCGGGCGCACCTCCGCGTCCGCGGAGTCGGCGGGAGCGGTCAGCTCGTGCGTGCTCTCCCCCCGGATGACCATCGCCGCACGGCGCACCCCGTCGCGTTCCAGGCCGCCGGCCCACAGCACGAGCTCCACGACGCTGCCGTCCACGCTCACCCACTGCGCCTCGGCCTCGGGCGGCAGGGCGTCGCGGTCGTGGCCGGGGCCGAGCTTGATCCCGGTCGGCATCCTCTCCGCGAGAGCGAACACCCAGTCCAGGGGAGGGGAGTAGTCGGCGGCCGACACGCGCCGGGTCTCGGTGTGCCCGGCCGTGCGCCGGGCGGGGTCGAGCCACGCCGCCTCGCCCGGATCGCCGCTCAGCGAGATCTCCTCGGCGCGGGCGTGCCGCACCTCGGCGTCCGAGCCGAAGGGCGCCAGGTTGAAGGCGGCCAGTGCCGCCGTGATCTCGTCGGCATCGACCGCGGTCACGCGCAGGCCCGCGGCGGCGAAGGCCAGCGCGTCTCCGCCGATGCCGCAGCCGAGGTCGGTGACGTGGGCGATCCCTGCGGTTCGCAGGCGTCCGGCGTGCCGTGCCGCCACGGACAGCCGGGTGGCCTGTTCGAGACCGGCGCGGGTGAACAGCATCCGGTCCGCGAACGGCCCGAACTTCGACCGGGCCTTGGCGCGGAGATGCGCCTGGCCGACGACGGCGGCCACGATGTCCGGACCGTGCCCGGCTCCGCGGAGCCGCGACACCGCGGCGGCGGCCTCGCCCGTCGTCTCCACCGGGCCGAGCTCGTCCAGCAGGCGCAGCCCCTCGGAGGTGAGCAGGGCGGTCAGCTCGGGCATCTCCACCTGCCCAGCCTAGGGGTCTGCCGCATCCGCCAAGGCTGGCACTCGCATTGCGCGAGTGCCAGCCTTGCGCCTACACTGTGATTAGCACTCTCGGGTTGAGGGTGCTAACGAGTCTTGAACCGTCGAGAAAGAGGTAGACCGTGTCGGTTTCCATCAAGCCGCTCGAGGACCGCATCGTCATCCAGCAGGTCGAGGCCGAGCAGACCACCGCGAGTGGCCTGGTCATCCCCGACACCGCCAAGGAGAAGCCCCAGGAGGGCGAGGTCGTGGCCGTGGGCCCCGGCCGCATCGACGACAACGGCAACCGTGTTCCGCTCGACGTCGCCGTCGGCGACCGCGTGCTCTACAGCAAGTACGGCGGGACCGAGGTCAAGTTCGGCGCCGACGAGTACCTGGTGCTCTCGGCCCGCGACGTCCTCGCGGTCGTCGTCCGCTGACGCGCTGACGTTCACGAAGGGCCCGGATGCCTCGGCATCCGGGCCCTTCGCCGTGTCCGGGCGGTCCGCCGCGTCTTGGGGCGCGTTCCGGGCAGAGATTGGCGCGAATCACGCCCCGAATGGCCGAATTCCGCCCCGAACCGGACCCGGACAGGCGCCGCCGACCCGTGAGCGCGCCATAGGGTTGACCGGTGAGCCCATCCCCGCGCAGCCCGCAGACGGCCGGAGCGGTGTACGCCGGCGGCGCCTACCTGATCTGGGGCGTGCTGCCGCTGTACTTCCTGCTGCTGGTCCCCACCGGTCCGTGGGAGCTGGTCGCGTGGCGGGTGCTGTTGTCGTTCGTGTTCTGCCTGGTCCTGCTCACGGTGATGCGCGGCTGGAGCGCGCTCGGCGCCATCGTGCGGCAGCCGCGCCTGCTCGGCTGGACCGCGCTGGCCGGCGTGCTCATCTACATCAACTGGCAGGTCTTCGTCATCGCGACCCTGTCCGATCACATCGTCGAGACGAGCCTCGGCTACTTCATCAACCCGATCACGACCGTGCTGCTGGGCGTCTTCGTCCTGCGGGAGCGGATCCGACCGCTGCAATGGACCGCGATCGGGATCGCCTCGCTCGCCGTGCTGGTGATCGTGTTCGCCTACGGATCGTTCCCCTGGATCGCGCTCTCGCTCACCGCCTCGTTCGGCGTGTACGGCCTGGTCAAGAAGCGGATCGGCGCGGCGGTCGATGCCGTCAGCGGGCTCACCCTGGAGTCGTTCTGGCTGATCCCGGTCGCGCTCGTGCAGCTCATCGTGGTCGCGCAGACCACCGGCGTGACCCTCGGGGCGGCGGGCCCGACGCACGCGGCGCTGCTGGCGTTCGCCGGCGTCGCCACGGCTGTGCCGCTGCTGCTGTTCGCGGCCGGGGCGCGACGGATCGGCCTCACCGTGATCGGCATGCTGCAGTTCATCACGCCGGTGATGCAGTTCATCGTGGGCGCCGTCTTCCGCGGGGAGCCCATGCCGCTGGAGCGGTGGATCGGCTTCACGATCGTGTGGATCGCGATCGCGGTGTTCCTCGTGGACCTGCTGCGGGAAGGACGCCGGGGCCCGCGGCCGGCGGCTCCCGAGCTGGTGTGACACCCGGTCCCGCGCGACGCGGGATCCGATCGTTAACGCACTGATACGCGGATGCGCCGCGGCCGGATCTAGGGTGGTTACACCCGACGGGCGGGCACCGACGATGGTGTCGCCACGTTCAGTCACGCAAAGGAGCATCATGAACGCACTGAAGGGTTCGAGGGTGGCGAAGACCCTGACCGGGATCGCCCTGGTCGGTGTATCGGCCCTCGTGATCGCCGGCTGCAGCGGCTCACCCGCCGGCACGCCGTCCGGCGACACCGGCGGCGGCGGTGGCGAGAAGCCCGCCGGCGACATCACACTGAAGCTGGGGTCGCTGCTGCCGCAGACGGGCTCGCTGTCGTTCCTCGGCCCGCCGATGGAGTCCGGCGTGGGGCTGGCGGTGCAGGAGATCAACGACGCCAAGGCCGGGATCACGGTCGACATGACCAGCGAGGACGAGGGCGACACCGACACCAAGGCCTACGAGACCTCGATCAGCAAGCTGCAGAGCGCGGGCGTCGCGGGCATCGTCGGCGCGGCCGCGTCCGGCGTGTCCAAGCTCATCCTGGACGGCAACGTCGCGAAGGGCATCATCACGATCTCGCCCTCCAACACCTCGCCGGACTTCACGACGTTCGAGGACGACGGCCTCTACTTCCGCACGGCGCCGAGCGATCTGCTCCAGGGCGAGGTCCTCGGGAACCTGATCGCCGAGGACGGGCGCAAGACACTCGGCATCATCTATCAGAACGACGCGTACGGCACGGGTCTGGACGCGGCGATCAAGGAGACGTTCGAGAGCGCGGGCGGCCAGGTGGTCGCCGAGGCGTCCTTCAACGTCGGCGACGCGCAGTTCGACGCCCAGGTGGCGACGATCAAGGCGGCGAACCCGGACGCGGTCGCGGTCGTCTCGTTCGACCAGTTCCGCACCATCGCCCCGCTCCTGGTGAACGCCGGCATCACCGCGGACAAGTTCTACATGGTCGACGGCAACACCTCGAACTACGGTGCCGAGGCGTCCACGAACCTCCCCGTGTCGCTGGAGGGCGCTCAGGGCACGCGTCCGGGCCCGGCCCTGTCCGACGACTTCACGGAGCGGCTGCAGACGTACTGGACGGGTGAGGGCAACTCCACCATCCAGGACTTCACCTACGCCGCCGAGGCGTATGACGCCGTCGTGCTGATGGCTCTGGCGTCGCTCGCCTCCGGGTCGACGAAGGGCGCGGACATCGCCGCCAAGATGCAGGAGGTCTCCGGCGGGTCCGGCGACGGCAAGGCCTGCACGAGCTTCGCCGACTGCGCGAAGATCATCAACGACGGCGGCGTGGCCGACTACAACGGCTACTCCGGCGACGTCACGTTCGACGAGAACGGCGACCCGACGGGCGCCGCGATCGGCATCTTCAAGTACGGTGCCGACAACCTCTACGAGCGCACCAACTGACACCGGTCACAGAACGGCCCCGGATCCTCGGATCCGGGGCCGTTCGGCGTCTCTCGTGTCGTCAGGCCGCGTCGGTGCCCAGCGTTCCCAGATAGAGCCCGATGACCTTCGGGTCGTTCAGCAGGTCGCGCCCCGCCCCTTCGTACGCGTCCCGGCCCTGGTCGAGGACGTACCCGCGGTCGCAGATCTGCAGGCAGCGCCGGGCGTTCTGCTCGACCATGATCGTGGTGACCCCCGCCTTGTTGATGTCGGAGACGCGGATGAAGGCGTCGTCCTGGCGGACGGGGGACAGGCCCGCGGACGGCTCGTCCAGCAGCAGCACGGACGGGTCCATCATGAGCGCCCGCGACATGGCCACCATCTGGCGCTCGCCGCCCGACAGCGACCCGGCGCGCTGGTTCAACCGTTTGCCGAGCTCCGCGAAGATGCCGGTGACGAACTCGAGCCGCTCGGCGTAGATCCGCGGGTTCTGGTACAGGCCCATCTGCAGGTTCTCGGCGATCGTGAGGGACGGGAAGACGTTGTTCGTCTGCGGCACGAAGGCGACGCCGCGGCGCACCAGCTTGTCCGCTTTCAGCCCGACGATGCTCTCGCCGTTGACGGTGATGTCGCCGGAGCGCACGTTCACGAGCCCGAAGATCGACTTCAGCAGCGTCGACTTCCCGGCGCCGTTCGGGCCGATGATCCCGATCAGCTCGCCGCGGCGGGCGACGAGGTTGGCTCCGTTGAGGATGTTCACGCCCGGGAGGTACCCGGCGTGCACGTCGGTCAGCTCGACGACGACGTCCTCGCTCATGCGTTCTCTCCGTCCTTCTCGCCGCCGACCGGTCCCGACCCGCCGGCCGGTCCCGAGCCGGGCTCCGTCCCCTCGCGCTGCGCCTCCACGGCGTCCAGCTCCTCGACCGCCTCCGCCTCGATCTCCGCGCGCAGGGCCTGCGCCCGGGCGACGTCGCCCACGGAGATGCGGCCGGTGACGGTGCCGAGGTCCACGTCCTGGTGGGCGCCGAGGTACGCGTCGACGACCGCCGGGTCCTCCATCACCGTCTCCGGCGGGCCCTCGGCGACCACCCGGCCCTCGGCCATGACGACGACCCAGTCCGCGATGTGACGGACCATGTGCATGTCGTGCTCGACGAACAGCACCGTCATCCCGAGGTCCTTCAGATCCAGGATGTGGTCGAGCAGCGACTGGGTCAGAGCCGGGTTCACGCCCGCCATCGGCTCGTCGAGCATGACGAGGTTCGGGTCGGTCATCAGGGCTCTCGCCATCTCCAGGAGCTTGCGCTGTCCTCCGGAGAGGGACGCGGCGAAATCCTTCTCCTTGGCGTCGAGCTTGAACCGGGCCAGCAGCTCACGGGCCTTGTCCTCGATCTGCCGGTCCTGAGCGCGCCACAGGAAGGGGAACAGGCTCGGCCAGAAGCGCTCGCCGCGCTGACCGGTCGCCCCGAGCTTCATGTTCTCCAGCACGGTCAGCAGGGACAGGGACTTGGTGAGCTGGAACGTGCGGACCTGGCCCATCCGCGCCACCTTGAAGGACGGGATCCCGGCGAGGTTCGTGCCGTCGTAGACCCACGAGCCGGAGTTCGGGCGGTCGAACCCGCACAGCAGGTTGAACAGCGTCGTCTTGCCGGCGCCGTTCGGGCCGATGAGCGCCGTGATCGCGCCCCGGGGGATCTCCAGATGGTCGACGTCCACCGCCGTCAGCCCGCCGAAGCGGCGCTGGACGGCGTCGACAACGAGGATGGGGTCCTTCTTGGCGACCCCGGGCGCGGCAGGACCCGCGGCCAGGTCCGTGGTCTTGGCCCGCGGGACGCTCCCGGTGGTCGTCGAGGGCACGGGAACGCCGGGGGCGGGGGTTTCACTTGACAAAGGTCATCTCCCTCTTGTCTCCGAGGATGCCCTGCGGGCGGAAGATCACGAGGAGCATGAGCGCCACGCCGACCAGGACGAACCGCAGGGTCCCGGCCTGGGTGTCGGACATCGGCAGGAAGCCGGCCTTCGCGAGGTCGGGGAGGAGGTTGCCGAGGAAGGCGAACACCAGCCAGAAGATCACCGCGCCGAGCGTGGGGCCGAAGACGGTCGCGGCCCCGCCGAGGAGCAGGATCGTCCAGAGGAAGAACGTCAGCGACGTGGAGTAGCTGCCCGGCACCACTGCGGACGGCAGGACGAAGACGATGCCGCCCATCGCGCCGATCATGCCGCCGATGACGAGCGACTGCATCTTGTAGGCGAACACGTTCTTCCCCAGGGACCGCACGGCGTCCTCGTCCTCGCGGATGCCCTTGAGCACGCGCCCCCAGGGACTGCGCATCAGCGCCCACACGAGCAGGATCGCCAGCGCAAGCATCAGGACGCCGAACACGCGGTTCCACAGGTCCGTCTCGTTGTAGGTCCACGGCCCGAAACCGTAGGTCCCCGGCGGGATCGGGTTGGCGCCGCGGAAACCGCCGTGGTAGCCGGCGAGGCCGTCGGCCGAGTTGGTCCACTGATCGAACAGCTGCGTGGTGAACAGCAGGCGCACGATCTCGCCGGCCGCGATCGTCGCGATCGCGAGGTAGTCGGCGCGCAGCCGCAGGGTCGGGATGCCGAGGATGAGCGCGAACACCGCGCCGCCGAGAAGGCCGATGAGCATGCCGAGCCACCACGGGAGGCCGAACGAGAGCACCGAGATCGCGTAGCCGTAGCCGCCGACCGCCATGAAGGCGGCCATGCCGAAGTTCAGCAGACCGGCGTAGCCGAAGTGCACGGCCAGGCCGGTCGCCGCCAGCGCGTACGCGATCGTGACCGGGCTGAACAGATAGCTGGCGGTGTTGCCGAAGATGCTTCCGAAGTCCATGTCAGCCCAACCTCTCCTTGCGACCGAGCAGGCCCTGCGGACGCACCAGCAGGATCACGATCAGGGCGATCAGCGCGCTCGCGTACTTCAGGTCCGAGGGGATCCACAGCGTCGAGACCTCCACGGCGAGTCCGACGATGATCGAGCCGACGAGGGCGCCGATCGCCGACCCCAGCCCGCCGAGCGTGATCGCGCAGAACATCAGCAGCAGCATCTGCATGCCCATGTCCCACTTCACGCCCGGGCGGAAGTAGGCCCAGAGGATGCCGGAGATCGCGGCCAGCACGCCCGCGAGGATCCAGACGATCCGGATCACCCGGTCCACGTCGATGCCGGAGGCGGCGGCGAGCTGGGGGTTGTCGGAGATCGCCCGCGTCGCCTTGCCGATCCGGGTCCGCGTCAGGAAGAACGCCACCGCCAGGATCACCACGAGGCTCACCGCCATGCTGACCATGTCGATGTAGGACAGGGAGATCGGGCCGAGCTGGATCGGAGTGGGGCTGGCGCCGGGGAGCTGATACGTGCCGCCGCCGATGACGTACTGCAGCGCGTAGCGGAGGGCGAGCGACAGGCCGATGCTGACGATCATGAGCTGCACGATCCCGAGGCCCCGTCGGCGCAGCGGCCGCCACAGGCCCGCGTCCATCGCCCATCCGAGGAGCGCGCCGCCCGCGACGGCGCCGATGATCCCCAGCCACAGCGGCAGGTGCCAGAACGAGGTGAACAGGAGGGCGACGACGCCGCCCCAGGTCACCATCTCGCCGTGCGCGAAGTTCGACAGCCGGGTCGTGCCGTAGATGAGCGCGGCCCCCATGGAGGCGAGCCCGAGGAGGAGCCCGAAGTTGAGACCGCCGACCATGCGCGACAGGAGCTGGTCGAGGACCGACTCCGTCACGCGCTCGCCCTCGCCGAGGAAGAGGTTGACGATCTTCGTCCCGGTCAGGCCGAACTCGGCCGTGAAGGATCCCGAGGTCCCCGAGACCGGCTCGACGCCCTCGGGGAGCTTCGAGGCGTCCACGATCACGCCCTCGGGGAGGGTGTCCTCGTCCACCGCGAGGGTGTACTCCTCCTTCTCCGGAACGTACAGCCGCCACTTGCCCTCGGCGTCCGTCTCGGTCTCGGCGTCGAAGCCGCCGCCCTCGACGGAGATCGTGACGCCCTCGATCGGTTGGTCGTCGAACGTGATCGTCCCGGCGAAGTAGAAGTCCGTCTTCTCCTGGTCGTCGGTGGCCGCCGCGGCGCCGATCGGCGGCTGCAGCACCAGCACGACCGCCGCTGCGAGTGCGCACAGCAGCGCGACGAGCCATCGTCGGGTTCGGTCGATGGCCGTTGTCCCTTGTCTCACGCAACCTCCACGGTGAGTGCGTCCGCGGCGCCGCCTCGTTGCGCCGCCGGTCTGACGAACAGAGCGTAACCCGACAGCGCGGGATCGCCTATGCGCCGACGCCGAATGCGCCCGAGCCGTGACCCTGGCCGGCATCGGGCCGGCGGGAATTTCCACAGGCCGCGGCGACTTAGAATTGTCAGACGGCGCGAGAGGAGCACACCCCCATGGAGCAGCACGACCCGTTCGGTTTCGTCGGACTCACCTACGATGACGTGCTGCTGCTGCCCGGGCATACCGACGTGATCCCCAGCGAGGCGGACACGTCCTCGCGCGTGACCCGCCGCATCTCGGTGGCCACCCCGCTGCTCTCCAGCGCGATGGACACCGTGACCGAGGCCCGGATGGCGATCGCCATGGCGCGCGAAGGCGGCCTCGGCATCCTGCACCGGAACCTCTCGATCGCGGATCAGGCCGCGCAGGTCGACCGCGTCAAGCGCAGCGAATCCGGCATGATCACGGATCCGATCACCACGACGCCCGAGGCGACGATCGAGGAGGTCGACGCGCTCTGCGCCAAGTACCGCATCTCGGGTCTGCCCGTCGTCGACCCGGACGGCCGCCTCGTGGGCATCGTCACCAACCGCGACATGCGCTTCGTCTCCGGCTTCGAGCGGCAGACCACCCTCGTCAAGGACGTGATGACCCGCGAGGACCTCGTCACCGCGAAGGTCGGCGTGGCCGCGGGCGAGGTCATCGCGCTGTTCGCGAAGCACCGCGTGGAGAAGCTCCCGCTCATCGATGAGGACGGCCGGCTCGCCGGGCTCATCACGATCAAGGACTTCGACAAGAGCGAGAAGTACCCGCTCGCGACCAAGGACGAGCAGGGACGCCTCCGCGTCGGCGCGGCCATCGGCTTCTTCGGCGACGCCTGGGAGCGCGCCGAGGCGCTGCGCGACGCGGGCGTGGACGTCCTGGTCGTGGACACCGCGAACGGGCAGTCCCAGGGCGTGATCGACCTCGTCAGGCGCCTGAAGGCCGACGAGTCGTTCGCCCACATCGACGTCATCGGCGGCAACGTCGCCACCCGCGAGGGCGCGCAGGCGCTCGTGGACGCGGGCGTGGACGCGGTCAAGGTGGGCGTCGGCCCCGGCTCGATCTGCACCACCCGCGTCGTCGCCGGCGTGGGCGTGCCGCAGGTGACCGCGGTGTACGAGGCCTCCCTCGCCGCGCGGCCCGCCGGGATCCCGGTCATCGCCGACGGCGGCCTGCAGTACTCCGGCGACATCGCCAAGGCGCTCGTCGCGGGTGCCGACGCCGTGATGCTCGGGTCGCTCCTCGCCGGCACGGACGAGTCGCCGGGCGAGATCGTCTTCCAGGGCGGCAAGCAGTTCAAGCAGTACCGCGGCATGGGCTCACTCGGGGCGATGCAGACCCGCGGCAAGCAGACCTCGTACTCCAAGGACCGCTACTTCCAGGCCGACGTGCCCAGCGACGACAAGCTCATCCCCGAGGGGATCGAGGGCCAGGTGCCGTATCGCGGGCCGGTCTCGGCGGTCGCCTATCAGCTCGTCGGCGGGCTCCGGCAGTCGATGTTCTACGTCGGTGCCCGGACGATCGGCGAGCTCAAGGAGCGCGGCCGTTTCGTGCGGATCACCGCGGCGGGGCTCAAGGAGTCCCACCCGCACGACGTGCAGATCGTGGTCGAGGCGCCGAACTACAAGAAGTGACACGGCTCCGGGTCCGGGCCTGGCCGTCGTCCCTGTCGTCGTGCACGTGTGCGGCGCCCGGGCCTGGTCCGTGCCCATGACCCGGCGTAGCGTGTCGGGCATGTGCCGAAGCATCCACACCCTCCACAACTTCGAGCCGGCCGCGACGTCGGAGGAGGTGCACGCCGCCGCCCTCCAGTACGTGCGCAAGATCGCCGGGACCACGAAGCCGTCCAAGGCCAATCAGGAGGCCTTCGACCGGGCCGTCGCCGAGATCGCGCACGCGACGCAGCATCTGCTGAACGACCTCGTCGCCACCCGGCCGCCGAAGAACCGCGAGGAGGAGGCCGAGAAGGCCCGCGCCCGTGCGATCGCGTCCGGTCGCTACGCGGCGGCCTGACGCCGTCGTCGCCCTCTCCGCCGCGGACGGCACGCGGGGCTCCGGTCGCTAGAGTGACCGCATGGGTTCGACGACGAATTCCGCGGCCGTGCGCCTCACCCGCGGGCAGGTGTCGCGCTATGCCATCGGCTCCCTGGGGACCGGTGGATTCGCGACGCTCCCGGGTCTCGTCCTCGTCTACTACCTGACCGACTCGCTGGGCGTGACCGCGCTCGCCGCCGGCGCGATCGTGACCGCCGCCAAGGTGTGGGACGTCCTGATCGATCCGGTCATCGGCGGCCTGAGCGATCGATCGTTCGCCCACGCGGGGACCCGTCGCGCGTTCATGGTGCTCGGCGGGATCGCTCTTCCCGTCGCCTTCGTGCTGACCTTCGCGGTGCCCGAGGGACTCGCCCCGCCGCTCGCCGGGGCGTGGGTGCTCGTGGCGTTCCTCGCCGCGGCGACCTGCTTCAGCCTCTTCCAGGTGCCCTACATCGCCCTGCCCGCCGAGCTCACCGACGACTACCGCGAACGCACGCGCCTGCTGAGCTGGCGGGTCGTCGTCCTGACGCTCGCGATCCTGCTGTTCGGGGCCGGCGGTCCGGAGCTGCGCGGGATGTTCCCCGAGGATCCGCTGCTCGGCTACCTCGTCATGGCGGCCGTCGCCGGGGTGGTGCTCGGCATCGGGATGCTCGTGGCCTCGACCGTGGCACCCCGTCGCGCGCCCTCCGCGGCCCCGCCCCGAGTGGCGCTCGGCGGGCACTACCGGGCGGGGATCGCGGTGCTCCGGGAGAGTGCGCCCTTCCGCGCGCTGCTCGTCACCTTCATGCTGCAGGGGCTCGCCACCGGCCTCATGCTGGCCGCCGCCCAGTTCGTGGCGCGCTGGCTGCTGCACGACGAAGGGGCCGTGACGCCGTTGTTCGCGGCTCTGATCGCCCCCGCACTGCTCATGGCGCCGGTGTGGAAGCTGATCGCCGACCGGGTGGGGAAGGAGCGCGCCTTCCGCCTCGCCAGCGTGGTCTTCCTGGGCGCGACGCTGGTCCTGTCCGTGTCCGCCTGGGCGCCGGGCTGGTGGATCCTCGGGCCCGTGGCCTTGGCCGGCGCCGCCTACGCGGGGATGCAGACGCTGCCCATGGCGATGCTCCCCGACGTCATCGCGCACGACCGCCGGACCGGGGGCGAGAACCGGTCGGGGGTCTTCAGCGGCGTCTGGACCGCCGGCGAGACCACCGGCATGGCGCTCGGGGCGACGGTGCTGTCGATCGTGCTCGCGGTCACCGGCTACGTCGAGTCGACGGCCGCCGTGTCGTCCGCGGGCGGGGTGCAGCAGCCCGCGGCCGCCCTCGTCGGCATCGCGGTCTCGTTCAGCCTGCTCCCGGCGGCGCTCATGGCGGTGAGCCTCGTGACGGTGTCCCGCTACCGGCTGCGCGAACGCGACATCCTCGGGACCTCCGCATGAGCGAGGAGATCCTCGACCGGCTGCGCCGGCTGCGCGCCGGGGACGCGCCCACGCACGGCGGCCGCGTCCTGGCCTATGTGTACGACGCGGGCCTCCCGGAGCTCGACGAGCTCGCCGACGAGGCCGCGCGGCTGTCGCGGCCGGTGAACGGGCTCGATCCCACCGTCTTCCCGTCCGTCGCCGTGATGGAACGGGAGCTGTTGGGCTTCGTGCGCCATGCGCTGCACGGCGGCTCCCGGACGGGGAGGGGGATCGGCGGGGCCGTGGGGACGGTCACGAGCGGCGGCACCGAGAGCTGTCTGCTGGCGGTGAAGACCGCACGGGACCGGTGGCGGTCGGAGCGCTCGACGGCGGTCCCGACGGCGCGGCCCCGGCTCGTCGCCCCCGCCACGGCGCACGCCGCGTTCCAGAAGGCGGCGCGCCTGTTCGACCTGGAGTGGGATCCGGTGCCGTGCGCGGCGGACGGCAGCGTCCGGGCGGCGGACCTCGTGGCGCGGCTCGACGCCGACGTGGCTCTGGTCGTGGTGTCCGCCCCGGCGTACCCGAGCGGAGCACTGGATCCGGTCCGCGACGTTGCCGAGGCCGCGCGCGCCCGCGGGATCCGCTGTCACGTCGACGCCTGCTTCGGCGGTCTGGTCCTGCCGTGGTGGCGGGACGGCGGCGGGAACCGCCGGCTGCCGCCGTGGGATTTCCGGGTGGACGGTGTCACGAGCATCTCCGCCGACCTCCACAAGTTCGGATATGCGCCGAAGGGCGTCTCCGTGCTCCTGCACCGGGATCGCCGCGATCACCGCGCGCAGTTCTTCGCGACGACGCGGTGGCCGGGCTACCCCGTGGTGAACCCGACGCTGCTCGGCTCCCGGTCGGCGTCGTCGCTGGCGGCGGCGTGGGCGATCGTCCACCGTCTGGGCGACGCGGGGTTCGCGGAGCTCGCCCGGTCGATCGCCCGCGTCGCGGAAGGCGTCCGCGCGGAGGTCGAGTCGATCGCGGGGCTGCAGGTGTGGGGGGATCCCGTCGGCCCCGCGGTCACGCTGGTGGCCGATCCCGACGCCCCCGCGACGGTGCGGGTGGATCCGCATCATCTCGCCGACGCGCTTGCACGGCGCGGGTGGCGGATCCAGCACCAGCCCGGGTTCGTGCAGGCGGACGGCTCGCGGCTCCCGCGCAGCGCGCACCTCACCCTCACGCCCGTCCTGGAGCGGCGGATCGGCGAGTTCCGGTCCGCGCTCACCGCGGCGGCCGACGACGTCCGGGGCCGCCCGCCCGCGGACGCCCGGGGACTGGCGCGTGCGATGCGGGCGCTCGGATACGGTCCCGGCGGGCGCGTGCCCGGTCCCCGAGCCGCCTCGACGCTGCTGACGCTCGCCGGCGCGGGGACGGTGCGTCCGGAGCAGCCGATGGCGACGCTGATGGCGCTGATCGAGGAGCTCCCCGCCCCGGTCGCCGAGGCACTGCTCACCGAGCTGATCGCCCGTCTCTCCGCCCCCGCCTGACCCCCGCCCCGGCCCCCTGCGGTTTCGGGGCGCACTACGGGGATTCGGGTCCCCGAATGAGCCCCTTCGCCCCTGAACCCAGCCCCAAACACGGGTGAACGGGGAGGGAGCAGGGGCTGGGAGTGTGGGGCGCGGGGCGGCGGAGTGGGGCGCGGGGTGGGGGACTGGGGCACCGGGACGCGCCCCGAAACGGCGGGCGCCCCGAAACGGGACGCGCCCCGAAACGGCGGGCGGCGCTGATATTCTGGAAGGCTCGCCTTCCGACCGGACGCGGGCGGAAGGAAAGACCCCCGTGGGACACATCGACGTCGCCGGCATCTCGCTCGCCCTGCCGGACGGACGCCCCCTGCTGGACGAGGCCGGATTCCGTGTCGGCGCCGGATCGACGAGCGCGCTGATCGGGCCCAACGGCGCGGGCAAGACGACGCTGCTGCGCGTGATCCGCGGCGAGCAGGCCCCGGACTCCGGCGTGGTCACCATCGACGGATCGCTGGGCGTCATGGACCAGTTCATCGGACACGGCCGGGAGGGCGAGACCGTGCACGACCTGCTCGTGCGCGTTGCGCCGGAGCGGATCCGGGCGGCTGCGGAGGCGCTGGACGCGGCCGAGAACGCGCTCATCGAGGACGACACGCACGACACGCAGATGCGTTACGCCTCTGCGATCGCCGACTACGCCGACGCCGGCGGATACGAGCACGAGACCGTCTGGGACCAGTGCACGATGGCCGCGCTCGGGATCCCGTTCGAGCGCGCCCGCTTCCGCGACCTCGCCACGCTGTCGGGCGGCGAGCAGAAGCGGCTGGCGCTGGAAGCGCTCCTTCGCGGTCCGGACGACGTGCTGCTCCTGGACGAGCCGGACAACTACCTGGACGTCCCGGGCAAGCGCTGGCTCGAGGAGCAGCTGCGACAGACGCCGAAGACCGTGCTCCTGGTCTCGCACGACCGCGAGCTGCTCGCCCGGGCCGCGGATCGGATCGTGACGCTGGAGCCCGGGGGAGCGGGGGCGACCGCCTGGGTGCACGGCGGCGGCTTCGCCACCTACCACCAGGCTCGCGCGGACCGGATGGACCGGCTCGACGAGCTGCGTCGGCGCTGGGACGAGCAGCACGAGAAGCTGCGGACCCTCGTCGCGACGCTGAAGGTGAAGGCGTCGGCGAACGACGGCTTCGCATCGCGGTATCAGGCCGCCCAGACGCGCCTGCGCAAGTTCGAGGAGGCGGGCCCGCCCGAGGAGCGCCCGCCCGCGCAGGAGTTCGACATGCGGCTGCGCGGCGCCCGCACCGGAAAGCGGGCGATCGTCTGCACGGCGCTGGAGCTCACCGGGCTGATGCGGCCGTTCGACGCCGAGATCTGGTTCGGCGACCGGATCGCCGTCCTGGGGTCGAACGGATCCGGCAAGTCGCACTTCCTCCGGCTCCTCGCGCGCGGCGGGAGCGATCCGGATCCGACGCTCGGACACCTGACCTCGACGGCGGAGCGGCTCGACCCGGTCGCCCGCACCGGGACCGCGACGCTCGGAGCCCGCGTGGTGCCCGGCCTCTTCGCCCAGACGCACGCGCACCCCGAGTTCGCGGGGCGGACGCTGCTGGAGATCCTGCATCGCGGCGACGAACGCCGCACCGGCCTGCCCCGGGACGCCGCCAGCTCGGCGCTGGACCGCTACGGCCTGGTGCGTCAGGCGCAGCAGGAGTTCGACCAGCTCTCCGGCGGGCAGCAGGCGCGCTTCCAGGTGCTGCTGCTCGAGCTGTCGGGGGCGACGCTGCTGCTCCTGGACGAGCCGACCGACAACCTGGATCTGGAGTCCGCCGAGGCACTGGAAGCCGCGATCGCGCGGTTCGAGGGCACCGTCGTCGCCGTGACGCACGACCGGTGGTTCGCCCGCTCGTTCGACCGGTTCCTCGTGTTCGGGGAGGACGGCACGGTGTTCGAGGCCGATGAGCCGGTCTGGGACGAGCGGCGGGTCGCCCGCGCCCGCTGACGCCCGCCCGCGCCCTCCCGCCGCGCCCCTCCCGTCGACCACGAGGAGGGGCGAGTCGACGGGAATCGTCCAGATCCGCTGACCGAAGACTCCGCGGCGGCGCGACGGCCGGGGCGGCGCAGCGAAGGGGGCGCCCGCGATCCGAGGGTCGCGCATGACGCCGCATGACGCGGTGTTGCGCACGGTGACGCCGTCGTCACGTCCGGCCGGGCGGCGCGGCTAGCGTCGGGCCATGACGATCACCCAGGACCCCACCACGCTCATCCCCGAGGTCTCGCCCGAGGAGCGCGCGCAGCGCCTCGGCACCGCGGGCGCCGCCTGGAACGAGAGGATCGCCGCCGACCCGCGCAGCGCGGCGCTGACCTACCGCGTCGTGGGACGCGGCGTGGGATCGGTGGGCACCGAGATCCGCGCGGGCAAGCACCGCTTCCTCGTGGACGAGCCAGCGGCCCTCGCCGGCGACGACGCTGCCGCGAGCCCGGTCGAGTACGCGCTCGGCGCCCTCGTCTCGTGTCAGGTCGTGGTCTTCCGCCTCTACGCGCAGGCGCTGGGGCTGACGATCGACGACATCGAGATCACCGCGGAGGGCGATCTCGACGTGCGCAAGCTCTTCGGGATCGACGAATCCGGCCGTGCCGGCTTCCACGACGTCCGCGTCCGTGTCGACATCACCGGTCCCGACGCCGCCGAGGACTACGAGCGCCTCCGTGCCGTGGTCGAGGAGCACTGCCCCGTGCTCGACCTGTTCGCGAACCCCGTGCCGACCTCGGGCGCCCTGGCCTGATCCGCCCGGATCCGGTCGCGGCCCGTCCCGGACCCCGTCTCTCGCGTCCCTGTCCGCCCTGCCGCGCGGACACGGCGGCGTCGGGCATCGCGGGTAGGGTGGGAGGGTGACCATGGACATCGAGATCGGCCGAGGCAAGCGCGCGCGCCGTGCCTACACGTTCGACGACATCGCGGTGGTTCCGTCCCGCCGGACCCGCAACCCGGAGGATGTGTCGACGGCGTGGACCATCGACGCGTTCCCGTTCGAGATCCCGGTCCTCGGGGCGCCCATGGACTCCGTCATCAGCCCGCAGACGGCGATCGCGCTGGGGCGCCTGGGCGGGCTCGGCGTGCTCGACCTCGAGGGACTGTGGACCCGGTACGAGGACCCCGAGCCGCTGTTCCAGGAGATCGCAGGGCTCGACGAGGCGCACGCCACCGTCCGCATGCAGGAGCTGTACGACGAGCCCATCAAGCCCGAGCTCATCACGCAGCGTCTGGCGGAGATCCGCGCCGGCGGCGTGACCGTGGCCGGTTCGCTCACCCCGCAGCGCATCCAGGAGCACTACGAGACGGTCGTCGCCGCCGGGGTCGACCTCTTCGTGATCCGCGGCACGACCGTGTCCGCCGAGCACGTCTCCAGCGTCGCCGCACCCCTGAACCTCAAGAAGTTCATCTACGACCTCGACGTTCCGGTGATCGTCGGCGGCGCCGCGACCTACACCGCCGCGCTGCACCTCATGCGCACGGGGGCGGCGGGCGTGCTCGTCGGCTTCGGGGGAGGCGCGGCGTCGACGACGCGGGCCACGCTCGGCATCCACGCGCCGATGGCGACCGCCGTCTCCGACGTCGCCGCCGCTCGTCGCGACTACCTCGACGAGTCGGGCGGCCGCTACGTGCACGTGATCGCGGACGGCGGGGTCGGCACGTCCGGCGACATCGTCAAGGCGCTCGCGATGGGCGCCGACGCCGTCATGCTCGGCGTCGCGCTGGCCCGCGCCACCGACGCCCCCGGTCTCGGCTACCACTGGGGCCCCGAGGCGCACCACCCCAAGCTGCCGCGCGGCCGTCGCGTCGCCGTGGACGGCGTCGCCCCGCTCGAGGAGATCCTGTACGGTCCGGCCCCCGTGGCCGACGGCACGGCGAACCTCATCGGGGCGCTGCGCAAGTCCATGGCGACGACCGGGTACTCGGACCTCAAGGAGTTCCAGCGCGTCGAGGTCGTCCTGGCCCCGTACGAGCGGGTCTGATCCCGTCGTGACGAGTTCCCCGATCCCGGAGGCGCCCGCGGAGGAGTTCCCGCCCACGCTGCGCGAGGTCATGCTCCGCGGACGGTGGATCGGGATGCTCGTGCTGTGCCTCGTCGTCGCGGGTGTGTTCGCCTGGCTCGGGCAGTGGCAGCTCGGGCGCGCGATCGACACGGATCCGACCCCTCCCGGCGCGACCGAGGAGGTCCTGCCGCTGGGCGACGTGGTCGAGCCCGGCGCGTACCTGCCCGGGCCCTCGATCGGCCAGCGCGTGGAGACCCGCGGGAGCTGGGTCCCCGGCGACTTCCTCCTCGTGACCGACCGGATCAACGACGGCGTCGAGGGGTACTGGGTCACGGGGCAGCTGCGGATCGCCGACGCCGAGGAGAAGACCTCGCTGGCGGTCGCGATCGGGTGGGCTCCCGATGAGGCGAGCGCGCGGAAGGCCGTGGAGCGGCTGGAGGCCGAGGCCGACGGCTCGGTCGTCGAGCTCACCGGGCGCATCATCACGGACGAGGGCGCGGTGCCTCCGCCGCGGACCGATCCGCACCGCATGACGCGGATGTCGCCGGCGATGCTCCTCGGGCAGTGGCACGACGTGGAGGACCTGTCCGTCTACCGGGTGTTCCTCGCCGCCACCGAGGCGCGCGGCGGCCTCGCGGACATCGACTCCCCGGCGCCGATCGAGCAGTCCCCGGTCAACTGGCTCAACGTCTTCTACGCCGCCGAGTGGGCGGTGTTCGCGGGGTTCGCGTTCTACCTCTGGTATCGGCTGGCCAAGGACGCCTGGGAGCGCGAGGTCGAGGAGTTCGAGGAGCGCACGGCCTGACCGCGGCACGCCGTCCCGGACCCGTCGTCACCCGGCTCCGTGCCGGACACCATGACCGGGCGGAGGATGGCGGGACCGTGAACGAACCTGGGAGACCGTTGTGAACCGTCCGGGCTCTCCGTAAGCTCACACTCGGATGCCGCTCGCACCCTGGCGGGCGGCCCGCGCCACCGGCTCCGACCCGGGTGCCGGTGCACGATCCGTACCGTGCGACCTGGAGGAGCCATGCCGATGCCGTTCCCGTCCGAAGCCGCGACCGCGGCGTCCCCGCGCCGGCGTCGAGCCGCGCGACTGGCTGCGGCGGGCATCGCCGTCGCCGGTGTCCTGGCCTTCGGAGGGGGCGCCGCCCCGGCGCTCGCCGCGGGGGAGCCCGTCAGCATCGATGTGGTGACGGTGAATGATTTCCATGGTCGGATCGAGGCGGATGGTGCGTCGGCGGGGGCTGCGGTGTTGGCGGGGGCTGTGCAGCAGTTCCGGTCGGAGAATCCGAATACGATCTTCGCTGCGGCGGGGGATCTGATCGGGGCGTCGACGTTCACGTCGTTCATTCAGGATGACAATCCGACGATCGATGCGTTGAATGCGGCGGGTCTGGATGTGAGTGCGGCGGGTAATCACGAGTTCGATCAGGGGTGGGCTGATCTGCGTGATCGGGTGCAGGATCGTGCGGAGTGGGAGTATCTGAGCGCGAACGTGTTCCTGACGGAGACGGGTGAGCCCGCTCTGGCACCCAGCTGGGTCAAGGAGCTCGACGGCGTCAAGGTCGGGTTCGTCGGCGCCGTCACCGAGGACCTCCCGACCCTCGTGTCCCCGGACGGCATCGCCGAGCTGGAGGTCCGGAGCATCCCCGAGGCGGTGAACGACGCGGCCGCCGCGCTGAAGGACGGCGACGCGGCCAACGGCGAGGCGGATGTCATCATCCTCCTCGTGCACGAGGGGGCGACCACGGTCGAAGCCTCGAGCATCACGCCGGACTCCCGCCTCGGGGAGATCGTGTACGGGGTCGGCCCGGACGTGAACGCGATCGTCTCGGCGCACACGCACCTCGCGTACAATCACGTGATCGACGGGCGTCCCGTCGTGTCCGCCGGCCAGTACGGCGAGAACGTCGGACGGATGAACCTGCAGGTGGACCCGGAGACGAAAGAGCTCCTGTCGATCACGAACGAGGTCCTCCCGCTCGTCGTCGACGACGTGCCCCAGTACCCGGCGGTCCCCGAGGTCCAGGCCATCGTCGACAAGGCCACAGAGGAGGCCGACGTGCTCGGCGCCGAGAAGGTGGGTGAGGTGACCGCCGACCTCAACCGGGCCCGGCAGTCCGACGGCTCGGAGAACCGGGGTGGGGAGTCGACGATCGGCAACTTCATCGCCGATGCCCAGAAGCAGGCGACCGGCGCCGACATCGCCCTGATGAACCCGGGCGGGATCCGGGCCGACATCGCGTTCGCCGGATCCGGCGAGGGGGACGCCGATGGCGACGTCACCTTCCGCGAGGCCGCGACCGTGCAGCCGTTCGCGAACTCGATGGTCACGGTGCAGCTCACCGGCGCGCAGATCGTCCGGATCCTCGAGGAGCAGTGGCAGCCCGCCGACGCGAGCCGCCCGTTTCTCAAGCTCGGCGTCTCGAAGGGGCTGCAGTACACCTACGACCCCGCAGCCGCCGCGGGAGCGCACATCCGCACGGTGACGCTCGACGGCGCGCCGCTGGATCCCGCCGCCGTCTACACCGTCGCGGCGAACTCCTTCCTCGCGGCGGGAGGCGACAACTTCGTCACCTTCGCCGAGGGCGCCGACCGGAAGGACACCGGGCAGATCGACCTGGAACTGCTCGTGAACTGGTTCCGCGACAACGGCACCGCCGAGCCCGACCTCGCTCAGCGCGCGGTCGGCGTGGTCCTGGGCGGCGCCGGCGAGGGCGGCTTCGCGGAGGGCGGGCCCGCCGCTCTCGACCTGTCCTCGCTGGCGTTCAGTGCGGGCGAGCCCGCGCCGGGGCCGGTGACGGTCTCGCTGGGAGACACGCTTCTCGCGACCGCGGAGATCGACACCGCGATCGTCGACACGACCGACGAGGTCGGCCGGGCGAGCCTCGCACTGACGCTGCCGGCGGGCGTGTCCGGGGAGCAGACGCTGACGGTCCGGGTGGAGAGCACGGGCACGGAGGTGCAGGTGCCGATCACGATCGTCCCCGCCGCACCGGTCGCCCCGCCTGCGCCGCCGGCTCCTCCGGTGGACGTGCTGCCGCCGACCGGCGCGGACCCGGTTCCGTTCGTCCTGCTCGCTGCGGCCCTGCTCGGTCTCGGCGGCCTCGTGCGGCTCCGCCGGCGGGCCTGACCCGACCGATCCAATGACGGCGACCGGAGCGATCCGGTCGCCGTCATCGTGTCCGCGGGCGTCACGGCGGCGCGCAGATGAGCAGCAGATGACGAGTTGGCCAACATCCTTGAGCGGTGTCGGAGACCGCCTCTAGTGTCAGGGTCGTGCGCCGTCGCGCCCGTCGAAGTGCGCGATCCGTCACCGGGGGGTTCACCGGAATCCGCCGTCCCGTATCCGAGGAGACAGCCCTGATGATGTCCGTCCCCGACGAGAACCGCGACGTTCCCGTCTCGCAGCACCGGCTTCGCGCCCCGTCCCGCGCGCACGCCGCCCGTCTCGGCGTCCTCGCCGCGAGCACCGTCTTCGCCCTCGGGGCCGGCGCCCTGGTCGCCGCCCCGGCCTATGCCGACACCGCGGGCACCGGCGTCGTGATCAACGAGGCGTATCTGTCCGGCGGCAGCGCCGGCGCCGCCTTCACGAACAAATTCGTCGAGCTGTACAACCCCACCGGAGCCGCCGTCTCCCTGGATGGCCTGTCGCTCCAGTACCGGTCCGCCACCGGGACGGGCAACGCCAACGGCGTGGTGCCGCTGTCGGGGGAGATCCCGGCGGGCGGGCACTACCTGGTCCAGGGCGGCAGCAACGGCGCGAACGGCGCGGCCCTGCCGACTCCCGACGCGACCGGCAACCTCAATCCCTCCGGCACGACGGGAACGCTGGCCCTGGTCGAGGGCACGACCGCCGTCGCACTCCCGACGGGCTCGGTCGTCGGGGCTCCCGGCGTCATCGACCTGCTCGGCTACGGCACCTCGAACACCTTCGAGGGCGCGGCGGCGACGCCCCCGGCGGGCAACACCGACGTGAAGTCGCTGAACCGGACGGACGGCACCGACAGGGACGACAACCGTGCGGACTTCTCGCTCTCGGCGACGATCACCCCGGAGAACTCCGGTGGCACCGATCCCGGCCCGGGCACGGATCCGACCGAGGCGACGATCGCCGAGGTGCAGGGCACCGGCGACGTCTCGCCGTTCGACGGCCAGGCGGTGACCGTGCAGGGCATCGTCACGGGCGACTACCGCACGGGCGGCTACCGCGGGATCGTCATCCAGACCGAGGGCACCGGCGGCGAGGTGAAGACCGAGGGCGCCTCGGACGGGATCTTCGTCTTCCTCGACGCGCTCGCCCCCGAGCTCGCGATGGGCGATCTCGTCTCGGTCTCCGGCTCCGTCTCGGAGTACTTCGGCCAGACCCAGATCACGCCCGCGGCCGTCTCGGACGTCGCTGTGGTGACGGCGGGCGTCGGCACCCCGGCACCGGTGGCCCTGCCTGACACGGTGCTCGGCGCCGACCGCGAGGCGTACGAGAACATGCTCGTGGCCCCGGCCGGCGCGTACCGGCTCGCGTCCAGCCACCAGCTCTACAACTACGGGACCCTGTGGCTGAGCGCGGGTGAGGCGCCCCTCGTCAAGAGCACGGAGACCACGCGTCCCGGCGACGAGGCGAACGCGATCGCGGCGGCCAACCGTGCGCACCGGATCCTCCTCGACGACGGATGGTCGCTGCAGGTCACGAACCAGGGGCACCCGGGTGGCCAGCCGTACTTCACGGCCGACACCGTGGTGCGAAACGGCGACGCCGTGACGTTCCCCGCCGAGGGCAGCATCCTCCAGTACGGGTTCGATGACTGGCGGCTCCAGCCGGTCGTGCCGATCGACGACGCGAGCGACGCGAGCCACAAGCCGACCTTCACGACGCTCAACCCACGCCCCGAGGCGGCGCCGGAGGTGGGCGGCGACCTGCAGGTCGCGTCGTTCAACGTCTACAACTACTTCACGACGCTGACGAGCGAGAACCCGGACGCGCGCGGCGCCGCCACGGCGGAGCAGTTCGCGATCCAGAAGTCGAAGATCGTCTCCGCCATCAACGGCCTGGACGCCGAGATCGTGGCGCTCATGGAGATCGAGAACGGCCCGAAGCTCGGCAAGCCGCTCGATGCGGCGCTCGCCGACCTCGTCGCCGGTCTCAACGCGGACGCGGGCTCCGAGGTGTGGGACTACGTGCGCACGCCGGCTGCGCTCGACAACCCGGCGATCACGGACTACATCTCCAGCGCCATCATCTACAAGAAGGCTGCGGCGACGCCCCAGGGGGACAGCGCCACGGTCGTGGACGAGACCGTGTGGGGCAACGCCCGCGAGCCCATCGCGCAGGCCTTCGACGTGGACGGGCGGATCGTGACGGTCGTCGCCAACCACTTCAAGTCGAAGTCGCCGCCGAAGAACGCCGGACCCGAGCCGGCCGACGGCCAGGGCTTCTTCAACGCCGACCGGGTCGCGCAGGCGCAGTCCCTGCTGGCCTTCACCGAGGACCTGCAGGCCCGTGCGGGCAGCGAGGACATGCTGCTCATCGGCGACTTCAACGCCTACGGCAAAGAGGACCCGATCGACGTGTTCGCCCAGGCGGGCTGGACCGACCTCGTCCCCGCACAGGCGCCGGGGCAGTTCACGTACACGTACGACGGCGAGCTGGGGTCGCTCGACCATGTGATCGCCTCGCCGTCGCTCGCTCCGTCCATCACGGGCACGGGGGTCTGGAGCATCAACTCGCCGGAGTGGGGCGATCGCGGGTACGCATACCCGGCCACGGAGGCCGGCACGCCCTTCCGCTCCAGCGACCACGACCCGATCCTCGTGGGAGTGTCCACCGAGATCCCTCCCATCGACATCGATGTGGTGACGGTGAATGATTTCCATGGTCGGATCGAGGCGGATGGTGCGTCGGCGGGGGCTGCGGTGTTGGCGGGGGCTGTGCAGCAGTTCCGGTCGGAGAATCCGAATACGATCTTCGCTGCGGCGGGGGATCTGATCGGGGCGTCGACGTTCACGTCGTTCATTCAGGATGACAATCCGACGATCGATGCGTTGAATGCGGCGGGTCTGGATGTGAGTGCGGCGGGTAATCACGAGTTCGATCAGGGGTGGGCTGATCTGCGTGATCGGGTGCAGGATCGTGCGGAGTGGGAGTATCTGAGCGCGAACGTGTTCCTGACGGAGACGGGTGAGCCCGCTCTGGCACCCAGCTGGGTCAAGGACGTGCAGGGCGTGAAGGTCGGGTTCGTCGGTGCGGTGACCGAGGACCTCGACACGCTCGTGTCGCCCGACGGCATCGCCGAGCTCGAGGTGCGCAGCATCGTCGACTCCGTCAACGACGCCGCGGCGGACCTGAAGGACGGAGACCCCGCCAACGGGGAGGCGGATGTCATCATCCTCCTCGTGCACGAGGGGGCGACCACGGTCGAAGCCTCGAGCATCACGCCGGACTCCCGCCTCGGGGAGATCGTGTACGGGGTCGGCCCGGACGTGAACGCGATCGTCTCGGCGCACACGCACCTCGCGTACAATCACGTGATCGACGGGCGTCCCGTCGTGTCCGCCGGTCAGTACGGCGAGAACGTCGGCCTGATGGACATCAAGGTCGACGCGACCACCAAGGAGCTGATCTCGATCACCAACGAGGTGAAGCCGCTCACCAAGGACAAGCAGCCGCTGTACCCGGCCGTGCCGGAGGTCCAGGCCATCGTCGACGAGGCGAAGGCCATGGCCGACGAGCTCGGCGCGGTCAAGGTCGGCGACATCACGGCGGACTTCAACCGCGCACGCCAGAGCGACGGCAAGACGGAGAACCGCGGCGGGGAGTCGACGATCGGCAACTTCGTGGCGGACGTGCAGAAGGAGGCGACCGGAGCGCAGATCGCGCTGATGAACCCGGGCGGCATCCGCGCGAACCTGTCCTACGCCTCGTCGGGTGACGGAGACCCGGACGGCAACGTCACCTACCGCGAGGCGGCCACGGTGCAGCCGTTCGCCAACACCCTCGTGACCCTGTCCCTCACAGGCGCGCAGCTCAAGAGCGTGCTGGAGGAGCAGTGGCAGCCGGAAGGGGCCGCCCGCCCGTTCCTGAAGCTCGGGGTCTCGAAGGGGCTGACGTACACCTACGACCCCGCCGCCGCGGCCGGGTCCCGGATCACGGGCATCACGCTCGACGGGGCGCCGATCGACCCGGAGGCGTCGTACACCGTGGCGGCGAACTCGTTCCTCGCGGCGGGCGGCGACAGCTTCTTCACGCTCGCCCAGGGCACGGACAAGAAGGACACCGGAAAGGTGGACCTGGCCTCGATGGTCGACTGGTTCGCGACGAACGGCACCGCGTCTCCGGACCTCGCCCAGCGCGCGGTCGGCGTCGCGGTCAGCCCCGCGGACGAGGACGGCTACACGGCCGGCGACCAGGTCACGGTCTCGCTGTCGTCGCTCGCTTTCAGCGCGGGGGAGCCGGCGCCCGGCGAGGTGTCGCTGTCCCTCGCCGGATCCGTCGTCGCGACCGCTCCGGTGGACACGACGGTGGTGGACGCGTCGGATGAGGCGGGCCGCGCCACGCTGACGTTCACGGTGCCCGAGGGCGTGACGGGCGCGCAGTCGCTCTCGATCGCCGTCGCGGGGACCGGGACGACCGCCTCCGTGCCGATCACCATCGCCGACACGGAGCCGGAGGAGTTCGCCGGCACCATCGCGCTCGACTCCTCGAAGGTCGGCGCGGGCAAGGCGGTGACCGTGCGCGGCTCCGGCTACGCGGCGGGGGAGACCGTCACGGCGACGCTGCGGGGCAAGAAGGGCACCACGGTCGACCTCGGCACGATCGAGGTCGGCGCCGACGGCTCCTTCACGGCCCGGCTCACCGTTCCGGCCTCCACGCACCCCGGCCCGTACACCCTCGCGGTGGCGCAGGCCGACGGCGACGAGGCGACGGCGACCCTGCACGTGAACCGCGGCAAGGGCGGATCCGTCGTCCGCGACATCCTCGACTGGCTGTGGGACCTGCTCGACGGCTGGTGGTAATCGCGGCCGCATGAGACGACGGAGGCCGTCGGGAGCGATCCCGGCGGCCTCCGTCGTGTCGGCGCGGGGGCGTGAGACGCCGCCCGAGACGCGGACGCCGCGGCGTCGTCCTCAGGCCCAGGGCAGGCAGGTGACCTCGGGGAACGAGAGGATCCTTTCGTCCTTGGTGACGAGAAGGAGCCCCTCCTGCTGCGCCTGAGCGACGAGCATCCGGTCGAAGGGGTCGCGATGCTCCCAGTCGAGCTCGCCGGCCGCCCTCATGTGGTCGACGCTCAGCGGCAGCTCCGCGGCGAGCAGCGCGCTCAGGAGATGGTCCCATCGGGTGAGGATCCGGTTGCCGTGCGGAAGCCGGCCGCTGCGGTCCTTCTGCGCGATCTCGAACGCACTGGCTGCAGAGACGAAGAGCGCGGCGGCCCGGGTCATCTCGTCGCGTACGGCGACCGGGATCCGGTCCGGGTCGGTGGCGAGCCAGACGAGGACGTGGGTGTCCAGCAGATACGTCGTCATGGCGCGGTCTCGCCGAGCGGATCCCCGGCGCCCCCGCCTTCCCAGGCGGCGAGCTCGCTGTCGGGCAGATCGCCGAACAGCGAGTCTGTGGGGATCGGGGGCAGCTCGGGGAGCAGCGGTCGATCGAGCTGCCGCTTCGGCGGCGAGGCGGCCTCGATCCGAGCGATCGGCGTTCCGGCGCGGGCGATGACGATCTGTTCGCCCGCCTCGACGCGGCGGAGCAGCTCCGACAGACGCGTCTTGGCATCCTGGACGTTGACGATCGTGGTCATGCCCCGATTCTACCTGGTCTGGTCTGCCTGACCAGACCAGGTAGATGCTCGATCGGAGGGCCGCGGCTCCGCGACTAGACTGGAGGCATGCCCGAACCGAAAGTCGCCAGCTTTCCGGCGATCCGCGGTGCGCTGAAGTTCTACCAGATCGCGTCGATCATCACCGGTGTGATGCTCATCCTGCTGCTGGCCGAGATGATCGCGAAGTACAGCCCGATCCACGTCGAGCTGTTCTCCGGCGGATCCGGCGGGCTGCTCTGGTTCGCGCCCGTGATCGCGGGAGAAGGATGCCAGTGGTACTCGCTGTTCATCCCCGGAGGGATGGGGTGCGAGATGACCTCGGCCGGCGACGGCTTCAACTTGTCGCTGCTGATCCTCATCGCCCACGGATGGTTCTACGTCGTCTACCTCTTCGCCTGCTTCCGGGTGTGGAGCCTGATGCGCTGGCCGTTCCTGCGGTTCATCACGTTGGCGCTCGGTGGTGTCGTCCCCCTGCTGTCCTTCTTCATGGAGGCGATCGTCGCCCGCGAGGTGAAGGCGTACCTCGCCCGTCGCGAGCAGGACGAGGCCGCCCGCGCGGACGCGTCCTCTGAGACCCCCTCCCCGTCGGATCCCGCCTCCGACGCCCGTCCCACCACGGAAGGTGCCCGGTGACCGAGACAACCCCCACCGACGGCGCGGCCAACGCGACCGTCCAGCGCCCTGCGCTGGTCGTCGACTTCGGCGCCCAGTACGCGCAGCTGATCGCGCGCCGCGTGCGCGAGGCCGGCGTCTACAGCGAGATCGTGCCGCACACCGCGACGGCCGAGGAGATCGCGGCCCGCAATCCGGTCGCGCTCATCCTCTCGGGCGGCCCGTCGTCCGTCTACGAGGACGGCGCGCCGCAGCTGGACCCCGCTGTGCTCGAACTGGGCGTGCCGACGCTCGGCATCTGCTACGGATTCCAGTACATGGCCCAGGTGCTCGGCGGCGAGGTCGCGAACACGGGGCTGCGCGAGTACGGGGCCACGGATGCGATGATCCCCGTCAACGACAGCTCCCTGCTCGGCGGCGAGCCCACGGAGCAGAACGTCTGGATGAGCCACGGCGACCAGGTCTCCCGGGCGCCCGAGGGCTTCGAGGTCCTCGCGACCACGCCCTCCACGAAGGTCGCCGCCTTCGCGGACGAGCAGCGTCGTCTGTACGGCGTGCAGTGGCACCCCGAGGTCAGGCACTCCGACCACGGCCAGGCCGTGATCGAGAACTTCCTGCACAAGGGCGCGGGCCTGCCCGCCGACTGGAACAGCGACAACGTGATCGCGGAGCAGATCGAGCGGATCCGCGCGCAGGTCGGCGACGCCCGCGTCATCTCGGCGCTGTCCGGTGGGGTCGACTCCGCGGTCTCGACGGCGCTCGTGCACAAGGCCATCGGCGACCAGCTCACCGCCGTCTTCGTCGATCACGGGCTGCTGCGCAAGGGCGAGCGCGAGCAGGTCGAGAAGGACTACGTCGCCTCCACCGGGGTACGCCTGATCACCGTGGACGCCGCCGACACGTTCCTCGGCCACCTCGCCGGGGTCACCGACCCCGAGGAGAAGCGCAAGATCATCGGCCGCGAGTTCATCCGCGCGTTCGAGAAGGTGCAGCGCGAGCTCGTCGACGAGGCCAAAGCCGAGGGCGCACCGATCAAGTTCCTCGTCCAGGGCACGCTGTACCCGGACGTCGTGGAGTCCGGCGGCGGCGCGGGCACCGCGAACATCAAGTCGCACCACAACGTGGGCGGGCTTCCGGAGGACCTCGACTTCGAGCTCATCGAGCCGCTGCGCACCCTGTTCAAGGACGAGGTCCGTGCGATCGGCCGGGAGCTCGGGATCCCCGAGGCGATCGTCGGTCGCCAGCCGTTCCCCGGCCCGGGTCTCGGCATCCGCATCATCGGCGAGGTCACGCGCGAGCGGCTCGACGTGCTCCGGGAGGCGGACGCGATCGCGCGCGAGGAGCTGACCCTCGCCGGTCTCGACCAGGAGATCTGGCAGTGCCCGGTGGTGCTGCTCGCGGATGTCCGCTCCGTCGGCGTGCAGGGCGACGGCCGCACGTACGGTCACCCGATCGTGCTGCGCCCCGTCTCCAGCGAGGACGCGATGACGGCGGACTGGACGCGCCTGCCGTACGAGGTGCTCGCGCGGATCTCGAACCGCATCACGAACGAGGTCCGCGAGGTCAACCGGGTGGTGCTCGACGTCACGTCGAAGCCGCCGGCCACCATCGAATGGGAGTGAGCTCCCGATGACGCGGAGGGGCGCGGACCGTCGAGGTCCGCGCCCCTCCGCGTTCTGCGCGTCACAGGCGCCGGGTCCGGTCCGGGGGTCCCGTCGGGTCGACCGCGCGAGAGTGCGTCGGGCAGGATGAAGAGCATGGCGAACGGACGCACGAAGCTCACGGTGGTCGGCGCGGGGAGCGTGGGGGTGAGCGTCGCGTACGCGGCGCTGATCCGAGGCAGCGCCGCCGAAGTCGCGCTCTACGACATCGCGACCGAGAAGGTCGACGCCGAGGTCCTGGATCTCGCCCACGGCACCCAGTTCACCCGGTCGTCAGTCAGCGGAGGGTCCGACCTCGCCGTGGTGGACGGCAGCGACGTCGTCGTGGTGACGGCAGGGGCCAAGCAGCAGCCGGGGCAGACGCGGATGGAGCTCGCGGGGACGAACGCCCGGATTCTCTCCTCGCTCCTGCCCGCGCTCGTCGAGCGCGCCCCGGAGGCGGTGTTCGTGATCGTGACCAACCCGGCCGACGTCATGACGGTGGTCGGCCAACGGGTCACCGGCCTGCCCCCTCAGCGGATCTTCGGGTCGGGCACCGTGCTGGACACCTCGCGGCTGCGGTGGCGCCTGGCGCAGCGGGCCGGGGTCAGCACGGCGAGCGTGCACGCGGACATCGTCGGCGAGCACGGCGACACCGAGTTCCCGCTGTGGTCGACGGCGACGATCGGTCCGGTCCCGATCCTGGACTGGCCGGGCGAGGAACCGTTCACGCCGCAGGAACTGGACCGGATCGCGGTGGAGGTCCGCGACGCGGCGTACGCCGTGATCCGCGGGAAGGGCGCCACGAACCTCGCGATCGGAGTGAGCTGCGCCCGGATCGCGGAAGCGGTGCTGCGTGACGAGCGCGCGGTGCTCCCGGTGTCGACGGTGCTCGACGGCGTCCACGGGATCAGCGGCGTCGCGCTGTCCGTGCCGTCCGTCGTGGGCGCGGACGGCGCGGTGCCGCTCGCTCGGACGCCGATGACGACCGCCGAGGAGGAGCGGCTGCACGCCTCCGCGGACGCGATCCGCGCCGCCGTCGACGCCCTCGCCCTCGGAGCGTGATCTCGCCTTCCTCGCCGAGCCCGCTGCGCCTGCATCCGCCGGTGCCGCCGCCCGACTGAGTCCTCCGCCGCGGAGCGAATCCTCCCACGGGGCGCGTCAGCCGAGGTGCTTCAGCGCCTCCCGGCGCGACAGGGGAGAGAGCCCCGGATGATCCGCGACGAAGGCCCGGACCCACTCCGGATCCGTCCGCGCGTACTCTCGCAGCGCCCACCCGACGGCCTTGCGGAGGAAGAACCCGGGATCGGGGATGTTGGGCTCGATGACCGCGGTGAGCAGCGCGCGGTCCGTGCGTTCCCTCCGGCCGAGCTGGGAGATGATCGAGGCGCGGCGGATCCACGGGTCCGGGTCCCGTGCCCAGGACCGCAACAGAGCGGTCGCCGCCTCGGGGTGCGCGTCGAGCAGTTCGGCGAGCCGGTGCGCGACCTCGTCGACGTGGTCCCACCAGGCGCCGGTGCGGATCATCTCCTCGTGCACGTCGAGCATGTCGAGGCGGCCTCTGACCGGTCGCAGACCCATGAGCTCGGTCGCCGCATAACGCTCCTCGCGGTGCCCGGCCTCGCGCCAGAGCGTCAACGCCGCGGCGCGGAGCGTCTCGGGGTCCGTCGCGCCCTGGGCGTCCCGCCGGGTCAGCGCGCGCACCGCCGGGACCCGCACGCCGAGGAAGGGCATCTCCGACTTCATGTAGGCCTGCTGTCCGGGGGCGAGCGCGGGGTCGGCGGCCCGGCACAGCGCGTCCCGGATGTCGCTCACGAGCAGGTTCGGCTCCACGCGCCGATTCTAGGCCGGGAGCGAGGGGCGGTGAGGTCCCCCGGGGCAGCCCGGGAGCGGGCGAGCACCTTTCTCGAAGAATTTTCGTCGCGGATGTCGATCCGGCGTCTTCTCGTTCGACGTCTGGAATGAGAGGGTCGAGAAGCGGCCCTCCGACCAGCACCGCGGACCCCGATCGGGGCCCGGTATCCCCCAGAAGGAGAAGAGACGATGAAATTCATGCTGATCATGCGCGCCACCGACGAGGCCGTGGAGGCGTACGAGGACACGCCCTTCGAGCAGGTCATCGAGGCGATGGGCAGGTACAACGAGTCGATGATGAAGGCCGGCGTGCTGCTGGCCGGCGAGGGGCTGACCGACGCGGCCGAGGGCTTCGTCGTGGACTTCAGCGCGGAGAAGCCCCTGATCACGGACGGCCCGTACGGCGAGACCAAAGAGCTGTTCAACGGCTTCTGGATCATCGAGACCGCCACCCGGGAGGAGGCCGCGGAGTGGGCCTCGCGCGCCCCGCTCGGGCCGGGCGCCTTCCTCGAGGTGCGTCGCGTCACGGAGTTCTCGGACTTCCCGGAGGACAACGAGTGGATCCAGAAGGAGGCCGGCTGGCGCGAGGAGCAGGCCCAGAAGGCGCAGGACTGAGCAGGATCCCGTGAGCGATTCCGCAGAGGCGACGGCGCACCCTACCGGATCCGGTCCGGCGGAGCGCGCCGTCGCCGCGGTCTGGCGCATCGAGTCCGCCAAGATCGTCGCGACCCTGACCCGCTACGTGGGCGACTTCGGCCTGGCCGAGGACCTCGCCCAGGAGGCGCTCGTCGATGCGCTCGCCCAGTGGCCGCGCGACGGCGTCCCCACCAACCCCGCGGCGTGGCTGACCGCCGTCGCCAAACGCAAGGCCGTCGACGGATGGCGGCGACGGGAGAGGTACGACGACCGGATCGCGACGATGGCCCACGACCTGGAGCAGGAGCAGGCGGAGGCAGCGGACGCGCCGCCGTGGGACCCGGACGCGATCGACGACGACGTGCTGCGCCTCGTGTTCGTCGCGTGTCACCCGGTGCTGTCGCGCGATGCGCAGGTCGCGCTGACGCTGCGGGTCGTCGGCGGCCTGTCCAGCGAGGAGATCGCGCGGGCCTTCCTCGTCCCGACCGCCACGGTGCAGCAGCGGATCGTGCGTGCGAAGAAGACGCTCGGTGCCGCGCACGTGCCGTTCGAGGTGCCCGCCCGTGAGGAGTTCACCGCCCGTCTGGGGGGAGTTCTCGGGGTCCTCTACCTGATCTTCAACGAGGGCCACGCGGCCACCAGCGGATCCGAGTGGATGCGCCCGGACCTCGCACGTGAGGCCACCCGCCTGGCCCGCGTGCTCGTCGGGCTCGTTCCCGCCGAGCCCGACGCGCACGCGCTTGTCGCGCTCATGGAGCTCACCGCCGCGCGCTTCCCGGCGCGGGTCGACGCACACGGGGATCCCGTGCTCCTCGCCGATCAGAACCGGACGCTGTGGGACCGCGGACGCATCGCGCGGGGCCGGGCGGCGCTGGCCCGTGCGGACGGACAGGGCCGTGGCCGCGGCGCCTACGCGCTGCAGGCGGCGATCGCGGAGACGCATGCCGTGGCGCCGTCCGTCGAGGAGACGGACTGGGATCGCATCGTGCTCCTCTACGAGGCGCTCGGGCGACTCGCGCCCTCCCCGGTGATCGAGCTCAACCGCGCCGCCGCCGTCGCGATGGCGACCGGGCCCGCATCGGCCCTGCGCATCATCGACGCGCTGGCGGAGAGCGGGGCGCTGCGCGGATACCACCTCCTGCCCGCGACGCGCGGGGAGATGCTGCTCCGGCTCGGACGGGAGGACGAGGCGCGCTCGGAGTTCGCCGTCGCCGCGGGGCTCGCCGGCAACGACCGCGAACGGGCGCTGCTGGAGGCGAAGTCCCGCGGCGAGCACGACTGACCCGCGCCCGCGGGACGACGAAGGGGCCGTCCTCCGTGGAGGACGGCCCCTTCGCGGGAGCGGGTCGCGTCAGTTGTTGCCGCGAGCGATCGCGATGATCCGCAGGATCTCGACGTACAGCCAGACGACGGTGACCATGATGCCGAAGCCGCCGAGCCAGCCGTAGACGCGGGGAGCGCCGTTGCGGACGCCCTGCTGGATCTGGTCGAAGTCCAGGACGAGCGAGTACGCGGCCATGAGAACGACCAGGACGCCGATGATGAGGCCCCACGGGATGCCGAAGGGACCGGGGGCGCTGTGCATCCCGAAGCCGTCCTTCACGACGCCCGTGAGCATCAGGATCAGATTCAGCACCGAGAAGGCCAGGTAGCCGAACATGGCGACCATGAAGATCTTGGTGGCGCGCTTGGAGGCGCGGATCTTGCCGCTCGCGAAGAGCGCGAGGGTGACGCCGACGACGGCCACCGTGGCGACGGTGGCCTGCATGACGATGCCCGGCCACAGGACCTCGAAGTACGCCGAGATGCCGCCGACGAAGAGGCCCTCGAAGGCCGCGTAGGCGAAGATCAGAGCGGGGCGGACCTTCTTGCGCGACGTGAAGGTGACCACCATGGCGAGCACGAAGCCGCCGAGGCCGCCGACGACCCACGGCAGCAGGTTCACGGACGGGCGGTTGTACGGATCCGGCACGGGGGCGGCGATGCCGCCGAGGGTCAGGAACCACCCAACCGCGGCCGTCACCAGCAGGATGCCGAACAGGCCCGCGGTCTTCCAGACGGTGTCCTCGACCGTCATGCGGCCGGTCTCGAGCGCGCCGGCCGGCGGCGCCGCGTACATCCCGTCGAGCTGGGCGTTCACGGCCGCGTCCATGGTGGCGTGAGACATCGACGCCGTCTGCGCGCCCTGCGTCGCGCCCGGAGCACCGGGATAGGTCGCGACGTTGCGCGGGTCCGGCTCCTTGAACGCCGGGTTGTTGAACGCGAAATTGCTCATGACTGGCCTCACTCCCAGGGGTTAGTCAACGCTTTCCTCAACGATACCGGAGCAGGCTATGAACAGGGTGTCCTACGCTGAGAGCGTGATCCGACCCGCGCCGCAGGGCCCGCTCGTCATCGGCCACCGCGGTGCGCCGGGCTACCGGCCGGAGCACTCCCGCTCCTCGTACGAGCTGGCGCTGGCGCTCGGCGTCGACGCGGTCGAGCCGGACGTCGTGGCGACCGCGGACGGCGTGCTCGTGGTCCGCCACGAGAACGAGATCTCCGGCACCACCGACGTGGCCGATCGCCCGGAGTTCGCGGGTCGGCGCACGACCAAGACGATCGACGGAGTCGCCCAGACG
This sequence comes from Microbacterium sp. CCNWLW41, assembly GCF_037083505.1. Classification (NCBI taxonomy): domain Bacteria; kingdom Bacillati; phylum Actinomycetota; class Actinomycetes; order Micrococcales; family Microbacteriaceae; genus Microbacterium; species Microbacterium sp. CCNWLW41. Next base: position 129,123 of record NZ_JBAOJP010000003.1, read on the forward strand.
GGGTGGTTCACGGAGGACTTCACCTGGGCAGAGCTGGCCACGCTGCGCTGCCGCGAGCGGCTGCCGAAGATGCGCGCCGCGAGCGCCTCCTTCGACGGACGCCAGCCGATCCTCCGGCTCTCCGACGTGCTGGACCTCGTGCGCGCCGCCGCTGATGAGCAGGGCCGACGGATCGGCGTCGTGCTGGAGATCAAGCACGCGACCTACTTCGCCGGGATCGGCCTGGACCTCGCCCCGCTCGTCGCGCGCGATCTCGTCGCGGCGGGGTGGACCGGGGGAGACCTCCCGTTGTGGATCGAGGCGTTCGAGCGGACCGTCCTCGACGAGCTCCGCGCGGTCCTGCCCGCTGCGGGGGTCGCGGCGGACTACGTCTACCTGATCGAAGCCGCCGGCAAGCCGTACGACCTCGTCGCCCGCGACGGCCGGCTGGCCGCGAGCTACGCGGACGCCCTCACGCCTGCGGGGCTGGACGCCCTGGTCGGCGCGGTCGACGGGATCAGCGTGGACAAGAAGGTGCTGCTGGCCGCTCAGGGACCCGCGACGGTGGCGGAGGCGCACGACCGCGGGCTGGTCGTCTTCACCTGGACGTGCCGCCCGGAGAACGCGTTCCTCGACCGACGCTTCCGCGCTCCCGGCGGCAAGCCGGCGTTCGGCGACTACGAGGGCGAGTGGCTGCGGATCGCGGCGTCCGGCGTCGACGGCGTCTTCGTCGATCATCCGGACCTCGGCCTGGAGGTCTTCCGGTCCTGAGGACTCAGACCTTCACGACGCTGATCAACTCGCCGAAGACCTGAAAGTCCTTGATGTTGCTGGTGTACAGCGGGAGACCGTACGCATGCGCCGTCGCAGCGATCAGAGCGTCCTTGCTGCGTGCCTTGGCGGGTGCCGCGCTGTGTGCGACATCTGCGAGCATGCCGTAGGACTCGGTGCACGCGTGATCGAAGGGCAGCCAGAATCCGGCCCGTCGATTGTCGAGGGTGTCGATGACGAGCCGCCGCATCTTCGCCGCCTGTGCGTTGCCGCTGCGCTCCGCTCGGCGAACGCCGAACACCAGCTCCCCGCGGGTGATGAGGGACGCCTTGACGCGATGGGCGCTCATCAGCGACGCGAGCGCGGGGGCGTTGATGATGACGTTGGTGTCGACGAGGATCGTGCTCATCCGATGGCTCCTTCGGCGTCGCGAAGGGCTTCGAGGTCGGCCAGCTGCGCCTTCATGTCCGCCGGATCCATCGCTGCGGCCAGCGTCGCGATGACCAGGGTCATCTGCGAGTATGCGTCCTGCTCGCGCTCCTCCCTGCTCGCATCGTCCGCGACGCGGTCCACCGGCACCCAGAATCCAGCTGTCGCGCCGTGATTGGTGACCTCGACGACCTCGCCGCTCGTGACGACCTGTGCGAGGTGGGCCCGATAGTCGCTGACCTTCATGACGCGGTCGCGGTGACTCGGGGGGACGACCATGAACTCGTCGAGGTCGACCGGCGGGGGAGTCGCCGCCGAGCGGGACGCACCAGCTGGCCGGGGCTTGCGGCCGGTGAAATCGTGCAAAGCCATCAGAATTTGACCTAACTACTCCAGTTTCGTACGTAACATCGTTGAACATACACCTGCGAGGTGTGCGCTCGGGCGGAGCGATGCGAGAACAGTGACGGGGGCAGGGGCGGTGCCGGGGCGGGGGCCGGTGTCGGAGGCGGCGCCTAGACTCGGTAGGTCATGACCGAAGCCCCTCTCATCGTGCCCGGAACCGGCTCGCAGGCGCCGGGATCCGTTCCCGCCGACGACCTGCTCGCCGGCCTCAACCCGCAGCAGCTCGACGCCGTCACCTACCGCGGCCCTGCGCTGCTCATCGTGGCCGGTGCGGGTTCCGGGAAGACCAGTGTGCTCACCCGCCGGATCGCGCTCCTGCTGCGTCAGCGGGAGGCCTGGCCCAGCCAGATCCTGGCGATCACGTTCACCAACAAGGCGGCGGGGGAGATGCGCGAGCGCGTGCAGCAGCTCGTCGGGGACGCGGCGCGGGGGATGTGGATCTCCACCTTCCACTCCGCGTGCGTGCGCATCCTGCGGCGCGAGGCGCAGCAGTTCGGCTTCACGTCCGCCTTCACCATCTACGACTCCGGCGACTCCCGCGCCCTCATCAAGCGTCTCGTCAAGGAGCACGAGGCCGATGCCTACGGATACACCCCGGCGGCGGTCCAGTCGCGGATCTCGAAGCTGAAGAACGAGCTGCAGGACGCAGAGTCCTTCGCGCGTCAGGCGAACCTCGCCGATCCCGCGGAGCGGGTCTTCAGCGAGGTGTTCGCCGACTATCAGCGTCAGCTGCAGAAGGCCAACGCCTTCGACTTCGACGACCTCATCGGCCAGACGGTCTTCCTGTTCCGCGCCTTCCCGCACGTGGCGGACACGTACCGCCGCCGGTTCCGGCACATCCTCGTGGACGAGTACCAGGACACCAACCACGCCCAGTACGCCCTCATCCACGAGCTGACCCGGCCCGTCCAGGGCGACGCTCCGGATCCGTATGCCTCGAACGGCATGATGATCTTCGAGCCGGAGACGACTCCCGCCGAGCCGGGGGCCTCGCTCACGGTGGTGGGCGACTCCGACCAGTCGATCTATGCGTTCCGCGGCGCCGACATCCGCAACATCAGCGAATTCGAGCGCGACTTCCCGGGCGCGAAGGTGATCCTGCTGGAGCAGAACTACCGCTCGACTCAGAACATCCTCTCCGCCGCGAACGCGGTCATCAGCAACAACTTCGACCGCAAGGAGAAGAAGCTGTGGAGCGATCGGGGAGCGGGGGAGCGGATCGTCGGCTTCACCGGCTACTCGCAGCACGACGAGGCGCAGTTCGTCGCGGACGAGATCGAGGCGATCCATCGCGCCGGCACGCCCTACTCCGAGATCGCGGTATTCTACCGCACCAACTCGCAGTCGCGCGCTCTGGAGGAGATCTTCATCCGCTCGGCGCTGCCCTACAAGATCATGGGCGGCACGAAGTTCTACGAGCGGGCGGAGATCAAGGACGCGCTCGCCTACCTCGTCGCCGTGGCCAATCCCGCCGACGAGATGGCGGTCCGCCGCATCCTCAACAAGCCCCGTCGTGGGATCGGCGAGGTCTCCGAGACCGCGATCGCCCGTTTCGCGGAGGAGCACGGCCTCACGTTCCGGGACGCCCTCGCGCATCCCGCGCAGCTCGGCTTCGGGCCCAAGATCCAGGCCGCGATCGCCCAGCTGGACGCGGTGCTCCGGGAGGCGACGGAGATCATGATCCCCGCCTCGGGCGAGGTCGCGGCGCCGACGTCGGTCGCCGAGGGGCTGACGCTGCTGCTGTCGAAGAGCGGGTACATGGACGCGCTGCGCGCGAGCAGGGACCCGCAGGACGAGGCGCGGCTGGAGAACCTCGACGAGCTCATCGCCGTGACGAGGGAGTTCGCCCGCAACAACCCCGAGGGCACGATCGCCGACTTCCTCACGGAGGTTGCTCTCGTGTCCGACGCCGACGACCTGGACGATTCCAGCGGCGTGGTCTCGCTCATGACGATGCACACCGCCAAGGGGCTCGAGTACGACGCGGTGTTCGTCACCGGCGTCGAGGAAGACCTGATCCCGCACCGGATCTCGGCCGGTGAGCCGGGTGGTCCGCAGGAGGAGCGCCGTCTGTTCTACGTCGGCATCACCCGTGCCCGCAAGCGCCTGCATCTGTCCCTCGCGATGACGAGGGCGCAGTTCGGCGAGGTGTCGGTGGCGATGCCCAGCCGCTTCCTGCAGGAGATCCCGGCCGAGCTCATCGACTGGCGGCAGTCCCCCGGGGACGTGAACTCCCGCGGCGGGACCCAGTCCCGCGCGCTGAACGCCCGGCGTCCCGGGGGCCGCGGCGGCGACCGGTTCGGGGCGCGGGAACTGCCCCGTCGTGAGACCGACGGGCTGAAGCCCCTCTCGACCGCCATGGACAAGTTCCCGAACCGCGTCACGGGCAAGGTGCGCGACAACGGCGACCTCGAACTGGCGGCGGGAGACCGGATCCGTCACGACGACTTCGGTGAGGGGCGGGTGGACCAGGTCACCGGCGAGGGCGCGAAGCGCGTCGCCCACGTCCGGTTCGACACCGCGGGGGCCAAGAAGCTGCTGATCAAGATCGCCCCGATCCAGAAGCTCTAGGCGCGGCGGCTAGGCTGGCCCGATGGGTCTTTTCTCGCGCCGCAAGAAGCAGGACGACGTCGTCAGCACCGCCGCCGAGGCACCCGCGGAGGAGACGCCCGCGGGCGTCGCTCCCGGGGACGGGACGGTGGCCGGATCCACGGACGTCTCCGAGGCCACCGACGCCCCGACGCCGGACGCGGTCCCGGAGGTCGCGGTGTCCGTGCAGGCGTTCCGGGGCCTCGGCTCACCTGCCGGGCACGACGTGTCGGGGCTCATCGCCGAGGAGGGAACGGCCTCCGCTGCGTCGAACGAGGCCGCGGCACCGAGCGTGTCCGCCGCACCCGCGCCGGCGGCGCCTGCGGTTCCCGCGCAGCGCCGACTGCCGCTCGCTCCCGTGGACCCGCCGGCCCAGACGGAGTCGATCCCGGGGATGAAGGACAACGTCCTCCTCCGCGAAGCGCTCGCCGAGCTGGAGGAGGGGGCGTCGAACGAGGTCCTGCTGGGGGTGCTGCGGCAGACGCTGCAGGGTCATCTCTTCCTGCGCGTCCAGGGCGACGCGGGCGAGCAGCTCCAGGCGGGCAAGCCGCTCTCGGTCGGGATCGTCAAGGACGGCGAGAACACGTTCATGCTGGCCTTCAGCTCGGCGTCGGCCGTGCGCGACTCCGTACAGCTCGAGCAGGACCCCGCCGCCACCAGTGCGGTCGTCCAGCCGGTGCAGGCCGTGCTCCAGCAGGTCGTGAACGGACCGTTCGCGGGCCTCATCATCGACAACGCCTCGGCGCCGCATCGCGTGGTGCTCCCGCGGGAGGTCCTCGCAAAGGCCCTGGAGCAGGCGGATCCGAACCTCACCTTGAAGACGCTGCTGGCCGCGCCGCGCGAGGCGGACTCTGAGGCGAAGGTCGGCGAGGCGCTGGCCACGGCCCGCTTCTGGGTCGCGGTGAGCGCCCCGGGGGAGGACGGCCAGTTCGGCGTCGCGGAGGCCCGGGCGGCGGACGGCTCGCGCTTCCTCCAGGTCTTCTCGCACCCGCTCGAAGTGGTGGCGCTCGCGCGAGGCGACCAGCCGATGCCCTTCTCCGGCGAGCAGATCGGCAAGGTGCTCGCCGGTCACCCCGAGCTGACCGGCGTGATCGTGGACCCGGCCGGCCCGACCATCGCCGTGCGCCGCGACGCTCTCGGCGCCGTCCTCGCGCTCGCCGAGGCCCCCGCCGCGGACTGACGCGGATCCGGCCGGGCCGGGCGAGCGTTCAGTCCGCGGACGGCACGTCGCCCTGCGAGAGCGCGCGCAGCAGGCGGGTGAGCTGGCGGATGTCGGCGAGCTCCCAGTCCTCGAGGGCTCGGACGAGGCGTTCGTCGTCGTGGCGTCGGGCCGCTGTGAGCCGGTCCAGGCCCTCCGGAGTCGCCGAGAGGAGGCTGGAGCGCTTGTCGCGCGGGTCGGGGATCCGCCGGATCAGTCCCTGCCCCTCCAGTTCCCGCACCATCCGGCTGACCAGCGACTTGTCGGACAGCGTCCGCTCCGCCAGCTCGGAGGCGGTCATCTCGCCGCGGCGCGCGATCAGGGAGAACATCTTGTACGCACCGGGGGACAGCCCGGGGGCCACCCGTTCCGCGCCGGCGAGGTAGAGGCGCCGGACCCGCGAGAACAGCTCGCCGAACTCGGCTTCGAGCGCGTGCAGGGCCTCGGTGCGCTCGTCGGCGGCGGGGTCACTCACCGCGGGTCCTCGTGGTCGGGACCGGACCGGTCGCGGGGATCGCGTCCATGGCCTGCGGGGCGCTGACCGTGGCGAGATCCGCCTCGGCGGCCGCCATCCGCTCGCGCGTGGTCAGACGGGTCAGCGGCGTGTTCGGCAGGAAGACCACGGCGATGAGGCTGACGACTGCGAGCGGCACGCCGATGAGGAACGAGGTCGCGATGCCCTGGGCGTAGATGTCCTCGACGATGACCCGGACCGCCTCGGGGAGCGCGTGCACCTCGGGCAGCGCTCCGGAGGCGAGCTGCTGCGCCACCTCGGCGCCCTTCTTCCCCAGCGACGCGATCGCCGCCTGGAGATCCGCCGCCCGGTCGCTGAACAGCTGCGACACGGTCGTGGCCAGCGCCGCGCCCATCACGGACACTCCGACCGTGCCCCCGAGGCTCCGGAAGAACGTCACCCCGGAGCTCGCGGCGCCGAGGTCCTCGGGACGCGAGGTGTTCTGGACGATGAGGACCAGGTTCTGCATGGTCATGCCGACACCGGCGCCGAGCACGAACATGTACACCGAGACGAGGACGAAGTTCGTGTCGTAGTGCAGCGTCGCCAGCAGCGCCGACCCGGCGATCAACAGGACCGACCCGGCGACCAGGTAGCCCTTCCAGCGGCCGTAGCGCGTGATCAGCTGGCCGACGATGATGGACGCCCCGAGCAGTCCCGCGATCATCGGCAGGGTCATCAGGCCGGCCTGGGTCGGGGTGGCGCCGCGCGCCATCTGCATGTACTGGCTGAGGAAGACCGAGGTGCCGAACATCGCGATGCCGATGGCGATGGAGGCGACCACCGACAGCGTGAACGTGCGGTTGCGGAACATCCGCAGCGGCACCAGGGGCTCGGAGACCTTGAGCTCGACGATCACGAACAGCACCGCGCCGACGATCGATCCGCCCACCATGAGGACGGTCTCGGTGCTCCACCAGTCGAAGCTCTGCCCGGCGCTGGTGACCCAGATCAGCAGCAGCGCGACCGAGGCGGACAACAGGACGATGCCGAGATAGTCGATCCGGGCCCGTCGTGTGGCGGCGGGCGTCTTGAGGGTGAGCTGGAGGATGATCAGCGCCGCGATCGCGAACGGCACGGACACGTAGAAGTTCCACCGCCAGCCGGCGACGTCGGTGAGGAATCCGCCGAGCAGCGGGCCTCCGACCGTCGCGACGGCCATGACCGCGCCGAACAGGCCCATGTAGCGCCCGCGCTCTCGGGGGCTGATGATGTCCGCCATGATGATCTGGCTCAGTGCGGCGAGGCCGCCGGCGCCCAGACCCTGGACCGCACGGAAGGTGATGAGCATCCCGGCGTCCTGGGAGAAGCCTGCCGCAGCGGTGGCGCCCACGAAGATGACCAGGGCGATCTGGATGAGCAGCTTCCGGTTGAACAGATCCGCGAGCTTGCCCCAGATCGGCGTCGCGATGGCCGTCGTGAGCAGCGTCGAGGTGACGACCCAGGTGAAGGCGTTCTGGTCGCCGCCGAGGTCGTGCACGATCACCGGTAGCGACGTGGACACGACGGTGCCGGCGATCATCGAGACGAACATCCCCAGCAGCAGGCCGGAGAGGGCTTCGAGCACCTGACGGTGGGACATCGTGGCGGGGGCGGGGACGGCGGTCATTGAACTCCTGAAAGTGGTTGAGAGAAGTCAACTATATGCCGATGGTGGATAGAAGTCAACCAATTGGCCCGCGAGGGATCGGTATCCCGATATTGCGGTTCCGGATCCCGGCGTCCAGGATGGCGATGAGGGGCGCGAGGGGCGCCGACCCGATTCCCGAGGGGAGACACGCATGTCGAAGAAGACCGATCGCCGCAAGGTGATGGCGGTGCTGGCCGGAGGGCTCGTGCTCGGCGTCGGGGCGGCCGTCACGCTGGCCGCCTGGAACGACTCCGAGTTCGCGACCGGCACGTTCGGCGCCGGGCAGTTCAACCTGGAGGGCTCGACGACGTCGGCGACCACCGGGTACGACGACCACAACGTCGACGAGGGGGATGCGGCGGCGTCGCTGGCGTTCACCCTGCCGCTGGCCGACAACCTGACGCCGGGCGACGTCGTCTACGCGCCGTTCTGGGTGCGTCTCGCCGCCGGCACGACGACGCCCGCCTCCCTGACCGCCACCGCCGTCGCCGCCGGAACCGGCGGGAACGAGGCGAACCTCTCCTACTCGGTCTACGCGATCGCCGCCGGCGCCACGTGCAACGCATCGGCGACGACCGGCTCCCTGGTGGCCTCCGGCAGCTCGCTGTCCGCCTTCACGGACGGTGCGGACCTCGCCCTCGCCCAGGGCACCGACGCGGCCACCCCGGGCGCGGCCCAGCAGCTCTGCTTCGTGGTGACGGCGGGCACCGGGCTGGTCCAGGGCGCGGACGCGACGGCGACCTGGTCGTTCACGGCCACGTCGAGCTGAGTCCGTCGTGAGCCGACGCGAAACGACGCGACGCCGGCGACGGGAGCGGATGAGGACCCGCTCCCGTCGGCTGCGGGCGCTGCTCGCGGGCGGTCTCGTGCTCGGCGTCGGCGCGTCCCTGACCTTCGCCGCCTGGACCGACCAGGAGGCGGCGACCTCGACGATCACGGCCGGCACCTTCGCGATCGAGGCGCGCACCGACCTGGGGGCGTTCGTCGACTCGCCGCGCACGCCGGTCGTGCAGCTCCCGCTCGCGGCCACGGGCCTCTATCCCGCACAGAAGCGCGCCGCGTGGATCCAGATCCGGAACAAGGGGACGGTTCCCGGCACCGTGAGCCTGTCCGCGGTGACGGTGACGGGCGCCGACGGGACGAGTGCGCCGACCGGAGCCAGTGCGGCGCTGCAGAACGCGCTCAAGGTCGGTGTCGCGGTCTCGACCACCACGGATCCGTCCGCCGCGCCGTCGTGCACGACGAGCACGCCCACGACGGCCGTGGCGACCGGGGTGCAGAACATCCCCCTCCCCACGGCGACGGGCGCGCTGCAGGCCGGCGGGACGAACATCGTGACGTTCTGCGTCGTGCTGGAGCTCCCCGTCCAGGCCGACAACGCATCCCAGGGCGGGGATGTGCGGCCGACCTGGACGTTCACGGCGACGACGCCGACGGCGTGAGGAGGCGGGAATGAGGTTCGGACGCGCCCTGCGCGCCGTCGGACGCGGCACCCGGGAGGCGGCGCTGACCCTGGCCGCGATCGGCGGGGCCGCGTGCATCCTCCTCGTGATCCTCGCCGTCACCGGCGGGTTCTCCCTGATGATGTTCAAGACCGGGTCCATGAGCCCGGCGATCCCGGCCGGATCCGTGGCCCTCGTGCAGCAGATCCCCGCCGCGGACGCCCATGTGGGGGACGTCGTCACGGTCGACCGGCCCGGGGAGCTGCCGGTCACGCACCGTGTCACCGCGACGGCACCCGGTCCGACCGAGGGATCCCGGGTGCTCACGCTCAAGGGGGACGCGAACGACGTCGAGGATCCCGCCCCGTACACGGTGGAGACCGTGCGCATCGTGCGCGGCTCCATCCCTGCCGTGGCGCACGTCATCGTCGCGCTCGGCTCGCCGTGGGTCATGGGCGGGATCACGGTGGCGGCCGCGTTGCTCGTGGTGTGGGCCTTCTGGCCGCGGGAGGGCGGCCGCGACCACCCGGACGCGGCTGGCGAGGCGACGGGTGCGGGTGAGACGTCGCCCGCGGGTGCGGTGGGCGCGGTCGCCGCTGTCGCCAGCGGCACCCTGCGGAGGGACCGGCGGACATGAGTGTCGCGTCGCGTCCCCGCCGGCTCCGTGGCGCCGGTGCGGTGCTCCTCGCGCTCGGCCTCGTCCTCGGGGTCGCGGCGCCGGCGCTCGCCGCCACGACGACGGAGGTCGTGCAGGGACGCTATCTGCGACTCGAGTCGACCGCGGACTGGGCGGCGGCGTCGCGGCTGTCGGCGGGGGACGTCCTGCGCTGGGACGTCCGGATCAGCGCCGACGCCCCGGATCCGGGACGAATCGCGGTCGGCCTCGTCGCGACGGGCGGCGTCGGACTGACCGTGGACGCACGGCTGTGTCTGCGTGACTGGCAGGGCGAGGTGTGTCCGGGCGGCGAGACGGTGCTCCTGCGCGACGGCGAGGTGCGCCGCGACGGGGTGCGGGTTCCGCTCGGCGAGTTCGATGCGGCCGCCGTCGGCGCGTTGAGGCTCGACGTGTCGCTGGCGCCGTCCGCGGACGCGTCCGCCGCCGCGGCGTCGACCGAGCTGCAGGTCCGCGCCGACGGGTTCGGCGAGGGTGCGGGCGTCGGTCCGCCGTCCGATCTGCCCCCGACCGGCGCCGACGTCCCGGTCGCCGTGATCGTGGTCGGAGCGGTGCTGCTCGTGGGCGGTGCGCTGGCGGTGATCCTCGGCGGGGTCCGTCGGCGGCGCCGCGACGGGGACGCGGACGCCTCCGCAGGCGGCCGGGACGGGGAGGAGCGATGAGGGCGGTCCGGCGGCTGCTGGCCGGCGTTCTCGGGCTCGCGCTGCTCGGCGTCGCGGCCGGGGGAGGCACGCCGATGCCGGTGCAGCAGACGATGGCGGCGTACACGGACAGTGAGCGGGCGACGGCGGTCGCGACGACGATCGTGCTCCAGCCCCCGACGATCACCGGCGTGCCGCTGTGCCGGAGCGTGCTGCTCGGGGGCGACGTGGTGCAGATCACGTGGACCTGGCCGTCCGCGACCCCGCCCTACGACGCCTTCCCCGTCTCCAATGCGCAGTGGAAGATCGGCACGGGGCAGTGGCAGAGCATGCCGACGACGGGGCCGGTCAACGGCGTCTACACCACGACGTTCACGAACTCCCTGCTCAGCGGGCTGCTGGGAAGCCTCCTCGGCCAGAGCTTCACGGCCAAGTTCCGCACGGGCATCGGGGCCTGGACGTCGGCGACCGAGCGGACGTTCACCTATACGCAGGGACTGCTCGGCCCGCTGACGCAGCCCACCTGCACCTACAGCTGATCCCCGGAGGCCGAACGCCCGCGCGACGGGTCAGTCGGCGAGGGCGAGGGCGCGGAACATGTCCCGCTCGCGCAGCGCCTCGCGCCGGCTCTCCGCCGGCACCGCGGTCCGGCTCGGCGGCGTACGGCCGGTCGTCCGGCGGTACAGCTCGTCGATGAGGTCCGTCGCCAGCCCGACGAGCCGGGAGATCTCCCGCTCGTCCCGGTCGATCCACACGCAGTGCGGCTCGTCGTGGACGGGGGAGAAGTCCTCGTGCTCCTCCCAGACGAACAGGGTGCGCTCGGCGCCCAGGACGTGCTGCTGCCACCAGACCTGCCGCAGGTAGGTGCGGGGAATGGCCCGCCAGGACTTGTTGGTGGTCTTGATCTCGGCCAGGAGGATCCGGCCCTCCGCATCGACCATGATCCCGTCGGGCGTCGCGAGGTGGCGCGCCTCTCCCGCGGAGCGGAAGAGGGCCGAGGAGGGGAGGATCCCGTGCGTGGCGGCGACCCAGGCCGCGATCTCGGGCTCGCGGCGGCGTCCGTGGTCCGTATAGGCGTTGCCGGCGAAGCGGGGCCCTGCGCCGAGCTTGGCGTCGGCGGCGCGGGCGATCGAGCGCTCGCTGGTGAGCCCCGCGACGTCCGTGGCGGTGATCCCTCGCGCCCGCGCCCGCAGCCAGGCGACCCGGTCGCGCGAGTCCGCGACGATGCGCGCTTCGAGTTCCGGGGTCACCCTCCGAGCGTACGCCGCCCCGCCGACGCGTCCCGCTGTACACGCCGCCGCGTCGCTGCCCGCCCGCACGATTTGGCGGGGGACGCGGGGGTCGCGTACAGTGGAACCAACCGAAGACCGCCGGTCATCGTTGTGCGCAAGTATGACGATCGAAGCACTGCTCAGCAGGGGCCCGCGCAGGGGACATGATCGTTTCGCCGGATGACCGGCCACGCTCCGTCGCTTGCGCGGAGCGTTTTTTCTTGCCCGCAGCGCCCGGAACCACCGGAGTCGAGGTCGATGCCCCACCTCCGTGAGGCATCTCGTACACACAAGGAGTGGCCATGGCGCAGAAGGAAGCATCGGTCGCCGAGCTCACGAAGAACTTCGAGGACTCGACCGCCGTTCTGCTCACCGAGTACCGCGGTCTGACGGTTGCCGAGCTCAAGGAGCTCCGCAACAGCATCCGTCAGGACGCGGAGTACGCCGTGGTGAAGAACACGCTGACCAAGATCGCCGCGAACAACGCGGGGATCTCGTCGCTGGACGAGGACCTCAAGGGTCCCTCGGCCATCGCGTTCGTGCACGGCGACCCGGTCGCCGTCGCGAAGGGTCTGCGTGCCTTCGCCAAGGCACACCCTCTTCTCGTGATCAAGGGCGGCTATTTCGATGGCAACCCGCTGAGCGCGGATGAGGTCAACAAGCTCGCCGACCTCGAGAGCCGTGAAGTCCTGCTGGCGAAGCTCGCCGGCGCGATGAAGGCCTCGATGACGAAGGCGGCATTCGTCTTCAACGCTCTGCCGTCGAAGGCCGTCCGCACGGTCGACGCGCTGCGCGAGAAGCAGGAGTCCGCGGCCTGATCCAGGCCCCGGCGTCGTAGAACCCCAAATCAAGGAGAAACATCATGGCAAAGCTCAGCACCGAGGAGCTGCTCGACGCGTTCAAGGAGCTCACCCTCATCGAGCTCTCCGAGTTCGTGAAGGCCTTCGAGGAGACCTTCGACGTGACCGCTGCCGCTCCGGTCGCGGTTGCCGCTGCGGGTGCCCCCGCCGCGGGCGACGGTGGCGCCGCCGTTGAGGAGAAGGACTCGTTCGACGTGGTCCTCGAGGCCGCCGGCGACAAGAAGATCCAGGTCATCAAGGTCGTCCGCGAGCTCACCTCGCTCGGCCTCGGCGAGGCGAAGGCTCTCGTCGACGGTGCCCCCAAGGCCGTCCTGGAGGGCGCCAACAAGGAGGCCGCCGACAAGGCCAAGGCCGCTCTGGAGGAGGCCGGCGCTTCGGTCACCCTCAAGTGAGCCCCGCCGGGTCGCCACCGCCTCGCGGTGTCGCCCCGGCACCGGCCGCACGGCCGACAGCTCTGCGAAGGCCCCGGGTTCGCCCCGGGGCCTTCGTGCGTCCAGGGCCGTGCCGCCGATCCCTCAGGAACGCCGGTCCCTCAGGTGCGCGGCGCGGCGGTGGAGGAACGCACCACGAGCGTCGCCGGGGCGATCACGCGCTCCGCACGCGCCTCGGGTGACTCCAGACGCATCCGCAGCAGCCGCACGGCGTCGGCGCCCTGCGCGCGGGGACTCTGCCGGATGGTGGTGAGGGCGAACATCTCCGCGAAGCCGTGGTCGTCGATGCCGATGACGCTGAGCTCCGACGGCACCGCGATCCCCAGCCGCCGTGCCGCGATGATGGCCCCGACCGCGGCCTCGTCGCACACGCCCACGATCGCGGTCGGGCGCCGGCGGCGGTCGCCGAGCAGGTCCGCGGCGGCGACGAAGGCGTCGGGCATCGTGGACGCCGAGCGCACGACCCTCACCCGCTCCGCCAGGCCCGCCGCCGTCATCGCCGACCGGTAGCCCTCGGCGCGGATCTCGTCCCCGAGCCCGGAGCGGACGGTGTCCGGGATGCCGCCGACGAAGGCGATGTCCTCGTGGCCGAGGTCGATCAGATGCTCGGTGACGACCCGCGCAGCGGCGGCATCGTCGATCGAGACCATGCTCATGCCGCCCCTGCTGGTGAGGCCCGGCTCCACAGGGCCGACGGTGACGAGCGGAAGGCCCATCGCCGCCAGGCGCTCCAGCTCGTGCGCCGCCGGCTGGATGCAGACGGCGATGAGGCCGTCGAAGCGGCGACGCGACAGCGCGTGATCGAGCATGCGAGCCCGGTCGCTGCTGCCCTCGACGGCGCTGTAGAGCACCAGGTCGAGACCGTTCTCGATGAGCGCGTGCTGGATGCCCGCGAGCAGCTCCGCGAAGTACCAGCGCGCGACAGAGGGCATCACCACGCCCACGGCGCGCGTGCGGCCGGTCGCAAGGCTCGTCGCGCTGGAGTGGGCCACGTACGACAGCTCCTCCGCGGCGCGTCGCACCCGCTCGCGCGTCGCCTCGGCCACGTATCCCGTGCCGCTGAGCGCGCGGCTCGCCGTCGCCTTGGCGACGCCGGCGCGCGCGGCGACGTCCGCGATCGTGCTCATGGGGCCCTCCTCGGCCGCGCTGCGCGGCTCTGCCAGGGTAGCGCCGCGTGACCGCGATGCGGAACCGGTTCCATCACGATTCCCGCATGATTCCGCGGGAGCGCTCCCATGACCCGCCGGATCGACCGCTTCGGGAGGCCCGAAACTTTGCCGGCTTGTGATGTTGCCGGGATTGTGCGCGTGAGCGAAAGGCCAGTAGTTTGGCCTGGAATCGGTTCCTGATTACGACGTCGCGGGCGCTGGGCCCGGCGACGGGGATCGTGAGACTCGAAGAGGAGAGATCACATGGCTCTGTCACAGCGCTATCGGCGGCTCGCACCGCTGGCCCTGCTCGGTGCGGCCGGAGTCGCGCTCGCCGGATGCGGAGCCCCCGGGGCGGCCCCCGGAGGCGGCGGAGGCGGAGGCGGCAGCGACGACAACACCGTCACCGTCTACGGCACGATCGTCGATGACGAGGCGAAGCTGCTCCAGGAGTCCTGGAAGGAGTGGGCCGACAAAGAGGGCATCACGATCAAGTACGAGGGCAGCCAGGACTTCGAGACGCAGGTGGGCACGCGCGCGCAGGGCGGCAACCCGCCGGACATCGGCATCTTCCCGCAGCCGGGCCTGTTCGCCGACTTCGCCTCGCGCGACTTCCTGAAGCCGGCGCCGGAAGAGGTCGAGAAGAACGCCAACGAGTACTGGACCGAGGACTGGGTCAACTACGGCACGGTCGACGGCACGTTCTACGGGGCGCCGCTGATGGCGAACGTCAAGGGCTGGATCTGGTACTCGCCGGCGAAGTTCACCGAGTGGGGCGTGACCCCGCCGAAGACCCTCGACGAGCTCGTCGCCCTCACGCAGACGATCCAGTCCAAGACCGGCTCGGCGCCCTGGTGCGCCGGGTTCGAGTCCGGCACCGCCACCGGCTGGCCGGGAACGGACTGGATCGAGGACTACGTGCTCCGCGAAGGCGGCACCGAGGTCTACGACAAGTGGATCACCAACGACGTGAAGTTCACGGACCCGGACATCAAGGCCGCGTTCGACAAGGTCGGCGAGATCCTGCTCAACCCCGCCTACGTGAACGCCGGCTTCGGCGACGTGCGCTCGATCAACTCCACGGCGTTCGGCGACGTCGCCGCGAAGGTCGCGGACGGCTCCTGCGCGCTCACGCACCAGGCGTCGTTCCTCTCCGGCTTCTTCCCCGAGGGCACGACCATCGCCGAGGACGGCGACGTCTGGGCGTTCATGCTCCCGGGCGTGGACGAGGCGCAGAAGTCGGTGACCGGCGCGGGCGAGATCGTCGGCGCGTTCAGCGACAAGCCGGCCGTGCAGAAGGTGCTCGCCTACCTGTCCAGCCCCGAGTGGGCCAACAGCCGGGTGAGCCTGGGCGGCGTGACCTCCGCGAACAACGGGCTCGACCCGGAGAACGCCAAGGACCCGATCCTGCAGGAGACCATCAAGATCCTGCAGGACCCGGACACCACGTTCCGCTTCGACGCGTCCGACCTGATGCCGGGCGCCGTGGGCGCGGGCACGTTCTGGAAGGGCATGGTGGCCTGGATCAACGGGACGGCGACGGACGAGGTCCTGAGCCAGATCGAGTCGGGCTGGCCGCAGGGCTGATCGATCGCGAAGGCGGGTCGCTCCACGGGGGCGGCCCGCCTTCCGGTCCTCGCACCATGGGGAAGGGACACCTGTGACCGCGTTCTTCCAATGGGTCGGGACGATGCACCCGATCCTGCAGGCCGTCGTCGTCGTCATCGCGTTCGCGCTGGTGGTGGCGATCATCCTGCTCCTCGTCGACATCGCGCCCCGATCGGGCGCGCTCTATACCGGCATCCGCCTGGCGATGTGCCTGCTCATCCCGCTGATCGTGATGTGGGTGTTCAACTCCTACTACTGGGCGATGGGCGTCGCCGTGGCCGTCGGAGGGCTCTTCTTCCTCCTCGACTATCGATCGCGCGAGGGCAGGGGCTATCTGATCCAGCTCGTGGCCTTCATGGCGCCCGCGATGCTGCTGCTCATGGTCGGTCTGATCCTTCCGACGCTGCAGACGTTCGTGGCCTCGTTCATGAACTCGTCGGGCAAGGACTTCGTCGGCCTCAACAACTACCTGTGGATCTTCGGACAGCCGGACGGGCTCCGCGTCGTGCTCAACACGGTGGTGTGGGTGCTGCTCGTGCCGACGGTCTCCACGATCGTCGGACTCGCCTACGCCGTCTTCATCGACCGCACTCGCGGCGAGAAGATCTACAAGGTGCTCGTGTTCATGCCGATGGCGATCTCGTTCGTCGGCGCCGGCATCATCTGGCGGTTCATGTACGAGTACCGGGGCAAGGAGTTCGACCAGATCGGCCTGCTGAACCAGATCCTCGTCTGGTTCGGCGGAGAGCCGCAGCAGTGGCTGCTCAACCCGCCGTGGAACACGCTGTTCCTCATCGTCGTGCTGATCTGGGTGCAGACCGGTTTCGCGATGGTCGTGCTCTCCGCGTCCATCAAGGGCGTGCCGGCGGAGCTGCTCGAAGCCGCGGAGCTCGACGGCGCGAACCCCTGGCAGCGGTTCATCTCGGTGACCGTGCCGGCGATCCGGCCGGCGCTGATCGTGGTCCTCACGACGATCTCGATCGCCTCCCTGAAGGTCTTCGACATCGTCCGCACCATGACAGGCGGCAACTACGAGACCTCGGTGCTGGCGAACGAGATGTACACCCAGTTCACGAAGTTCGAGGGCGGGCGCAGCGCCGCGCTGGCCGTGATCCTCTTCATCCTGGTGCTGCCGATCGTGATCTACAACGCGCGCCAGATCCAGAAGCAGCGGGAGATCCGATGAGCGCCCCGACGAGTTCCTCCACCGCGCCCGAGACGACGACGCGCGCGATCACCACCGGTCGGGGGCTGGAGGCCTCCGCCGGTCGCGCCCGCAAGCGTCTGTCCCGGCCCTGGGCGTCGGTGGCGTCCATCCTGATCGCGATCCTGTGGACGATCCCGACCCTGGGGCTGTTCATCTCGTCGTTCCGCCCGCGGGACGACATCCAGAGCAGCGGGTGGTGGGAGTTCTTCCTGAATCCCCGGGTCACCGGCGAGAACTACGTGGACGTGCTGCAGTCGGGGACGACGCAGCTGACCATGATCGAGTCGTTCGTCAACTCGATCGCGATCACGATCCCGGCCACGATCGTGCCGCTCATGATCGCCTCGATGGCGGCGTACGCGTTCGCGTGGATCGACTTCAAGGGACGCAACGCGCTGTTCATCTTCGTGTTCGCCCTGCAGATCGTGCCGATCCAGATGGCCCTCGTGCCGCTGCTCAGCTCGTTCTCGCGCGGGCTGACCCTGTTCGGGCTGCCGGTGACGCTCCCGCTGGGGGCTGCCGGCGGATACGCGCAGGTGTGGCTGGCGCACACCATGTTCGCCCTGCCGCTGGCGATCTACCTGCTGCACAACTTCATGTCCGAGATCCCGGGGGAGATCATCGAGGCCGCGCGCGTGGACGGAGCATCGCGGGGCCAGATCTTCTTCCGGATCGTGCTGCCGCTGACGATGCCGGCGATCGCGTCCGTGGCGATCTTCCAGTTCCTCTGGGTCTGGAACGACCTGCTCGTCGCGCTCGTGTTCGCCGACGGAGCCGCGGCGCCGATCACGAAGCTGCTGGCGGAGATCACGGGGACGAGGGGCAACGACTGGCATCTGCTCACCGCAGGGGCCTTCGTGTCGATCATCGTCCCGCTCATCGTGTTCTTCGCTCTCCAGCGGTACTTCGTGCGGGGGCTCCTCGCGGGGTCGACGAAAGGCTGAGGACACCGGGTGCCGAGGCGTCCGTCGCGACCGCGCGGCGGACGCCTCGGCATGTCCGGCGGCCCTTCTGGTCGTTGAGCGAGGAGCGCCGCGACGAGAAGAAACGCCCCGCATCGGGTCGCCGCGTGTCGTCTCGCTTCGCTCGCTCAACGACCGTCACGGCGTTGGACGGCAGAATGGGCGGATGACCAGACGCGCCGCCCTCATCACGGGACTCTCGTGCCTCGGACTCGCCGCCGTCCTGGCCGTCCTCGTCGGGATGTCCGCGCCGTTCCCGGAAGCCCTGGACGAGGCGTGGAACGGCGCGATGGGCGGGCTGCGACTGCCGGGGCTCGTCGGCTTCGCCCTCGCGATGAACGTGATCGGCGGCGGCTGGGTGGCGACGTTCCTGATCCCTCTGGCGATCGCGGGTCTCGCGCTGTGGCGGCGCGGATGGCGTCACGCGCTCTTCGCGCTCGTCGCCTTCGCGGGCAGCGCCGTGGCGGTGCAGGGCATCAAGCACCTGTTGGGCCGCGCGCGACCGGAGGACCTGCTCGTCGCCTCCGACTTCGGCTCGTTCCCGTCCGGCCACACCGCCAACGCCGCCACGATCGCGGTCGTGCTGTGGATCCTCTTCCCCGGCCGTGGCGCGGTGCTCGGCGGCATCGTCTGGATCGTCGCGATGGCCTTCTCCCGGACGGTGCTCAGTGTGCACTGGTTCAGCGACACCGTCGGGGGCGCCCTCGTCGGCGTCGGGGTCGGGCTGGTGCTCGCCGCGGCCTTCTGGGCGTGGGTCGGCCCGGCTCGTCGCCGGGAGGTCGCAGGGCCGCCGACGCCCTCGGTGCCGGGTCGATAGGCTGATCGCACCCCGCCCTTCTTCGCCCCGAGGAGCCCTCGTGCCGCACATCCGTCCGTATCGTCCCGCCGACCGCGACGCCCTGGTCGAGGTGTGCCTGAAGACGGCGGACTCGGGCGGGGATGCGACCGGCATGCTCGCGGACGACGCCCTGTGGGGCGATCTGTTCGCGGTGCCCTACGCCGTGCACGATCCCGGCCTGTGCTGGGTCGTCGAGTCCGACGACGCACGGACGATCGGCTACATCGTGTCCACGGCGGACACGGACGAGTTCGAACGGTGGTTCCGCGACGAGTGGTGGCCGAGCCGTCGGGATCGCTACCGCCGCTCCGGAGAGGCCGAGCCCACGCGCCAGGACCGGCTGCTCGACTACGCCGACGACCGTGGTCCCGGCAGGGAGCCGAACGCGGCGGAGTACCCCGCACACCTGCACATCGATCTGCTCCCCGAGACGCAAGGCCTCGGCCTCGGGCGTCAGCTCGTGCAGACCCTGCTGGCCGAGCTCGGCCGTCGAGGCGTGCCGGCGCTGCATCTCGGGATGAACCCGGAGAACACCGCCGCCGCCGCGTTCTACGAGCGCCTCGGCTTCTTCCCTCTGCCGTCCCCCGAGGGCACGACGATCCTGGGGATCCGGACCCCCGCGGGCTGAGCGAGCGTGTCGGCGGCCGCGCGTAGGGTGCGGTCATGGTCGTCACGATCCCGTCGCTGCCCGATCCGGTCCTCGTCGAGCTCGACGGCGCGACGATCGCGACGTACCGCCTGGGCGACGGCCCGGTGTCCGACACGGTCGTGTTCTGCCACGGCACGCCGTGGTCGGCTCGGGTGTGGGCGGAGGCGGCCATCGACATCGCGAGGCACCGGCCGGTCCTGCTCTGGGACATGCCCGGATACGGCCGGTCGACGAAGGATCCCTCTGTTCCGCTGGGTCTCGGGACGCAGGGCGCCCGGCTCGCCGCGCTCCTGGATCGCTTCGGACTCGAGCGACCGCACGTGGTCGCCCATGACGTCGGGGGAGCGGTGGCGCTCGGCGCCCACCTGCGGCAGGGCAGGGACTACGCGAGCCTCGCGCTCTGGGACGTGGTGACGCTCGATCCGTGGGGCTCCCCGTTCTTCCGGCTGGTCGCCGAGCACGCGGACGTCTTCGCCGCCCTGCCGCCGCGACTGCACGCCGCGCTGGTGACGGAGTACATCGCGGGCGCCGGGAACGGGACGCTGCCCGCCGCCGCGCTCGCCGTCCTCCGCGAGCCGTGGACGGACGCCGAGGGCCAGTCCGGGTTCTACCGACAGATCGCCGCGCTCCGTCCGGCCGACACGAGACCGCTCGTCGAACGTCTCGCGGACATCCGCTGCCCGGTGACGATCGGGTGGGGTGGGGAGGACCCGTGGATCCCGGTGGAACAGGCGCACCGGCTCCGCGCGGCGATCCCAGGGGCGTCGGAACCCCTGATCCTCGACGGCGTCGGCCACCTCGCCCCCGTAGAGGCCGCGGATCGGGTCGCGGACGCCATCCGCGACGGGCTCGCCGTGACCGGATGAGCGGACAGTCTGGCGGTGACGGAGGGACTCCGATGCTCGCCTTCGGCGTGCTTCTCCCCGAATCCCGCGGGTATCGGGAGAAAGCAAGACGGGCCCCCGCTGACGCGGAGACCCGTCTTGCTTTCTGGCGGTGACGGAGGGATTCGAACCCTCGGTTGCTTGCACAACACACGCTTTCCAAGCGTGCTCCTTCGGCCGCTCGGACACGTCACCAGGAAGGAACAACCTGACCATCTTATCCGATCGGGAGTGGTCGCGATGACGCGGGCGCCGGCAGGCGGCGGTCGCTACGCTCGGGGGAGCGGCGTCGCGTCCGCGACGCCCGCCGCCGAGCCGAGGAGTGCCCATGTCGTCGTCCGCCGCCCCGCTCATCGACGGGACCTACAACTCCCGCGACACCGGCGGCACCCCGCTGCGCTCGGGCGGCGAGACCCGGTCGGGCGTGCTCTACCGATCCGACGCGCTGTCCTCCCTGACGGACGCGGGGCGGGACGACCTCGCGGCGACGGGTGTCGGCACGATCGTCGACTTCCGCACGGAGGCCGAGCGCGGCGACGCGCCGAACCTGCTGCCCGAGATCCCGGCGCTGCGCACCGTCTCGCTGTCGATCCTCGAGGGGGCCATGTCGATGCCGGCGGGCGCGGGGGCGGCTCTCGCCGACCCCGCGGCACTTCGCGCTCTGCTGGAGCGGATCCCGACGCTGGAGCGGCTCTACGTCGGGATGCTGGAGAGCGGGGCGGCCTCCTTCGCCGAGGTCGCCCGGATCGTCGCGCGCTCGGCCGACGAGCGCTCCGGCGTCCTCATCCACTGCACCGCGGGGAAGGACCGCACGGGCGTCGCGACCGCGCTCCTGCTGGACGCCGTCGGAGCCGAGCGCGACGCCGTGGTGGCCGACTACGCCGTCAGCGCGTCGAACCTCGCCGGCCCCTGGGCCGAGCGGATGCTCGCACGCGCGGAGTCGTGGGGCGTTCCGCGCGTGCCGCAGATCGAGGCGCTCGTGACCGCGACGCCCCCGGCGGCGATCGAGGCGGCGCTCGCGTGGACCGACGAGCGCGGCGGCGCCGCCGCGTATCTGCGGGCCGGCGGGCTGGAGGACGCCGACCTGGCGCTCCTGCGCGAGCGCCTGGCGGGCTGAGCCGAGCGGCACGGCGACGGGAAGCACCGGGGGAGAGGCGGATGAGCGCGACGGACGACCACCACACGCGCCGCCGGTGGGCGGTGCAGATGCAGCAGCCGCTGCCTCCGGCGACGGTGTTCGATCGTGTCGCGTTCCTGATCGGCACCGCCTCCGCCGTCTGGCTTGCCGTCGTGATCGCGGTGCAGGGGTTCCGGACGCCCTGGGCGTGGCTGCTCTTCATCCCGGTCTGGGCGATCCTCGCGTATCTCGCCCTTCCCCGGCTCCACCGGATGCTGTCGGACCTGTACGTCCCGGACTACTTCTTCGGCCGGACCCGGACGGCCGACGGCCTGCTCGGGGATCCGGTCAACCTCGGCGCGGACGGTTCGGCCGCGCAGCTCGACGCGGCGATGTCCGCGGCCGGCTGGCACCGCGCCGACGAGATCACGGCCGCCTCGACCTGGGGGATCATCGCCTCCACGCTCACCCGGCGCAGCTATCCGACGGCGCCGGTCTCACCGCTCATGCTCTTCGGTCGCCGCCACGACGTGGCGTACCAGCAGGAGGTGGCCGGCAACCCCAAGCAGCGCCA
This sequence comes from Microbacterium sp. CCNWLW41, assembly GCF_037083505.1. Taxonomy (NCBI): domain Bacteria; kingdom Bacillati; phylum Actinomycetota; class Actinomycetes; order Micrococcales; family Microbacteriaceae; genus Microbacterium; species Microbacterium sp. CCNWLW41. Next base: position 150,943 of record NZ_JBAOJP010000003.1, read on the forward strand.
CCACGTCCGGTTCTGGCACACCCCGGAGGGGTGGCTGCTGCCCGGCGGGGCCCGCACGGACTGGTTGGGGGCCGGGACCTACGACACGGACGTCGGGCTGTCGTTCTTCACGCTCCAGGTCACCCATCGCATCGATGAGAACACCGACGTCGAGCGCGATCACGTCGTGTCCTCGCTGCAGGAGGCCGACCCGGCGGTGCGGGTGCGGCTGCTGCACGACTTCACCACGGGCTATCACGCCCGCAACGGCGGAGGAGACCGCTTCGTCACGGACGGGAACCTCCCGATCGTGGACCTGACCGGGGTCGCCGCCCCGACCCCACCCGCGGACGCCCCGCTTCCCGCGCACGAGACCCCCACGCCGGAGGACGTCGTCCGTCGCATGCCGCTGGCGGTGGCGGCCGGCGCCGTGATCGTGATGGTGCTCGGCGTGATCCAGCTTCTGACAATCCTGCTCGACCCGGACCTGTGGGAGGCGCTCGCCGGGTCCCCGGGAGACGTCCGTGTCGTCACAGCGGGGATCGTGCTCGTTCTGGCCGGGGTCGTCGCGGCCCAGGTGGTCATGGCGGTGCTCGTGCTGCGGCGGGGACGACGGGCGCGGGCGGTCCTCATCGTGCTGCTCACGCTCGGGATCCTCACCGTCGCGATCGACTACCTCGACGGGTCGATGGTCCCGGGGCTCGACGGCACCCTTCTCATCGCCACGCTGCAGTGCGTCGCGCTGCTGGCGCTGTCGTCGGACTCAGCGGGGGCGTGGGTGCGCCGCACGCGCCGCCGGGAACGATGAGCGGGGCTCGGCTCACTCGGCCTCGCGGGTCCAGTCGCCGCTCTTGCCGCCGGACTTCGCGAGGACGCACACGTCGGTGATGACGGCGCGGTTGTCGACGGCCTTGATCATGTCGTAGAGGGTGAGCGCGGCGATGCTCGCCGCCGTGAGCGCCTCCATCTCCACGCCGGTGACCCCGGTGGTGACGGCGGTCGCGACGATCCGCACGCGGTCGCCGCTCGGCTCGAGGTCGACGGCGAGCTTGGTCAGGGGGAGCGGGTGGCACAGCGGGATCAGCGCGGAGGTCTGTTTCGCGCCCATGATCCCGGCCAGCCGCGCGGTGCCGAGCGCCTCGCCCTTCGGCAGCGAGCCGTCGGCGATCTTCGCCACGACCTCCTCGGTGGTGATCAGCACGGCCTGGGCGTGGGCCTCGCGACGCGTGACGGCCTTGTCGGTCACGTCGACCATGTGCGCGGATCCGTCCTCGCGCAGGTGGGTCAGCTCGCTCATGGGGTCTCCGCTCGTGTCGTCGCCCGGCGTCGGGGCGGGGGTTGCCGCCGTGGCGTCATCCTCCGGCGAAAGGGGGCAGGATGTCGACGGTACCGTGTGCGGGGTGGTCCAGGCGACGGCGGACGACGCCGTCGACGAGGAACGAACCCGATCGCAGGACCGCGGCCATGGCGTCGCCGTAGCGCTCCAGGAGCACGTCACGCAGGGCGGCGAGCGTCGGCTGCTCCGGCAGCGCGATGTCCTCCTGCTCCCGGCCCGCGGCCTCAGCAGCCGCTGCGAAGTACCGGACCGTCACGTTCACCATTGCCCCATCCTACCCCGCATGCGGAAATCTATGTTCGCATGGCGGAAGAACTCTGCCGCAGAGTGGAGAAGCCCGCGTAGACTTCCGGCATGATCCCGCTCGTCGAGCCGGGTCCTGCCCTGGACTCCGCGCGCATCGCCCGCTACAGCCGTCAGCTCATGCTCCCCGGGTTCGGGGAGGACGCGCAACGTCGACTGCGGGCCGCGCGCGTCCTCGTCATCGGGGCCGGCGGACTCGGGAGCGCCGTCGTGCCCATGCTGGCCGCGGCCGGGGTCGGCACGATCGGCGTCGTGGACGACGACGTCGTCGAGCTGTCGAACCTCCACCGCCAGCTCAGTCACGGCGTGGCAGATCTCGGGCGCGCCAAGGTCGACTCGCTCGCCGACGCGGTGCGGGCCATCGATCCGGACACCGTCGTGCACGCTCACCGCGAGCGGCTCGGAGCGCACAACCTCCCCGCCCTCCTCGAGGACTACGACCTACTCGTGGACGGCAGCGACAACTTCCCGACGCGCTTCCTCGCCAACGACGCGGCGGACCTCGCGGGCAAGCCGCTGGTGTGGGGCGCCATCCTGCGATTCCACGGCCAGGTCGGCATCGCCTGGCGCGGCCACGGCCCGACCTACCGCGATCTCTTCCCGGAACCGCCCTCCGGCGACGAGGCGCTGTCCTGCGAGCTCGGCGGTGTCCTCCCGACGCTGTGCCCGGCGATCGGCTCCCTCCTGGCGACGGAGGCGATCAAGCTGGTGACGGGGATCGGGGAGCCGCTGCTCGGGCGTGTTCTCGTGTACGACGCGCTCACTGCACGCACCCGGGAGATCGCCTACCGTGCGGATGAGGACGCGCCTCGGGTCACGGCTCTCGAGCCGGAGTCGCCGGCCGGCGAGCGCGATGAGCGCGACGCCGTCTCCGCGGCCGAGGTGCTGCGCGCGATCCGCGCCGGAGAGCCCCTGCGGCTCGTGGACGTCCGGGAGCCGGACGAGACCGCGCTGCGCCGGATCCCCGGAGCCCGGCTGCTGCCGCTGGGCCGCCTCGACGCGGGCGAGGATCCGGAGGGACCCGCGCCCGTCGTGGTCTACTGCGAGCGCGATCCACGGTCCCGTCGTGCCGTGCGGACGCTGCGGGAGCGGGGAATCGACGCCCGCTACCTCGCCGGGGGGATCCGTGCGTTCGTCGCGATCGGCGGCGAGGTGGAGGCCGGGCAGGCGGGCGCCGAACCGGCTCCGCCCGCGGTCGAGGAGGTCGCGGGGGCCGCGGCCGGAGAAGGGGTTCGAGCATGACCGAGACAGCGCCGGCCATCGCCGAGGGGCCGATCGACGAGGCCGCGGTGGACGCCGCCGTGGGCTCGGACGCGCACGGTGCGATCGTGACGTTCCGCGGGGTTGTCCGTGATCACGACGGCGGTCGCCCGGTGCGCGCGCTCGACTACCGTGCGCACCCCGAGGCGGCCCGGTTCCTCACGGAGATCGTCGAGCGGGTCGCCGCCGAGACGGGCCTGCGGGTCGCGGCGACGCATCGCGTGGGCGACCTCCGGATCGGGGACGTCGCCCTCTACGCCGCCGCGTCCGCCGGGCACCGCGCCGAGGCCTTCGCCGCGTGCGAGCGGCTCGTCGAGGAGATCAAGCGCGGGGTCCCCATCTGGAAGCGCCAGCACTACGACGACGGCGTCTCCGAGTGGGTGGGACTCTGAACCCGCTCGAGAACCGATGAGGACCGGGATCAGCCGCCGATGTAGCTCATCTCGATCCGCTGGCGGGCGGCGCGCAGCTCCGGCGTGAGGCTGGAGCGGATCTCCGAGTAGCGGTCGTCCCGCGCGCCCCAGATCCCGGCCATCGCCGCCGACAGCCGCTCGTCGTCGGCCCCGCCCCGCAGCAGGGCGCGCAGGTCGTGCCCCTCGTCGGCGAACAGGCACGTGTAGAGCTTGCCGTCCGTGGAGATCCTGGCCCGGTTGCACGTCCCGCAGAAGGCCTGCGTGACCGAGGAGATCACGCCGATCTCGCCCTCTCCGTCCCGGTAGCGCCAGCGTTGGGCGGTCTCGCCCGGGGCCGTCGCCTCCGCCGGCTCCAGCGGGAAGACCGCCGAGATGCGGTCCACGACCTCGGCGGACGGAACGACGGCGTCGAGGGACCAGCCGTTGGAGGTGCCGACGTCCATGAACTCGATGAACCGCAGCGTGCACCGCGTCCCCTTGAAGCGGGCCGCCATGTCCACGATCTCGCCGTCGTTCAGGCCGCGCTTGACCACCATGTTCAGCTTGACGGTCGGGAATCCGGCGGACAGGGCCGCGTCGATCCCGTCCAGGACACGGGAGACGGGGAAACGGACGTCGTTGATCTCCTGGAACAGCGCGTCGTCGAGCGAGTCCAGGGACACCGTCACGCGGTCGAGACCCGCTTCGCGCAGCGCGGCGGCCTTCACGGGCAGGGCGGAGCCGTTCGTCGTGAGCGCGATCTCCGGCCGGTCGCCCTCGGGCGTGCGCAGCGCCGCGAGGCGGGCCACGAGCTCCTCGATGCCCTTGCGCAGCAGCGGCTCGCCGCCGGTGAGGCGGAGCTTGCGGACGCCGTGGGCGACGGCGATCCGCGCGATCCGCTCGATCTCGTCGAAGGTCAGCAGCTCGTCGCGGTCCAGGAACGCGTAGTCGCGCCCGAACACGGTCTTCGGCATGCAGTAGCCGCAGCGGAAGTTGCAGCGATCGGTGACGGAGATCCGCAGATCCCGCATCGGGCGGTCGAGACGGTCTGCGAGCAGGCCGGTCGACGGCAGCCGCCGCGCGCCCACGCCGCCCTCTGCGGTGCGGGGAATCGGTGGGATCGTCATCGTCCACCCCCTTACGAGTCGATAACCGTACCACCGCTCAGGCGGAGGAGCGCACGGAGACGTCGGTCTCGGCGATCGTGAACCCCAGCCGCAGGCCGGGCCGGAGCCCGAGCGTCGCGGCGGCGGGGGCCGGGCAGTCGACGGCGATGTCGGGGTGCTCCGCGGTGCGGATCCGGACGCCGCCCGGAACGGGTTCGAGGAGCGCAGCGGTGCCGACCCAGGCGTTCGGCCCCGCCTCCTCTGCGGCGTCGCCCCCCGCACGGACCCGGACCGCGGACGGCGCGAACACGGCGGACGCGGGGGCGCCGTCGATCACCGACCGCCCGTCGGAGAGCACGATCGGCGCCCCGTCCGTGCCCCGCGCCAGGACGCCGCCGCCGACGCCGACGCCCGTGACGAGATTCACCCCGGCCACCGCCGCGACGAACGCGGATCCGGGATGCCCCAGCACCTCGGCCGTGGCGCCCTGCTGGACGATCCGGCCCTCCTGAAGCACGACGGTCCGCGCGGCGAGGACCACCGCATCCATCGGATCGTGCGTGACCAGCACCAACGGGACGCCGGAGCGGTCTCGCTGATCGGCGACGAGGCGACGGGCCTGGCCGGCGGTCTGCGCGTCGAGGCCGGAGAAGGGCTCGTCCAGCAGGAGCGCGCCGGGCCGGGCCGCGAGCGCGCGGGCCAGCGCCACCCGCTGCTGCTGCCCGCCGGAGAGCTGTGCGGGGCGACGCGAGGCGTACCCGGCCATGCCGACCTCGTCCAGCCACCGCCGTGCCTCGGCACGGGAACGGGCGCGCGGCGTCCCCTGCGCCCGCGGGCCGAAGGCGACGTTCTCGAGCGCGCTGAAATGCGGGAACAGCAGGGCCTGCTGTCCGAGTAGACCCACCCGGCGCCGTTCGGCGGGAACGGCGCGTCCGGGGCCGAGGAGCTCCCGGTCTCCCAGGCGGATCGAGCCGGTCGCCGGCCGCTGCCCCGCGATGGCGGCGAGCAGGGTGGACTTCCCCGATCCGTTCGGCCCGAGGATCGCGAGCACCTCGCCGGGCTCGGCGTGGATCCCGGCCTCCAGGACGAAGGCCCCGGCCCGGACACGCACGTCGGCATGGAGGGTCATCGGATCGCGTCCGCCCGCCAGCCGCGCATGAGCACGAGCACGCCGACCGCTACGAGGATGAGCATCAGCGACAGCGCGATCGCGGTGTCCTGACGGACGCCGGCGCCGTTGAACGCCGTGTAGATCGCGAGCGGCATGGTGCGGGTCACCCCGGGGGCGTTGCCGGCGAACAGCGCCGTGGCGCCGAACTCGCCGAGCGCCCGGGCGAAGCACAGGACCGTCCCCGCGACGAGACCCGGGGCCGCCAGCGGCAGGGTCACCCGGCGGAACACGGTGAAGCGCCCGGCGCCGAGGCTCGCCGCCACGCGCTCGTGACCGGTGCCGACGGCCCGGAGCGTCCCCTCGATCGAGATCACCAGGAAGGGCAGCGCCACGAACGTCTGCGCGATCACCACGGCCGCCGTCGTGAACGGGATGCGGACCCCGAGGAGATCGAGCGCCCCGCCGAGCAGCCCGTTGCGCCCCAGCAGCGAGAGCAGGGCGATGCCCCCGACGAGCGGGGGCAGCACGAGCGGCAGCGTCGCGAGCGTCCGCAGGACGGCGGCGAGCCACGACGGGCTCCGCGCGATCACGAGGGCGAGGGGCACGCCCAGCAAGACGCACAGCATGGTCGCGGCGGTCGCGGTGGCCAGGGAGAGGCCCAGGGCCTGGAGGGCCTCGGGAGCGGTCATCGCGGCGGGAACCCCTGCCCAGTCGAGGCGGACGAGGAGGCCGATGAACGGCAGCAGGAGCAGGAGGACGCCCAGGCCCGCAGGCACCGCGAGCCAGACCGGGATCCGGGCGCCGCGGAGCCCGGAGCGCCGCGGCGGCCCCGATGCCGCCGTCGGGAGGGACTCGGCGATCACGGGGCTCCGAAGCCGAAGTCCGCGAGCACCGCCTGGCCGTCGGGGGAGAGCACGAAGTCGACGAACGCGGTCGCGGCCGGCGAGTTCGCGGCGCCGTCGAGGACCGTGAGCGGATAGACGTTCGTGGCCCGATCCGCCCCGTCGATGTCGATGCCGTCCACCTCGCCCGCGGCCGCGGCGACGTCGGTGCGGTAGACGAGACCCGCATCCGCCTCGCCCGAACGCACCTTGGCGAGCACGGCCGTCACGTTCTGCTCCTCGCTGGCGGGCGTCACCGTCACGCCCGCCGCATCGAGCAACGTGTGCGCGGCGTTCCCGCACGGCACCTCCGCCGCGCACGTCACCACCGTGAGCGTGGGGTCGGCGAGGTCGACCAGCCCCTGAACATCTCCGGGGTTGCCCGCCGGGACGGCGATCTGCAGGACGTTCGTGGCGAAGGGGACGGTCGTCGTGGCGAGTCCTGCGTCGGTGATCTTCGCCATGTTCTTCTCGTCCGCGGAGGCGAACACGTCCACGGCGGCGCCCTCGATGATCTGCGTGGCGAGCACCGAGGACCCGTCGTAGGAGATCGGCCGCACGTCGACGCCGGGGTGGGCCTGTTCGAACGCGGCAGCGAGCTCGTCGAACGCCCCGGACAGCGAGGCCGCCGCGAAGATCGTGAGCTCGCCGTCGAGCGTCTCCTCAGCCGGCGCGGACGACGTGCCGGGGAAGGGGGTCTGGGGGGCCGCGTCGGTCGGCGCCCCGGTCGGAGCGCAGGCGCCGAGCCCGAGGGCGGCGGTCAGGAGCGCCGCGGCCAGGCCGGCGCGGCGGAGGAGGGAAGCGTTCATCGGAGGGGGTCCTTGTCGGTCTCGAGGATGACCATGGTCGCCTTGACCACGGCGACGCCCTTGGATCCGACCTCCAGCCGCATCTCGCGCGCGGCCTCGGCGGACATCAGGGACACGACGCGGTGCGGTCCGCACTGCAGCTCGACCTGTGCCATCAGGCCGTCGATCTCCACGCGGGTCACGAGCCCGACGAAGCGGTTGCGGGCGCTGCGGCGGACGTCGCCGACATCCGTGACGTCCGCCGCCATCGCCTTGGCCCGTTCGGCCAGCTCGGCCCCGGGCACGACCTGCCTGCCCGACGCATCCTGCGAGACGGTGAGGGTCCCGTCGTGGACCCACCGCCGGACGGTGTCGTCGCTCACGCCGACGAGCGCTGCGGCCTCGCTGATCCGAAAATGCGTCATGAAGGCGACCATATCTCCGCACATGCGGAACAGCAAGAAGGTATACCACATTGTGGAAGCTTTTTTCCGAATATCCGTGGACGAGCGCGATCTTCGTTGCTAGCCTCGAAGCGCCCGGGAGGATCCCCTCTGAAACTCGTCCAGGGCATCAGATTCCCCACCGCGGATCGACGAGGATCCCTCACCCGATCGGTCCTCACCGCGACAGCGACAGCAAGGAAGCTCTCTGATGCACACGATCGGCCTCAGCACCTCTGGCACCCCCGTCGACGGGGCCGCCGACGCCACCACGCCCAGCCCCGCCGAGTACCTCGCCCGCGCGGTCGACCTCGCCACCGACAACGTCCGCAACTCCGGAGGCCCGTTCGGCGCGATCGTCGTCACCGCCGACGGCCGGGTCTTCGAGGGCGTGAACCGCGTGACCGCCAACAACGACCCGTCCGCGCACGCCGAGGTGACGGCGATCCGCAACGCCTGCGCAGGGCTGTCCACGTTCGATCTCACCGGCGCCGTCCTCTACACCAGCTGCGAGCCGTGCCCGATGTGCCTGGCGACGTCGCTGTGGGCGCGCATCGACCGCGTGTACTTCGCCGCGGACCGCGACGACGCGGCCGACGCGGGCTTCGACGACGCACTGTTCTACCGCTACTTCGAGGGCGACGCCCGGGACCGGGAGATCATGCCCGTGGCCCAGGAGGCGCTGCCCGCCGACCAGCGCGTCGCCCCGTTCACCGAGTGGACGCACACGGCGAACCGCACCGACTACTGACACACCGCGCGATCCGCGCACCCTATCCCCGCACACGACGCGAGCACGTCACCCATACACCGTCGTGCCCGGACGAGGACGTCCGGGCACGCCTTTCGAGCAGGAGAGCACATGTCTCAGACCGCCGAAGTCCGCGATGGCGCGGACGCCATCGAACCTCCCGAGCCCAAGGGCGCCCTGGACCGGTTCTTCGACATCACCCGGCGAGGATCCAGCATTCCGCAGGAGATCCGCGGAGGACTCGTCACCTTCTTCGCGATGGCGTACATCGTCATCCTCAACCCGATCATCCTCTCCGGGGGCACGGACGTCACGGGCAACTCCCTCGACTTCGCGCAGGTCGGGGCCGCGACCGGTCTGACCGCCGGAGTGATGACCCTCCTCATGGGCCTGGTCGCCCGGGTGCCGTTCGCACTCGCCGCCGGGCTCGGGATCAACTCCTTCCTCGCCGTCTCGGTCGTGGGCGACGTGAGCTGGCCCGAGGCCATGGGGCTCGTGATGATCAACGGCATCCTGATCGTCCTGCTCGGGGCGACCGGGATCCGCACGGCGATCTTCCACGCCGTGCCGCAGGCGCTCAAGGCGGCCATCACGGTCGGCATCGGCCTGTTTATCGCCTTCATCGGATTCGTCGACGCCGGCTTCGTCAACCGGACCCCGGCCGGCCCGCCCGTGCAGCTGGGCGACGGCGGCTCGCTGACCTCGATCCCGACCCTCATCTTCGTCGGCACGCTGGTGCTGATGGGCATCCTGATCGCGCGGAAGGTCCCGGGTGCCATCCTCATCGGCATCATCGCGGGCACGATCGTCTCGGTGATCGTCGAGGCGACGATGAAGCTCGGCCCGCTCGATCCCGCAGGGAAGAACCCCGGCGGCTGGCACATGTCCGTGCCGGCGATGCCCGCGCAGTGGGTCAGCATGCCGGACTTCTCCCTGGTCGGGCAGTTCGACCTCCTCGGATCCTTCGGCCGCATCGGCATCCTGTCCGCGGTCATGCTCGTCTTCACCCTGCTGTTCACGAACTTCTTCGACGCCATGGGCGCCATGACCGGGCTCGCCCGGGAGGCGGGGATCGCGCGCAAGGACGCCACCTTCCCGCGCCTGCGCAGCGCGTTCGTCGTCGAGGGCGCCGGCGCCGTCATGGGCGGTGGCACCTCCAGCTCCTCGGCGACGGTCTTCATCGACAGTGCTGCCGGCATCGCGGAGGGGGCCAGGACCGGGCTCGCGGCGCTGGTCACCGGCGGGCTGTTCCTGCTGTCGATGTTCGTCACCCCGCTCACGGCCATCGTGCCGATCGAGGTGGCCGCGGCCGCCCTCGTGATCGTGGGCGCGCTGATGATGGCGCAGATCCGGGAGATCAAGTTCGACAAGTTCGCCGTGGCGATGCCCGCGTTCCTCACGATCGTCACCATGCCGCTGACCTACTCGATCGCGAACGGGATCGGCGCCGGGTTCATCGCCTGGGCGGTCGTGAACGCGCTCGCCGGCCGGGCGCGCAAGGTGCACTGGCTGCTGTGGGTCGTCGCCGCCGGCTTCGCCGTGTACTTCGCCCGCGGTCCGATCGAGGCGCTCCTCGCGGGCGGTTGATCCGCCTCCCCGGTAGCCGAGTGGTCAGTTTCTGCGGGTTCGCGCCGGTGCAACCCACAGAAACTGACCACTCGGCGTGAGCGCGGGGCGGTGGTTCGGTCGCGGGGCCGGGCGGCGGCTCGCTCGCGGTCGGGGCGGGCGGCGACGGCGGACGCGGTGGGAGGATGGAGCACGATGACGACGCAGACGCAGAACTCCCGGTCGGTCTGGCGCGAGCCCGGGATGCCCGCGCTCATCGCGATGATCGTGTCGGGGTTCACCGGCTACGCGCTCCTCTTCCCCGTGGCGCCGCTGTGGGCGGCCCGCGGCGGCGCCGACGAGTTCGGCGTCGGTCTCGTCACCGGGATCTTCATGCTCTGCACGGTCCTCGCGCAGCTTGCCGTGCCGCGCTTCCTCCGTCGCTGGGGGTGGAAGCGGGTGCTGATCGCGGGGCTCGTGTTCCTCGGCCTGCCCGCGCCGTTCCATCTGCTGTCCGACGGGCTGGCGCCCATCCTCGCCATCGCGGCACTGCGCGGCGTGGGGTTCGCGATCCTCACCGTCTGCGGATCGAGCGCCGTCGCCGAGCTCATCGAGCCCGCACGGCGAGGCCGCGCGATCGGCGCCTTCGGACTCGGGATCGCCGGGCCGCAAGTGCTCGTGCTGCCGCTCGCCCCCTGGATCGCCGAGACCCTCGGGTTCGCGGCGGTGTTCGTCGCGTCCGCGGTTCCCCTGGCGGGCGTGGTCGCCGCCGCGCGCCTCGGGGCACGGCTGGAGGCGATCCCGCCCCATCCCGAGCCCGCCCACGCGCATCGGGGCCTGCGTCGCTTCGTGGGGCTGGTGCCGCCCGTGCTTCTGCTGCTCGGGGTGACGCTCGCCGGCGGTGCGCTCATCACCTTCGTCCCGCAGCTCACCGCGAACGCGGCGACCACGACCCTCGCCCTGCTCGCGCTCACCGGACTCGCCGCGCTGACCCGCTGGGGGATCGGGCACATCGCCGATTGGGTGGGGGTGCGACGGCTGCTGTGGCCGTTCGTGCTCACCACCGTCGGCGGGCTGACGCTCGCCGCGTTCGCCGCCGCGGAGCCCGGGCGCGACGCGGCGCTGGCGGCGGGCATGGCCCTCGTCGGGATCGGATACGGCGCGCTGCAGAACCTGACGATGGGCGCGGCCTTCGCCGCCGTCGCCCCGCGCGATCAGGTCGTCGCGAGCGCCGCGTGGAACATCGGCTTCGATGCCGGGACCGGTCTCGGGGCGGTCGTCGTGGGGGCGCTCGCCGCCGCCTTCGCGTTCCCCGCGGCTCTGCTCGCCGCCGCGGCGTTCGCCCTCCTCACCCTGCCTTGCGCCTTCCTCGTCTCCCGTCCTCCCGCGCCCTGATCCGGCGTCCCCCCGGGCTCAGGTGTGTCGGGGTTTTGGGGTGCGATCCGGGGCGAAACGGGACCACGGCGGACCCCGAACCCCTGGAATGGGCCCCAAACCCTAGGGGGGAGGGGGGGAGGGGAGGGGGGGAGAGGGGGAGGGGGCGGGGGTTAGCCGCGGCCGATGAACGGCATACCGGCGGCGGTCACGGTGAGCTGCGGGACGCTCACGTCGAGCGGCAGCCGGGCGACGCGGACCACGAGATCCGCCACATGCGCGGCATCCATCGTGGGCTCGATGCGACGGGAGCCGTCGGCCTGGAGCGCTCCGTCCCCGACGATCCCCGAGACGATGCCCGTGCGGGCGTTGCCGATGTCGAGCTGCGTCGCGGTGATGCCGTGATCCCGGCCGTCGAGCTCGATCGACTTCGTGAGCCCCGCGATCGCATGCTTCGTCGTCGTGTAGGCGACCGACAGCGGCCGCGGCGTCTGCGCGGAGATCGAACCGTTGTTCACGATGCGACCGCCCGCCGGACGCTGCGCGCGCATCTGCCGGAAAGCCGCACCGGCGCACAGGACGGCACCGGTGACGTTGACTGCCCAGGTCGCGTCCCAGTCGTCCGGATCCAGGGAGCCGACGTCGGCGACCGGTCCGAAGACCCCGGCGTTGTTGATCAGGACGTCGAGCCGACCGAACCGCTCGACGTGGCGGCGGACGAGCTCATCGATCTGCGCCGCGTCCGTGACGTCCGTCGGGACGACGAGCGCCGCCTCTGCCCGGATTCCCGCCGTCTCTTCCAGCGCTTCGCCGCGGCGCCCCGCGAGCGTGACCCCGAAGCCGTCCGCGAGGAGGGCGCGGGCGACAGCACGGCCGATGCCGCTGCCGGCACCGGTGACGATCGCGGAGGGGGCGCTCATCCGGGGGACTGTGTTTCGTCTCGCTGCGCTCGCTCAACGACCGAGGGCTGCGTTTCGTCTCGCTGCGCTCGCTCGACGACCGGGGGCTGTGTTTCGTCTCGCTGCGCTCGCTCAACGACCGGGGCCTGGTCGTCGATCAGCTGCAGGATCCGGGCCGCGACGCTCACCGCGATCACCGCGGGCTGCTTCCCGGTCACCTCGGGAATGCCGATCGGCGTCGTCACCCGGGCGAGCGCCGCCTCGTCCTGGCCCAGCTCGCCGAGCTTCTTCCGGAACCGCGCCCACTTCGACGCCGATCCGATCAGCCCGACGGACCCGAGCCCGGGCGTGCGCAGCGCCTGGTCCACCACGGCCAGATCCTCGACGTGGTCGTGGGTCATGACGAGCACGTGCGCGCCCTCGGGGAGCTCCGCCAGCGCGGCCTCGGGGACGGGAGCATGCACGACGCGGACCCGCGCGACGGCGTCGCCCAGGACCCCGGCGGAGCCCGGATCCCCGATCCGTTCGGGCGCGAGCATCTCCGCCCGCGAGTCGACGAGCGTCAGCTCCAGTTCGTGCCGCGACAGGATGCGGGCCAGCTCCAGTCCGACGTGGCCGAGCCCGAAGACGGCCACGGACGGGACGACCCGGATCGGCTCGAGCATCATCGTGACCTCTCCTCCGCAGCACTGCACGCCGTACTCGGTCGTCGCCTTGTCGCTCAGCGTGAGTGTCAGCAGCTCCGGCTCTGCGGTGCCCTGGGCGAGCATGGCGCGCGCCCGGTCGATCGCGGTGGCCTCGAGGTTGCCGCCGCCGACGGTGCCGAACACGTCGCCGGGGGAGACGACCATCTTCGCCCCGCCGTTGCGTGGCGAGTGTCCGCGCACCATGGCCAGGGTCACGACGACCGCCGGCGTGCGTTGTGCGCGCAGCCGCTGCAGGGCGTCGAGCCAGTCCACGGGGTCCTCGGATCAGACGGCGGACAGCGTCCGCTCGGCGTCCGCCGCGGCGGCGTCCCGGGGAGCCCCCGCCTCCTGCGCCCGGCGGACCGCCCAGAACACCGCCTCGGGCGTCGCCGGCGAGCCGAGGTCCACGGAGTGACCGGTGGGCCCGAACTCCGCGACGGCCTGGCGGAGCGCCTCACGGGCACTGAAGGCGAGCATGAACGGCGGCTCGCCGACGGCCTTGGACCCGTAGACGGCGCCCTCCTCCCGCGCGTTCTCGAAGAGGCGCACGTGAAACTGCTCGGGCATCTCGGAGAAGCTCGGCAGCTTGTACGTGGACGCGGACTGCGTCTGCAGCCGGCCGCGGTGCGGGCCGTCGCTCTCGTCCCAGCGCAGCTCTTCCAGTGTCAGCCAGCCCACGCCCTGGACGTAGGCGCCCTCGATCTGGCCGATGTCGAGCATCGGGGAGAGGGAGTCGCCCACGTCGTGCACGATGTCGACGCGCGTCACCCGGTACGCGCCGGTGAACTCGTCGACCTCGACCTCGGTGGCGGCGCTGCCGTACGCGAAGTACTTGAACGGGGATCCGTGCATGGCCTCGGGATCCCAGTGCAGGCCCTCGGTGCGGTAGTAGCCGGCGGCGAACAGCTGGATGCGCTGGAAGTACGCCGCCGCGGCGACCTCGGCGAACGTCAGCCGCTGCACGGTGTTCCCGAGACCGGTGACGTAACCGCCGGAGAAGCGCACGTCGCGCTCGTCGACGCCGAGGAGTCGTCCCGCGACCTTCGCCATCCGCTCGCGGATCTGGTCGCACGCGTTCTTGACCGCCCCGCCGTTGAGGTCGGCGCCGCTGGACGCGGCCGTGGCCGAGGTGTTCGGGACCTTGTCGGTACGGGTCGGAGCCAGGCGCACCTGGTGCAGCTCCAGCCCGAGCGCCGTGGCGGCGACCTGCATCATCTTCGTGTGCAGGCCCTGGCCCATCTCGGTGCCGCCGTGGTTGATGAGCACCGAACCGTCCTTGTAGACGTGCACGAGGGCGCCGGCCTGGTTGAACGCGGCGAAGTTGAAGGAGATGCCGAACTTGATCGGCGTCATCGCGATCGCGCGCTTCACGTGCGGGCTGGCCGCGTTGAAGGCGGCGATCTCCGCCTGGCGCGACACCACGTCCGCCTCGGTGAGGAGCTGGTTCCAGATCGTGCCGAGCCGGTCGGCGTCCTTCACCGTCTGGCCGTAGGGCGTCGTCTGTCCCTGCCGGTAGAAGTTCTGCTCGCGCAGGCGCAGCGGATCGATCCCCAGCTGCGGTGCGACGCGACCGAGGATGTCCTCGATCAGGTACACGCCCTGGGGGCCGCCGAAGCCGCGGTAGGCGGTGTTGGAGGTCTTGTTCGTCTTCGCGATCCTGCCGTGCGCGTGGACGTTGGGGACCCAGTAGGAGTTGTCCAGGTGACACAGGGCCCGCGCGAGGACCGGCTCGGACAGGTCCAGGCTCCACCCGCCGTCCGCCGTCAGCACGGCCTCGAGCGCCTGGATCATCCCGGACTCGTCGAAGCCCGCCTTCCACGTGATGTGGAAGGGGTGGCGCTTGCCGGTCATCGTCAGGTCCTGCGTCCGGTTCAGGCGCAGGCGCACCGGACGACCGGTGAGCTTCGCGCCCAGGGCCGCGATCGCGGCGAAGCCGTGGGGCTGCATCTCCTTGCCGCCGAAGCCGCCGCCCATGCGCAGGCACTGCACGGTCACCTGGCTGGAGGTGACGCCGAGCACGTGCGCGACGATCTCCTGGGTCTCGGACGGGTGCTGCGTGGAGCACTGGATGAAGTACTGCCCCTCCGAGTCGCGCACGGCCAGCGACGCGTGCGTCTCCAGGTAGAAGTGCTCCTGCCCGCCGAACTCGCTCACCCCCTCGAAGACGTGCGCGCTCGCGGCCATGGCGGCCGCGGCGTCGCCGCGAACGACCGTGCGCGGGATCCCCTGGAAGGATCCGGCGTCGATGGCCTCCTGCACCGTGATGAAGGAGGGGAGGTCCTCGTACTCGACCTGCACGCGCTCGGCGCCGAGGCGCGCGGCCTCCGGCGTCTCGCCGAGCACCCAGACCAGGGCGTGCCCGTAGAACATCGCCTCGTCAGGGAAGAGCGGCTCGTCGTGCTTGATGCCGGCGTCGTTCACGCCCGGCACGTCGGCGGCCGTGAGCACGCGGACGACTCCGGGGACCTCGTAGGCGCCGGAGACGTCGACGGTCACCTTCGCGCGCGCGTGGGTGGACTGGACCGGCCAGGCGGTCAGGACGCCCGCGGTCTGCGCCGCGAGGTCGTCGGTGTACATCGCCGCCCCCGTCACGTGCAGGGCCGCGCTCTCGTGCGCGGCGCGGACGCCGACGACGGGGTTCTCGGGACGATCGGCCAGGGCGCTCATGCCGGGACCTCCTTCGAGTCGATGCCCTCGGCCTGAGGGCGCTGCGTGGTGCTGTAGAGCTTGAGCAGGGCCGAGCCCAGCATGAGCGAGCGGTAGTCGGCGCTCGCGCGGTGGTCCGACATCGGTGTCCCCTCGTTCTTGAGGATCTCCGACGCCGTGCGGATGGTGGCGACGTTCCACGGCTGGCCGATCAGGGCCTCCTCCGTCGCGCGGGCGCGCAGCGGCGTGGCCGCGACGCCGCCGAGACCGATCCGCGCGGCCGTCACGATCCCGTCGTCGTCGACGTCCAGGGCGAAGGCGACCGCGACGCTGGAGATGTCGTCGAAGCGCCGCTTCGCGATCTTGTGGAAGGCGGTGAGACCGGCCAGCGGGAGGGGGATCCGAATGGCCCGGATCAGCTCGTCCGCGGCGCGGACGGTCTGCCGGTATCCGGTGAAGTACTCGGCGAGGTCGACCTCGCGCTCGCCGGCGACGGAGGCGAGCACGACCCGGGCTCCGAGCGCGAGCAGCGCCGGCGGGGTGTCGCCGATCGGGGACCCGGTGCCGAGGTTGCCGCCGAACGTGCCGCGGTTGCGGATCAGGCGGGAGGCGAACTGCGGGAACAGCTGGGCCAGCAGGGGGATGCGGCCGTCCAGGCGCTTCTCCACCTCGCTCAACGACAGTGCGGCGCCGATCTCGACGACGTCGTCCTCGATCGAGAGCGTGCGCAGCTCGTCGAGCTGCTCGATCGCGACGACGAGCGGGGCGCGGCGGCCGCGGATGTTGACCTCGACGCCCCAGTCGGTGGATCCGGCGACGAGCAGCGCGTCAGGCTCGTCGTGGAGCAGGCGCAGGGTCTCGGCGAGGGTCGCCGGGCGGACGAAGCGCGCGCCGTCCACGACGGCGTCCGTGGGGACGGCGGAGGGGGCCGGCTCCTGCAGCCGCTGCCGCAGCGGATCGGAGTCCACCGGGGACCCGAGCGAGTACGCGGCGTCGCGGATCGGCCGGTAGCCGGTGCAGCGGCAGAGGTTGCCGCTCAGCGCGTGCAGGTCGAACCCGTTGGGGCCGTGCTCGGCGTCATGCGCGGGGCAGTCCTCGTCGTGCGCCGCGGCGGAGGCGTCGATCGGCGCGCGGTCGGCGCGGTAGTACTCGCCGGCCATGGAACACGCGAAGCCGGGCGTGCAGTAGCCGCACTGGGAGCCCCCGGCCTCGGCCAGCTTCTCCTGCACCGGGTGCAGGTCCTCGGGGGAGCCCAGGCCCTCGGCGGTCACGATCTCCTGGCCGTTGAGCGCGTAGACGGGAACGAGGCAGGCGTTGACGGGCGTCCAGGCGGTGCCGCCGTCCGGCGTCGGGGTGGCCAGCAGCATGGCGCAGGCGCCGCATTCCCCCTCCGCGCATCCCTCCTTGCTTCCGGAGAGGCCGGTGTCGCGCAGCCAGTCGAGGGCGGTCGTGTGCGCGGGGGTGCCGCCGAGCGGACGGGAGGTCCCGTTGACGGTGAGGGTGACGTCGGTGTCAGTCATGGAGGTGTTCTCCTCGTTCCGGCTCGTGCGCAGCGTCGGGCGGTGCGAGCGTTCGTCGCCGGTGCGGACGCTTGGCTGCGAGTCTAGGCGCCGCGTCGCCGCGGCGGCAGGGGCGGTCTCGGGTCAGGTGGTTCGGGGGATCAGGTGGCGCAGGGCGCGCAGGAACCGGCGGGCTCCGGACTCGCGCTGCGCCGGGAAGTAGAAGTCCGGGTCGACGTGGATGAGTGGATGAGCGGCCGCCCGTGCGGCGTCCTCTGCGCGCTGGTCGTCCTGCGGCGTCATCGTCACCTCTCCTCTGTCTCGTCGTCGAGCGCTCCCCGGAAGCGAGGAACGGATCAGAATTCCATATCACGGAACCGAAGTTCTGGATAACGGAAAGCGTAACGGCGCCGCGCGACGGCGGTCAAGAGGATCGGCGGTATACCTTCCGCCCTCGGCGGTATACCTTCCGAGGGGTCGCACCCGCCGGCTTCCGGGTTCTCGGGCGGGGCCAGCGACCCCGCCCGCCGGAGGCGGTGACGAGGGTCAGGAGGCGGCGAGCGCGGCGATCTCCTCGACGATCTCCCGCAGGACGGGCACGGCGCGCTCGGCGAAGTCCTCGTCGACCCGCGCCACGGGCCCCGAGACCGACACCGCCGTCGGCACCGGCATCCCCGGCACCGGCATCGCGTAGCAGCGGACGCCGATCTCCTGCTCGCCGTCGTCGATGGCGAACCCGCGCTCGCGGGAGACGGCGAGGTCGGCGAGCAGGGCGTCGATCGTGGTGAGGGAGTGGGCCGTCGCGGGCGGCAGGCCGGTGCGGCCGATGATCTCGCGGACCTCGTCGTCGCCGAGCTGGGACAGGATCGCCTTGCCGACTCCCGTCGAGTGCAGGTGCGAGCGGCGGCCGACCTCGGTGAACATCCGCATCGCGTGCGGCGACGGGGCCTGGGAGACGTAGATGACGCGGTCGCCGTCGATCGTGGCGAGGTTGGCGGTCTCGCCGAGGCGCTCCACGAGCTCCTTGAGCTGCGGCATGGCGATCTGCCCGAACTTCCGGTTCGCGACCTCGCCCAGCCGCACGAGGCGAGGGCCGAGCGCGTACCGGCGGTTCGCCAGCTGACGGGCGTAGCCGAGCGACACGAGGGTCCGCAGCAGACGATGGATCGTCGGCAGCGGCAGGTCGGCCGCGGCGGACAGCTCGCTGAGGGTGACGTCGCCGCCGGCGTCGGCGATGAGCTCGAGAAGGTCGAAGACGCGGGTGACGGACTTCACGCCGTCCGAGGGTCCAGCGGGCATGAGGGCCTTTCGTCGGGCGGGATATCCGCATCGTGGAAGTCTTCTGTCGGACAGGCTATCCCATGTGCCGCGCGGGAATGCGAAGGCGGAGCGGCGCCGGGCCGCTCCGCCGAGGCGGGTCAGTCCGTCATGCCGCGCCGCAGCAGGCGGCCGCGGGGCGTCTCGCCGTCGACGACCTCGCCGTGCAGCCAGGTCCGCCGGACGACGCCCGCGAGCGCCTTGCCGTGGTACGGGGTGAGGGGGTTCTTGTGATGCAGCTTCGCGACGTCCACGACGAACGCGTCGTCCGCCGCGAAGATCGAGAAGTCGGCGTCGTAGCCCGGGGCGATGCGGCCTTTGCCGGTCAGCCCGGCGAACTGGGCGGGGCGGTCGCTCATCCACGACACCACCGTCTCCAGGGACAGACCGCGCTGGCGGGCCTCGGTCCAGATCAGGGACAGACCCAGCTGCAGCGACGCGACCCCGCCCCAGGCCACGGCGAAGTCCCCGTTCTCCAGGTCCTTGAGGTCGAGGGTGGAGGGGGAGTGGTCGGACACGATGAAGTCGATCGTGCCGTCCTCCAGCCCTTGCCACAGCAGCTCACGGTTGCCCGCCTCGCGGATCGGGGGGCAGCACTTGAACTGCGTGGCGCCGTGCGGGATCTCCTCGGCGGTGAGGGTGAGGTAGTGTGGGCAGGTCTCGACCGTGAGGCGGAGGCCGTCGTTCTTGGCGGATCGCAGCATGGGGAGGGCATCGGACGAGGACAGGTGGAGGACGTGCGCCCGTGCGCCCGTCCATCGCGCGCGCTCGATGACCTCGGCGATCGCCAGGTTCTCCGCACCGCGCGGGCGCGAGGCGAGGAACTTTGCGTAGTCGTCGCCCTCCGGGCGCGGGGCGCGATCGATGGCGCGCGAGTCCTCGGCGTGCACGATCATCACGGAGTCGAAGGAGGCCAGCTCGCGCATGTCCTTCTCCATCTCGTCCGCGTCCAGCGGAGGGAACTCGTCCACGCCCGAGTGGAGCAGGAAGCACTTGAAGCCGAAGACGCCGGCGTCGTGGAGGCCGCGCAGATCGCCGGTGTTGCCCGGGATCGCGCCGCCCCAGAAGCCCACGTCCACGTGGGTCTGGCCCTGAGCGGCCTCGCGCTTGACGTTCAGGGCCTCGACGGTGACGGTCGGCGGGATGCTGTTCAGCGGCATGTCGACGATCGTGGTGACCCCGCCGGCGGCCGCGGCGCGCGTGGCCGATGCGAAGCCCTCCCACTCCGTGCGGCCCGGCTCGTTCACGTGCACATGCGTGTCGACGAGCCCGGGGATCAGCGTCTCGTCCGCGGCGAGCTCGATGACCTCGTCGCCGACGAGGCCGTTGCCCAGCGGCTGCATCGCGACGATGACACCGTCGCGGACGCCCACCTCCCGGGGGCTGACGCCCGCCGTCGTGAGCACCCGCTCGCCGCGGATGACGAGGTCGTAGCGCTCGCCGGTGGGGTCGAGCGACGCCGCGGCGGCGTCGTCCCGTACGGTCTCTTGCGACATGTCGCGGTCCCTTCTGCGGGCTTCCACCATACGAAACCCGGATCTCATCCAAAGAAATTAGCGCACGCCGTTCCCTCGCCCGTCAACTCCTCCTGCGCGGTCACGATGCGGTCGCGGAGCATGGTGGCGTCCTCTCGGGGTTTGGCGTACCATTTCGCAGTGTAGAAGAAAACTTCCGTAGATCGGAAGTAATGATCCGTCCCGCCGGCCCGACGTCCGTTCCGGCCGGTTCGCGGGCCACCGCCGTCCCCGCCTCCCGAAAGAAGGCCGATCCGTGACCGATCTCTCCCTCTCCGCCTCTGTCGCCGACCTCGACGCCGAGGAGGCGGCGGAGTGGCGCGACTCCCTCGACGCGCTCGTGCAGGTGCGCGGGGCCGACAACGGCGCCGCGATCGTCCGCATGCTCGCCGATCACGCGGGGCTGCGCGCCGCGCCGATGACGACGACCGACTACGTCAACACCATCCCGGCCTCGGAGGAGCCCGGCTACCCCGGCGACGAGGAGCGGGAACGGCGGTATCGGGCCTGGATGCGGTGGAACGCGGCCGTCATGGTGCACCGCGCCCAGCGCCCCGGCATCGGGGTCGGCGGCCACATCTCCACCTACGCCGGCGCCGCCACCCTGTACGAGGTCGGCTTCAACCACTTCTTCCGCGGCAAGGACCACCCCGGCGGCGGTGACCAGGTCTTCTTCCAGGGCCACGCCTCGCCCGGCATGTACGCCCGCTCCTTCCTGGAGGGCCGCCTCACCGAGGAGGACCTCGACGGGTTCCG
This sequence comes from Microbacterium sp. CCNWLW41, assembly GCF_037083505.1. Lineage (NCBI taxonomy): Bacteria > Bacillati > Actinomycetota > Actinomycetes > Micrococcales > Microbacteriaceae > Microbacterium > Microbacterium sp. CCNWLW41. Next base: position 171,529 of record NZ_JBAOJP010000003.1, read on the forward strand.
TCAGGAGAAGTCCCGCGAGGGCCATGCGCTGTCGTCGTACCCGCACCCGCGCCTGATGCCGGAGTTCTGGGAGTTCCCTACGGTGTCGATGGGCATCGGCCCCATGAACGCGATCTACCAGGCGCAGGCCAACCGCTACCTTCACGGCCGCGGCCTCAAAGACACCTCCGACCAGCACGTCTGGGCGTTCCTCGGCGACGGCGAGATGGACGAGCCCGAGTCCCGCGGCCTGCTGCAGCTCGCCGCCAACGACGGCCTCGACAACCTCACCTTCGTCGTCAACTGCAACCTGCAGCGCCTCGACGGCCCGGTGCGCGGCAACGGCAAGATCATCCAGGAGCTCGAGGGCTTCTTCCGCGGCGCCGGCTGGAACGTCATCAAGGTGATCTGGGGTCGGGAGTGGGACGACCTGCTCGCCCGCGACACCGAGGGGGCGCTCGTCGACGTGATGAACACCACCCGCGACGGCGACTACCAGACGTACAAGGCGGAGTCGGGCGCCTTCATCCGGGAGAACTTCTTCGGCCGCGACCCGCGCGCCCGCGCCCTCGTCGACGACCTCACCGACGACGAGATCTGGGGGCTCAAGCGCGGCGGCCACGACTACCGCAAGGTGTACGCCGCCTACGCGAAGTCGCTCGAGCACAACGGCAAGCCCACCGTCATCCTCGTGAAGACCGTCAAGGGCTACGGCCTCGGCCCCCGCTTCGAGGCGCGCAACGCGACGCACCAGATGAAGAAGCTCACCCTGCAGGATCTCAAGGACTTCCGCGACCACCTGCGCGTGCCCATCACCGACGCGCAGCTCGAGGAGAACCCGTACCTGCCGCCGTACTACCACCCCGGAGCGGACGCTCCGGAGATTCAGTACCTGCAGGAGCGCCGCCGTGCCCTGGGCGGCTACCTGCCCGAGCGTCGCCCGGCCCACGAGCCCATCGCCCTGCCCGATCCGAAGGTCTTCGAGGTCGCCGCGCGCGGCTCCGGCAAGCAGGAGGCCGCGACGACCATGGCGTTCGTCCGGGTGCTGAAGGACCTCATGCGCGACAAGGAGTTCGGCCACCGCATCGTGCCGATCATCCCCGACGAGGCGCGCACGTTCGGCATGGACGCGTTCTTCCCGACGGCGAAGATCTACAACCCGAACGGGCAGAACTACCTCGCCGTCGACCGCGACATCGTGCTGTCGTACAAGGAGAGCACGTCGGGCCAGATCCTGCACGTCGGCATCAACGAGGCGGGGTCGATCGCGGCGTTCACCGCAGCAGGGACGGCCTACGCGACGCACAGGGTGCCGCTCATCCCCGTGTACGTCTTCTACTCGATGTTCGGCTTCCAGCGCACGGGCGACTCGCTGTGGGCGGCCGCCGACCAGATGGCGCGCGGCTTCCTCATCTCCGCCACCGCCGGCCGCACCACGCTCACGGGCGAGGGCCTGCAGCACGCGGACGGCCACTCGCCCCTGCTCGCGGCGACCAACCCGGCCGTCGTCACGTACGACCCCGCGTACGGCTACGAGATCGGCCACATCATGCGCGCCGGCATCGAGCGCATGTACGGCCCGGACTCCACCGACCGCAACGTCATCTACAACCTCATGGTCTACAACGAGCCGATCGTGCAGCCCGCCGAGCCGGCGGACGTCGATGTCGAGGGCATCCTGGGCGGCATCCACCGCATCTCGGCCGTGGAGAACCCGCGCACGCACCTGCTCGCCTCGGGCATCGGTGTGACCTGGGCGCTCGAGGCGCAGAAGCTGCTCGCCGAGGAGTGGGGCGTGGCCGCCGACGTGTGGTCGGTCACCTCGTGGACCGAGCTGCGCCGCGACGCCGTGGCGGCGGAGGAGGACGAGTTCCTCGGGCGGGGATCGCGCACGCCGTTCCTCGTCTCGCAGCTCGCGGGGGCCGAGGGACCGATCGTCGCCGTCAGCGACTACGCGAAGGACCTGCCCGACCAGGTGCGCCAGTTCGTGAAGAACGACTGGGCGACCCTCGGCGCCGACGGCTTCGGCTTCTCGGACACCCGGGCCGCCGCCCGGCGGTTCTTCAAGATCGACGGACCGTCGATCGCGGTGCGCACGCTGCAGCTGCTCGCGAAGCGCGGAGAGGTGGACGCCGCGGCGCCCGCCCAGGCCGCCGAGCGCTACCGCCTGCTCGACGTGAACGCGGGCACCAGCGGCGGCGACGGCGAGTAGTCCTGCGCCGCGGACGGGTGAGCGCGTTTCGTCTCGCTTCGCTCGCTCAACGACCGGTGAACTGCTGAGGCGTTTCGTCTCGCGGAGACCTGCACTGAGCGAGTGCAGCGAGTCGAAGTGTCGCTCAACGACCGGTGGTTGTCGGTCGTTGCGCGAGGAGCGCAGCGACGAGTCGAAACGTGGTGAGCGCGGTTCGTCTCGCGGCGCTCGCTCAGCGGCCGGACGGGCAGGGCTAGGCGGCGAGCTCGGCGCGGATGGCCTCCGCCGCCGAGCGCAGCAGCGGAACGGCGCGGACGGCGAACGGCTCGTCGACGCGGGAGACGGGACCGGACACCGACACCGCCGTCGGCGTGGGGGCGTCCGGCACCGCCATCGCGTAGCACCGGACGCCGATCTCCTGCTCCTGCTCGTCGATCGAGTACCCCCGTTCGCGGATTCGTTCGAGCTCGGCCAGCAGCGCATCGATCGACCCGATGCTGTGGTCGGTCGGAGTGGGCATGCCGGCGCGCGTCACGATGCCGCGCACGGCGTCGTCGGGGAGCTGCGCGAGGATCGCCTTGCCCACGCCCGTGTCGTGCAGGTGCGCGCGGCGCCCCACCTCGGTGAACATGCGCATGGAATGCGGGGACGGGACCTGGGCGACGTAGACGACCATGTCGCCGTCGAGGACCGCCATGTTCGCGCTCTCGCCGAGCTCGTCGACGAGCCGCGCGAGCTGGGGGCGGGCCAGCGCGCCGAACTGGCGCGAGGCGCCCTCGCCGATCCGGATGAGCAGTGGTCCCAGGGCGTAGCGCCGGTTCGGGAGCTGGCGCATGTACCCGAGGGAGACGAGCGTGCGCAGCAGCCGGTGGATGGTGGGCAGCGGCAGGGCGGTCGACCCGGCGAGCTCGCTGAGGGTCACCTCGCCCCCGGCGTCGGTCACCAGCTCGAGAATCTCGAACGCGCGCTCGACGGAGCGCACCCCGGCGCCGGCCTCGGTCGAGGTCTTGGTCTCCGTCATCGGGTCTCCTCTGGACGATCGTCGTGTCGTCTCGATCCTTCCACAATGCGGTAGCAATCCTTCGGAATCCGAAAATTGGCATACCAAGAGCTTGCGGAGATTTTCCGCATCGTAGATAATTGACTCCACCAGACGAAATGAATGGACGTTCGTCGGGGAGACTGTGGTGGTGGCCGGGAGGCGACGCACCTCGAAGAGGAGGAAACATGGCGAATCCGGGACCCGGGAACTCGATCACGCTGCGGATCGACGCACCGTCGAACTTCAGCGTCACGAGCGAGCTCGCCGCCGCCGCGGCGGGGGCGGGGGCCGCGGTCACCGCGCTCGACGTGGTCGAGTCCCATCCGGCGTCGATCGTCGTGGACCTCACGTGCAACACCACGGACGAGGAGCACGCGGAGCGCATCCGCGACGCGGTCCAGGCGCTGGACGGCGTCGCGGTGCGCCAGGTCAGCGACCGCACCTTCCTCATGCACCTGGGCGGCAAGCTCGAGGTCGTTCCGCGGGTGGCGCTGCGCAATCGCGACGACCTGTCCCGGGCGTACACGCCGGGCGTCGCCCGTGTCTGCACGGCGATCGCGGAGGACACGGCCAAGGCGCGAAAGCTCACGGTCAAGCGCAACACCATCGCCGTGGTCACGGACGGCACCGCGGTGCTGGGGCTCGGCGACATCGGCCCGGAGGCGGCGCTGCCGGTCATGGAGGGGAAGGCGGCCCTGTTCAAGCAGTTCGCCAACGTCGACGCGTGGCCGGTCTGCCTGGACACGAAGGACACCGAGGAGATCATCCGCACGGTCAAGGCCATCGCGCCCGTGTACGGCGGGGTGAACCTGGAGGACATCGCGGCGCCCCGGTGCTTCGAGATCGAGGCGCGCCTGCGCGAGGAGCTGGACATCCCGGTCTTCCATGACGACCAGCACGGCACCGCCATCGTCACCCTCGCGGCGCTGCGCAACGCGCTGCGGGTGGTCGGCAAGACCATCGGCGACGTCCGCATCGTCGTGTCCGGCGTCGGCGCCGCGGGCAACGCCATCGTGCAGCTGCTGCTGGCCGAGGGCGCGGTCGACATCGTCGCCTGCGGCCGCGACGGCGCGATCCACGCGGGCGCCGAGTACGCCGACGCGCACCGCGTGGAGCTCGCCGCGACGACGAACCCGCGCGGATTCCGGGGCACCCTCAAGGAGGCGTTGGTCGGGGCGGACGTCTTCATCGGCGTCAGCGCGCCGAACATCCTCGACGAGGCGGACATCGCCGGGATGGCCGAGAACGCGATCGTCTTCGCGATGGCCAACCCCACGCCGGAGGTGGACCCGGTCGTCGCGTCCCGCCATGCCGCGGTCGTCGCCACCGGCCGCAGCGACTTCCCCAACCAGATCAACAACGTCCTCGCCTTCCCGGGCGTCTTCCGCGGCCTGCTGGACGCCGGGGTGTCGGAGGTGACCACGCCTATGCTGGTCGCGGCGGCGGAGGCGATCGCCGACCGCGTCGGCGAGGACGAGCTCAACGCGAGCTTCATCATCCCGAGCGTGTTCGATCCCCTCGTCGCGGGCGCCGTCGCCGACGCGATCGTGCGCTCGTCCGAGTCCGCCGCGTCCGAGAAGGAGTGACCGTGCCCGACATCCGCACCACCGCGTCCGCGGTCGACCGCGCCCAGGAGATCCTGACCCCGGACGCGCTCGCGTTCGTCGCCGCGCTGCACGAGCGCTTCGCCTCGCGCCGGGACGAGCTCCTGGCCGCCCGCGCCGACGCCCGCGTCGCCGCCTCCGCCGCCGGCCGACTGGACTTCGCGGCGGACACGGCCGCGATCCGCTCCGGCGACTGGCGCGTGGCCGAGGCGCCCGAGGCCCTGCGCGACCGCCGCGTGGAGATCACCGGCCCCGCGACGCCCGCCAAGATGGCCATCAACGCGCTCAACTCCGGGGCGAAGGTCTGGCTCGCCGACCTCGAGGACGCGAGCACCCCGCACTGGCACAACGTCGTCGACGCGCAGGTGGTCCTGCGCGACACGGCGCGAGGCACCCTCGCGCACACCTCGCCGGAGGGCAAGGAGTACCGCCTGCGCGAGGACGCGCCGCTCGCCGTCGTCGTCGTCCGCCCGCGCGGATGGCACATGGACGAGCGCCACATCACCATCGACGGCGCTCCCGCCGTGGGGGCGCTCGTGGACTTCGGTCTGCACTTCTTCCACAACGCGTCCGTGCTGTCGGCGTCCGGACAGGGACCGTTCTACTACCTCCCGAAGATGGAGAGCCGCCTCGAGGCGCGGCTGTGGAACGACGTGTTCGCCTTCGCGCAGGAGCAGCTCGGGATCCCGTACGGCACGGTGCGCGCCACCATGCTCATCGAGACCATCCCGGCGGCGTTCCAGATGGAGGAGATGCTCTACGAGCTGCGCGACCACGCGTCGGGCCTGAACGCGGGACGCTGGGACTACCTCTTCAGCGTCATCAAGTACTTCCGCGACGCGGGGGAGCGGTTCGTCCTGCCGGACCGGGCGAGCGTGGCGATGACGGCGCCGTTCATGCGCGCCTACACCGAGCTCCTGGTCCGCACCTGTCACCGCCGCGGCGCCTTCGCGATGGGCGGGATGGCCGCGTTCATCCCGAACCGACGGGACCCGCAGGTCACGGAGGCGGCGATCGCCAAGGTGCGCGCGGACAAGACGCGCGAGGCGGACGACGGGTTCGACGGGTCCTGGGTCGCGCACCCGGATCTCGTCCCGGTCTGCCGCGAGGTGTTCGACGCCGTGCTCGGCGACCGTCCGAACCAGCTCGACCGGCTCCGGGAGGACGTATCGGTCACCGCGGATCAGCTCCTCGACGTCGCGTCGGCGGGCGGCGAGGCCACCGAGGCGGGCCTCCGGACGAACCTGTACGTCGCGGTCGCGTACACCGCCGTGTGGCTGTCCGGGAACGGCGCCGTCGCGATCCACAACCTGATGGAGGACGCGGCGACGGCCGAGATCTCCCGCTCCCAGATCTGGCAGCAGGTCCGGGTGGGGACGACGCTCGCGGACACCGGTCGCGTGGTGACCCCGGCCCTGGTCGAGGAGCTCCTCGCCGAGGAGGTCGACCGCCTGCGCGGCGAGGTCGACGAGGCGGCGTTCGCGGAGTTCTACGAACCCGCCGCCCGTCTCGTCCGCGACCTCTGCCTGGAGGACGAGTACGTCGACTTCCTCACGACCGCCGCATACGAGCTGGTGAGCTGATGGCCGCGACGCTGAACGAGCAGGACCTCGCGGAGATCGACGCGCGTCTGGCCGACACCGACGCGCTGCTGCGCACCGCCTACCCGGGCGACGACGGCACGCGCCAGCCCGTGCACACCCTCTACGTCCCGGCGGACCGGTTCCGGCCGGGCCTCGCCGACGCTCTGGGCGCGGACGCCGCCGCGGCCGTGCAGTCCTTCGGGGGCACCGCGGCACTCGCCGACGCGGTGGGTCTCGGGCACCTCGCCGAGGATCTCGCGCCCCTCGTGGACGCCAAGCTCCGCCGCGAGCCCGTCGAGGACCTGCGGCTGGACTTCGAGGACGGCTACGGCGCGCGGCCGGACGACGAGGAGGACGCGGACGCGGTCCTCGCCGCCGAGCGCGTGGCCGAGGCGGTCGCCGCGGGCACCGCACCGCCGTTCATCGGGATCCGGTTCAAGTGCTTCGAGGCGCCGACGCGGCGCCGCGGCATCCGCACCCTCGATCTGTTCCTCACCACGCTCGTCGCGAACGGCGGGCTCCCGGCCGGCCTCGTGCTGACCCTGCCGAAGGTCACCACCGTCGCCCAGGTCGAAGCGATGGGCGCGCTGTGCGAGGCGTTCGAGGAACGGCTGGGGCTGGCTCCGGGCCGTCTCCGGTTCGAGGTGCAGATGGAGACGCCCCAGCTCATCGTGGCGGCGGACGGGACCGTGCCGGTCGCCGCCCTGCTGCACCGGGCACCCGGCCGCATCACCGCCCTGCACTACGGCACCTACGACTACAGCGCCTCCCTGCAGATCGCGGCGGCGTACCAGTCGATGGAGCATCCGGCGGCGGACTACGCCAAGCAGGTGATGCAGGTCGCGGTCGCCGAGACCGGCATCCGGCTGTCCGACGGGTCCACCAACGTCATTCCGGTGGGCGACCCCGACCACGTGCGCGAGGCCTGGCGCCTGCACGCCCGCCTCGTCCGGCGCTCGCTGGAGCGCGGCTACTACCAGGGCTGGGACCTGCACGCGGCCCAGCTGCCGACGCGGTACCTCGCGACCTACGCCTTCTATCGCGAGGGGTTCGCGTCGGCGGCCGCACGACTGCGCAACTACCTGCACGGCGGGGACGAGACGATCATGGACGAGCCGGCCACGGCCCGCGCGCTCGCCCGCTTCGTCGTCCGCGGCGTGGAGTGCGGGGCGATCACCGAGGACGAGGTGCAGGGCGCCGCCCGGTCCTCGCGGGAGGCCCTGATCCGCCTCGCGCACCCGAAGCTCGCCCTGTCCGACAAGGAGGACCGATGACGTACACGTACTACACCCCGGCCGGCGGGCTGCCCCCGCAGACGGCTCTGCTGACCGACCGCGCGATCGTGAAGCTCGCCTACACCGTGATCCCGAAGGGCGTGCTGCGCGACATCGTCACCAGCACGCTCCCGGGCTTCACGAACACGCGCGCGTGGATCATCGCGCGCCCGACGCCGAGCTCGGCCACGACGTTCTCGCAGCTCATCGTGGAGATCGCCCCCGGCGGCGGTGCGGCGAAGCCCGAGGCGGAGGCGGGGGTCGAGGGCGTGGTGTTCGTGACCGCCGGATCCCTCACCCTGACGCTGGAGGGCGAACGCCACGTCCTCGAGCCCGGCGGGTACGCGTTCCTCGCCCCGGGCGCCGACTGGTCGCTGGCGAACGAGGGCGAGGAGCTCACGAGCTTCCACTGGATCCGCAAGGCCTACGAATACCTCGACGGCGTGCCGGCTCCCGCGTCCTTCGTCACGCGCGACCAGGACGTCGAGCCGGTGCCGATGGTGGGGACCGACGCGTGGGCCACGACGCGCTTCACCGACTCGAGCGACATCGCGCACGACATGCAGGTGAACATCGTCACCTTCAAGCCGGGGGGCTCTATCCCGTTCGCGGAGACGCACGTCATGGAGCACGGCCTGTTCGTGCTCCAGGGAAAGGCCGTGTACCGCCTCAACGACGACTGGGTCGAGGTGGAGGCCGGCGACTACATGCTGTTGCGCGCCTTCTGCCCGCAGGCCTGCTACGCGGGCGGCCCGGAGGACTTCCGCTACCTGCTCTACAAGGACATGAACCGCCAGATCGCGCTCACCTGAGCCGATGCGCCCCGAGCCGTCGGGGTCCCGGAGCCTCCGGGACCCCGACGGCTTTCGTCATGCGGTCGTCCCGGCCTGCGAGGTGTCGCGGATCTCCGATCGGGCCGCGATCTGGGCGATCACGAGGCACCCGAGGACGATCCCCGGAAAAGCCGCGGTGCTCGCGAGCGTGACGAGCACGCTCGGCCAGGTGACGACGCCGACCAAGCCGCAGGCCAGCAGACCCGCCGCGTACGCGATGTTCGTTCGGGCACGGCTCAGTGCCCCACGTGCCGTCAGCCAGAGAGGAACGGCGTTCGCGGCGGTGGAGGCGAGGACGAGCCCCGCCTGCGCCAAGGACAGGGGGAGGAGATGGCCGTATCGAGGGTCGTTTCCGCTCCACAGGGCCCAGGACGCCAGCGGTACCGCGAACGAGCCGATGAGGACGGTCGCGATGCTCCAGAGGAACGGTCCGGGCTTCCGTCCCATACTCATGTCCGTCATTGCCTCGTCACACGCTCGAGAGATCGACCCAGTGACTCATGCGGAGCCACGACCCGTTCGTCCCCGAGAGACGGAACGAGGTCTCGGCGAGCGTGCGCGGCGAGGTGAGCGCGTTCTGCGGCGGCTTCGTCTGCCACCCCCATCCCGTTTCGTAGCTCCATTCGTTGGCTGCCGGGTCACGGTCGATGGTGGAAGGGAGGGATCCGCCGCTGAGGATCCGGACATGACGGTCCATGAGCTCGAAGCCGAAGTCGGGAGTCCACGAGCCCCAGACCTTCTCGGTGCGGATCTGATCCTCCTTGAGCGAGTACTGCATCGTGATCGACGAACGTACCGAGCCCGGGTACATGCTGCCCTCGACCGTGCCCTGAGGGCCGATCTCGCCGGGGATCGTGTGCACGTCGGGCGAGTCGATCGTCACTGTCCCGTCCGTCGCGGAGATCGCGACCACCTCGGTGTCCTGGTACAGGATCTCTCCGGTCTGTGGGTCGCTGATCACGATCGTCGACGTGACGGATCGGTCGTCCGCCGTGTCGTCCGCAGAAGCGGGCGACGTCAAGGTCGCGACGAGGGCCAGCGCCGTGGCGGCCGCGCCGAGCGTCATGGTTCCGTATCTCATTCTCATCTCCGGTTTCGCATTCGTTCTCTTCTTGACGCAGGGCTTTAACCCCACGCTTTCAACCTATCCATGGCGTTGTTCCCCCTCAACCCGTCAGGCCGATGATCCGCGTCCCCCGCGGGCGGTCGAGTGAGGGTGGGTGGTCATGCGGCCGCACCCTTGACGATGCCCCTTGTGTTCCGTAAGCTTTCGTCTAGTAAAAGTTCTCTTCCGAATAGTGGAAGTTAGGGCGATGAAGGGACCTCGACGATGACGTACACCGTGAACTGCTCGATCCTCCTCACGGAGCTGCCGCTGCTCGAGCGGCCGGCGGCGGCCAAGGCGGCCGGCTTCGACGCGGTCGAGTTCTGGTGGCCCTTCGCCACGGCCGTCCCGACGGACGCCGACGTCGACGCGTTCGTCTCCGCGATCCGCGACGCGGGCGTGCAGCTGACCGGGCTGAACTTCTTCGCGGGCGACATGCCCGCCGGAGACCGCGGCCTCGTCTCCTGGCCCGCCCGCTCGGCGGAGTTCCGGGACAACCTCGCGGTCGTCGCCGGGATCGGCGACGCCCTCGGCACGAAGGGGTTCAACGCGCTGTACGGCAACCGTGTGGACGGCGAGGACCCCGCGGCGCAGGACGACCTCGCCGTGGAGAACCTGGCGCTCGCGGCCCGGGCGGTCGCCCCGATCGGCGGCACCGTGCTCGTGGAGCCGGTCAGCGGCGCCGACCGCTATCCGCTGCGCACCGCCGCGGATGCCCTCGGCGTGATCGAGCGCGTGCGGAGCGAGCAGGGCGAGTCGAACCTGGGGCTGCTGGCCGACTTCTACCACCTGGCCGTCAACGGCGACGACGTGCCCGCGGTCATCGAGGCCCACGCGGGCGACTTCGCCCACATCCAGATCGCCGACGCGCCGGGCCGTGGCGCCCCCGGCAGCGGGAGCGCTCCGCTGGACGACTGGATCGCCCGCAGCCGCGAGCTCGGCTACGCCGGGCCCATCGGCCTGGAGTACAAGGCTCCGCAGGAGAGCGCCTTCGACTGGATCCGCGCGAGCGCCCCCGCCCGCTGATCCGCCCAGACACCGACGCAGCAAAGGACACCGACATGACCAGCATCGCCATCATCGGCCTCGGCATCATGGGTCTGCCCATGGCCAAGAACCTCGTCAAGGCCGGCTACGACGTCACCGGGTACAACCGGAGCCAGGAGCCGATCGACGCCCTCGTCGAGGCCGGCGGCACGGGCGCGTCCGGCATCGCCGAGGCCGTCGCGGACGCGGACGTCGTCATCACCATGGTGCCCGACTCCCCGGACGTCGAGGGGGTCGTGCGCGGCGAGGACGGCGTCTTCGCGAATGCCAAGGCCGGCGCCCTCTGGATCGACAACTCCTCCATCCGTCCCGACGTCGCCAAGACACTGGCCGAGGAGGCCGTCGCCGCCGGGCTCGGCGTCGTCGACGCCCCCGTCTCCGGCGGCGAGCAGGGCGCGATCGACGGGGTGCTCTCCATCATGGTCGGCGGCAGCGCCGAGGACTTCGCGAAGGCCGAGCCCGTGCTGAACGCGATCGGCAAGACGATCGTGCACGTCGGGCCGTCCGGCGCCGGCCAGACCGTCAAGGCGGCCAACCAGCTGATCGTGGCCGTCAACATCCAGGCGCTCGCCGAGGCGATCACGTTCCTGGAGGCCTTCGGCGTCGACACCGACGCCGCGCTGACCGTCCTCGGCGGCGGCCTCGCGGGCTCCAAGGTCCTCGATCAGAAGGGGAGGAAGATGCTCGATCGCGACTTCGCCCCCGGCTTCCGTCTCGCCCTCCACAACAAGGATCTGGGCATCGTCACCGCCGCTGCGCGCCAGGCCGGGGTCACCGTCCCGCTGGGCGCCGCGGTCGCACAGCTCGTGAACGCCCTCGTCGCCCGCGGCGACGGCGGACTCGACCACTCCGGGCTCTTCAAGCTCACCACCGAGCTCTCCGGCCGCTGAGCTCGGACGTTTCGACTCGCTTCGCTCGCTCGACGACCGGGACCGTACTTCCGTTCGTTGAGCGAGGAGCGAAGCGACGAGACGAAACGCCCCACCCGGGACCGCGTTTCGACTCGCGTCGCTCGCTCGACGACCGGGACTCCTCGCTCACCGACCGGTACACACATCTAAGGAAACTCCCATGACCCGTATGCGCGCAGTGGACGCCATCGTGCAGATCCTCGTCAAGGAGGGCGCCGACGAGGCGTTCGGCCTGCCCGGGGCTGCGATCAACCCCCTCTACTCCGCGATGCGCGCCCACGGCGGCATCCGGCACACGCTCGCCCGCCACGTCGAGGGCGCCTCGCACATGGCCGACGGCTACAGCCGCACCGGCGACGGCCGGATCGGTGTGTGCATCGGCACCTCGGGGCCGGCCGGCACCGACATGATCACCGGTCTCTACGCCGCGATCGCCGACTCCATCCCGATGCTGTGCATCACGGGCCAGGCACCGGTCGCGAAGCTCGACAAGGAGGACTTCCAGGCCGTCGACATCGCGTCGATCGCGAAGCCGGTGACGAAGTTCGCCAAGACCGTGCTCGAGGGCGCCCAGGTCCCCGGGGTCTTCCAGGCGGCGTTCCAGATCATGCGCTCCGGCCGCCCCGGCCCGGTGCTGATCGACCTGCCGTTCGACGTGCAGATGACCGAGATCGAGTTCGACATCGACACCTACGAGCCGCTGCCCGTGGCGAAGCCCGTCGCCACCCGGGCGCAGGCCGAGAAGGTGCTCGACATGCTCGTCGCGGCCGAGCACCCGGCGATCATCGCCGGTGGCGGCGTCGTGAACTCGGGCGCGTCCGCCACGCTCGTCGAGCTCGCCGAGACCCTGGGCGTGCCCGTGTTCCCGACCCTGATGGGCTGGGGCGCGATCGCCGACGACCACCCGCTCGCCGCAGGCCTCGTCGGCATCCAGACCTCTCAGCGCTACGGCAACGCGAGCTTCCTCGAGAGCGACTTCGTGCTCGGCATCGGCAACCGCTGGGCCAACCGTCACACCGGCGGGCTGGACACGTACCGCAAGGGCCGCACGTTCGTGCACGTCGACATCGAGCCGACGCAGATCGGCCGCGTCTTCGCACCCGACTACGGCGTGGTCTCGGATGCCGGCGCGTTCATCGACGCCCTGCTCGCGGCCGCCCGCGACCGCGTCGCCGAGCTGCCCGACTACAACGGCTGGGCGCAGGAGTGCCGCGACCGCAAGGCGCGCCTGCTGCGCAAGACGAACTTCGACGACGTGCCGATGAAGCCGCACCGCGTGTACCAGGAGATGCTCTCGGCGTTCGACCGCGACACCACCTACGTCACCACGATCGGCCTGTCGCAGATCGCCGGCGCGCAGCTGCTGCACGCCTATGGCCCCCGGAAGTGGATCAACGCCGGGCAGGCGGGCCCGCTGGGCTGGACCGGTCCCGCGGCGCTCGGCGTCGTGCGGGGCAAGCCCGGCGAGCAGGTCGTCGCACTCTCGGGCGACTACGACTTCCAGTTCATGATCGAGGAGCTCGCCGTGGGCGCGCAGCACAAGCTGCCCTACATCCACGTCGTGGTGAACAACAGCTACCTGGGTCTGATCCGTCAGTCGCAGCGCGGTTTCGAGATGGACTACGAGGTCTCGCTGGCCTTCGACAACGTCAACACCCCGAAGGACTCGTCCAGCGTGGCCGAGGGCTACGGGGTGGACCACGTCAAGGTCGCCGAGGGCCTGGGCTGCAAGGCCCTGCGCGTGGAGCGTCCCGAGGACCTCGCCGCCGGCTTCGCTGAGGCGCAGCGCCTGCGGGACGAGTTCCAGGTGCCGGTGGTCGTCGAGGTGATCCTCGAGCGCGTGACCAACATCGCCATGGGGGCCGACCTCGACACCATGACGGAGTTCGAGGACCTCGCGTCGGTGCCCGAGGACGCGCCCGAGGCCGTCTACGCCCTTCTCGACTGAGAGCGGACGGGGCACGCCCATGCGCATCCTCATCGCCTCGGACAAGTTCAAGGGCTCCGCGACGGGACCGGAGGTGGCCGCCGCGCTCGCCGAGGGGATCGCGCAGTCGGCGCCGGGGACCGTGGTGGACGCGGTCCCCGTCGCGGACGGCGGCGAGGGGACGGTGGACGCCGCCCTCGCCGCCGGGTTCGAGGAGGTCCGCGTCACGGTCAGCGGCCCCACCGGCACGCCCGTCGAGGCGCGCTTCGCCGTGCGGGGCGAGCAGGCGGTCATCGAGATGGCCGCGGCGAGCGGACTGGATCTGCTCCCGGGCGGTGTCAAGGACCCGCTCGGCGCGACGAGCCGGGGCACCGGCGAGCTGATCCTCGCCGCCCTCGACCGGGGCTGCACGTTCCTCGTCCTGGCGGTCGGCGGCAGCGCGAACACCGATGCCGGCGCGGGGATGCTCCAGGCGCTCGGCGTGAGCGTGCGGGATGCGGGAGGGCGTGAGGTCTCCGGCGGCGGGGGGAGCCTCGCCGCGGTGGACGCCGTGGACGTGACCGGGCTGGATCCTCGCGTGGAGCGGGCGCGCGTGGTGCTCGCCAGCGACGTGGACAATCCGCTGCTCGGCGAGCGCGGGGCGGCGGCGGTCTTCGGACCGCAGAAGGGCGCCGCGGGCGACGACGTCGCCGTGCTGGACGCCGCGATGGCGCGCTTCGCCGCACTGCTGGAGCAGCAGCCGGGCGTCCGCGCATCGTCGGAGGCGGCGGGCGCGGGAGCCGCGGGAGGAGTCGGGTACGCGGCGCTCGCCGTGCTCGGCGCGCAGCGGCAGCCGGGCGTCGAGGTCGTGCAGCGGTTGACCGGCCTCTCCGAGCATCTCGTCGGCGCCGACCTCGTCGTGACGGGGGAGGGGAGCCTCGACGACCAGAGCCTGGGCGGCAAGACGCCGCTCGGCGTCGCGGCCGCCGCGCGTGCGGCGGGCATCCCCGTCGTCGCGGTCTGCGGCCGGACCACGCTCGATGCCGATCAAGCGGCCTCGGCCGGCTTCTCCCGGGTCTACGCTCTCAGTGAGCTCGAGCCGGACCCCGACAAGAGCATGGCCGATGCCCGGCGGCTCCTCGAGGAGGTCGGACGCCGCATCGGCGCCGAGGCCGCGGGGATCATCCGGTCCTGACCGGATCCCCGACACGGCGAGGCCGAGGACGGCGTCGCCGGATCACCGCAGAATGAGAGAGGACGGAACATGACCACTGCCGAACGACTCGAGGCCGGTCAGCCGGCGCCGGACTTCGCGCTGGCGGACGCCGAGGGGCGCGTGCGGCGCCTGTCGGACCTGCGCGGCACGCCGGTGATCGTGTACTTCTATCCGGCCGCCTTCACGCCCGGCTGCACGACCGAGGCCTGCGATTTCCGCGACAACCTCGCCTCGTTCCAGGGATCGGGCTACGCGGTGCTGGGCGTCTCGCCCGATCCGGTCGCGAAGCTCGCGGAGTTCGCCGCGGCCGAGCAGCTGAGCTTCCCGCTGCTGAGCGACGAGGACGCCGCCACCGCCAAGACCTGGGGCGCGTGGGGTCCGAAGACGATCAACGGGACGACGTTCGACGGTCTGCTGCGCTCGACCTTCGTGATCGACGCGGAGGGCCGCGTGCAGTCCGCCGAGTATGAGGTGTCCGCCGAGGGGCACGTCGCTCGCCTCCGCGAGGCTCTCGGCGTCTGACGTCGGCATCCTCCTCTCGAGTGGTCAGTTTCTGTGGGTTCGCGGCGCCGAAACCCACAGAAACTGACCACTCGATTGCGTGGAGGAGGCGACGCACGAAAGTCTTGTCTTCGAGGTCGAGTCGGGTTAGAGTTGTCGCATGCTGAAATAACAGTTCCACGATACGAAACCGAGAGCAGGATCCTCGGGATCGTATTTCCGTACACCGTGGATGCCAGCATGAAAGAGAAAGCAGTTCGAGCAATGTTGCTTGAGGAGTTCAACAGAGCCGATCGCTCCGTCGCGATCGCCGCTCTCCGACCGTGCGTCGACGTGACGCGCTGGTGCGAGCACCTCGTCGATCATCGCCCCTACGACTCGATCGAGTCCCTCGTGGCGGAGGCGGCCGTGGCCGCCGACCCGTTCACGGCGGAGGAGATCGAGGCGGCCTTCGTGCATCATCCCCGCATCGGGGAGCGCGCGAAGGGCGAGGGCGCGGAAGCGGCGCTGTCCCGGTCCGAGCAGTCGGGGGTCGACACCTCCGAGGCGGTCCAGGAGGCGCTGCGCGAGGGCAACCTCGCCTACGAGGAGCGCTTCGGCCGGGTCTTCCTGATCCGCGCCGCGGGCCGCAGCGCGGACGAGATCCTCGCCGCGCTGAGGGAGCGCCTGGCCAACGACGACGACGCCGAGGCGGTCATCGTCGCCCAGCAGCTGCGGGAGATCGCGCTGCTCCGACTGAAGGGAGTGGTCGCCGCATGACCGCCGTGTCCCACATCACGACCCACGTGCTCGACGCCGTCCAGGGCCTTCCCGCCCCGGGCATCGCCGTGCAGCTCACCGCCCTGCGGGACGGCGAGTGGCAGTCCGTGGCCGACGCGGTCACGGACCAGGACGGGCGGGCCAAGCAGCTCGGCCCCGAGCGCCTGCCCGCCGGCACCTACCGCCTCCGCTTCGACACCGGCGCGTACTTCGCCGCGCGCGGCATCCCCACCTTCTATCCCGAGGCTCTGCTCACCTTCGTCGTCGATGACGAGGAGCGGCACTACCACGTGCCGCTGCTGCTGAGCCCGTTCGCCTATTCGACGTACCGAGGAAGCTGAATCATCATGACCGACACCCTGACCACCACCGCGACCGCCCCCGCCGACAGCGCCGCCGACGGCATCGTCCTCGGGCCGAACCAGTACGGCAAGGCCGAGGTCCGCGTCGTCAAGGTCACCCGCGACACCGACCGTCACGAGATCGAGGACCTCAACGTCACCTCGCAGCTGCACGGCGACTTCGCCGGGGCCCACCTCGCCGGCGACAACAGCCACGTCGTGGCGACGGACACGCAGAAGAACACCGTCTTCGCCTTCGCCCGCGACGGCGTCGGGTCTCCGGAGGCTTTCCTGCTTCGCCTCTCGGACCACTTCACCGGCGAGTTCGACTGGGTCACCGGCGGCCGCTGGGAGGCGGAGAGCTACGCCTGGGAGCGGATCCTCGTCGACGGCGAGGGGCACGACCACTCCTTCGTCCGCAAGGGACAGGAGACCCGCACCGCCTTCGTCTTCGCCGACGGGGACGAGCGTCACGTGTTCGGCGGGCTCAAGGGCCTCACGGTCCTGAAGACCACCGGGTCCGGATTCGAGGGGTACCCGCGCGACCGCTACACGACGCTGCCGGAGACCACCGACCGCATCCTCGCCACGGACGTCAAAGCGCGGTGGCGCTATGTCCCGGGCACGCGTGACATCGACTTCACCGCGGTGTACGAGGACGTCAAGCGCATCCTCCTCGAGGAGTTCACGCGCCGCTACTCGGCCGCGCTGCAGACGACCCTGTTCGACATGGGGCGCGCGGCGCTGGCCGCGCACCCGGAGATCGCGGAGATCCGGTTCTCGATGCCGAACAAGCACCACTTCGTCGTCGATCTGGCCCCCTTCGGCCTGGACAACCCGAACGAGGTGTTCTTCGCCTCCGACCGTTCCTACGGCCTGATCGAGGCCACGGTCACCCGCGAGGGCCAGGCCGAGGTCCCGGCGGCCTGGGCGGCGGCGACCGCGTTCTGCTGAGACCCCCCAGCTCGGCAGATACCGCTGAGTCCCACGCTCAGCACCACCATTCCGGGTGCGGCGGTCGACGGAGCCCGACCCGCCCGGAAGCCCGGAGACCCCGCGTGCGCGCCGCGTACGCGGGGTCTCCTGCGTCCGCGGGGGCCTGGAGCGGCGGTGGGTCCCGTTTCGACAGCGGGTCGCGTCGTTTGGGAGAATCGCTCGATGGCCACCCCGAAGATCGTGCTCTTCTACGCGTTCACCCCGCTGGCCGACCCCGAGGCGATCCGGCTGTGGCAGCGCGACCTGTGCGATGCCCTGCACCTGCGCGGCCGCATCCTCCTCTCCCCGGACGGCATCAACGGCACCCTCGGCGGCGACCTGCCGGCCGTCAAGCGCTGGCTGCGCTCCTTCCGGTCCTACGCGCCCTTCCGCGACGCGGACGTCAAGTGGAGCGAGGGCACCGCGGTGGACGCCGACGGCTACAGCGCGGACTTCCCGAAGCTCAGCGTCAAGGTCCGCGACGAGATCGTGTCGTTCGGCGCACCGGGCGAGCTCCGGGTGGACGAGCGCGGGGTCGTGGGCGGGGGAGCCCGCCTGACGCCCGAGGCGCTGCACGAGCTCGTCGCGGAGCGCGGCGACGAGGTGGTGTTCTTCGACGGCCGCAACGCGCTGGAGGCTCAGATCGGGCGGTTCCGGGGCGCGGTCGTCCCGGACGCCGAGACGACGCGGGACTTCGTGGGGCTGCTCGACTCGGGCGCGTTCGACGACCTCAAGGGGCGTCCGGTCGTGACCTACTGCACCGGAGGGATCCGGTGCGAGGTGCTGTCAGGGCTCATGCGCTCGCGCGGCTTCGGCGAGGTCTATCAGCTCGACGGCGGCATCGTCCGGTACGGCGAGCGGTTCGGGGACGACGGGCTGTGGGAGGGGTCCCTCTACGTGTTCGACGGGCGAGGGTCCGTCGACTTCAGCGACCATGCGGCGGTGATCGGCGAGTGCGCCGGGTGCGGTGCGGCGACGAATCGCACCGCGAACTGCCCCGATGCGTCGTGCCGTCGTCAGTTCGTGGTCTGCCCCGCCTGCGTCGCCGTCCCCTGCTCCGCCCACGCGGCCTGACCCGCAGTTCGCGAGACCCCCGTCCGGCGTCGAAACCCCCTCGCAGATGCGTGTGTGGGAGGGGGTTTCGGCGGGGGGAGGGGGTTCGGCGGAGACGGAGAAGGAGAGGGACTGAGGGGGGAGGGATCCGAGGGGACTGCGGCGGATCAGGAGACGGAGGCCGCGGTGAGGCGTCCGCCGAAGAGGGAACGGGGAGCCAAGGCCGCCAGGATGCGGTCGCGTGCGCTCACGCCGCCGGCGAGGTCCGCGCGGATCCGCCGTACGGCCG
Source organism: Microbacterium sp. CCNWLW41 (assembly GCF_037083505.1). Classification (NCBI taxonomy): domain Bacteria; kingdom Bacillati; phylum Actinomycetota; class Actinomycetes; order Micrococcales; family Microbacteriaceae; genus Microbacterium; species Microbacterium sp. CCNWLW41. The sequence goes on from NZ_JBAOJP010000003.1 coordinate 190,138, forward strand.
ACGCGAGCTCCGCTCCGTCGGCGGCCGTGTTCGCGGTACGGGCTGTGACCGGCGCCGGGTCGTTCCCGCCGGCCGGCCGGTCGCTCCCCCCGGCTGACGGGGAGCCGGACGCGGCCGACGGGGAGCCGGGCGAGGGCGTCCGGGCGTAGCTCGCCCGCTCCACCGCGGTCACGAGGACGCGGACCGCGCCCGGGTCGACGTCCCGGGTCGCCGTGAGCCGCGCGCCGCGGGTGCGCGGCGACTCGGCGGAGGAAGCGGGAAGGCCCAGGTCCAGCAGACTGTCGCGGACCTCCGCCCACGCCGCGGTGGCGTCGCCCCGGCGGATGGCGCCGAACCGCGCGGCGCGTCGGATCGCGCGGGCGAGAGCGGGCAGGAGCACGACCGCGAGCACGCCGAGGATCGTCCACAGCAGCGGGTAGGGATCGAAGGTCCGCAGCGGCACGGCGCCGCCGGCGTCCGGATCCTGGTCGTTGCGGTCGAACGGGTCGCTCGTGGCGGGAGCCGCGGTCGGCTCGCTCGTCGGGGCCTCGGTCGGGGCGGGCGTCCCGCTCCCCGTGCCGTTCGCCGCGGTCTCGAACCGGGTCGGGACGCCGCGGGTCGCGGTGGGCTCGAACGGGATCCAGCCCAGGCCCTCGAAGTAGACCTCGGGCCAGGAGTGGAGCTGATCGCTCGTCACGAGATAGACGGGGCCGCCGTCCTGCCGCTGGTCGCTCGCCGTCCCGGGGAGGTAGCCGACGACGATGCGCGTGGGCATCCCGAGCGAGCGCGCCATCAGAGCGAACGCCCCGGCGAAGTGGACGCAATAGCCCTCCCGGACCGTGAGGAAGGCCTCCACCGCATCCACCCCGGTGCCGTCGAATCCCTCCGCGACCGGGGTCTCCTCCGAGTACCGGAACCCGGCGCGGAACCACGTCTGCAGCGCGACCATGCGGTCGTAGTCGCTGCCTTCCGCCCCCGCCACCTGACGGGCGGTCTCCTCGATCACGGGCGGGAGGTCGGCGGGGAGGTCGCGGAACGGCCCGGCGACGGGGGCCTGCGCGGCGGACGCGGCCCGCACCTGCTCGAGGGTCGGCTGCACCGAGGCCGACTCCACCGTGTAGTTCTGGTCGGCGGCGTCGGCGTCGGAGGCGATGACGGTGCGGTTGTCGCGCATCGCGATCCAGCTCCCGTTCAGACCCCGGACGGTGGTGGCCTGGTAGGGGAGGGGAAGCCAGGATCCGCTCACGCCGGTCACGCGGATCGAGGTGCGGGCGGTCCGGAGGGCGACGCCCTCCGCGGCCGCCACCGCGCCCAGGCCGTCCCGCAGCGCACTCGTCCGCGCGCGGTCCGGGTGCCAGACCTCGCCGTCGAACGCGGAGAGCGTGGCGATCCGCAGATACGGCGCCGAGGCCGCGTCCGTGATGAGGGTGAGCGCGGTGCGCGGCGTCGGTCGCCGCAGGTCCTCGCCGAGTCGCATCGTCGGGTTGAGCGCCGTGCTTCCTGCCACGATCTCGACGCCCGTCGCGGACACCGGGAGAATCGGCGACACCGCGAGAGCGGCGACCACGGCCGCCGCTCCCACCGCGAGCGCGGCGGCGGTGCGCGGCCGGGGCGGTCGTGCCACCGCAGCGGCGGCGTCGTCGCGCCGGAACGCGCTGCGGCCGGACACGTCCCGGCGCACCCCCACCCGCAGCAGCACGAGCAGCACCACGGCGAGCGCCACGAACCAGACCACGTCCACGGTCCCCGGGACGGCCGCCGCCGGGACCACCCCCACGCCCGCCACGGCGAGCACGGCCAGCAGCGGCACCCGCAGCACGACGACGAGCAGATCCAGGACGATCGCCAGCGCGGCCACGCCCAGGGCGATCACCACGGCGACGGGGCGCGTGGACTCCAGCGGCGCGGATCCCAGCAGCACCTCTTGCCAGGCCTGCGCGAACAGCGGCGGCAACGCCCGCGCCGCCTCCGGCGTCGGGAGGACGCCCGCGAGCGCCTCGGCGCGGAACTCCAGGACCGTCAGCATGACGGACGCGGCCAGCGCCTGCCCGACCAGCACCACGGGGATCACCGCTGCGCGCGGGCGTCCGCGCAGGAGGAGCCGCAGCGCCACGCCGGCGACGAGCACGCCGAGTGCGACGCCGAGCGCGTCCGCGCTCCAGCGGCCCGCCTGGATCACGCCGAGCAGGGGCCAGACGGCGACGGCGAGGCAGAGGGCCGTGATCAGGGCGGCGCCCACGACGCCCGTGCCCCGCTCTGCGCCGGCGCCGCCGGTCGCGTCGGACGAGGAGGGGACGGGCCCCTGCCAGGCGGCGGCGGATCCCTGGTCACGGGCGGGCACGGCGGCCCCCTTCGGACACGGGCGTGGGCACGGCATCGGCCCAGGAAGCGGCGACGTCCTCGTCCAGGCGACCGGTGAGCCAGCCCTGGGAGGCCGCGGCCTCCAGCGCCCGCGGTGCGGGGTCCGTCGCCAGCAGGATCGGGGTGGCGGCGCCGCCGTGCGGGAAGACGCCGGCGCTGTCGGTCCCGAGCGCCCCGGTCACCACGACGAGCGGCCCGAGCAGGTGCCCGCCCACGGCCGGCGCCAGGTGGGCGTCGCGTTCGCCGCTGCGCGGAGAGGTCGCCGCGAGGGCCACGAGGAGTCCGTCGCGATCGTCCTCGCCGCCGCGGAGCCGGCCCAGGAGCACTCCCGTGGCGTCGACGACGTCCACGGCGTAGCCGTGATCCGACAGATGCAGGGCGATCGAGGCGCAGGCGGACACCGCGCGCTCGAACGCGTCGTCCGCGGCGCCGCCGACGACGGACCCGGACGAGGAGCGCGGCCAGCGCACGCCGGCGCGATCCAGCACCACGACGGCGTCCGGGCTCGACTCCTGCTCCTCCTGGCGCACCATGAGGTCGCCGCGGTGCGCGGTGGCTCGCCAGTGGATCCGGCGCATGGAGTCCCCGGAGACGTAGCGGCGCGGAGACAGGTTGTCCGCGCCCTGACCGAGCCGGCTGGACGACGTCTGCGCGGTGCCCCCGGCGGCGCCGACGCGGTCGTGGAGGGGCGCGAGGGCGACCACCTCGGGGACGACCATGATCGGCCGGGTCTCGCCGAAGTCCTGGCGACGGCGCACGAGTCCGAACGGATCGGTCGTGGTGAGCGTGAACGGGCCGAGCGACCAGAGACCGCGGCGCACGCCCTGGATCTCGTACGTCAGGGTCAGGGGCACCCCGTCCGCGGTCCGCTCCGCACGGTTCGCCCGCTCGGGCGGGAACGGTCCGGACGCGTCGCCGCGCACGGACGGCGGCAGCGCGTCCTGCCAGAACCCGACGGGCGGACCCGTCACGGACCGGAGGCCGAAGCGCACGAGCACGGAGGAGCTCTCGCCCACGGGGAGGAGGTCGGTCGCGATCGTGCGGGTCACGGCGCCGCTTCGGCGGGGGAGGGCCACCGCGAGCGCGGCGAGGGCGACGAGGGCGAACAGCAGCACGCCGAGGTACAGCAGCACGGGCGTGCCGAGCACGTTGGCCGAGACGACGCAGACCAGGCCCAGGACCAGTGCGGCGGCGCCGCGGCCGGTCAGCGGGCGGTGCCGAGGCGCCCGTCGCCGTCGTGCGCGCGTGTCGTCCGCCATGTCGGGTCCGTCCCTCCGCATCCGTCTCGCCGCGCGGTCGCTCAGCGGGTCGCGCCCACCGGCACCGGGGTGCGCTCGACGATGTGGGAGAGGGCCTGCTCGATCGGGCGGGCACCGGCGCGGTGCGCCCCGCGGGCGGGGATCAGCCGGTGCGAGAACACGGCGGGCAGCAGCTGGGACACGTCGTCGGGGATGACGAACTCCCGGCCGTCCAGCGCGGCGTGCACCTTCGCGGCGCGCACCAGCTGAAGGGTGGCCCGGGGACTCGCCCCCAGATGGAGGTTCGGATCCGTGCGCGTCGCCTGGGCGAGCGCGACGGCGTACTCCTCCACGGCGGGGGCGACATGGATCGAGCGCGCCCAGGCGATCAGCCCGGTGACGTCCGCGGCGGCCAGCACGGGCCGGATCGTGTCGAGCGGATTGACGGTGTCGCGCTGTCGGAGCATGAGCGTCTCGGCGGCGGCGTCGGGGTAGCCCATCGAGATCCGCATCATGAAGCGGTCGCGCTGCGCCTCGGGCAGCGCGTAGGTGCCCTCCATCTCCAGGGGGTTCTGCGTGGCGACGACGAGGAACGGATCCGGAAGCGGGTGCGTGCGTCCGTCCACCGTCACCTGCCCCTCCTCCATGGCCTCCAGGAGCGCGGACTGCGTCTTGGGGGAGGAGCGGTTGATCTCGTCCGCGATGACGATGTGCGCGAACACCGCGCCGGGCTTGAACTCGAACTCGCGGTCCACCGGGTTGTAGACGCTCACCCCGGTCACGTCGCCGGGCAGCAGGTCCGGGGTGAACTGGATGCGGCGCACGGTCGCGTCGATGCTGGCCGCGAGGGCCCGCGCGAGCATGGTCTTCCCGACGCCGGGCACGTCCTCGATGAGCAGGTGGCCCTCGGCGAGCAGGCAGACCAGTGCGCTGCGCAGGGCCTGCTCCTTGCCGTCGATCACCTCCGCGACCGAGGCCAGGATGGCGGATGTCTGCGCGGCGAACGCCGCAGCGTCCATCGGCGTGGAGGAGGCTTCCATGCGGTCCCTTCCGGCGTCGTCCCGGGGCGCCCCGGTGCGCTGCTGCGATCCTACCCGCCGGCTCCCGTGCCGGACCTGGGAGACGGACGGCGTCCCTCCCGCGCCACCTGCCGTTCACCGGCGCGCGCCACGATGGCCCCATGCGCGCCCGTGACACCGCACCGAAGCACCTCCGCATCGCCCGGATGATCCTGCGGGAGATCGAGGGCGGGCGTTATCGTCCCGGCACGCCGCTGCCCAGCGAGGCGACGCTCGCGGCCCGCTTCGGCGTCGCCCGGGGCACGATCCACCGGGCGTTGCAGGACGTGGAGGAGTCGCACCGGAGGGTGAGCCGGCGCGGCGCACGGTGGTACGTGCACGAGGCGCCGCGGATGCAGGACGTCACCGAGCTGCGCTCGTTCGGGCAGTGGGCGCTCGCCACGGGCCTGCGCCCGGGCGGGCGGACGGTCCGCAGCGTGGAGGGGCGGGCGACGGCCGAGGAGGCGCGGGAGCTCGGCGTCGCCGATCGCGCGCCGGTGCTGCGGATCACCCGGGTGCAGACCCTCGACGACGTGCCGGCGATGGTCAAGCGCACGACCTACCCCGCGTGGCTGATCCCGCTGCTGTCCACCCTTCCCGAGGACGCCCGGTCGATCATGGAGGTCGTCGAGCGCGAGGGCGGACCCGGGCTCGCCCACGGCGAGCACCGGATCTCCGCGATGGCGGCGACGCCCGAGGACGCACGGCTGCTGGAGTCGCCGAGCGCGACGCCGCTGCTGCGCGTCGAGCGGACCGTGCGCACCGTCGACGGTCGTCCGTTCGAGCTCAGCGACGACCGCTATCTGGGGACGGTCACGGCGTTCAGCCTCGTCAACGCGGCCCCTGGGCAGTGGCGGCGGGGCCGCGACCGGGCCCGCACCGCCTGAGCGCCCGCGGCCCGTTCTGACACCCCGGCCGAACGGTCAGGCCGGGTGCGGGAACGTTCACCGTGCGGCGAGGAGCCGTGCAGCGCCCGGTCCGCCGGCGGTGATCCGCCGTTCCTTGACTGACCCTGTCGCGCATCGCGCGCGGCCGATTCGGACAGGGAAGGAACGCATCTCATGACCATGCGCATCACGCGGAGCGCTCGACGCGCGGGGACGGCTCTCGCCGTGACCGCGACGGCGGCGGCGCTCACGGCGGGGCTCGTCGCCGTGCCGGCCGCGCACGCCCAGACGCCTGCCACGGCATCCGCCGAGGTCGCCCCGGGCGACGTCGTCCTCTCGGAGGCCTTCGACGACGGCACGCTCCCGGACGGGTGGAACGCGATCGCCGGCGACTGGAAGGTCGCGGACGGCCGGCTCGTCGGCACCAGCGGAGCCCAGGACGCGAAGATCACCTTCGGCTCGCACCTGAAGGACTTCGCCTTCGACGTGGACGTGCGCTTCGAGCAGGCCGCGGACAGCGCCCGCTGGCTGTCGCTGCTGCTGGACGCGCCCGCCGACGGCTCCCACCCGTGGCAGCAGGCGGCCCTGCGCAACGGCTCCAACGCCGCGAACGGGGTGGAGTTCGCCCAGCGCACCCCGGCGGACGCCTGGAACGTCACCGACACCGGGTCCACCGCCGAGGCGATCGGGATCGGCACGGACGCGCACCTGCGCGTCGAGGTCCGCGGCGGGCGGGGCACCTGGTTCGTCGACGGGGTCGAGATCATGTCCACCCGTCAGCTGGTCCGCACCCAGGACGGCGTGATGGGGCTCATCGCGAACCGCTCCACCGTGAGCTTCGACAACGTGGAGATCACGGCGCTGGAGCCGGCGCCGCCGATCGACCTCGTCCAGCCGGGCGACACCGGGATCGTCGCCGCCCACCGCGGCAACTCCTCGGTCGCCCCCGAGAACACGATGCCCGCGTTCGTCTCCGCGTCCCGCGCCGGCGCCGACCTCTTCGAGATCGACATCGCCCTGACCAAGGACGGCGTGCCGGTCGTGATCCACGACGACACCGTCGACCGCACGACCGACGGCAGCGGGCCCGTGCGCGACCTGACCCTCGAGCAGATCCGCGCGCTGGATGCCGGGTCCTGGTTCTCCGACGCGTTCGCGGGGACCCGCATCCCGACCCTGGACGAGGTGCTGACCTACGTCGCCGGGGGCGGCGCGGACCTGCTGCTGGAGTACAAGGGCGACTGGGACGTCGCGCAGACGCAGATGACGGTCGACATGATCAACGCGCACGGCGTCGCCGACCGCACGTTCGCGCAGAGCTTCAGCGCCCTGACGGTGGGCAACATCGCCGCGGTGGCGCCGGATCTGACTCTCGGCTGGCTGGTCGGCGAGCTGAACCAGGACGTGATCGACCGCGGGATCGCGCTCGGGGCGGACGCCGTCAACCCGAACAGCGTCACGGCCGAGTCCGTCGCGGCCGCCCACGCCTCGGGCGTCGGCGTGTTCGTCTGGACGGTGGACAACGCCCAGCAGTGGCAGACGCTGACCGCGTACGGCGTGGACGGGATCATCACGAACCGCCCGGACCAGCTCGTCGGCTGGAACCTCCGCTACAACCAGCACCGCCCCGAGGAGCCGGAGCAGCCGGAGGAGCCCGGTGAGAACGAGCAGCTCATGGCCGTGGAGATCCCCGAGGGCGGCCCGAGCGTGCCCAGCGGCGAGTTCACCTGGCGGTTCCGCTCCCAGGACGTCGTCTCGCTCGGCACGGCGACCGCGCTCGGCGACAGCCTCGTCGCGCAGGGAGCGCTGAACGACATCCTCGTCACGGACACCCGGTCGGCGCCGGCCGGCGCCTGGGCGCTCACCGCGAAGGCCTCCGGGTTCGTCGCGGGCGAGGAGGAGTTCTCCGCGGAGTCGCTCGGCTGGTCCCCGTTCGTCAAGCACCCCGGTGCCGACGCGCAGCCCGGCAAGACCGTCCGGCCGGGTGAGAACGGCGGTCTGTCCGTGCCGTCGCTGCTCGCCTCCTCGGACAGCGACGAGTTCAAGGGCACCGACACCGCCACGATCGGAGCCGGCCTCGACCTGCGCCTGCCCGTGGGTCAGGCCGCCGGCGACTACACCTCGACGCTGACGATCACGGTCGTCCAGTAGCACGGCTGGGCCTGCGGGGCGGGCGCTCCGCCCCGCAGGCCTTCCGACGATCCCGCAAGGAAGGACAGCAACGCATGAACCGCACCCCCTTCGCCGCCCGCGCGGCCCTCGTCCTCGTCCTCGCCGGCTCCGCCGCCCTCACCGCGGCCCCGGCGGCCGCCGCCGCGGAGACCCCCGCCGACGAGGCGCAGGGTGTCGCGTGGAGCATGACGCCGGTGATCACCGCCGTCGGCGAGGAACGCACCAACTTCGCGTACGCCGTGGACCCCGGCGCGCGCATCGACGACGCCGTCCTCGTCCGCAACTCGGGCTCGACCGAGCTCGTCCTGGCCGTCCAGGGAGCGGGCGGCGAGACGACCAGCGAGGGAGCGCTCGACTTCGCCCGGGCCGGCGACGAGACTCCGGCGGACGCGATCGGATCCTGGATCGCCCCCGCGACCGAGAGCGTCACGGTCGCTCCGGGCGCCCAGGCGCGCATCCCGTTCTCGGTCACCGTCCCCGCCGATGCGGCGCCGGGGGAGCACGCCGGGGCCCTGCTGACCGTGCGGCAGCAGACCGGCGACGTCGTCTCGGTCGACATGCGCTACGCCACGCGCGTCACCGTCGCCGTCTCCGGGGAGCTCACCGCGGGACTCGGCCTGTCGGACACGGCGCTCCAGGTGCGGACCGGCTTCTGGCCCTGGGAGCCGGCGTCCGCGCAGGTGGGCTACGCGGTCACGAACACGGGGAACACCCGGCTGTCCGGTCCGCAGCAGGTGGACGTGCAGGGCGTGGCGGTCACCTCGGTCACGGACGGCTCCACGGGGGTCCCGCAGCTGTCCGAGCTCCTCCCGGACGCCGCCGTCCGGGTGGACGCCCGGATCGACGGGATCCCGGCGTGGTCGCCGTTCTTCACCGCCTCGATCGCCGTCGCGCCCACGGTCCTGACCACGGTCTCCGGCGACGTCCCGGTCGTCGAGCAGGCGACCGCGCGCGTGACCGCCGTCGCCGTGGCGCCCGGGACCTGGGTGCTCGCCGCCCTCCTGGTGGGTATCCCGACCCTCGTGCTGCTGCGGTGGCGCCGGCGCCGTGCCGGGGCGCGGACCCCCGCGCCTGCGCCTGCGGACACGGAGCCCGCGCCGCACCTGTAGAATGGACGACGGCCCTCCGCGTGACGACATCCAGGCCAACTCCCCCAGGGCGGAAACGCAGCAAGGGTAACCGGGCTCTGCCGGGTGCGCGGAGGGTCTTCTCATGCCCGCCGTCGGACGGCGCGAAGTCGTGACCGGGAGGGCCTGCAGGCCGGTAGGGTCCAGACATGAGCGGCCGCGAGCGATACTCCGAGACCTACACCTCGGTGCCCGAGCGGATCACCGAGCCCTATCTCATCCCTCCGCTGGAGGCGTCGCGGCGCGGGTATCGCCGCCCGCCGGCGGCCGCGTCCGCCGGCGTCCGGGCGATCCGCCGCACCGTGCTCGTGCTGGTGGTCCTCCTCGTCGGCGGGTTCGCGGCGGTCCAGACGCAGCTGTTCGGCCTGTGGCCTCAGGTGGTCGCGCTCGCCGACGGCGTGTTCGGGACGTCGTCCGACCCGGGGGCGGCCCCGGGAGCGGACCCCGCGGCGTCGGCGACGCCCTCTCCGACGCCGAGCCCGGAGCCGACGTGGGAGGCGCCGGACCCGTCGGCCTTCGTGCCGGTCGATCAGGCGACGCTGGACGCCGTCCTCGACACGCCCGCGGCGCACGCGGATCGACCGCTGCTCGCTTACGCCGTGGTCCTCCAGGCCGGCGGGTTCGAGACCACGGCCGTGCCGGGTCTGCGGGCCTTCTTCGTGACTCTGAGCGCGGACCGGCCCGCCGAGCAGTACGAGTTCCCCACCAGGGACGCCGTGCTGCTCGCACCCACGTCCTCGCACGCCGACATCGCCGAGGGCGACCTGCTGCTCGTCCGGCTCGCCGTCCCGCCCGCCGGTGAGGAGCCGGTGTCCGTCTACAGCCAGTCGGGGATGGGCGTCCCCGAGCTCCGCCTGTTCGCGGCGGAGCCGACGGAGTACGCGGACCTCGTCGCCGATGTCGCGATCGGCGAGATCGACCGCGGCGGCGAGCTGCCGGTCCTGCGCGTGGCCGTCCGCAACAGCACGTCCGTCACGATGTCGTACGCGATCGACGTCACCGCGCTGCGCGCCGACGGCTCGGCGGCGACGAGCACCACCGCGTGGAGCGACCCGATCCCCGGCGGTCAGACGGGCTCGGCGGACATCACGCTGCACGGCGAGCTGCCCGACGGCGTGACCTTCCGCGTCGACGAGGTCCACCGATACCCGGGATAGCGGCGCGGGGCGCGCCGATGACGGCTCGAAGAACGGGCTGTCGTGAGGGCGCGGGCGTGATTACGCTGGACACGCGGCACGTCGCGGTGCCGATCCATCGATCCGTCCGCCGACCGGAGGAGCCGCCGTGCCCGAGACCCCCGCAGCGCCCGACCTCAGTGTCGCCGCCGGCGTGCTCTTCGACCTCGACGGCGTGCTGACGCCGACCGCCGAGGTGCACATGCGCGCCTGGAAGGCGGTGTTCGACGAGGTGTTCGCGGCGTGGGGCATCTCCCCGCCCTACACCGACGCGGACTACTTCGCGTACGTCGACGGGAAGAAGCGGTACGACGGCGTGGCGAGCCTGCTGCACAGCCGCAACGTCGAGATCGCGTGGGGGAGCGTCGACGATCCTCCCGAGGCCGACACGATCTGCGGGATCGGCAACCGCAAGAACGCGGCGTTCGCGACGGCGCTGCGCCGCGACGGCATCGCCCCGTACCCGGGGTCGCTGGCCCTGCTGGAGCGCCTGCGCGACGCGGGCGTGCCGATGGCGGTGGTGTCGAGCTCGAAGAACGCCGAGGAGGTGCTCGCGGCGGCCGGGATCCGTGACTTCTTCGAGGTCGTCGTCGACGGCGTCGTCGCCGAGCGCGAGCACCTCGCCTCCAAGCCCGCCGCGGACGTCTTCCGCGTCGGGGCGGAGCGCCTGGGAGTGGCTGCCGCGGAGGCGGTCGGCGTCGAGGACGCGGTGTCCGGGGTCGCCTCGGCCGCCGCCGCGGGCTACGGCACCGTCATCGGGGTGGATCGCGGCGCGGGCGCCGAAGCCCTCCGCGCCCACGGTGCGACGATCGTCGTCGACGACCTCGCCCGCCTCGTATCCTGAGACGTCCGCTCCGCACACCCCACCCGAACCGGCACCCGCACGCCCACATCCACGGAGAACTGCATGCGACGTACTGAGCGACTGAAGGAGTCGAAGTGATCGACCGCGACGTCTTCCCCGTCGACCCCTGGCGACTCGTCGAGACCCGCTTCCCCGCGGAGGATCCCGGCGTCGCCGAGACCCTCTTCGCCGTCGGCAACGGCTATCTCGGCCTGCGCGGCAACCACATCGAGGGGCGTGAGGCCCTCGAGCACGGCACCTTCCTGAACGGGCTGCACGAGACCTGGCAGATCCGGCACGCGGAGGCCGCATACGGCTTCGCCGAGGTGGGGCAGACCATTGTGAACGCCCCCGACGCCAAGGTCATGCGCGTCTACGTCGACGACGAGCCGCTGAGCTTCGACGAGGCGGACGTCCGCGAGTACCGGCGGGCCTTGGACTTCCGCACCGGCATCCTCTCCCGGGACGTGCTGTGGGTCACCCCTTCCGGCAAGCGCGTGCGCCTGCGCGACGAGCGGATCGTCTCGTTCGACGAGCGCCACCTCGCCGTGCTGCGGCTGGAGGTCGTCGTCGAGAACGCGGACGCGCCGGTCACCGTGTCCTGCCAGATCATCAATCGGCAGGACGGCGAGGACGTCTACGGGGGCGCCCCCACGATCTCCGGCAAGGACGTCCGCGGAGGATCCGCACCGGGCGGATTCGATCCGCGCAAGGCGGAGCGGATCTCGGAGCGGGTGCTCCAGCCGGCGGAGTTCTGGCAGGAGGAGCAGCGCTCGGCGCTGTCGTACCGCGTCGCCGAGTCCGGGATGACGCTTGCCGTCGTGGCCGACCACGTGGTGGAGACCGAGAACGACTACACCGCGCGCCGCCTCATCGAGCCCGACATCGCCAAGAACGTCTTCCGCGTGCAGGCCAAGGCCGGGGTTCCGATCCGGGTGACGAAGCTCGTCAGCTACCACACCTCCCGCGGGGTGCCGCCGCGCGAGCTCGTCGACCGCTGCCGCCGCACGCTGGACCGGGTGGCGTTCGAGGGCGTCGAGGCCCAGTTCGCCAAGCAGGCCGCGTGGCTCGCGGCCTTCTGGGAGCGCTCAGACGTGCGGATCGGCGCCCGGGACGACCTGCAGCAGGCGACCCGGTGGTGCCTGTTCCAGATCGCGCAGGCGTCGGCGCGCGCCGACGGCGCGGGGGTGTCCGCGAAGGGCGTGTCCGGGTCCGGCTACAGCGGGCACTACTTCTGGGACACGGAGATCTACGTCCTCCCGTTCCTGACGTACACCTCCCCGCAGTGGGCGCGCAACGCCCTCCGCGCGCGCGTGCACATGCTCCCCGCGGCGCGGCGGCGGGCGAGGCAGCTCAACGAGGGCGGGGCCCTGTTCCCGTGGCGGACGATCAACGGCGAGGAGGCATCCGCCTACTACGCCGCCGGCACCGCGCAGTACCACATCAACGCCGACGTCAGCTTCGCCCTGGGCAAGTACGTGCGGGGCACCGGGGACGACGAGTTCCTGTACCACGAGGGCGCGGACATCGCGGTCGAGACGGCCCGGATGTGGGAGACGCTCGGCTTCTGGCGCACGGGAGGGGACGTGGAGACGTTCCACATCCACGGCGTGACCGGCCCGGACGAGTACACCACCGTCGTCAATGACAACCTCTTCACGAACGTGATGGCCCGCTACAACCTGCGCTTCGCGGCGCGGGTGGTCAGCGAGATGGCCGAGGACGCGCCGGAGGCATACGAGAAGCTCGTCGACCGCCTCCAGCTGCGCCCGGAGGAGGTGGAGGGCTGGGAGCGTGCTGCGGAGGCGATGTTCATCCCGTTCAGCCCCGCGCTGGGCATCCACCCGCAGGACTCCCTGTTCCTGGAGCGCGAGGTGTGGGATCTGGCGAACACGCCGAAGGAGCAGCGCCCGCTGCTGCTGCACTTCCACCCGCTGGTGATCTACCGCTTCCAGGTGCTGAAGCAGGCGGACGTGGTGCTGGCGCTGTTCCTGCAGGGCAACCACTTCACGGAGGCGGAGAAGCTGGCCGACTTCGAGTACTACGACCCGCTGACCACGGGCGACTCGACGCTGTCGGCGGTCGTCCAGTCGATCCTCGCGGCGGAGGTCGGATACCAGGACCTCGCGCTGGAGTACTTCGAGCAGTCGATCTTCGTCGACCTCGGCGATCTGCACCGCAACGCCTCCGACGGCGTGCATGTGGCCTCGGCGGGCGGCGTGTGGACCGCGCTCGTGTGCGGCTTCGGCGGCATGCGCGACTACAACGGCGAGCTGAGCTTCGACCCGCGCCTGCCGCGGGACTGGCCGGAGCTGTCGTACCCGCTGCGCTGGCTCGGTTCCGTGCTGCAGGTGACGCTCACCCGCGGCGAGCTGGAGGTGGAGGTGCGCGAGGGCGACCCGGTCGACTTCACCGTGCGCGGCGCGGCCTACACCGCGTCCGTGGGCGAACCGGTCCGGGTGCCGCTGGCGCACCAGGGACCCGTCATCCCCGGACGGCCCGAGCTGGGCCTGCAGGCGCGGCGCGAGGACGGCACGCTGCTGTCGGCCTCGGTGCCGACCACCTCCGCGATCCCGATCGTGGGAGCCGCGGGGGAGTGATGCGACGGAGGGCGGGGACCCGAGGGTCCCCGCCCTCCGTGCGTGCGGGTCGGGTCCGGCTCAGATGATGCTGCGGCCCTCGGCCTTGGCCTCTCGCGCCTCTTTCACGAACGCGCGGACGATGACGGCGAGCGTGCCCAGCACGATCACCGGCCAGACGAGGACGTAGGCGGTCAGGAGGACTGTCGACGCTTCCATTCTTCTTCCCTTCTCTCGCGTTCCCCGGTCACGCCCGCCCGACGCCGTCGCGCGGATCCTCGGGCGCGGCGGCGCGCGCGGTCTCGTCCTCGAGCGCGGCGAGCTCCGCATCGAGGTCCTGGTCGAAGTCGCCGGTGCGCTCCTTGATGAGGGCGAAGTCGAAGCGCCGCCTGCTCGGCAGCGTCAGCGCGACGCACACGATCGTGGACACCGCGTACGCGACGAGGGAGCCCGACAGCACCGGATAGGTGTGCAGGAACCCGATCGAGAACGGGGCGGCCGCGAGCGTCGCGACGGTGCCGACCGCGAGAGCGATCCGCTTCCCGAAGAACCCGAAAGCCATGAGCCCGAGGACGACCCCGATGCCGACGGTGGCGAGGACATCGCTGACGATGCCCACCGGGCCCGTCAGCGGCACCCACTCGAACCGGACCGGAAGGAACGCGGCCAACGCCGCGACCACCGCGACGGAGAACGCGAGGTTGGTGACGCGGTCCCAGTAGAAGCTCGCGATCACCGGGAACACCAGGGCTCCCCACATCGCGCCGACGAACACGAGAAGGTCGAGGATGTTGAGCTGCGACCCCGCGAAGGCGAGGCCGGCCACCATCGCGACGATCATCGTGACCCGTCCGACGAGCACCATGGTGCGGGGGTTCGCGCGCTTCTTGCCCGCGATGTTCTGGCCGTACACGTCGGCCATGACGATGGAGGACAGCGCCGTCAGGTCGGCGTCCGCCGTGGACGACAGGGATCCGATGATCATCACGAAGAACACGCACAGCAGCACCGGCGACAGGTACGTCGCCGCCATCTGCGGGATGAGGTTGTTCACGTCCCCGCCGACGGGCTCGATGCCCGCGTAGAGGGCGATGACCCCGAGCATGCCGATCCCGATGATGGTGGCGCCGTAGCCGAACGTCGCCGTGACGAAGGTCTTCTTGATGAGGTCCTCACGGACCGCGAAGAGACGCTGCGCGATGGTCTGGTTGCCGATCGCGTAGGCCAGCACGGCGGCGATGTAGGGCGCCCCCTGGTTGAAGAACGCGTCCGAGGAGAAGAAGTCCCCCTGCTGCGGCGTCAGGTTGTGCGCCCCGGTCTCGAACAGCGCCGGGCCGCCGGCGGCGAAGAACACCACCGGGATGATGATCACGACCGCGCCGAGCATCGCGCACACCTGCGCGAAGTCCGTCAGCACGGAGGCGCGGAAGCCGGACCACAGGGTGTAGAGGAGCACCCCCGCACCGATCGCGAGGATCCCCTGGGTGAACGAGAACGGCGTGAGCATCGAGATGAGCGCCCCGCCGGCGATCAGGTTCGAGGTGAGGCTGATCAGGCTGCCGAGCACGTTGGATCCCGCCAGCATGAGCTGGCTGGAGCGGCCGTGCCGGGCGAACATGACCTCGGCGATCGTGTGCGCGCGGGGCGCGACCTGGCGGATCCGCCGGCCGAAGGGGTAGATCAGCAGGATCATCAGCGCGCCCCACAGCCCGTAGTGGATGGGGCCGGAGATGCCGTAGGTGTAGCCGGACGTCGCGGAGGCGTACATCGAGGCCGCCCAGATCCAGGTCGCCGTCATCGACGCGGCGGAGATCCCGAAGCCGATCCGTCCGCCGCCGGTCATGTAGCCGTCGGCGTTCTCGGTGCGCTTGCGGATGCGCAGGGACATGTACAGGCTGCCGCCGAAGAACAGCAGCAGGAGCAGGACCACGACGGGTCCCGAGAGTTGTTGCAGGTTTTCCACGTCTTCTCCTTGTCTCGTCGGCACCGGCTGCGGTGCCGGGTGTCGGGGGGAGGAGAAGCGCTAACGGGTGGGGAGAGTGGCCTTGAGCGGGCTGGTGCGGAGACGATCGGGGGCGGGCAGCGGCAGTGTGCGGGCCGTCACAGGGTTCCTTTCGACACGGGGCACGCGCGCAGCCATCGTTCCGGCGCCGGCGGATCGACGCGCACGTGCACGGACGACGGGGCCGTCCGTGCGGCCGGGCGGATTCGCGCGACCGCTCACGACACAGCGCTGTCGTGGCGCGGGAGCCGGTGCGGATCCCGGATGCGCGCTCGCGGGTGCGGCGGCGGTCGGGCGAGCGCGCGGCCCGCTCCTCCAACGTAGCAACGGCTCCGGGCAAGTCAAACGCGCGCCCCGTCGGGTGCCCTCCCGCGGCGCCGTCCGGGCTCCGGCGGCGGCGGATTCGACGACGAGGGGCGACGTGTCGGAGGCACGCTCTAGGCTTGTCGGGTGACCACAGCCCTCTACCGCCGCTACCGGCCCGAGACCTTCGGGGAGATGATCGGGCAGTCCCAGGTCACCGATCCGCTGATGACGGCGCTGCGCGGCGACCGCGTGGGTCACGCCTACCTGTTCTCCGGTCCCCGCGGATGCGGGAAGACGACGTCGGCGCGCATCCTCGCGCGCTGCCTGAACTGCGCCGAGGGCCCGACCGACACCCCGTGCGGCACCTGCCCGAGCTGCGTGGAGCTGTCCCGCGCCGGCGGCGGCTCGCTGGACGTCGTGGAGATCGATGCGGCGAGTCACAACGGCGTCGACGACGCGCGCGACCTGCGCGAGCGCGCCACGTTCGCCCCCAGCCGCGACCGCTACAAGATCTTCATCCTCGACGAGGCGCACATGGTCACCCCGCAGGGGTTCAACGCGCTGCTCAAGCTCGTCGAGGAGCCCCCGCCGCACGTCAAGTTCATCTTCGCGACGACCGAGCCGGAGAAGGTGCTCGGCACGATCCGCTCGCGCACCCACCACTACCCGTTCCGTCTCGTGCCGCCCGCGGCGATGCTGGAGTACGTCGAGAAGCTCTGCGCCGAAGAAGGGGTGTCGGTCGAGCAGGGGGTGCTGCCGCTCGTCGTGCGCGCGGGAGGCGGCTCGCCCCGTGACACCCTCTCGCTGCTGGACCAGCTCATCGCCGGGTCGGAGGGCGAGACGGGGTCCGTCGAGGTCAAGTACGAGCGCGCGGTGGCGCTGCTCGGCTACACGCACGCGGCCCTCCTGGACGAGATCGTGGACGCCCTGGCCGCGGCCGACGCGTCCGCCGCCTTCCCCGCGGTCGACCGCGTGGTGCAGACCGGTCAGGACCCGCGGCGGTTCGTGGACGACCTGCTGGAGCGGCTGCGCGATCTCATCGTCATCGCGGCCGTCGGCGACGGCGCCTCGGCGGTGCTGCGCGGAGTGCCGGAGGACGAGCTCGTCCGCATGCGCGACCAGGCCGCGGCGTTCGGATCCGAGCGGCTGTCGCGCACCGCCGACCTCGTCAGCGCGGCGCTGGACGACATGACGGGGGCGACCTCTCCGCGCCTGCACCTGGAGCTCATGGTGGCGCGCGTGCTGTCCGCGGGCGAGGCCGGGCCGGCCGTCGTCCCCGCTCCCGACCGAGCGCGCCCGGGAGACGCGCCCGCGGCGTCGCGACCGACGCAGCCGGTCGAGACGAGGCACGCCGGTCCCGCCGCCCCGCAGTCGGCCGTCCCCACCGAGACGCCCGGCTCCGCGTACGCCTCCCCGGCGTCGTCGACGACCGGCTCCGCCCCGTCCGGCTCCGGATCTGCCCCCTCCGACGCCGGTTCCGCGTCGTCTCCCGCTGCCTCTGCGCCGTCGGTGGCCCCGGCACCGGCTCCGGATGCGCAGGCGGAAGCCCCCGCCCCCGTCGAGACCGGCCCGGTGGACTTCGCCCGGATCCGCGCCGCGTGGCCGGCGATCCTGAGCCGGCTCGAGAAGATCAGCCGCGGCTCGTGGCTCGTGGTCACCGCCGTCCAGCCCCTGGACTTCGACACGGCGACGGACGTGCTCACCCTCGGCTTCGCGAGCCCGAACGACGTCGCACGGTTCAAGGGGACGACCCCCGGCTCCGGCACCTCCGACCATCTGCGCAGCGCCATCGAGCAGGAGCTCGGCATCAAGGTCAAGTACAAGCCGGCTCCGCTGCCGCCCTCCGGAGGATCGGGGACGCCCGAGCCGCCGCCGTCCACCCGACCGGGCGGATCGACGCCCGCTCCGGCGCCGCCGTCCCCGCCCTCGGGTGGGGAGTCCGCGCGCCCGGCAGCGCCGAAGACGGCCTCGGCCTCCGCGGCCCCCGTGACGGAGTGGGCGGTCGCTCCCATCCCTCGGGGTGAGCCCGATGCCGGTCCGGCCGCCTCGCCTCTCGGAGCGGCCCCGGCGGCCTCGCCCTCGGCGGTGTCGACTCCCGCCGCGGCCCCGGTGGTCTCGCCCTCCGCGGTGTCGATCGCCGAGACCGGCACGGGGAGCACGCCTCCGCCCCCGCAGTTCCCGGTGGACGAGGAGCCGGCCGACGTCGAGGCCATGCCGGCGTCCGGGTGGTACGAGCCGGTCCACGACGGCGACGTCCTGGACGAGGAGCCGCCGTACCCGGACGACGAGCCGCCCTACGATCCCGGTCCGCCGCCCCCGGACGACGCGGCGCCGCCCGCCCCGGCCCCGTCGTCGATACCGGCTCCGTCGTTCGGTCCCGACTCCTCGGTCCCGCCCGCCCCGGCCCCGCCCGCCGCGGCGCCGGACGGCACGAGCGCGCGCGCCCCGCGCCCGGCGTCCAACGGTGTGCAGCGCTACGGCGAGGCGGTCGTGCGCCAGATCCTCGGCGCCAGGTTCGTCCGTGAAGAGCCCTACGAGCCCCCGACGAGGTTCTCCTGATGTACGACGGCATCGTCCAAGAGCTGATCGACGAGTTCGGGCGGCTTCCCGGCATCGGGCCGAAGTCCGCTCAGCGCATCGCCTTCCACATCCTGCAGACCCCCTCCTTCGACGTGGCCCGGCTGGCGGAGCTGCTGACCGAGGTGCGCGAGCGCGTGCGGTTCTGCGAGGTGTGCGGCAACGTCGCCGAGCAGGAACGCTGCGCGATCTGCCGTGACCCGCGGCGCAACGGCGCGCTCATCTGCGTGGTGGAGGACGCGAAGGACGTCGCCGCGATCGAGCGCACGCGGGAGTTCCGGGGCCTGTATCACGTCCTCGGCGGCGCGATCAGTCCCATCGCCGGCATCGGACCGGACGATCTGCGCATCGCGCAGCTGATGTCGCGGCTCGCCGACGGCACCGTCCAGGAGGTGATCCTCGCCACCAACCCGAACCTCGAGGGGGAGGCCACGGCGAGCTACCTGAGCCGCCTGCTCACGAGCATGCAGATCACCGTCTCCCGGCTGGCCTCAGGGCTGCCGGTGGGCGGTGACCTGGAGTACGCGGACGAGGTCACTCTCGGCCGCGCCTTCGAGGGGCGGCGCATCCTGTGAACGCCGCCGGAGGGTTCACCCGCAAGGGGTGGCTGCTCTTCGGCGCCATGGCCCTGCTCTGGGGCGTGCCCTACCTGTTCATCAGCGTCGCGGTCGAGTCGTTCTCCCCGCCCGCGGTCGTCGCCGGTCGCACCTTCCTCGCCGCGCTCCTGCTCCTGCCGTTCGCGATCCGCAGCGGTGCGCTGCGCGCCGCCTGGAAGCACTGGCCGTGGGTGCTCGCCTTCGGGCTGGTGGAGATGGGCGGACCGTTCCTGCTGCTCGGGCACGCCGAGCAGACGCTTCCCTCCGGGCTCACCGGCCTGCTCGTGGCGACCGTTCCGCTGTTCGCCGCCCTCATCGCGCTCGGCGGCGGCGACCGGGGCGTGCTGAGGCCGGCCCGCGTGATCGGCCTCCTCGTCGGCTTCGCCGGCGTCGCGACGGTCGTCGCCGGCCCCGGGCTGTTCGGCGGCGAGGTCAACCTCGTGGCCGCCGGAGAGGTGCTGCTGGTCGCCGTGCTCTACGCGATCGCGCCGTTCATCGTCGCGCGCAAGCTCCACGACGTCCCCTCCCTGGGGTCGATCACGCTCGCGCTGCTCTTCATCGGCGTCCTGTACCTGCCGATCGCGCTCCTCACCCAGCACCAGGTGCCGACGCTGCGTTCCGCGGCGGCGCTGCTGGCCCTCACCGTGGTGTGCACGGCGGTGGCGTTCCTCGTCTTCTTCGCCCTCATCCGCGAGGTCGGGCCGGTCCGGGCGCCGCTGTTCACCTACGTCAACCCGGTCGTCGCGATCGTCCTCGGTGCGCTGCTGCTCGCCGAGCCGCTCACCCCGGGACTGCTGATCGGGTTCCCGCTCATCATCGTCGGCTGCTGGTTCGCGGGGACCGGCGGTCGCCTCCGGCCCCCGCGCGCCGCCGACCACGACGAGGCGGAGGCGACCACCGTCGCCACAGCCATGGAGTCGGCGGCCGCGGCGGAGATCGAGGGGCGCGCGGACGGGCGTGTCACGCCTCGCGACGGATCGCCGCCCGCAGGCTGAGCAGAAGCAGGACGAAGCCCGCGCCGACGAGCATGTGGCCGACGCCGGCGAGCCCGGCGATCATCGCCGAGGCCTCTTCGCCGAGGACCTGCAGGATGCCGTGCCACACCAGCAGGGCGCTCGTGAGGAGCACGCCGGCGTTGTAGATCGCGAAGAACCAGCGGAACAGCCGGCCGTCCGACAGATGGAAGCTCTTCTGCAGCGCCAGGACGAGGAGCATGATCACGGCGCCCAGCGTCAGGATGTGGGTGTGGGCGAGACCGAGCTGACCGGACATCCCCTCCGGGAAGCCGTTGGCCTTGGTGAACTCGCGGTAGAACAGGCCCGCAGCGAGGCCGAGGACGACGTAGACGGTGGTGGTCGTCAACAGCAGGCGGAGCGCGGCGGAGCGGGTCCGGGTGACGTCGGCGGACACGGGAACGGTCGGGGATGCGGTCATGCCTCCAGCGTCCGTCCCGTCACGGCCGGGGGGATCCATCGAAAGATCGATCCCCGGGACGCGCGCTCCCGGCCGCCCGCGCGGCAGAATCGGGGGATGACCGCTGCGCCCTCCGCCGTCGTCGGGGACTCCCGGCACCGGATGCTGCGCGGCGCCCGCTTCGCGCTGCACCTCATCACCGTGGTCCTGACGGTGGTTGTGACCGTCCGCGCGGCGCTCGCCGGGGGCGAACTGGTGCTCGTGCTGTGTGCGGCGGGAGCGTTCCTCGCGTGGTACGGCGCCGGCGCGTCGTTCGCGCGCGGCCGAGCCGCGGGCTGGTGGGTCGTCGCGCTGGCGGTGCTGTGGGCGGGCATGGTCGTGCTGTCGCCGGAGTTCGTGTGGCTCGTCTTCCCGATCCTGCTGCTCGCGGGGCACGTGCTGCGGCAGCCGTGGTCCCTGCTGTTCGCCGCGGCGGCCATCGCCGCGGCCATCGTCGTCCCGGCGGTGCACCCCGCCTCGGCGGGCCTCACCACGTTCGCGCATGTCCTCGGCCCGCTCGTCGGCGGCGGGTTCGCCTACGGGGTCTCACTCGGCTACGACCGTCTGCTCCGCGACGCCGCGGAGCGGGAACGCCTCATCGCCTCCCTGCTCCGGGCCCAGGAGGAGACCGCGCGGCTGCAGGAGGAACTGGCGGTCACCCAGCGCGAGGCCGGGGCGGCACGGGAGCGCACCCGCCTCGCCCGGGACCTCCACGACACGATCGCTCAGGAGCTGAGTTCGATCGTGATGCTCGCCCGCGCCGACGACGAGGCCGGGTCGTCCTCCGGAACCGGCAACGGCGGGCAGGTGGCCGCGCTCGCGCAGCACGCTCTCGGGGAGCTCCGTCGCATCGTCGCCGCCCTCGCTCCGGCGGAGCTGGAGGGATCCGCCCTCGCCGCCGCCCTGTCGCGCATGGTCGCGGTGCTGGGGGAAGAGACGGGGATCGCGGCGCGGCTCGACGTGGACGAGACGCTGCCGCCGCTCCCCACGGCCGTGGAGGTCGCCTTCCTGCGGCTGGCGCAGTCCGCGCTCTCGAACGTCCGTCGACACGCCGGGGCTTCCCACGTCCGCGTCATGCTCGCGGCGGACGCCGGGGGCGTCGTCCTGGAGGTCGTCGACGACGGCGTCGGTTTCGACGTCGATGAGGCCCTTCGCCGCTCGGGGTCCTCCTACGGGTTCACGGCGATGCGTTCGCGGCTGCGCGAGCTGGGCGGAGAGCTCCGGATCGCCTCGGCGCCTGGGGAAGGGGTGCGGCTCGCCGCGAGCGTCCCGCTCGCCCCGGGCGGAACGGCGACGGGGGAGCTCGCATGAGCGTGCGCGTGCTGCTCGTCGACGATCACCCCATCGTCCGCGCGGGGCTGCGGGCGCTGGTGGAGAGTCGCGGCTTCCCGGTCGTGGGGGAGGCCGCGAGCGGGGAGGAGGCGGTCCGTCTGGCCGCCGACCTGCGTCCCGACGTCGTCCTGTGCGACCTGCGCCTGGGGGAGGGGATGGACGGGGTCGCCGTGACCCGGGCCGTGCGCGCCCTGCCGGGCGCCCCGGCCGTCCTGATCCTCACCACGTTCGACCACGACGCCCAGATCATCCGCGCGGTCGAGGCGGGAGCCGCGGGCTACCTCCTCAAGGAGGTCCCCACCGACGTCATCGCCGCGGCGATCGCCGACGCGGCGGCCGGGGCGACGGTGCTGACGCCGGGCGGGGACCAGCGTCTGGTGGAGGCGCTTCGCGCACCGCGCGTCTCGCTGACGGCGCGGGAGCGAGAGGTGCTGGTCCTCGTCGACGAGGGAGCGAGCAACCGGGAGATCGCGAGCCGACTGTTCATCAGCGAGGGCACCGTGAAGACCCACGTCGTGCACCTCCTGGAGAAGCTCGGGGCGGAGAGCCGCTCGGCCGCCGCGAGCGAGGCCCGTCGGCGCGGCCTGATCTGAGCGTCACATGTCCCGAGCGGCATGCGGCGCGCTCGTAGAATGTGCGAGGGCGCGGGCACCGAGCCGCGCCCGACCGTTCCCCGGGAGATTTTCGTGGCCCTCATCGTGCAGAAGTACGGCGGATCCTCCGTCGCCGACGCGGAGAGCATCAAGCGCGTCGCCAAGCGCATCGTCGACACCCGCCGCGCCGGGCACGACGTCGTCGTGGCCGTGAGCGCGATGGGCGACACGACGGACGAGCTGCTCGACCTCGCCGCCGAGGTCGCGCCGATCCCCGCCCCGCGTGAGCTCGACATGCTGCTCTCCAGCGGCGAGCGGATCTCGATGGCGCTGCTGGCCATGGCCATCCACTCGATGGGCTTCGACGCGCGCTCCTTCACCGGTCCCCAGGCCGGGATGCGAACCGACAGCCGGTACGGCGCCGCCAGGATCGTGGAGGTCACCCCCACGCGGCTCCGTGAGGCGCTCGACGAGGGGGCGATCGTCATCGTCGCGGGGTTCCAGGGGCTCAACGACGACACGCAGGACATCACGACGCTCGGCCGCGGCGGATCCGACACGACCGCGGTCGCGCTCGCCGCGGCGCTCGAGGCCGACGTCTGCGAGATCTACAGCGACGTGGACGGCATCTTCACCGCGGATCCCCGCGTCGTGCCGATGGCGCGCAAGCTCGGCACGGTCGGGAGCGAGGAGATGCTGGAGCTCGCCGCCAACGGCGCGAAGGTGCTCTACATCCGCGCCGTCGAGTACGCCCGTCGTCACGGGGTGCTCATCCACGCCCGGTCGACCTTCACGTCGAACGAGGGCACCTACGTTCTGGGCGAGGGCATGAAGAACCCCCGCGAATCCGAGGGAGACGCCATGGAAGAGCCGATCGTCGCCGGGGTCGCCACCGATCTCAGCCAGGCCAAGGTCACCGTCACCGGGGTCCCGGACGTCCCGGGCAAGGCCGCCGAGATCTTCAAGATCGTGGCGAAGTCCGGCGCGAACGTCGACATGATCGTGCAGAACGTGTCGCCGGCCTCGACCGCGCGCACCGATATCTCCTTCACGCTGCCGAAGTCGGATGCCGCCGCGGCGCTCAAGGCGCTGGCCGCGGAGCAGCAGGAGGTCGGGTTCGAGAGCCTCGTGCACGACGACCAGATCGGCAAGCTGTCCGTGGTGGGGGCGGGGATGCGCACGCACTCGGGCGTTTCCGCGATCCTCTTCGAGGCGCTGTCCACCGCCGGGATCAACATCGAGATGATCTCCACGTCCGAGATCCGCATCTCGGTCGTGCTGCGCGGCGACGACCTCGCCGAGGCCGCACGCACCGTGCACACCGCGTACGGTCTCGACGGCGAGGTGGAGGCGGTCGTCGCCGCCGGCTCCGGCCGCTGATCCACCCCTCGGTCGTTGAGCGAGCGGAGCGAGACGAAACGCCGCCCGATCTGCACACATCCCTCCGATCCGCACAGGATTCCGGGGAGAGCATGTGCAGATCGAGTCCGAGTGTGCAGATCGGGGCACGCGGTCCGGCGGGGCGGGTGAGGCGCGGGGGTCAGGCGGAGAGCCAGTCCGCGAAGGAGGGACCGATCCGCAGGGCGTCCGGGCCGGGAAGGTTCAGGCCCGCGCGCATCCCCCGCATCTGCGCGTTCGGGACGGACAGCGCGACGACGGGTCCCCGGCGACCGTCCCGGCGGACCTGGGCACGGATCATCTCGACCAGGCTCTCCTCGCGCGGACCCGTGACGTCCGCAGCGCGTCCCTGTGCCCCGACGGCGACCAGGCTCACGAGGTGCCCCGCGAGCGCCGCGGCCGACACCGGCTGCACGCGAGCGCGAGGCGCGAACTGGATCGGCCCGAGACGGGACTGCGCGGCGACCTGGCCCGCGAACTCGTGGAACTGCGTCGCCCGGAGGATCGTCCACGGCGCATCGGACGCGACCACCTGTCGCTCCTGCGCGAGCTTTCCGGCATAATACCCGGCGGGGTTCCGGTCCACTCCCACGATCGACAGCGTCAGCAGATGGCCGATGCGGTGGCGCGACACCGCCCGCAGGAGCGTCGCGGTGGTCGCCTCGTAGAAGGCGGTGGCGGTCCGGGCGTCGAGCGTGGGCACGCTCACGGCGTCCACGACCGCGTCGACCCCGTCGAGCGCGGCGTCGACGCCCTCGCCGGTGCGCAGATCCACGCCGGCGGTGCGCGCGAGCACGACGCTGTCATGGCCGGCGGCGCGCGTCGCCACGACGATCTTCCTGCCGATCGTTCCGGTTCCTCCTGCGATCGCGATCCTCATGCGTGTCCTCTCCTGTGGCGGGCCGCGGCGCGGTCCCTCACCCTCCCGACGACGCAGCACGCGAGAATGTGAGCACGCCCCTGCGCCTCGGTCGTGCGCGGCGGGAGGGAAGGGGTGCGGATGTCCGGCGACACACGGACCGCCGAAGCCGAGCGTCCGCGGCTGATCGCGGTGGCGTTCCGCATGCTGGGCGAGCTCGCGGAGGCCGAGGACGCGGTGCAGGAGGCATACGTCCGGTGGTACGGGCTGGACGACGCGGAGCGCGCGGCGATCCGCGTGCCCGGCGCCTGGCTGACCCGCGTCGTCTCCCGGATCGTGCTGGACGTCCTCGGGTCGGCGCGGGCGCGCCGGGAGCGGTACGTGGGCGAGTGGCTGCCCGAGCCCGTGCCGGCCGAGGCGCTGCGGGTGCCCGGAATCCACGGGACCCCTCCGGGAGATCCCCTCGATCGCGTCTCCCAGGCGGAGAGCGTGTCGACGGCGCTTCTGCTCCTGCTGGAGGCGCTCACCCCGGCGGAACGCGTCGTCTTCGTGCTGCACGACGTGTTCGGCGTGCCGTTCGACGAGGTGGCGGCCGCGGTCGGACGCACGCCCGCCGCCTGCCGCCAACTGGCCTCGTCCGCCCGTCGTCACGTCCGAGAGGGGCGGCGCGTCCGCGCGGACGCCGCGCGCCACGACGACCTCGTGCAGGCGTTCGCCGCGGCGTGCCTCTCGGGGGACCTCGCCGCGGTCGTGGCGGTGCTCGACGACACCGTCACCCTCCGCTCCGACGGCGGAGGGGTCGTCTCGGCGGCCCGGCGCCCCGTCACGGGCGCGACGGACGTCGCGCGGTTCCTGCTCGGCCTCCTCGCGAAATGGCCGGATGCGGAGGTCGAGGCCGTGCGCACGGGCGACGGCCTGGCGCTCGTCGCGAGGCAGGACGGCGCCGTCACGACGGTGGTGAACGTGGGGGCCCGTCCCGACGCGGTCACGGACGTGTGGATCATGCGCAATCCGGAGAAGATGCGGCTGTGGAACCGCTAGACTCGCTCAAACCCTGACACCGGCGCCAGGCGCGGATCCCTCCGCCACACCCGGCGACCGCGTCTGCGCCTCGAACGCCTCACCGCTCGACGCCTAGGAACCCTCATGACCCGTATCTCCGATTCCGGACTCTCCCTCGCCATCGTCGGCGCCACCGGCCAGGTCGGCACCGTCATGCGCGACATCCTGGCGGAGCGCTCCTTCCCGATCCGGGAGCTGCGGCTGTTCGCCTCGGCGCGGTCGGCCGGCACGGCCGTCGAGTTCGGCGGGGAGACGATCCTCATCGAGGACGTCGAGACGGCGGATCCCGCGGGCATCGACATCGCGCTGTTCTCGGCGGGGGCGACGGCGAGCCGCGCCTACGCGCCGCGCTTCGCCGCGGCCGGCGCCGTGGTCGTCGACAACTCCAGCGCCTGGCGGATGGACCCGGAGGTCCCGCTGGTGGTCAGCGAGGTCAACCCGGAGGCGATCGCGCACACCCCCAAGGGCATCATCGCCAACCCGAACTGCACCACGATGGCGGCGATGCCGGTGCTGAAGGCGCTGCACGAGGAGGCGGGGCTGGAGCGGCTCGTCGTGAGCACCTACCAGGCGGTGAGCGGATCGGGGCTGGCCGGCGCGCAGGAGCTGCTCGGCCAGGTCGAGGGCGTGCTCGCCCAGGGCGACACCCTGCGTCTCGTCCACGACGGCTCCGCGGTGGACTTCCCGCAGCCGGAGAAGTACGTCGCCCCGATCGCGTTCGACGTGATCCCCCTGGCCGGATCCGTCGTCGACGACGGGCTGAACGAGACCGACGAGGAGAAGAAGCTCCGCAACGAGAGCCGCAAGATCCTGGGTCTGCCGGACCTGCGCGTGGCGGGCACGTGCGTGCGCGTGCCGGTGTTCACGGGGCACTCGCTCTCGATCAACGCCGAGTTCGCACGGGACATCACCCCCGATCGTGCGCGCGAGGTGCTGGCCGGCGCCCCCGGCGTCGTGCTGGAGGAGGTCCCCACTCCGCTGTCCGCGGCGGGCAAGGACCCGAGCTTCGTCGGCCGGATCCGCGCCGACCAGTCGGCACCGGCGGGCAAGGGCCTCGTGCTCTTCCTCAGCAACGACAACCTGCGCAAGGGCGCGGCGCTCAACGCCGTCCAGGTCGCGGAGCTCGTCGCCGACCGTCTCGGCCGCTGATCGACGGGGCGGGGCGACACGTGGTCGGGGGGCCTCGCGCCCGGAACTAGACTGGTCGGGTGACTGAATCCGTCGACGTCGTCCTCATCGGCGGTGGCATCATGAGCGCCACCCTGGGTACCCTGCTGCACGAACTGCAGCCGGATTGGAAGATCGTCGCCTTCGAGCGGCTCAGCGACGTGGGGCAGGAGAGCTCCAACCCCTGGAACAACGCGGGAACGGGGCACGCCGCCCTCTGCGAGCTGAACTACATGCCGGAGAACGGCGACGGCCCGCTGGATCCGGCCAAGGCGATCTCGATCAACGAGCAGTTCCAGCAGAGCCGGCAGTTCTGGAGCGCGCTGGTCGAGCGGGGGGTGCTGGACGCACCGTCGACGTTCATCAACTCCACGCCGCACATGACGTTCGTCCGCGGTGAGAAGGACGTCGCCTACCTCAAGAAGCGGTACGAGGTCCTCAAGGAGCAGCCGCTGTTCGCGGGCATCGAGTACAGCGAGGACTCCCGGGTCATCAACCAGTGGGCGCCGTTGCTGATGCAGAAGCGCCGGGCGGGCGAGCCGTTCGCGGCGACGCGCGTCCCCTCGGGCACCGACGTGGACTTCGGCGCCCTCACCCACCAGCTCTTCGACCACCTCGCCGAGAGCGGTGTCGAGGTCCGCACGGACCATGAGGTGCGCAGCCTCAAGCGCCGCAAGGACGGCACGTGGCGGGTCGACTACCGCAACGCGATCGGCCGGACCCCCGGTCAGCTCGACGCGAAGTTCGTCTTCGTCGGCGCGGGCGGCTGGGCGCTCAAGCTCCTGCAGAAGTCCGGGATCCCGGAGATCCGCGGATACGGCGTGTTCCCGATCGGCGGGCAGTTCCTGAAGACCACGAACCCGGCGGTGGTGGCGCAGCACAAGGCCAAGGTCTACTCGCAGGCCTCGGTCGGCGCGCCGCCGATGTCGGTGCCGCACCTGGACGCCCGCGTCGTCGACGGGGAGTCCTCCCTCCTGTTCGGTCCGTTCGCGACGTTCAGCCCCAAGTTCCTCAAGAACGGATCGATGCTCGACATCGTCACGCAGGTCCGTCCGCACAACCTGTGGCCGATGCTGCGCGTCGCGTTCGCGAACCCGGACCTCATCACGTACCTGCTCGGCGAGCTGGCGAAGAACCATCGCAAGAAGGTGGACAGCCTGCGCGTCTTCATGCCGACGGCGAAGGACGAGGACTGGACGCTGATCCAGGCCGGCCAGCGCGCCCAGGTGATGAAGAAGGATCCGAAGAAGGGCGGGATCCTCCAGTTCGGCACCGAGGTCGTCGCGGCCGAGGACGGATCCATCGCCGGGCTGCTGGGCGCGTCCCCGGGCGCGTCGACCGCCGTCCCGATCATGCTCGGTCTGCTCAAGCGCTGCTTCCCCGAGCAGTACCCGGGATGGGAGCCCGAGCTGCGTGCACTGATCCCGACGCTCGGGCAGACGCTGAACGGCGACGCCGCCGCGGCGGAGGCGTCGATGTCCACCACCGCCTCCGCGCTCGACCTCACGGCCTGACGGTCCGCCGTGGCGAAGCTGTACTTCCGCTACGGGGCGATGAACTCCGGAAAGTCGACGGCTCTGCTGCAGGCGGCGTACAACTACGAGGAGCGCGGTCAGCACGTGCTGCTGGCCAAGCCCGCGATCGACACGAAGGGCGCCTCCCAGATCGAGAGCCGGCTCGGGATGACGCGTGAGGTCGACTTCCTGATCGGGGCGGAGGACGACGCCCGAGCCCTCTTCCGGCGGGAGCGCGATCGCGTCCGTCGGGAGGCGACGGCGGGGCTGCTGCCGCAGGAGCCGGCGGACGTGGCGTGCCTGCTCGTGGACGAGGCGCAGTTCCTCGCGCCCGAACAGGTCGATGACCTGTTCCGGATCGCGGTGGAGGACGGGATCCCCGTGCTCGCATACGGCATCCGCAACGACTTCCTCACCCATGCCTTCCCGGGGTCTGCCCGGCTCCTCGCCATCGCGCACACGCTCGAGGAGCTCAAGACGATCTGCCGCTGCGGGCGCAAGGCGGTGTTCAACGGCCGTCGTGTGGGGGACGCGTTCGTCTTCGACGGGGAGCAGGTCGCGATCGACGGTGCCGCCGTGACGTACGAGTCCCTCTGCGGCGACTGCTATCTCCAGGAGTCCGGCGGCCGCCTGAGCTGATCCGACTCGGCGGATCCCGCGCGCCACCGGTCGTTGAGCGAGCGCAGCGAGACGAAACGCAGCACGTGCCCACCCGCCGGTCGTTGAGCGAGCGCACCGAGACGAAACGCGTCCCCTCCCACCCGGTCGTTGAGCGAGCGCAGCGAGACGAAACGCAGCACGTCTTCTCCCGCCCGGTCGTTGAGCGAGCGCAGCGAGACGAAACGCGCGCCATCCCACCCCGACCGCGGGCTTGCGTGGTCAGACCACACGGCATATCCTGTGGTCAGACCACAGGAGGATGTATGGCCGAGAGCGCGGACCCCCCGGTGCGCGCCTGGCGCGCGGTGCTCGAGCACGTCGAGCGCGACCTCCTCGACGGCCGCCTCGGTCCCGGCGACCGCCTGCCCTCCGAGCGCGATCTCGCCGCCGATCTCGGCGTCGGGCGGTCCAGCGTTCGCGAGGCGCTGCGAGTCCTCGAGGTCATGGGGCTCATCCGCACGGCCACGGGATCCGGTCCCCAGGCGGGCGCGATCGTGATCGCCGCCCCGGGAGGGGGCCTGTCCGCGCTGCTGCGTCTGCAGGTCGCCGCGCAGGGCTTCCCGATCGCCGACGTGGTACGGACGCGCCTGGTGCTGGAGGAGGCCGTGACGGCGATGGTCGCCGCGGATCCCGAGCGCGACACGACCGCTGCCCACGCGATCCTCGACGCGATGGACGCCCCCGGTCTGAGCAGGTCCGAGTTCCTGGCGCTGGACGCCCAACTCCACCTGGCGTTGGCCGAGGCCTCCGGGAACGCCGTCATCGCGGCGATGATGACCGGGCTGCGCGAGGCGATCGAGTCCTACGTGATCCAGGGATCCGCGGGCATCGAGGATTGGGACGCGATGGCCCAGGCGCTGCGTCACGAGCATCGACACATCATCCGGGCAGTGGACGAGGGGGAGTCCGTCGAGGCCTCCACCCGCGTCCGCGACCACATCCTCGGCTACTACGCCGCGACCGGCCTCACCTGAAGGAAGGGCATCCATGGCACCCCGCATCCCCCGTCAGCTTCCCAAGCCCGCGGAGATCTTCGAGCTGATGAAGTTCAAGGCGCCCGAGCTGGACGGCACCAAGCGCCGTCTCGACTCGGCGCTGACGATCGCCGACCTGCGCACGATCGCGAAACGGCGCACCCCGAAGGCGGCCTTCGACTACACCGACGGCGCGGCCGAGGGCGAGCTGTCGCTGGCGCGGGCCCGTCAGGCGTTCGAGGACGTCGAGTTCCACCCCGGGATCCTCACGCCGGCACCCGACCTGGACACGTCGACGACGATCCTGGACGGTCCCAGCGCGTTGCCGTTCGGGATCGCCCCCACCGGCTTCACCCGCCTCATGCAGACCGAGGGGGAGATCGCCGGTGCGGGTGCCGCCGCCGCGGCCGGGATCCCGTTCACGCTCTCCACCCTCGGGACCACCTCGATCGAGGGCGTCAAGGCGGCCAACCCGACGGGTCGCAACTGGTTCCAGCTCTATGTGATGCGTGATCGCGAGATCTCCTACGGTCTCACCCGCCGCGCGGCCGACGCGGGCTTCGACACGCTGATGTTCACCGTCGACACCCCGGTCGCGGGGGCGCGTCTGCGCGACAAGCGCAACGGCTTCTCCATCCCGCCGCAGCTGACCCTCGGCACGATCATCAACGCGATCCCGCGTCCGTGGTGGTGGTTCGACTTCCTCACGACCCCGAAGCTGGAGTTCGCCTCCCTCAGCAGCACGGGCGGCACCGTGGGCGAGCTCCTGGACGCCGCGATGGACCCGACGATCAGCTACGAGGACCTGGACGTGATCCGCGGCCTGTGGCCGGGCAAGCTCGTCGTCAAGGGCGTGCAGACGGTGGACGACGCCGCGCGGCTGAAGGACGCGGGCGTCGACGGGATCGTGCTGTCGAACCACGGCGGCCGTCAGCTCGACCGTGCGCCGATCCCGTTCCACCTGCTGCCGCACGTGCGCCGTGAGGTGGGGGAGGACTTCACTGTCATGATCGACACGGGGATCATGAACGGTGCCGACATCGTGGCGTCCGTCGCGCTGGGCGCCGACTTCACGCTCATCGGCCGCGCATACCTGTACGGGCTGATGGCCGGCGGGCGCCGCGGAGTGGACCGGACGATCGCGATCCTCCGCAGCGAGATCGAGCGGACGATGCGCCTGCTCGGCGTCTCCACGCTGGCGGAGCTGGAGCCCGCGCACGTCACGCAGCTGACGCGGATGGTGCCCGTGTCTCCGGCCGTCGCGGAGTCGGTCTCACCCGGTCGCTGAGCGACCGCCGCGAGCCCCCTCCGGTCGTTGAGCGAGCGCAGCGAGTCGAAACGCGCTGCCCCCTCGTCAGCGGCGGGGGAGCGTCGGCAGCAGGGCGTCCAGGTGGTCCGCGGTGTCCTCCCAGCCCTCCACGGCCACGCAGGGGACGCCGAGAGCCTTCACGGGGTAGTCGTTGCCGCCCTCGTCCAGCCGGTCGCCGTAGAAGAGCATCTCGCCGTAGGGGATGCCGGTGTGCTCGGCGAGCTCGCCCATGCCGTACGCCTTGTCGATGCCGGCGCGGGTGATGTCGATCGAGGTGGAGCCGCCGGAGCGGACCTCCAGGTCGGGCAGGCGCGGCGCCACGGCGTCGCGCAGGGCGCGGCGCTTGGCGCCGTCCGGGTCCCACGCCTTCTTCGCGTCGCCGGGAGCCTTCTGCCCGAGCGCGGAGAACGTCACCTGCGACCCGCGGTCCTCCAGGATCGGCCCCCACGGCTCGGCCTCCCAGAGGCCGAGCCGACGTGCCTCCTCCTCCAGGGCCCGGAGCGCCTCAGCGGTCTGCTCCGGAGTGAGGTCGCGGGCGTAGACGAGCGTGAAGTCGTCGCCGTCGTGGCGCAGGTAGCGCGTGCCGCAGGTGGGCATGAGGTGGATCCGGGCGAGCGTCGCCGTGTCGACGTCGGTTCCGAGCTGCGAGACGACCTGCGTGCGGAACTGGTCCTCGTTTCCGCCGGAGATGATCGCGACCTCGACCCGGGACGCGAGGTCGATCAGCAGGCGGGCGATCCGCGGATCGATCGGGCTCTTCGAGGGCGCGAGGGTATCGTCGAGGTCGAAGGCGACCAGGCGCGGTGCAGTCATGGTGTGCTCAGCTTATCCGGCGGATCTGGGCTTTCCCGCTCGGCGTCGGGGCCGGAGCGGGGGAGAACGAGAGAGGGACCGATCCGTGGATCGGTCCCTCTGATGTGTCGGGGTGACAGGATTTGAACCTGCGGCCTCTTCGTCCCGAACGAAGCGCGCTACCAAGCTGCGCCACACCCCGTGGCAACCGTTCGAGTCTATACCGAAAACCGCGTGCGTCCGAATCGAGTCACCGCCCGGGAGCGTTGCGCGGCCGTCCGAGGTCCGGCTCCTGGTCGGCGTCGAGTATGACGAACCGGCGCGACACGACTGTGTTGTGGTGGCTCCCGAGGGCGTGGACTGCTTCCGCGACGCGCCGGATGCGCCGTCGTCCCCCGAGCCCTGCGGATGTCAGAGGCGCCGCAGAACCGTCAGGCCTTCGCCGTGAGGGTCAGGAGGGTCGCCTCGGGGCGGCAGGCGAAGCGCACCGGAGCGTAGATCGAGTGTCCGCAGCCGGCGCTCACGTTCAACGGGACGCGGTGCGCGCCGTGGCTCCAGGTGCTCAAGCCCTTGGCCTGCCTGAGCGGGATGTCGCAGTTGGCGACGAGGGTGCCGAATCCGGGGAGACAGACCTGGCCGCCGTGCGTGTGGCCGGCGAGGACGGCGTCGGCGCCGAGGTCGACGAGCCCGTTGAGCACCCGCTGATACGGCGCATGGGTGACGCCCAGGACCGGGACGCCCGCGGGACGCGGGCCGAGGGCGTCGATGGCGGAAGGGAGAGCGTCGAGGTCGTCCCAGTCGCGGTGCGCATCGCCGACGCCGACGAGGTCGAGTCTCCGTCCGCCGACCTCCAGCGTCGCGGCGGTGTTGTCGATGCCCGCCCAGCCGATCTCGTCGGTGAGGAACCGGTCGAGGGCCGCGGTGTCGAGTCGCTCGGCGTCCGGGACGTCTCGCGAGGGGCTGAGGAAGTACCGGAACGGATTGCGCGGTGCGGGGACGAAGACGTCGTTCGAGCCGTGCACGAAGACGCCGGGCACGCCCGCAAAGGGGGCGAACGCGCGCCGGATCCCTTCCAGGCCGTCGCGGTGACCCAGGTTGTCCCCGGTGTTGACGACGAGGTCCGGCTTCAGATCGGCCAGAGAAGCGAGCCAGCGCTGCCGACGCTCCTGCCACGGGGCCATGTGCGCATCGGACACGTGCAGGATCCGCAGGGGAGCGGAGCCTGGCGGGAGCGCCGGGACGGAGACGTGCCGCACCGTGTACAGGTGTCGTTCGATCCCCACGCCCCAGATGACCGCGGACACGCCGACGGCCCCCACCGCGCCGAGCGCGATGAGGGCCGGGTGCGCCGGACGTGCCACTACGGGCAATTCTGCTTCGAGTAGTTCAGTCGGACCGTGGCACCCTTGGCGACCGATGTCCCGGCCGGCGGGTCCGTCGTCGTCACCTTCGCGCTTCCGCCACCGGCCGTGCATTCACCCATGATGCCGACCAGTCCGGCCTGCTGAAGGGCTTCCACCGCCTTGTTCGGAATCTGCCCGCTCACATCGGGCACGGCGGTGCCTTGCCCATTGCTCGGCGAGATCGTGACCACGGTGCCGCCGGTGACCTGGCCGGCACCGGGATCCTGCGCGGCGATGACCCCCGGTGCCAGATTGCTGTTCACAGGGGCGCCGATGGTGTAGTCGAACCCGGCGCTCTCGAGCCGACGCACCGCGTCCTCCTGGCTCATGCCCACGACGTTCGGCAGGTCCACGTAGACCGGCTTGAGGCTGCTGCTCGGCGGATCGGGGAACGGATCGCCGCCGGCCGTCACGATGTTCGCGGCTCCCTGGAAATCCCGTCCCAGCGGGAATCGGATGTCCGGGACGTTGTTGCCGTTGACGTAGAACTCGTTGAGGTTCTGACCGTCGCCGTCGGCCTGGCCGACCCAGATCGCCGTGGCAGCCTTCGTGCTGGACTCGACCAGCATCGTCTGGGCGTTGTTGTGCGTTCCGGTCTTGCCAATGAGCGGAGTCCCGTCATACGGATTGCCGTTCGAGCCGGTGCCGCCCTCCATCACGCCCTGGAGCGCGTAGGCCGTCGCCGCGGCGATCTCAGGTTTGAGCACCTCACGGCACGTGCTGTCGGGGAGCTGCAGCTCTTCTCCGCCGGGTCCGACGACCTTGTCGATCGCGTGCGGCGGGCAGTAGACGCCCTTGTTGGCGATCGTCCCATAGACGGACGCCATATCGACGGGCGCGATCGCCTTCGAGCCGAGGACGTCGAACGCGCCGAGATCGTACGAGGTGTCCGTGACGCTACGGCCGTTGCCGAACTTCACACCCATCCGCTCCGCCACCGCGTTGATCTCACAGACGTCGAGCCTTTCGGCCATCGCCGCGAACCCGGTGTTGAGGGATGCCGCCGTGAACTGCAGGATCGAGCCGGTGTAGCCCCGGTTCCCCCCAGCGTTGCCCACGTCTCTGGGCAGGATGAGCTGATCGCCGTTGCAGGACAGCTTGAAGTCGCGATTCGTCGCGTTGAGGGTCTCGCGGAGAGAGTGCCCCTTCTCCAGCCAGTCGATCAACGTGAAGACCTTGTAGGTCGACCCGACCGAGAAGCCGGTGGACCCCCCGTGGTTGATATCGCCCGCATACACCAGGGAGGTGAAGCCGGGGGCGGGGTTCGACTCGGTGAAATTGGTGTTCTGGACGATGGAGAGGATGCGGCCGCTGTCCGGCTGCACGGTCACCCCGGCGGCGCCGAATGCGGTCATGCCCTCGACGGTGGGCTCCGTGTACTCGTCCATCGCGGCGAGCTGCCGGTCCTGGATGTCGAAGTTCAGGGAGGTGTAGACGTCCAGACCGCCCTTGAGGAGCTTCTCCTGGCGCTCCTCCCAGGTCTCGCCGAAGGCCGGGTCGTTCTCCAGCGTGGCGCGCACGTACTGGCAGAAGTACGCGTAGCCGCCCGCGTCGCCACAGCCCTGGCTGGGCGTGCTGATCACGGGCGTGATCGGCTCCGCGTGCGCCGCGTCGTACTGCTCCTGGGTGATCTTGCCGTCGTCGAGCAGACGCCCCAGCACGTAATTGCGGCGGACGAGCGTCTCGGAGTAGCCGTCCGCGGCGCCGTTCACCTCGTTGTCCGGCTGGTCGATCCGGTACTCGTTGGGGTTCTGCACCATGCCGGCGAGGGTCGCCGCCTGGTTCAGGGTGAGGTTCGCGGCGGACGTGCTGAAGTAGCGCTGCGCGGCGGCCTCGATGCCGTACGTGGTGCCGCCGAAGCTGACGAGGTTCAGGTACCCGATGAGGATGTCGTTCTTCGAGTACGTCTTCTCGATCTGCATGGCGTAGCGCATCTCCTGGAGCTTGCGCTGGATGCCCTGGGAGCCGTCCGAGTTCGCCGCCGCGTTCCAGCAGTCCTCGAGCTGCTGGTCGCGCTCCTCCTGCGGCAGGTTCAGCTTGACCCCGCGCTCGCACTCCTGGAGCTGCACGTTCTTCACGTACTGCTGGCTGATCGACGAGGCGCCACGGGTGGACGAACCGCGGAGGTTGTCCACGAGGGCCTTGGTCGTGCCCACGAGGTCGATCCCGCCGTGGCTGTAGAAGTTCTTGTCCTCACTGGACAGCAGCGCGTCGTACATGACGGGCGCGACCTGGTCGAAGTTCAGCGGGATGCGGTTCTGGTCGTAGAACCGCGCGAGCTGCCGCTGGCTGCCGTCGCGATCCGTCGCATAGATCGTCGTCGCCTCCATCGGCCGGTCGACCTCGAGGTTGGAGGGGAGGTTCTCGAACAGGTCGATCGACTGCGCGGCCGCGGCGCCGGCGACGGTGAACACCGGGGTCACGCTCGCGGTGACGAGGACGCCGGCGACGGTGCTGAGACCGACGAGCCCGGCCAGGCCGCCGAGCACACCCTTCAGCGTTCGTTTGGACTGAGGCATACGCTAGATCGTAAGGGAAGACCCTGAGTACCGTCTCTGACGCGCGCGCGTGCGCGTCCCTTCCGGCAGGAGAGCCATGACCACGTGGGAGTACCTCACCACCCCGCTGCTGATCCACAACACCGCAGCGATCCTGAACAACTGGGGCAAGCAGGGCTGGGAGCTCGTGCAGGTGGTGCAGGGACCCGAAGGGGGTCTCGTCGCCTACCTCAAGCGTCCGGTGAGCGAGGAGGGCACCGCCAACGCCGGCCTCGCCGCGGCCGCCGAGGCGTCCCGCCAGTTCGAGGGAGGCGCGCAGTGACCGTCTCCGCCCGCCTCGCCGAGCTCGGCATCGAGCTTCCCGCCGTCGCGGCGCCGGTCGCCGCCTACGTTCCGGCCGTGGTGCACGGCGGCGTCGTCTACACCGCGGGCCAGCTCCCGTTCCAGGACGGCGCGCTGCCGGCGACCGGGAAGGTCGGCGCCGAGGTGACCCCCGAGGACGCCAAGGGGTACGCCCGGATCTGCGCGCTCAACGCCCTGGCCGCCGCCGCGGACGCCGCTGGCGGGGTCGACCGGATCGCCGGCGTGCTCCGGGTGGGCGGGTTCGTCGCCTCCGACCCGTCGTTCCCCGGACAGCCGGCGGTCATCAACGGCGCCAGTGAGGTACTCGGCGAGATCTTCGGCGACGCGGGGCGCCACGCCCGCGCGGCCGTGGGCGTCTCCGTCCTGCCGCTGGACAGCCCGGTCGAGGTCGAGGTCTCCTTCCTCCTCGCCTGATCCAGCGTGACGTCCCCGCTTGCGGGCTGCCTGGGGGCCCAGGCGGCTCGCCGGATCAGGCGGACGCGGGAGATCAGGCGAGCAGGCTCGCTTCTTGCCTGATCTGGCGTGAGTGCCTGATCTGGTGTGATTGCCTGCGTGCTGCGGCCTGGCGCTCCGCCCGCACGCCGGATCAGGCGGACGCGCGAGATCAGGCGACAAGTCTCGCTTCTCGCCTGATCCGGTGCGAATGCCTGACCTGGCGGGAGTAGCTGAGCACCGCGGCCCTGAGCGCGGAAGCATTCGCGTCGCGGCGACACCTGCGCGCGGGACAACGCGAGAGCCCCGCGTCCGACCGGACGCGGGGCTCTCGCTGTTGTGACCTACTTGACCTGCGCCGAGATCACGCTCATCACGGCGGTGTCCGCGAGCGTCGTGGTGTCGCCGACCTCGCGGCCCTCCGCGACGTCGCGCAGCAGACGCCGCATGATCTTCCCGGAGCGGGTCTTGGGCAGCTCGCCCACGATGTACACGTCGCGGGGACGGGCGATCGGGCCGATCTGCTCGCCCACCCAGACCCGCAGCTGCGCCGCGAGGCCTTCGGGGGAGTGGGCGTCGAGATAGCTCTGCTTGATGATGACGAACGCCACGACCGCCTGGCCCGTGGTCTCGTCCGAGGCACCGACGACGGCGGCCTCGGCCGTCGCCTCATGAGCGACGAGCGAGGACTCGATCTCCGCCGTGGAGAGGCGGTGACCGGAGACGTTCATCACGTCGTCCACGCGGCCGAGCAGCCACAGGTCGCCGTCCTCGTCCAGGCGCGCACCGTCGCCGGCGAAGTAGTAGCCCTGGTCCTCGAACTTCTCCCAGTACGTCTCCTTGAAGCGCTCCGGGTCGCCCCAGATGCCGCGGAGCATGCTGGGCCACGGCTCGGTG
Source organism: Microbacterium sp. CCNWLW41 (assembly GCF_037083505.1). Taxonomy (NCBI): domain Bacteria; kingdom Bacillati; phylum Actinomycetota; class Actinomycetes; order Micrococcales; family Microbacteriaceae; genus Microbacterium; species Microbacterium sp. CCNWLW41. The sequence continues at coordinate 227,744 of NZ_JBAOJP010000003.1, forward strand.
ATCACCAGCAGCCCGCCGTTGCCGTTGCCGACCTCGGCGCCGGACTCGTCCACCACGTCGATCGAGATGCCCGGGAGCGGCACCTGGGCGGAACCGGGCTTCGCCGCCGTGATGCCCGGCAGCGGCGACACCATGATCGCCCCGGTCTCCGTCTGCCACCAGGTGTCGACGATCGGCGTGCGGTTGCCGCCGATGACCTCGCGGTACCACATCCACGCCTCGGGGTTGATGGGCTCGCCCACGGAGCCCAGCACGCGCAGGCTCGTCAGGTCGAACTCGTTCGGGATGCCGCGGCCGAGCTTCATGAACGAACGGATCGCGGTCGGCGCCGTGTAGAAGATCGTCACGCCGTACTTCTGGATGATCTCCCACCAGCGCCCGGGGTGCGGCGTGTCGGGGGTGCCCTCGTAGAGCACCTGCGTCGCCCCGTTGGCGAGCGGGCCGTAGGTGACGTACGAGTGCCCGGTCACCCACCCGATGTCGGCCGTGCACCAGAACACGTCGGACTCGGGGTGCAGGTCGAACACGTTCTTGTGCGTGTACGCCGCCTGGGTCAGGTATCCGCCCGAGGTGTGCAGGATTCCCTTCGGCTTCCCCGTCGTGCCGGACGTGTAGAGGATGAACAGCGGGTTCTCCGCGGGGAACGCCTCGGCGGTGTGGTCGGCCGAGGCCACCGGGACGACGTCGTGGTACCAGAGGTCCCGGCCCGGATCCCACTCGACTTCGTTCTCGGTCCGCTTGACCACGAGCACGTGTTCGACGGTCTGCTGCTCGCCGTCTCCGCGATCGCTGAGGGCCTGGTCCACGGCGGGCTTGAGGGGCGAGACCCGGCCCTTGCGGTAACCGCCGTCGGCCGTGATGACGAGGCGGGCCCCGGCGTCGTCGATGCGCGAGCGCAGGCTGTCCGCGCTGAAACCGCCGAACACGACGGAGTGGATCGCGCCGACGCGTGCGACCGCGAGCATGGACGCGATGGCCTCGGGGATCATGGGCAGGTAGATCGCGACCCGGTCGCCGTGGCCGATGCCGAGATCGGTCAGCACGTTCGCGAGGCGCTTGACCTCGTCGGTGAGCTCGGCGTAGGTGATGCGTCGTTCGTCGCCCGGCTCACCCTCCCAGAGGATCGCGACGCGGTCGCCGTTCCCGGCCTCGACGTGCCGGTCCAGGCAGTTGTACGCGACGTTGAGCTCGCCGTCCGCGAACCACTTCGCGAAGGGCGGCGTGCTCCAGTCCAGCACCTGAGTGAACGGGGTGTGCCAGTGCAGGAGCTCGCGGGACTGCTCGGCCCAGAACCCCTCCCGATCGGCGGCGGCCCGGTCGTAGAGCTCGGGCTTGGCGATCGACTGGGCGGCGAACTCCGGCGACGGGGGGAACCGGCGGTCCTCGTTCAGAAGGTGGTCGATCTGGCTGCTGCTCATGATGAGGAGGCGCTCCTTTGCGGCACGGGTGTTGCGGGGTCGCGACGGGACCGCGACATCGGGAATCTAGCCCTGCGGCGTGATCCGAGAGTACCGCCGAAAGTCGGTAGGCGAATGGGTTTTGTCAGACCCCTTACGTTGCGTATGCTGACCCACGGCCGAATTAACGATTCCGGCTTCACGCCGCGATTCCCCCGATCGCGCGCGTCTCTGGGCGGCATCCCATTCCCCCCGTGGGGTGCCGCCCTCTCTCCGTCGTGGGAGCGCTCGCACGCTCCTCGGCCGGCCATGCGTCTCGTCCTCCACGGAGGCGGATCCGGACGCGTTGTGCACCGCTGGTGTCCGGCCGTCTCCACGGCCGCGCGCCGGTTCCTAGCCTCGGCGTATGTCTGGTCCTTTCGTCATCGTCCCGCGCGGCGGGGAGGGGGATCCGCTCGTCGCGGCCCCCGATCCCGTCGCTCTCGATCCCGCCTTCGGGGATCTCGCCGTGCATTGCGCCGACGAACGCGTGACCGACCTCTTCGTCAACGGCGCGGACGGGCTGTTCGTCGACCGGGGCGCCGGTATCGAGCGGGTCTCCGGGTGGTCGGCCTCCGAGCGCGAGGTGCGCGACCTCGCCGTGCGGCTGGTCGGCGCCGGCGGGCGCCATCTCGACGACCAGTCCCCGTGCGTGGACGTTCGGCTCGGCTCGGGCATCCGGGTGCACGCGGTGCTCGCACCGGTCTGCACCGGCGGCACGGCGGTGTCCGTGCGGATCCCGCGCGTCCGCGCTGCGGACCTCGACGACCTGGTGGCTCTCGGCGGGCTCGGGCCGGAGAGCAGGTCCTGGCTCGAAGGCGCGGTCCGTGACCGCGAGAACCTCCTGATCACGGGCGGGACCGGCACAGGCAAGACCACCCTGCTGTCCGCGCTGCTGGCGCACGTCCCCTCCGCCGAGCGCATCGTCACGATCGAGGACGTGGCCGAGCTGCGGCCGCGGCACCCGCACCATGTGGCGCTCGAAGCGCGGCAGCCGAACCTCGAGGGCGTCGGCGGGATCACCGTGTCCCGCCTTCTGCGCGAATCGCTGCGGATGCGTCCCGACCGACTGGTGGTGGGCGAGTGCCGCGGCGAGGAGATCCGAGACCTGCTCACCGCGCTCAACACCGGTCACGACGGCGGCGCCGGCACCCTGCATGCGTCGGGACTGGCCGACGTCCCGGCCCGGCTGGAGGCGCTGGGAGCGCTGGCCGGAATGGATCCGCCGGCGTTGGCGCGACAGGCGGTGAGTGCGTTCTCGTTCGTGCTGCACCTCGTCCGGGGGTCCGACGGGACGCGCCGGCTGGCGCATGTCGGACGCCTCCGCCTGGAAGAGGATCGCCTCGGCATCGAGGAGGTGCGACCGTGGTGATCGCGGTGCAGCGCCGCCGCGCGGCGGGCCCGTCCGCGGTGGCGGTGCCGGTGCCCGAGGCGGTGCGCACGCTCGCGGTGCTGCTGCAGGCCGGGGCCGCGCCGCTGTCCGCGTGGCGCCACCTCGCCGACGCCGGGATCCCCGAGGCGGACGAGGTCGTCTCCGGCGTCGAGGGCGGGCGAGGGATCGCCGACGCCCTCCGGGAGACGAGCGTCGCGGCGGAGCCCCGCGGCGGCCCTCGCGGGCGCCGACGGACCGATGATCGGCAGCGGCGGGGAGCCGCGTGGCGTCAGGTGGCATCGGCATGGGCGATCGCCGCCACCGTCGGCGCGCCGCTCGGCGACACGCTCCGCGTGATCGCCGACTCTCTCGACGACGCGGAGGCGACCCGCGACGATGTGCGGATCGCCTTGGCCGAGCCGGCCGGAAGCGCGCGGCTCATGATGTGGCTGCCGGTCGCGGGCCTTCTCCTCGGCACGGCACTCGGCTTCGACACCCTCGTCGTCCTCCTGACGAACCCGATCGGGATGACGTGCCTTGCGGTGGGGAGCGGCCTGATCGGGGCGGCGCGGATCTGGACGACCTCCCTCGTCCGGGCCGCCGAGCCGCCTCCGGACGTGCCCGGCATCCGCGCGGAGCTCCTGGCCATCGCGCTCGCCGGCGGCGCGTCCATCGCTCGGGCCCGCGCCCTCCTGGCCGACGAGGGCGATGCGGCGGCCCCGACCTCGAACGGCGCGGCCGCCCGTGGCGGTCCCGGCGACGGACCCGACGACGCGATCGACCGGGTCCTGCGGCTGGCCGAAGCGGCGGGGGTGCCCGCCGTCGAGCTGCTCCGAGCGGACGCGACCCGGGCCAGGCGCGAGGCGCGGGTCGCAGGACGCACGAGCGCCGCCCGGCTTTCGGCCCGTCTCCTTCTTCCGCTGGGCGTGTGCACGCTGCCCGCCTTCCTGCTGCTCGGAGTCGCGCCCCTCGTCCTCAGCGTGCTGACGACGACCCCGTTGCCCGTTCCGCCGTGACGAGCGGGCGACGTCGCGCCCGGAGCGGCGCGGCGGCGCGGCGGAGCGGTGCGGCGGAAGACCCCGCGACGGACTCCCGAGAAGAGCCCCCATAAGAAGAGGTACACCCGAGGAAAGGAAACACCACGATGACCGATGCACGAACGACCCCCTGCCCAGCGACCACGTCCTCCCGGAGGGCCCGGTCCGCACCGACGAGCGCACCGCCGCTTCCCCCACTGACCCGCCGGCGTTCGGCCGCGCTCTTCGGCGACGATCGCGGCGCCGCGACGGCGGAGTACGCGATCGCCACGATGGCGGCCGTGGCCTTCGCCGGTCTGCTGGTCGTCATCATGCGATCGGACGAGGTGCAGGGCATCCTCACCGACCTGGTCCGTCGCGCCCTCACGGTGTCCTGATGCCGCGGTCCGCTCGGTCCCGCTCACGGGGGCCGGGCGCACCGGGGCTCCGGCCGGGCCTGGCCTCGCCTCCCTCGGGGCAGGCGACCCGGGACCCGACCGGGGACGCGGTCCGTGGCGAGGGGCGCGGCGCGGACGTCGGCTCGGCTCGAGGGGCAGGGCAGCGCGGCGCGGCGACCGCGGAGCTGGCGGTCGCCCTGCCCCTCGTCGTCGGCGTGCTGCTGTTCGGCGTGGCCGTGGCGGGTGCGGGGGTCCGCCAGGTGGCGCTGCAGGATGCGGCCGCCGATGCCTCGCGACTGCTCGGCCGCGGAGAGGGCGACGCCGTCGCCGCCGCCGCGGTGTCACGGGTGGATCCCGCAGCCGGGATCTCCGTGCACCGTGCGGACGACCTCGTGTGCGTCACGGCGTCCGTCGATCTGCCCCTCTTCGCCGGGTGGGTACTGCCGATCCGGGCGGGCAGCTGCGCGCTGGACGGCGGGCGCTGATGGCGGGCACGATCCTGGCCGCCGGGTCCGCGACGGTCGCGGCAGGGCTCGTGGTGGGGGCGGCGGTGCTCGCCGGGGCGGCCACGACCGCGCAGCGTGTGACGTCGGCCGCGGACGCCGCGGCGCTCGCCGCAGCCGACGTCGTCTCCGGCGCTGTTCCGCTCGCCGCCGACCCCTGCGCGGTCGCGGAGCGGGTGGCCGCCGCATCGGGAGCGACCCTGGAGTGGTGCCGCCTCGACGACGGCCCGGGCGTGGCGACCGTGCAGGTTTTCGCGGCGTACGCTGGTATCACCGCCGCCGCCCGATCCCGAGCAGGCCCACCCGAGGCCGCTGCGGGCGGCGGATGAACCGCATGAGGACGACCTCCTCAGGGCGGTGTGTATGGTGTGCTTCGAAGAAAGGACGCACCCGTGGCGCAAGGCAAGAAGCTCGTCATCGTCGAGTCCCCGACGAAGATGCGCTCGATCCAGGGTTACCTCGGCGACGGCTACGAGGTGCTCAGTTCGGTCGGGCACATCCGCGACCTCGCGGACAAGAAGGACATCCCCGCCTCCGACAAGCAGGCGTATGGGAAGTACTCGATCGACGTCGAGAACGACTTCGACCCGTACTACGTCGTCAGCGACCGCAAGACGAAGACGGTCGCCGAGCTCAAGCGCGCGCTCAAGAACGCCGACGAGCTCCTGCTCGCGACCGATGAGGACCGCGAGGGCGAGGCCATCGCCTGGCACCTCCTGGAGACGCTCAAGCCCAAGGTGCCGGTCAAGCGCATGGTGTTCCACGAGATCACCAAGGACGCGATCCAGGCGGCCGTGGGAAACACGCGCGAGCTCGACCTCGCTCTGGTCGACGCCCAGGAGACCCGCCGCATCCTCGACCGCCTCTACGGCTGGGATGTGTCTCCGGTGCTCTGGTACAAGGTGAAGTCCGGGTTGTCCGCCGGGCGTGTGCAGTCCGCGGCGACACGCATGATCGTGGACCGCGAGCGCGAGCGGATGGCCTTCGTCTCCGTCGAGTACTGGGACGTCGACGCCCAGGCGGCTGCGGGAGCCGGTACCGGGTTCCGGGTCCGGCTGGTGCGCGTCGACGGCGGGCAGCTCGCCCGGGGGACCGACTTCGACGACTCAGGGAAGCTCAAGAAGGCCGTCGTCGTCCTCGACGAGGCGCGGGCGCAGGCGCTCGCCGCCGCGATCGAGGACGCCGGATCCGGCACCGTCACCAAGGTCGAGGCGAAGCCCGGCACGCGCAGCCCCTACGCCCCGTTCACCACCTCCACCATGCAGCAGGAGGCGGGGCGCAAGCTCTCGATGACCGCGAAGCAGGCGATGAGCGTCGCCCAGCGGCTGTACGAGAAGGGGTACATCACCTATATGCGTACGGACTCGACCGCGCTGAGCAGCCAGGCCGTCCAGGCGGCCCGCGAGCAGGCGGTTGCGCTCTACGGCGATGCGTCGGTGCCGCTCAAGCCGCGCGTCTACAAGTCGAAGAGCAAGAACGCGCAGGAGGCGCACGAGGCCATCCGCCCGTCGGGGGAGCACTTCCGCACGCCCGCCTCGCTGGCGAGCCAGCTCGACCGCGAGGAGCAGCGGCTCTACGACCTCATCTGGAAGCGCACGGTCGCCAGCCAGATGGCGGACGCGAAGTACGAGACGACCACGGTCACCCTCGCGGTGGACGCGTCCGGGCAGTCCGCGGAGTTCACCGCGTCCGGAACCGTGTACACCTTCAAGGGGTTCCTTGAAGCGTACGAGGAGGGCCGCGACGAGAAGCGCGGCGAGGACGCGAACGCGGAGAACCAGTCCCTCCCTGCCGTCGCCGTGGGCGACGAGCTCGCCGTCTCGGACGCGCAGGCCAAGTCGCACCGGACCACGCCGAAGCCCCGCTACACCGAGGCCTCGCTGGTGAAGGCGCTGGAAGAGCACGGCATCGGCCGCCCTTCGACGTTCGCCAGCATCATCGGCACCGTCATCGATCGCGGGTACGCCACCAAGCGCGGCCAGGCCCTCGTGCCGACGTGGCTGGCGTTCAGCGTCGTGCGGCTCATGGAGCAGCACTTCTCGGATCTGATCGACTACGACTTCACCGCCTCCCTGGAGGACGATCTCGACGCCATCGCCCGGGGCGAGCAGAAGCGCGTCGAGTGGCTGCGCTCGTTCTACTTCGGCTCCGACGCCCACGTCGGGCTCCGGCAGATCGTCGACAACCTCGGGGAGATCGACGCACGCGCCCTCAACGCGACGCGGATCACCGACACCGCGACCCTCCGCTTCGGCAAGTACGGCCCCTACCTGGAGGTCGTCGACCCGGCGAACCCCGACGCCAAGCCGCGCATCGTCAACGTCCCGGAGGACCTCGCCCCGGACGAGCTCACCGCGCAGAAGGCGCAGGAGCTCATCGACGCGCCGGTCGCGGGCGATCGGGTCCTCGGGGAGAACCCGGAGAACGGCAAGGTCATCGTCGTCAAGGACGGCCGGTTCGGTCCCTACGTCCAGGAGAACGACCCGGAGCCCGAGGAGCAGGTCGACGAGGCCACCGGCGAGATCCTGCCCGCCGCGGCGCCCGCGAAGAAGTCGACGAAGAAGAAGGAGGCCGCGCCGAAGCCGCGCACCGCCTCGCTCCTGCGTTCCATGTCGGTCGACACGATCGACCTGGAGACGGCGCTGAAGCTGCTCAGCCTTCCCCGCGTCGTCGGCGTGGATCCCGCGACGAACGAGGAGATCACCGCGCAGAACGGACGGTTCGGTCCGTACCTGAAGAAGGGCACGGACTCCCGCTCCCTGGAGTCGGAGCAGCAGATCTTCGACATCACGCTGGAGCAGGCGCTGGAGCTCTACGCCCAGCCGAAGTACGGCGCGCGGCGGGCGTCGAGCGCGCTCGCCGAGTTCGAGGCGGATCCGGTCAGCGGCAAGCCGATCCGGATCCGCGACGGACGCTTCGGCCCGTACGTGACGGACGGCGAGACCAACGTCACGATCCCGCGCGGCCAGCAGCCCAGCGACATCACCTTCGAGATCGCCGTGCAGATGCTCGCCGACAAGCGCGCGAAGGGCCCTGCTCCCAAGCGCGGCCGTGCGGCCGCGACGAAGAAGGCGCCGGCCAAGAAGGCTCCCGCGAAGAAGTCCGCCGCGAAGGCGCCCGCCAAGAAGTCCGCGGCGGAGGTGTCGGCGGCGCGGTCGGCGGCCGCGAAGAAGGCGGCGGCGACCCGCGCGGCGAACGCGAAGAAGAAGGCGGATTCATGACCCCAGGGCGCGGGCTCTGGATCACGTTCGAGGGCGGTGACGGCTCGGGCAAGACGACGCAGGCGACGCTGCTCGCCGATCGCCTCCGGGGGCAGGGGCGCACCGTCGTGCGCACCCGGGAACCCGGGGGCTCGGAGGTCGGCGTCCTCATCCGCGACATCGTGCTCCACCACCGCGGCGACATCGCGCCCCGCGCCGAGGCGCTCCTCTACGCCGCCGACCGGGCGCACCACGTCGCCACCGTCGTTCGTCCCGCTCTGGACCGGGGCGAGGTCGTGATCCAGGATCGCTATCTGGACTCCTCGGTCGCCTACCAGGGTGCGGGCCGCGTCCTCGACGGCGACGAGGTCCGCGGACTGTCGCTCTGGGGCGCGGAGGGCGCGCTTCCCGACCTCACCGTGCTGCTCGACCTCGATCCCGTCGTCGCCCGGGCACGCCTGGACGCCGACGACAAGCCGTTCGACCGCCTGGAGGCGGAGCAGGAGGAGTTCCACGGACGGGTCCGCGCGGCGTTCCTCGCCCTCGCGGACGCGGAGCCCGAGCGGTTCCTCGTGCTGGATGCGACCGACGACCCGCAGACGATCGCCGCCCGCGTGGCGGCACGGGTCGACGACCTCGGGGCCTGATCCCTTCTCCGTCCGGAGTCGGGGCGCGTTCCGGGAGGAATGGGCCCCACGACGAGCCCCGAACGACCACGGCGGACCCCAAACCCGGAGGCGAGGGGGATGAGAGGGGACGAGGGGAGGGAGTGTCGGGTGGCGCGGCTAGGCTGAATCCATGCCCGACCCCGTCACCGCCCCCTTTCCGTGGACGGACGTCTGGGGGCAGGAGGAGGCGGTGCGGGCGCTGCGCGCGGCCGCGGCGGATCCGGAGGCCCTCGCGCACGCGTGGCTCATCACCGGCCCGCCCGGATCGGGGCGCTCCACGCTCGCCTACGCCTTCGCCGCGGCTCTCATCGCCGAGGGGCCGGACGACGAGGCGACCATGCGCCAGGTCCTCGCGCGCACGCATCCGGACGTCACGGCCCTGCGCACCGACAAGGTGATCATCACGATCGCCGAGGCGCGCGCGCTCGTCGAGCGTTCCTACTTCGCCCCCTCGTCGGGACGCTACCGCGTCATCGTCGTCGAGGACGCGGACCGGATGGTAGAGCGGACCTCGAACGTCCTGCTGAAGGCGCTCGAGGAGCCGCCGGAGCGGACGGTGTGGATCCTGTGCGCTCCGAGCGAGGCGGATCTGCTTCCCACGATCCGCTCGCGCGTGCGGCCGTTGCGCCTGCGGGAGCCGGAGGTCGACGACGTCGCCCGGCTGATCGTCCACCGCACGGGCGTCTCCCCGGAGATCGCCGAGCAAGCGGCGCGGCATGCGCAGCGGCACATCGGGATGGCGCAGCGCCTGGCCACCGACGAGGCCGCGCGGATCCGCCGTGACGACACCATGCGCGCGGTCCTCGGCGTGCGCGGCGTCGGCGACGCCGTGGAGGTGGCAGGGCGCATCGTCCAGGCGGCGACGGAGGACGCCAAGGCCCTCACCGCCGAGCGGGACGCCGCCGAGCGCGAGTCGCTGCTGCGGACGGTCGGGATCGCCGAGGGCCAGGCCGTTCCGCCGGCGCTGCGAGCGCAGGTCTCCGCGCTTGAGGACGAGCAGCGCAAACGTGCGACCCGGAGCCTTCGCGACGGCATCGACCGCGTGCTCACGGACCTGCAGTCGCTGTTCCGCGACGTCGTGCTGCTGCAGTTCGGTCGCACCGACGACCTGATCAACCGCGAGCTGAGCGATCAGCTCGCCGCGCTCGCGGACGCCTGGCCGGCCACGCGTACGCTGGACGTGCTCGACCACCTGGCGGAGACCAGGGAGTCGCTGGAGCGCAACGTCGCTCCGACCCTCGCCCTCGAGAGCTTGCTCGTCACCGTGACGAGCGGGAGGAAACCGTGAAGAACCGATCGACCCGGCGGATCCGCCGCCTCGCGACCGTCCTGGCGGGCCTCGCCGTCGCCTCCGTCGCCCTCTCCGGATGCCTGTACGCGATGATCCCGCCGGGGACGTCCTCGTCGCCGCTGCCGGAGCGCACCACGGAGCCGGACACGAGCGGCGTGTCCGAGGAGCTGATGCCCTTCTACGCGCAGAAGCTCGACTGGAAGCCGTGCTCGTCCGGGATGGAGTGCACGACCGTCACGGCTCCGCTGGACTGGGCCGCCCCGCAGGCCGGGGAGATCGACCTCGCGGTGGTGCGCCACCGCGCGGAGGGCACGCCGGCCGGTTCCCTTCTGACGAATCCCGGCGGTCCCGGCGCGAGCGGCCTCGACTTCATCTCGGAGAGCATCGACTACGCCGTGGGACCGGACGTCATCGCGGCGTACGACGTCATCGGCTTCGACCCGCGCGGCGTGGGCCAGTCGACGGCCGTGCGCTGCTTCGACGCCGCGGAGATGGACGAGTACCTCTACGCGATCCCCGAGGGCGTGCGCGGCTCCGACGAGTGGACAGCGGAGCTCGACGAGGCCAACGCCCGTTTCGCAGAGGCGTGCGAGGCCAACAGCGGCGGGATCCTGCCGTACATCACGACGGTCAACTCCGCGCGCGACATGGACCTGCTGCGCGCTGTGCTCGGCGACAAGAAGCTGAACTACCTCGGCTACTCCTACGGCACCTTCCTCGGGGCCACCTACGCGAACCTGTACCCGGAGCGCGTCGGTCACCTGGTGCTGGACGGGGCGATCGACCCGGCCGTCTCGGGCCTGGACGTCAGCACCACGCAGGCGCTCGGCTTCGAGTCTGCGCTGCGGGCGTACATGGCCGACTGCCTGTCCGGGAACGACTGCGCGTTCAACGGCACCGTGGACGAGGCGATGGCGGACCTCGGCGCTCTCCTGGCGAGCGTGGATCGGGTGCCGCTGCAGAACGGCGACGGCCGGATGCTGGGCGCCGACGCCCTGATGACCGCGATCATCTCCGCCCTCTACTCGCAGGACAGCTGGTCCTACCTCACGGACGCTCTCAGTGGTGCACTCGAAGGGGATCCGAGCACCGCGTTCTTCCTCGCGGACTTCTACAACGGCCGGACCCAGAACGGCGAGTACGAAGACAACTCGTCGGAGGCGTTCCGGGCCTACAACTGCATGGACTACCCGGTGGAGGACGACCCGCAGGCCGAGGCGGCCGCGAAGGCGCTGATCGCGGAGAAGGCTCCGACGATCGCGCCGTACTGGGAGGGCGCGGATCCGTGCGCCGTCTGGCCCTATCCGCCCACCGGCACCCGCGGAGAGATCACCGCGCCCGGTGCGGGGCCGATCCTCGTCGTGGGCACCACCAACGACCCGGCGACGCCGTACGACTGGTCGGTGTCGCTGGCCGAGCAGCTCGAGGGCGGGGTGCTCATCACCCGCGTCGGGGAAGGGCACACCGGATACAACAAGGGCAACCGCTGCGTCGACGGCGCCGTCGACGACTTCTTCCTCGACAGCACGGTGCCGGAGGACGGCCTGCGCTGCGAGTAGGACGAGCGCGCCTGTACGCCGGGGCCCGGCCGACCCACGTGGTCGGCCGGGCCCTCGCGGTCTCGCGTGCCCACCGCCATCGGCGCGCCGGTGCGGTCGCTGGGTATGCTGGTCCCGTGCTCAGGCAGCAGCGATTTCGGAACCCCCGGCCGGGACATGGCCGCGGGGTCCTCGACGCGCGCAGCTAGCGCCCAGGTCTTCGCAGGTGCGGCCGGGGGAAGCCCCTCCACCCCGACCGACCACCCCGGAGACCTTTCATGTCGAAGACCGACCACCTGACGCCCGCACAGCTCACGCGGGCCCTGTCCATCCGCGATCTCACGGATCCCGTCCAGGGACCGCATGCCGTCCAGGCGCTGCTCGACGGCGTCGTCGACGCTCTCCGCACGTCGTGGGGCTGCACAGTACGGATCGTCCGTTCGTCCCCGCTCGTCCCCGTGCGGGACAACTACGACCGCCTCGGCTACGGCGTCGAGGACGTGACGCGAGCCCGCCGCTACACGCGGTACGTCAACCCCACGGTGATGCTGCGCAGCCATACGAGCGCCCTTCTGCCGACCGCCCTGGAGGACTACGCCGGCGCGGACCGCGTCGATGAGCTGATCGTCGTCCCCGGTCTCGTGTACCGGCGGGACGTCGTCGACCGTACCCACGTCGGGGAGCCTCACCAGGTCGACCTGTGGCGCATCCGCACCGGAGCGACCACGGACGAGGAGATGCGAGAGATGATCGCGCTCCTGGTCGAGGCGGTCCTGCCCGGGGCCGAGTGGCGGGTGACGGACGCGGTGCACCCGTACACGATCGGCGGGAGGCAGATCGACGTTCGTCACGACGGGCGGTGGTTGGAGCTCGCCGAGTGCGGGCGCATCCATCCCGACGTGCTCCGCGGCGCGGGCCTGGACCCCGAGCGGTGGTCGGGACTGGCGCTCGGGATGGGCCTGGAGCGGGCGCTGATGCTGCGCAAGTCCATCCCGGACATCCGCTACCTGCGGGCCACGGATCCGCGGATCGCCGCGCAGATGCTCACCCTCGACCCGTGGCGCCACGTGTCGCCGCTTCCGGCCACTCGCCGGGACCTCTCCGTCGTGGTCGGAGCCGAGGCGGACGAGGAGACCCTGGGCGATCGCATCCGCACCGCCCTCGGGGACGACGCCGAAGTGATCGAGTCCGTCACGATCCTGGCGCGCACCCCGCACGAGGAGCTGCCCGGGTCGGCCCGCGAGCGCCTGGCGACGCGGGCCGGGCAGGTCAACGTCCTGCTGCGGATCGTCCTTCGCCCCATCGACAGGACGCTCACCGCAGAGGAGGCGAACGGGATCCGCAACGCGGTCTACCTCGCCGTGCACGAGGGGCCTGCCCGGGAGCTGATCTGATGCCGAAGGGCCCTGCCGGTGCGCTTACTCCATGTTCTCCGGGACGAGGACGATGCCTCCGGACGAGTGCGAGGAATGCGCGAGGTCGTCGATCCACTTCCGGCTCAGCGGCGGCGGCTCGGGGTCGTCGAACACGAACCGGAGCGGGATGGACGGGTGCAGCCAGATCGTGCTGCGTCCCTCCGGCTGACTGTCGGGGTGCTTCCAGGAGACCGTGAAGCTCTCTTCTCGCCGGAGCTTGGTCGTGATCACGACCTTCAGGTGCGCGAGCGCGCGATCATCGATCTCGATGGCGGTTTCGGGACTGCCGTAGTACAGGGTTCCCATGTCCCGACACACTACGCTCCCGCATCCGTCCCGCACCATGCGAGGACGGAGGAACGATCCTCCGTCCTCGTGCGGTCTTCGTGCTCCCGCGGGCGGCGGGTCAGAGGTCGCTGAAGTCGTTGCCCGGCGCGCTGATGGACTCGAGGACGCCGTTCACCACGTCGTAGCTCACGAAGACGCTTCCGGTCTCTCCCGGGTGCACCAGAGATGAGGTCCCATCGATCGCCTTCCGTTGGGAGACGAAGACCTCGTGGTTGCGGCCGTTCGCGTCATCGGACCAGGTCGAGTCCAGGCCGGCGCCCGTCGCCGCGACCTCGTCGCCGGTCATCCCGACGCTCGCGCCGTCGGACGAGCGCAGAGCGAGCGCGTCGATCTCCGCAGCCCGGAAGCTCACGCTGGCGTCGGACGACTGATCCGCCGTCCCGACGATGACGGCCTCGTCCCACTTCGTGGAGGTGAACCCGTACCGGTCGTCGCGTGTCGTGGCGGTGGGCTCGCCGAGATGGTCGGTCAGCACCGAGGTCACGGCCGCGGCGTCCGAGAGGGGAGCGCTCGTGAGGACGGCGCCGTCTGCGGACACCGCCGACAGGGTGTCGAGGGAAAGCACCAGCGCCGAGGTCTCGGGCGTCTCCTCCGGTGTCGGGGCGGGGGAGGGGCCGGCCCCGGTGCCCGTCGTCGGCGACGTCGAGGGTGTCGGTCCCGCGGCGGACGGGGCGCAGCCGGCGAGCAGAACGGCGGCGAGGGCGAGCGGGACGAGCAGGGAGAGGCGGCGCATGCCCGGATTGTACTCACCGTGTGGGTCTCACCCGTTGCGTGACGAGTCGAGTCGAGACGCGGTGGCCCGGGGGCGTTTCGTCTCGCTGCGCTCGCTCAACGACCGACAGTCCTCCTGGTCGTTGAGTGAGGAGCGCAGCGACGAGTCGAAACGTGGGGACCTGGGGCTGCGGGGCGTTTCGTCTCGCTGCGCTCGCTCAACGACCGACGCCGCAGCAGCGTCCGGAGCCCTGTCCATCCGATGGGGTAGGCTGTCCCCAGGTTGTTGAAGTTGTGTTTCTGCTGGAGCCTGGCTCCAGACCAGCTTCTGGCCCGGGCGATGGCCCGGCGGGTATCCAGTTCAGTGGCTTCGGATGCATCGCGCCCGCGGTGCCCGCTCTGTCGATTGGTTGCCGTATCTGCTCCGCCGCCCTCCTCCGCTCCGGCGAGAACCTGTGCATGATCGGAGCGCCCACGGGAGCTCGCCGATCACCCGACCACCTCAGACTTCCGCCGCGAAATCGCTGCGGATACACGGATCACTCCCGTGGTCCCGGACAACGAAGGAATGACGTCATGGCCACTGGCACCGTCAAATGGTTCAACTCCGAGAAGGGGTTCGGCTTCATCGCGCCCGACGACGGATCCGACGACGTGTTCGCGCACTTCAGCGCGATCACGGGCGACGGCTACCGCAACCTCGAGGAGAACCAGAAGGTCTCGTTCGACTCCGAGCGCGGTCCGAAGGGAATGCAGGCGGCGAACATCCAGGTCATCTGACCTTTCGCACCGAGACGGGTCCTCCGGCGCCGACGCGTCGGGGGACCCGTCTTCGTGTCCGGGGAGAGTGGTGCCTCCCGCCCGACGACGCGCGGGAGGAGTCGTATTCGGTTCGGGGCATGCGAGGACGCGTAGCGTGGCGCGTAGCGATCGGCGTCCGCCCTTGGCTTCCACGGCTCAAGGGCTCCGATCAGAGGAGAGAATCATCTCCCTTTCCCTCACTGCACCATCCCCGGCGGGCACCCTCGGTCCGGTCCGGCAGACCTACGCAGGCGCGGACGCGTTCCCGCCGATGGCGAAGGCGTACACCCAGCTCTCCCGGACCGTCCGGGAGACGGGGCTCCTGTCGCGGACGCCGCTCTTCTACGCCGCCGTCGGCACGGCGCTGACCCTGGGGTTCGCGGCCTGCATCGCGGGCTTCCTCCTTCTCGGCGACAGCTGGTTCCAGCTCCTCATCGCCGCGGCCCTGGGGGTGCTCTTCACCCAGGTCGCATTCCTCGCTCATGAGGCGGCCCACCGGCAGATCCTGACGAGCGGTCCCGCGAACCTCCGGCTCGCACGGGTCCTCGGCGGCGTGGTCGGAATGAGCTACTCCTGGTGGGACTCCAAGCACACCCGTCACCACGGCAATCCGAACCGGGTCGGGAAAGACCCCGACATCGAGGTCGACACGATCTCGTTCCTGGACGAGGACGCCGCCCGCTCGCGAGGGCTCGTCCGGGCGATCACCAGGAGACAGGGCTGGTTGTTCTTCCCGTTGCTCACCCTGGAAGGGCTCAACCTGCACGCGCTCAGTGTGCGTCACCTCCTCTCGCGGGGGCGGATCGCCGGCCGCGGCCAGGAACTGGCTCTGCTCGCCGTCCGCTTCGCCGTCGTGCTCGTCCCGGTGTTCGTTCTGCTTCCGCTGGGCATGGCGTTCGCCTTCGTGGGCGTCCAGCTCGCCGTCTTCGGCGTGTACATGGGGGCGTCGTTCGCCCCCAACCACAAGGGCATGCCGGTCATCGCCGCGGACGCACGCCTGGACTTCTTCACCAAGCAGGTGCGCACGTCCCGCAACATCCGCGGCGGCTGGTGGGCCACCTGGCTCATGGGCGGACTGAACTACCAGATCGAGCATCACCTGTTCCCGAACATGCCGCGGCCGCACCTCTCCCGTGCCCGCGCGATCGTGCGCGAGCACTGCCGCGCCAACGACGTGCCCTACACGGAGACGACGCTCGTCCGGTCGTATGCGATCGTGATCCAGTACCTGAACCGTGTCGGGCTCGCGGCTCGGGATCCCTTCGACTGCCCGATCAGCGCCGAGTACCGCCGCGGCTGAAGCGGTCCGGTGCGCGGTGAGCGGAGCGGGGGAGGACACGTTTCCGATTGGTGAGAGCCCGGAGAACCACGAAGCCCCCGTCCGGACCGGTGTCCTGACGGGGGCTTTCTGTGTGAGCCGCCTAAGGGAATCGAACCCTTGACCTATTCATTACGAGTGAATCGCTCTGCCGTCTGAGCTAAGGCGGCGTGCCACGAGTGGCGCCTGTGCGGCGAACCGCACGAACAACGATCTTACCCTGTCTGGAGCCGTGCTGCGAACCACGCGCCGGATCCCGCGCGGCCGATGCGGGCGCGAGGGTGGGGGCGTACGCTCGTGACATGGCCAGGGCACTGCTCATCGTCGACGTCCAGAACGACTTCACCGAGGGCGGGGCGCTCGCCGTGGACGGCGGCGACGCCGTGGCCGCGGGCGTGTCCGCGTATCTCGCCGATCACGCCGCGGAGTACGACGTGATCGTCGCATCGCGCGACTGGCACGACGCCGACGGCGACAACGGCGGGCACTTCGCCGAGGAGCCCGACTATGTCGATACCTGGCCCGTCCACTGCGTGGCGGGGACGCCGGGAGCCGAGTACGACCCGCTGCTGACGACCGACGCGGTGACCCACCACGTGCGCAAGGGCCAGGGCGTGCCCGCGTACTCGATGTTCGAGGGCGCCACCGAGGCGGGGGAGAGCGTCGCGGAGATCCTCTCTGGGCGCGGCGTCCTCGTCGCGGACGTGGTCGGGATCGCGACCGATCATTGCGTGCGCGCGTCCGCCCTCGACGCGATCGCTCACGGGGTGCGGGTGCGGATCCTCACGGGGCTCGTCGCCGGGGTGGGCGCGGCGTCCTCGGAAGCGGCCCTCGCCGAGCTCGCCCACGCGGGCGCCGAGCTCGTCGAGACGGCCGAGTGAGCACGGCAGCGGCCCCGGACGTCGAGCCGGAGGAGCGCGAAGTCCGGCAGCGGTGCGTCCTGCTGCTGCGTGCGGTGAACGTGAGCGGGCGCAACCGGGTTCCCATGGCGCAGCTGCGCGCGCTGCTGTCCGACCGGCTGGGGCTGGGCGATGTGGCCACGTACATCGCGAGCGGCAACGTGATCTGCCCGGATCCCGGTGACGCCGCTGCACGGGCGGACCTCTGCGAGCGCGTCCGCCTCCTCATCGCCGACGAGTTCGGGGTGGACACCCCGGTGATACTGCGCACCCGCGGACAGCTCCTCGACGCCCTCGACCGCAATCCGTTCCCGGACGCTGCGCACGACAAGCTGTTGCACGTCATGTTCCTCGCCGGACCGCCCGCGGGCGGCGCCGAGGATGCGCTCGCGGCACGGCTGGTGCCGGGGGAGCGGATCGCGCTGTGCGGGGAGGACCTCTGGATCGACTACGCGTCGTCCGGCGTGCACGGCACGAAGCTCACGAAATCGGTCCTCGACCGGGCGCTGGGCGTTGCGGGCACGGCACGGAACGTCCGCACCGTGCGCACTCTCGCCGAGCGGACCGCCTGATCGGGCAGGGCGTTTCAGACCGGGACGGCCCGGACCGCGCGGGCGGACCAGCGGTGGTCCTCGCGGCTCACCGCGATCGGATGGGCGAAGGCCGCGGAGATGGTCTCGGTCGTCACCACGTCTTCGACCGCACCCGCCGCGACCACCCGGCCCTCGGCGACGACCATCGCGTGCGTGGTGCTCTCCGGGAGCTCCTCCAGGTGGTGGGTGACGAGGATCGTCGCGAGGCCGGGCTCGCGGCGTCCGAGATCGTCCACGGTCTCCAGGAACTGCTCGCGCGCGGCGACGTCCAGCCCGGTCGTGGGCTCGTCCAGGAGGAGCAGACGCGGGTCGGCGATGAGGGCGCGGGCGATCAGCGCTCGTCCCCGCTCGCCCTGGGACAGCAGCGGCCAGGCGGTGCGTCGGCGGTGGGACAGCCCGACCCCGTCGATCTCCCTCGCGGCGCGGGCACGCTGCGCGTCGGTGGCGACCCAGCGCATCGGCGTCTCCACGGTCCCGGTGATCCCCGTCAGGACCACGTCCTCGACGGTCAGCGGGCTGCGCAGCGGGTGGCGCGGGTCCACGTGGCCGATCTCGCGCCGCAGCTCCTGCAGGTCCACGCGCCCCAGCCGTCGGCCCAGGACATCCACGGTGCCGGAGCTGGGATGCGTGCGCGCCCCGCAGAAGCCGAGGATCGTGCTCTTGCCCGCGCCGTTGGGCCCGAGCAGCGCCCAGTGCTCGCCCCGGTGCACGGCGAGGTCGATGCCGTGCAGGATGGTGTTGCCGTCGCGTCGGAAGACGACGCCGCGCAGCTCCAGGACGCGGTCGGCGGGGGAAACGGATCCGAGGGCCGTGCTCATGCGAGGGCCTCCGCGAGACCGGTCAGGTGCGCACGACTGCGCCGCGCCGCCTCCGTCGCGTCCCGGTCGGCGATGCTCGCGGCGAGCTCCTCGTGCGCCCGGTGGTCGGCCTCCGTGTCGTGGGCGCCGCGGATCCGCAGCATGTCGACCATGGCGGGGCGCAGGCGCGGCGTGAAGCCGTCGAACATCTCGCCGAGGATCGGGTTGTGCGCCGCGGCGACGATGCTGCGGTGGAACGCCATGTCCGCATCCACGGAGGACTCGATCGACGCGTGCTCCCCGGCACGGGCGCCCAGCGCCCGCCGGATCGCACGGAGATCCGCGGGAGTGCGACGCACGGCGGCGAGCGCGGCCGCCTCGGACTCGATGGCGACGCGCGCCTCGATGACCGAGAGGATGTCGGCGCGCTGCAGCACCGCATCCCAGTCCTCCGCGGCGTCCAGGGCCGCGACGAACACGCCGGCCCCCTGCCGGCTCACGAGGACCCCGCGACCCGCGAGCTGGCGGATCGCCTCCCGCACCGTGGAGCGTCCGACCCCGAGCTGCGGGCCCAGGGTCGTCTCTCCGGGAAGACGCGCGCCCAGAGCCCACTCGCCGGCGCGGATCCGATCGAGCAGGAGGGCCGCTGCCTGATCCGCGAGAGTGCCCCGGACGACCTGTCTCATGTCATTCCTATCTGCTTGTCTGAGGAGTTGTGCTACATTCTAGCCATGCTCGCGGGCATCCTCCTCCTTCGCTGCCACGGCGGGGCCTGATCGACCGGACCCCCTCCGTGGGGGTTCGACGTGTGCCGGTCGTCTCATCGATCCCGACCAGAAGGACCCGGACATGCCTCATCCCACCCTCTCGACCCCGCGTGGCCCCCGCCCCGCCGACGCTCCGGCCTGGAACCGTCAGCGTCACTCCCAAATGCCGTCGCACCGCTACGCCGACGTGCACTCCCGTGTGGAGGTCCCGCTCGTCGAGCGGACCTGGCCCGACCGTCGGCTGGAGCGCGCGCCGCTGTGGGTGCCCGTCGACCTCCGCGACGGCAACCAGGCCCTCGCCGAGCCGATGGATCCCCTCCGCAAGCGACGCTTCTTCGAGCTCATGGTCGCCATGGGGTACAAGGAGATCGAGGTCGGCTACCCGTCGGCGAGCCGCACCGACCACGACTTCGTGCGGCTGCTCGCCGAACAGCCGCTCGCGCCCGACGACGTGACCATCGTCGTGTTCACGCCGGCGCGGGCCGACCTCATCGCGAAGACCGTCGAATCGATCCGTGGGATCCGCAACGAGGTCGTCATCCACATGTACACCGCGACCGCCCCCGTCTGGCGCGACGTCGTGCTGGGGCGGGATCGAGAAGAGCTGCTGCGGCTCATCCTCGACGGCGCCCGGGAGGTCCGTGACCGCACGGCTTCCCTGGCGAACGTCCGGTACGAGTTCTCGCCCGAGGTCTTCAACCTCACCGAGCCGGACTTCGCGATCGAGGTGTGCGACGCGGTGACCGCGCTGTGGGAGGCGTCGCCGGACCGTCCGGTGATCCTGAACCTGCCGGCCACCGTCGAGATCGCGACGCCGAACGTCTACGCGGACCAGATCGAGCACATGCACCGCAGCGTGGCGCGTCGCGACGGCGTCATCCTGTCCGTGCACCCGCACAACGACCGCGGGACCGGCGTCGCCTGCGCGGAGCTCGCGGTCCTCGCCGGCGCCCAGCGCGTCGAGGGGTGCCTGTTCGGCAACGGTGAGCGCACCGGCAACGTCGACCTGGTGACGCTCGCGCTGAACCTCCACGCCCAGGGCGTCGATCCGATGATCGACTTCTCCGACATCGACGAGATCCGCAGGGTCGTCGAGCACAGCAACCGCATCGAGGTCCATCCGCGCCATCCGTACGTCGGCGACCTCGTCCACACCGCCTTCAGCGGCACGCACCAGGATGCGATCCGGAAGGGCTTCGCGGAGCACCGGGAGCGGGCGCGCTCGACCGGCGTCGCGGAGCGGGAGATCGCCTGGCGGGTGCCCTACCTGCCGATCGACCCGGCGGACATCGGGCGCAGCTACGACGCGGTGATCCGCGTGAACTCGCAGTCCGGCAAGGGCGGGATCGCGTACCTGCTGGAGAGCGAGTACGGCGTCGAGCTGCCCCGCCGCCTCCAGATCGACTTCGCCCGGCACGTGCAGGAGCACGCGGACGAGGCCGGGGACGAGATCTCCGCGGCGGCCCTGTGGGACATCTTCACGACGGCATACCTCGCCTCGCCCGCCTCAGCGGTCGCGCTCGCCGGGTTCGACGTGGCGGAGGAGGACGGGCGCTCGCGCACCCGGGTGATGCTGGAGGCGGACGGCGGCCGGGCCGACTCGGTGTTCGACGACATCGGGCCGGTCGAGGCACTCGTGGCGGCGCTGGCGGAGCGCGGCATCCCGGTCGACGTGCTGAGCCTGCACCAGACGAGCCTCGACCGGGGGAGCGATGCGCAGGCGCTCACGATGCTCGAGTATCGCCGCGGCGACGAGGTCGCGTGGGCGGCGGGCGTGCACGCCTCCACGCTCGGGGCCTCCCTCGCGGCGGTGATGGCCGCGGCGGCGCGAGCGTCCGCAGCGGTCCCGGCGGTCTGAGGCGGCGGTGCGCACGACCCGCGGGTCCGGTCGTCAGCGGCCGGGCGCCGCGGGCGTGCGCGGAGGCGGGGTGTCGGCGGGCGCGCCGATGCCCCGGCTCACGGCGAGCGGGGGCAGGGCCGGCGTGGGGACGAGATCGACCCGTCGGGTGCCGCAGGCGGCGCAGCGCACGTACACGATCACGCCCTCCGAGGTGGGATGGCGGGACTCGGAGATCCACCCGTGCTCGTGCCGGGCGGCGGTGCGCTCGACGGGGGCCGGCAGAGGGACGGGACGCGTGGCGGGAGCGGACATGAGCCCAGGATGATGTAATGGGCTTATGCATCTCAACCCTTACGGTGAGTACGCGACGCTCCTGGCCGCGTCGCTGGCGGACGACTGGCCCGCGGACCGCGCAGGGATCGAGGCGCGCACGCGGCGGTTCGGCATGACCATGGTCTTCCGGGCCGCCCCGGACGACCATGAGCGCACGCGCGCCGTGATCGACGAGTGGCTGCGGGTCGTCGACGCCGAGGACCCGGCGGATCGCGCCGTCCTCCTGAACCGGATGATGGCCGAGGCCGCCGCGCATCCGCACCTCACCGACCACGACGGCGAAGGCTGGCACCTGCACTACCGGGATCCGGACGACGCCCTGCCGTACGTGCTGCGCGCCGTCATCGCCGTGGGGACGGCGCTGCATCTGGCCACGCGAGGCATGCACCGGCTCGGTCGATGCGCGGCCGATCCCTGCACCAACGTCATCGTGGACATCACCCGCAACGGTCGGCAGCGCTACTGCTCGGTCCGCTGCGCCAATCGGGACGCCGTCCGTCGGCATCGGGCCCGCCGGGTCTGACGCGGGCCCGGTGCCACCTCAGTCCTCGTTGTGCTCCTGCGGGGGCAGGGCGGCGATCAGCGGGTGGTCGTACGGGAGCGGGCCGGTCCGCGCGGCCCCGCCGGGGGATCCGATCTCGTCGAAGAACTCGACGTTCGCCTTGTAGTAGTCCTGCCATTCGTCAGGGAGATCGTCCTCGTAGAAGATGGCCTCGACCGGGCACACGGGCTCGCACGCCCCGCAGTCCACGCACTCGTCCGGGTGGATGTAGAGGGAGCGCTCGCCCTCGTAGATGCAGTCCACGGGGCACTCGTCGATGCACGCGCGGTCCTTCAGGTCCACGCACGGCAGCGCGATCACGTAGGTCATGGGTGCTCCCGCCCTCCTTCTCGTCCGGTCCTTCACCGTAAGATCTCAAGTGCACTTGAGGTCAAATCGAAGGAGGACCCGTGGTTGCCGCGCACGAGCCGGAGGAGCTGCTGACGATCGGGGAGATGAGCGCGCGCACGGGTGTCGCCGTGTCGGCGCTGCGCTACTACGAGGACCTCGGGCTCATCGCGTCCGTGCGCACCGCGGGCAATCAGCGTCGATTCGCGCGGCACATGCTGCGCCGCGTCTCGCTGATCGCGGTGGCGAAGAACCTCGGCATCCCGCTGACCGACGTCCAGGAGGCGTTCGCCGCCGTGCCGCTCGACAGGACGCCGAGCCACGAGGACTGGCAGCGCGCGTCGCGGGCGTGGAAGCGCCAGCTCGAGGAGCGCCGCCGACGCCTCGAGCGGCTGGAGCACGAGCTGACCGGGTGCATCGGCTGCGGCTGCCTGTCCATGAAGGCCTGCGCGCTGCTGAACCCGGGCGATGCGCTCGCCGCTCTCGGGGCGGGGCCGCGCCGTTTGGCCGACGCGGACGACGAGTGAGCGGTGACGCGGATCGGTCGATTTGACCTCAAGCGCACTTGAGGTTTTACGGTGGATGCGACCCTTTCGGAAAGGAATCGCATGGCCGTCTACACACTGCCCGAGCTGCCCTACGACTACTCCGCCCTCGCGCCGCACGTCTCGGCGCGGATCATGGAGCTGCACCACTCCAAGCACCACCAGGCGTACGTCACGGGCGCGAACACCGCGCTCGAGCAGCTGGAGGAGGCGCGCGAGAGCGGCGACCTCGCCGCCGTGAACAAGCTGGAGAAGGACCTGGCCTTCAACCTCGGCGGGCACCTGAACCACTCGGTGTTCTGGCAGAACATGTCCCCGGACGGCGGCGGCCGGCCCGAGGGCGAGCTCGCGGCGGCGCTCGATGACGCCTTCGGCTCCTTCGAGAAGTTCCAGGCGCACTTCACCGCGACGGCCCTCGGCGTCCAGGGCTCCGGATGGGCCGTGCTCGCCTGGGACCGTCTCGGCGCGAAGCCGCTGGTGTTCCAGATGTTCGATCAGCAGAGCAACGTGCCGCTGGGCGTCACACCGCTGCTACAGCTGGACGTCTGGGAGCACGCCTACTACCTGGACTACCAGAACGTCCGGGCTGACTACGTGAAGGCGTTCTGGGAGATCGCGAACTGGTCCGACGTCGCGGCGCGCTTCGCCGCCGTCGCCAACTGACGCGCCCGGCCATCCGCCGCCGCGCGCGGACGCCCGCATCCGGGCGCCCGCCTGGGCCGGTCGTCGCGCGCCCACGAGGACGACGCCGGCCGGCCCCCACCGATCCCCGTACCAGAGAGCCCATCGCGCATGATCCGTCCCCTCAACGTCGCCGTCGTCGGCGCCGGCCCCGCCGGCGTGTTCACCGCCGACATCCTCCGCCAGCAGCCCTTCGCCACCCGTGTCGACCTGTTCGAGCGGCTCCCGGTGCCGTTCGGCCTCGTCCGCTACGGCGTCGCCCCCGACCACCCCCGCATCAAGGCGATCATCGACTCGCTCCATGCGGTCCTCGACCGGCGGGACATCCGGCTCGTCGCCGGCGTCGACGTCGGCACGGACATCGGCATCGACCGGCTGCGCGCGGCCTATGACGCCGTGATCCTGACCACCGGGGCCGACGACGACGCGCCACTGCCGATCCCGGGTGTGGACCTGCCCGGATCCTTCGGCGCGTCCGCGTTCGTCTCCTGGTACGACGCGCACCCCGACACCGCCCGGGAGTGGCCGCTGGACGCGGAGCACGTGGCCGTCATCGGTGCGGGCAACGTGGCGCTGGACGTCACACGGATGCTCGCCAAGCGCGCCGACGACCTGCTCGCCACCGAGATCCCGGACCACGTCCACGAGGGTCTGCGTCGCAGCCGGATCACCGACGTGCACGTGTTCGCGCGCCGGGGGCCGGCGGAGGCCGCGTTCTCGCCGCTGGAGCTGCGCGAGCTCGGCGAGGTGGCGGACGTCGACGTGATCGTGGACCCGGCGGACATGGTCTTCGACCGTTCCAGCGAGGAGCTCATGAAGAGCTCGAACCAGCGGAGGATCGTCGCGCGCACCATTCGGGAGTGGTCGGAGCGGGATCCGGCGACGCGCACGGCCTCGCGGCGCGTCCACCTGCACTTCATGCAGGCGCCGGTGCGGCTGGACGGGACCGATCGCGTGGAGGGCATCACGGTGGAGCGGACGCGGCACCTCGTCAACGGGACCGTCGAAGGCACGGGGGAGCTGCGCCACTACCCGGTGGGTCAGGTGTATCGCGCCGTGGGGTATGCGTCGAGCCCGGTGCCGGGCGTGCCCTTCGATCCCGAGCGTCGCCGCATCCCGAACGAGCAGGGGCGCGTGCTGGACAGCGCCGGGACGCCGATCCCCGGTCTGTACGTCAGCGGCTGGATCAAGCGGGGGCCGGTGGGGCTGATCGGGTCGACGAAGTCCGACTCGCTGCAGACCGTCTCCCAGCTCGTCGCGGATCTCGAGCGGCGCCCGCTCGACGGGCCGGACCGGGATCCGCTTCCCCCGCTGCGGGAGGCCGCCGGCGTCACCGCGGTCGACTGGGACGGCTGGCTGCGGGTCGACGCGCACGAGCGCGCGCTCGGCGCCGAACGCGGGCGGGAGCGGATCAAGGTCGCGGACCGGGAGGAGCTCAGGGACATCGCCGCCCGGGCCGAGGCGGTGGTGGCGTGAGCGCCGTCGATCCCTCGCTGTACGACAGCTTCGCCCGTTACGGCAGCGGCATCACCCTCGTCGCGACCCGCGGCGACGACCACGATCTCTTCTTCATCGCCGCGTCGGTGCTCACGGCGTCGGTGAACCCGTTCACCCTCGCCGTCTCCGTCGGGCAGGATCGCGACGCGTTGCCCGCGATCACGGCCGGCGCGCCGTGGGCGGTGTCGGTGCTCGCCGCGCACCACCTGCCCCTGGTGCGGCGGCTCACCTCTCCGGGCACGCGCGCCGAGCGTCTGGACGCGCTGGGCGAGGCGGGCGCCGTCGCCTCCGCGGAGGGACCGCTCTTCCTTCCCGATGCGCTCGTGACGCTGTGGTGCACGACCCACTCGACCACGCCCGTCAACGACCAGATGCTGCTCGTGGGGGAGGTCACGCGCGGCAGCGCTCCCGAGGAGGGGGTGCCGCTCCTGCGCTGGAACCGCGCCTTCCACACCACGACGCGGCTCGCCGTGCCGTCCGCCGCCTGACCGGTGGGCCCCGTGGGGCTCGAACCCACGACCCGCGGATTAAAAGTCCGATGCTCTGCCAACTGAGCTAGAGGCCCGTGCGACCATTCTATGGCGCACGCCGACGGCCCCCGGCGCCGTCGCGCCGGGGGCCGCCGCCCGCGCCCGCCCCCGGAGGCGCGGGCAGCGGTCACTGCGCCGGAGGCATCAGGACCGAGTCCACGAGGTACACGGTGGCGTTGGCGGTCTGGACGCCGCCGCAGATCACGGAGGCTCCGTTCACCATCAGGTCGTCTCCGCTGCCGGTGACCTCCACGTCCGCGCCCTGCACCGTCTTGTGCGTGCCGGGGATCGCGTCCGGGGCGATCTGTCCGGGGACGACGTGGTACGTGAGGATCGACGTCAGCGTGGCGCTGTCCGTCTTCAGGCCCTCGATGGTTGCCGGATCGATCTTCGCGAACGCGTCGTCGACCGGTGCGAACACGGTGAACTCGTCCCCGTTGAGGGTGTCGACCAGGTTCACGTCGGGGTTGAGCTGGCCGCTCACCGCGGACACCAGCGTGGTGAGCAGCGGGTTGTTCGACGCGGCCACGGCCACGGGATCCTGGGACATCCCCTGGACCGATCCCGGGCCGTCCGGGACCTCGGACGCATAGGCCGCGCAGCCGGGGCCCACGAGATCCGCCGACGGGTCGGCCATCGACGGCATCGCCGAGGGCTCCTCCGAGGGGGAGCTGGGCATCGACGACTCGGACGTCTCGGAGCCGGACGACCCGGACGATCCCATCGCGCAGCCGGACAGGGTGAGCGCCCCGGCGAACACGAGGGCGGTCACCACGACGATCTTCTTCTTGGTGCTGAACATCTCTCCACCTCCGGTGGTGATGCGCCGCGGGCCTCTCCTGCGGCGTCGTGTGCTGTTCGGCGCCGCCGGCGGATCGGATGGGAAGCGGATTCGCGTCGGGACCGAGGGCCGCGCCGGACCAATCCGAACCCGGCCCGGCCGCGAACAGCCCGTGACAGGAACGGGGACTCATGGACGTCGTCATCATCGGTCTGCTCGGCGGGCTCATCACCGGCATCTCGCCGTGCATCCTGCCGGTGCTGCCGGTCATCTTCCTCACCGGCGGCGCCCAGTCGGCACGGTTCGAGGAGGAGACCGCACCGGCGGGCCGCGCACGGCCCTACCTCGTGATCGCGGGGCTGGTGACGAGCTTCACCGCGGTCACCCTCGCCGGCTCGCTCCTGCTGGGACTGCTCGGGCTTCCCCAGGACCTGATCCGCTGGATCGGGATCGTCGTGCTCGCGCTCCTCGGGGTCGGACTGCTCTTCCCCGGCGTGGAGAGGCTGCTGGAGAAGCCGTTCCAGTGGATCCCGCGGCGCAACGTCGAGAACCGGGGGAGCGGCTTCGGCGTGGGCCTCGCGCTCGGCACGGTCTTCGTCCCGTGCGCGGGACCCGTGCTCGCCGCGATCATCGTCGCCGGGGCGACCGGTCGGATCGGCCCGGAGACGGTGCTGCTGACCGTGTCGTTCGCCGTGGGGGTCGCGGTGCCGCTGCTCGCCTTCGCCCTCGCCGGACGCGGGCTGATCGAGCGCATCCGGGCGTTCCGCACCCGGGAGCGAGGACTCCGGATCACCGCCGGGGTCGCGATGATCGCGCTCGCCGTGGGGCTCGTCTTCAACGTTCCGCAGCTGATCCAACGGCTTATCCCCGACTACACCGCGTCCTTCCAGGAGGGGCTGACCTCCTCGGAGGGCGGGCAGGAGGCGCTCGGGCTCGGCGGGCTGGTCACCGACGAGAACCGGGACCTCGACCGGTGCGTCCCGGGGTCAACGGAGCTCGCCGAGTGCGGGACGGCTCCCGCGCTGCGCGGCATCGAGACGTGGCTGAACACGCCGGACGGCGCCGCCGTCGACCTGGCGGCGCTGCGCGGACGTGTCGTGCTCATCGACTTCTGGGCATACTCCTGCATCAACTGCCAGCGCTCGCTGCCGCACGTCGTGGCCTGGGACGAGGCCTACCGGGACGCCGGGCTGCAGGTGATCGGCGTCCACTCGCCGGAGTACGCGTTCGAGAAGGATCCCGCGAACGTCGCCGCCGGGGCGGAGTCGTTCGGGATCGACTACCCGGTGGGCCTCGACAACGCGCTGTCGACCTGGACGGCCTACCGCAACCGGTACTGGCCCGCGCACTACCTCATCGACGCGGAGGGCGTCGTGCGGCAGATCTCGTTCGGCGAGGGCGGGTACGCGACGACCGAGGACCACATCCGCGAGCTTCTGACCGAAGCGGACCCCGGCCTGGTCCTGCCCCCGCGCACCGATGTGGCCGACGAGACCCCCGAGGTCGGATCCACGACCCGGGAGACCTTCCTGGGGTCGGCCAAGGACGTGAACTTCGCCGGGCCCGGGCCGTACCGCGCCGGCGTTGTCGACCACGAGTTCCCGGCGACGCAGCCCGACGACACCTTCGCCCTGCACGGACGATGGGACGTCCGGACGCAGTTCGCCGCGCCGGTGGGGGAGGCGGGGCGGGTCCGGTTGGACTTCCGGGCCGCGGAGGTGCGCACGGTGCTGGCCGGCGAGGGCACGATCACGGTGCAGGACGGCTCGCGCACGACGCGGATCGAGGTCTCCGGCACGCCCCGGTCCTACGCCGTGGTGCCGCCGGGGGAGAGCCGTCGCGGGGTCCTCGAGGTGGAGGTCCCTCCGGGCGTGCAGGTCTATTCCTTCACCTTCGGCTGAGCGCCTCCGAGGGGATGACGGAGGATGCGGCATGCTGAGGGAGATGGTCATCGACGGGATCGACGTACCCGAGGACGGAACGGCGCGCGACGCCGTGGCCGACCTCCTCGTGCGCATCGCCGCCGACGACCGCGACGCGTTCGCCGAGCTCTACGATCTGCTCTCCGGCCGCGTGTTCGGTCTCATCCTGCGGGTCGTGGTCAACCGTGCGCAGAGCGAGGAGGTGCTCCAGGAGGTCTTCCTGGAGATCTGGCAATCCGCAGCGCGCTTCGCTCCGAACAGGGGACAGGGACGATCCTGGATCCTCACGATCGCCCACCGCCGCGCGGTCGACCGCGTGCGCTCGTCGCAGGCGGGCAGCGACCGGGACGTGAGAGCGGGGATCCGGGACCTGGGCGTCCCGTACGACAGCGTCGCCGAGCAGGCGGAGCTGGGGATCGAAGGACGACGGGTCGTGGCAGCGCTCGGGGAGCTTCCCGAGCCGCAGCGGGACGCGCTCGTCCTCGCCTACTACGGCGGTTACAGTCAGAGCGAGATCGCCGCGATGACCGCGACCCCGCTGGGAACCGTGAAGACGCGCATGCGCGACGGGCTGTCGCGCCTGAGGAGTGAGCTGGGGGTGACCGCATGACCGAGAACATGGACGAGGCGGAGTTCCGCGCGCTCTCCGCAGGACACGCGCTGCATGCGCTCTCGCCCGCGGACGAGGAGCGCTTCCTCCGCGCCGCGCGGGAGCACCCCGAGTGGACGGCGCTCGTGGCCGAGGACACGGCGACCGCCGCGCTGCTCGGGATGGGCGTCGTTTCCGAGGACCCGCCGCCCGCCGTCCGCGGGGCGCTGCTGGCTCGGATCGCCGAGGACGCCGTCCCGTCGGCGTCCGGCGCCTCTGTCGTCGGGGGGCCGGTGGCCGGGGTGCAGGGCGCGGGCGGGGACGAGCCGGCCGTCGGCCCCGCCCGTCATCCGCGTCGCCGCTCGCGCCGACTGTTCGCGCTCGCGGCATCGGTGGCGCTGATCGCTGCCCTCGGCGTGGGGGCGGCGACGCTGCTGCCCGCGATCCTGCGTCCGGCCGCCGTCGTCGCGCTGGAGCAGATCGAGCAGGCCCCGGACGCCCGCCAACGCACGGCGGAGGTGGCCCAGGGCGGATCGGTGACGGCGCACTGGTCCTCCTCCCTCGGCCGGGCGGTGCTCGTGACGGACGGCATGGCCGCACTCCCGGACGACAAGGCGTACGAGCTGTGGTTCGTCCGCGGCGACGAGCCGATCTCCGCGGGACTCCTGTCGGCCCCGGACGGCACGGCGGCGCTGGAAGGAGCCTTCCGTGACGGCGACCTTCTCGCCATCACGGTGGAGCGGGCCGGCGGTTCCGCGACGGGCGCGCCGACCACGGATCCGATCGTCGCGATCCCCACGTCGTGAGGCACCGCGTCCCCCGGTTCCCGGCAGACGCCCGTCGTCGGGCGCGTACCCTGGATCGGTGCCTCAGGACTTCCACCGGCCCGTTCGCCGCCCCAACGAGTCGTTCGACAACCTCGTCGGCGCGCACGATCCTGCCGAGAAGACCCGGATCGCGCACGCGACGGCCTCCGCACTGCTCGCCCGGGTGCGCGCCGACGACAGCGGGGCCAGCGCGGAACGGCTGATCGCGTACGCGGATTCCCACGGCATCGACGAGATCGCGGAGCTGTGGTCCACGGCGACGTCCCGCTCTCTGCCGGGGGCGCTGTGGCGACTGTACGTCCTGCAGGCCTCCATCCACGGCGATCCCGCGACCAGCGCCCTGCTCTACGAGCGCGGCCGGACCGAGTTGTCCACGGTGGACGCCGTGGTGGCCGGCGCGCCGAGCCCCGCCGGGCCGGAGGAGCTCGTGGCGCTCATCGACACGATCCTCCGCGGCGCCTTCCGCGGGGACTTCGCCGTCGCGCTGGAGCGGGCGGCGGCGTTCTGCCGCATCCAGGCCTCCGGCGCGACGCATCTCGCCGACGACTACGAGGCGACCGAGCCCGAGCGGGCAGGCAGCCTCACGCGGCGCGCGCTGCGGCTGAGCGGCTACGCCCTCGACCTCGCAGCGTCGGCGGGGGCCTGGCGCCAAGGCATGCTGGCCTGACGCTGCCTTCGCGCGGCGCCTTCTCTTGACGCTGCCCTCGTCGTGACGCGGCCCTCGGGCGCGCGGCTGCCTCGGGCGCGCGGGATCAGGCAAACGCGCGGGATCAGGCCAGGGGTGCGCACGAGTGCCTGATCTCGCGCGTATGCCTGAACTGGCGCGTGCGTGCGGGCTGGTGGGCGGTGGAGTCTCGGATCTGTCGGTCTGGGCGCGGGATCAGGCAAACGTACGGGATCAGGCCAGGAGTGCGCACGAGTGCCTGAACTCGCGTGTATGCCTGAACTGGCGCGTGCGTGCGGGCTGGTGGGCGGTGGAGTCTCGGATCTGTCGGTCTGCGCGCGGGATCAGGCGGACGCGCGAGTTCAAGCCAGGGGTGTGCACGAGTGCCTGAACTCGCGCGAATGCCTGATCCGGCGTGCGCGCGCTGCGCGTTGACGCGGCACGCCGTCGCACCGAGTCCATGCAGGACGGTGGATACGAAAGGGCCGGGCCGCAAGAACGCCTCTCGGCGGAAGGCCGCTCGCAGCGGCAGAAGTTGGAGCCCGGGGTTATGCGGCCCGGCCATCACAGTGTAACGCGTCGGCCCGGAGAGTATTCCCGCCGGTCGGACCCGATCGATGGCACCTCGGCTCGAGACGACGACTCTCGGATCGAGACGACGACTCCGGCTCGAGACGACGGCTGACCGGTCCGAGACGGCCGCGCGCCTATGCTCGATCCATGGCCACCCGCTTCGCGCTCCTGATCGTCCCCGCCGACGCCGCCGAGGAGCGCGCGGACTTCTCCGATTCGTTCACCCCGGCCGATCCCTCGGCGCCCGCGCTGAGCGTGGGCGAGCTCAGCACCCAGCGCGGAGACGGCGTGTTCGAGTCGATCGGCGTCGTCGACGGGCATCCCCAGGAGACGGAGGCGCACGTGCAGCGCCTCGCCCACTCCGCGCGGCTGTGCGAACTCCCGGAACCGAACCTCGAGCAGTGGCGACAGGCCGTCGCGGTCGCGGCCGCGGAGTGCCCGCCGGGGGAGGCCGTGATCAAGCTCATCCTCAGCCGGGGAGTGGAGCACGGGCCGACGCCGACGGCCTGGGCGACCGTGACCCCGGCCGCGGACTTCTCCGCGCCCCGGACCCACGGGGTCCGCGTCGTCACCCTGGATCGCGGATACGACATCGGCGCCGCCGAGCGGGCGCCGTGGCTGCTGCTCGGGGCCAAGACGCTCTCCTACGCGGTGAACATGGCGGCCCTCCGGGAGGCGCACCGGCGCGGGGCGGACGACGCCATCTTCCTCAGCAGCGACGGTTTCGTTCTCGAAGCGCCCACGGCGTCGCTCATCCTGCGCATCGGCGACCGCTTCGTCACCCCGGCTCCGTCCGGCGGGATCCTGCACGGCACGACCCAGCTGAGCGTCTACGAGCACCTCGCCGGGCTCGGGCTCACCGCGGAGTACGCCCGGATCCCCGCGGCGGACCTGGCTGCGGCGGACGCGGCCTGGCTCGTCTCCAGCGTCCGGCTGGCCGCGCCGATCCGCGAGATCGACGGGCGGCCGCTCGCGGTCGACGCCCCCTTCACCGCCGCGCTCAACGCGTACCTCCTCTCGCCGCGCGACTGACCCGCGTCGGCTCGCCGACAGACGACGAGTGGTCAGTTTCTGTGGGTTCAGGCGCGCTGAACCCACAGAAACTGACCACTCGGCGCCGGCCGCGGCCGCGGGCGCGGGCTGCGGAGGAGCGGTGCGGATCAGCCGAAGCGACCGGAGACGTAGTCCTCGGTGGCCTGCACGGACGGCGTCGTGAACATGGTCGCCGTGTCGTCGTACTCGATGAGCTTGCCGGGCTTGCCGGTGCCGGCGATGTTGAAGAACGCCGTCTTGTCGCTCACGCGCGACGCCTGCTGCATGTTGTGCGTCACGATCACGACCGTGTACTCGTTCTTCAGCTCGCCGATCAGCTCCTCGATCGCGTAGGTCGAGATCGGGTCGAGCGCGGAGCACGGCTCGTCCATGAGGAGCACGTCCGGGGAGACGGCGATGGCCCGCGCGATGCACAGACGCTGCTGCTGGCCGCCGGAGAGGCCGGAACCGGGCTTGTCCAGACGATCCTTGACCTCGTTCCAGAGGTTCGCCCCCTGCAGCGACCGCTCGACGAGGGCGTCGGCGTCGCTCTTGGAGATGCGCTTGTTGTTCAGACGCACGCCGGCGAGGACGTTCTCCCGGATCGACATGGTGGGGAAGGGGTTCGGACGCTGGAAGACCATGCCCACCTGGCGGCGGACGCTCACGGGGTCGACGCCGGGTCCGTACAGGTCCTCGCCGTCGAGGCGCACCTCGCCCTCCACGCGCGCGCCCGGGATGACCTCGTGCATGCGGTTCAGCGTCCGCAGGAACGTGGACTTGCCGCAGCCGGAGGGGCCGATGAACGCGGTGACGCTGCGCGGCTCGATGTCGAGGGACACGCCCTCGACCGCGAGGAAGTCGCCGTAGTAGACGTTGAGGTTGTTGACTTCGATGCTCTTGGACACGGTGTTCCTTCTGGGAGTCGGAGGCGCTGGCGGATCGGGGCTCAGCGGCCGGTCTTGGGCGCGAAGAACTTCGCGACGAGGCGGGCGATGAGGTTCAGCACCATGACGATGATGATGAGGGTGAGGGCGGACGCCCAGGCGCGATCGACGTAGGCCTCGGCGGGAATGCCCTGGTAGGCGTACTGCGAGTACGTGAAGACCGGCAGCGTCTGCATGCGCCCGCTGAAGAGGTTGTAGTTCATCGCGTCGGTGAACCCGGCGGTGATGAGCAGCGGCGCGGTCTCGCCGATGACGCGCGAGATGGCGAGCATGACGCCGGTCGTGATGCCCGCGATGGAGGTGGGGAGCACGACCTTGAGGATCGTCAGCCACTTCGGCACGCCGAGGGCGTACGAGGCCTCGCGCAGCTCGTTCGGCACGAGGCGCAGCATCTCCTCGCTGGAGCGCACGACGACGGGGATCATGAGCACGGCGAGGGCGACGGATCCCATGATGCCCATCCGCACGCCGGGTCCGAAGATGAGTGCGAACAGGGCGTACGCGAACAGGCCCGCGACGATCGAGGGGATGCCGGTCATGACGTCCACGAGGAACGTGATCGCCCGGGCCATCCGCCCGCCCTGGCCGTACTCGACCAGGTACACGGCGGTCATCAGGCCGATCGGCACCGAGATGAGCGTGGCGGCGAGCGTGACCAGGAGCGTGCCCATGATGGCGTGTAGGCCGCCGCCGCCCTCGCCGATCGCGCCGCGCATCGACATGCTGAAGAAGTCCGCGTCGAAGCGGGCGATGCCGTTCGCGACCACCGTCCAGGCCACGGAGACCAGCGGCACCATCGCGATCGCGAAGGCCGCCGTCACGACGCCGGTGATGAGCCGGTCGGTGGCCTTGCGGCCGTCCTCGACGATGCGGGAGAGGACGTAGATGAGCACGAGGTAGACGACCGCGCCGAGGATCAGGGTCCCGGCGAGGTTGAACTCGGAGCCCGAGCTGATGCTCGCGATCCCGAACGGGGCGGCGACGATCGCCAGGGAGCCGACCAGCAGCGCCCAGGGGGCCCATCGGGGGAGGTGTCCGGAGCTCAGCGAGGTCGCGGTGCGGGCCAGGGTCCCGCGGGCGGTGTCGGGGGCAGTGAGGGTCATGTCAGTTCGCTCCCGAGAATTCCTTGCGGCGGTTCACGATCCAGCGTGCGATCGCGTTCACCGCGAAGGTGACGATGAAGAGGATGAGGCCCGTCGCGATCAGGATGTTGATGTTCACCTTGTACGCCTCGGGGAAGGTGAGGGCGATGTTCGCGGCGATCGTGGACGGGTTCGTCGAGGTGAAGAGCTGGAAGGTGACGGCGCCGCTCACGGACAGGACCATGGCCACGGCCATCGTCTCGCCGAGCGCGCGGCCGAGCCCGAGCATGGAGGCCGAGACGATGCCGGAGCGGCCGAACGGCAGCACGGCCATCCGCACCATCTCCCAGCGGGTGGCCCCGAGCGCCAGGGCGGCCTCCTCGTGCAGGCGCGGGGTCTGCAGGAAGATCTCGCGGCAGATCGCGGTGATGATCGGCACGACCATGACGGCGAGCACGATCGCCGCGGTGAAGATGGTGCGCCCGGTCTTGGACAGCTCGCCCGAGAACAGCGGGAACCACCCGGCGTGGGCGTTGAGCCAGCCGTACACGGGCTGCGCCGCGGGCGCGAGGACGAGGATGCCCCAGAGCCCGAAGACGACGGAGGGCACCGCGGCCAGCAGGTCGACGATGTAGCCGAGGCCCTGCGCGAGCCGGCGCGGCGCGTAGTGGGTGATGAAGAGGGCGACGCCGATGGAGAGCGGCACGGCCATGAGAAGGGCCAGGAAGGCGGCCCAGACGGTCCCGAACAGCAGCGGGCCGACGTACTGCCAGAAGTTCCCCCGGAGCACCGATGCGGTCTCGGGAGTGGCGCTGAAGGCGGGGATCGACTGGACGACGAGGAAGATCGCGACCGCGGCGAGCGTGATCATGATCATGGATCCGGCGGCCACCGCGGTCCCGGAGAACCAGATGTCGCCGGCGCGCCGCTTGGCGACGATCCGCTGCGGAGCCTGCGCCGGGGAGGCTGTCATGGGTGCTGCTTCCTGTTCGGTGTGATCGGGCGTGCCGGAGGAGTCAGGGGAGGTGGGGGACATGGGACGGTCTCCGGGATGCGTGCGCATCCCGGAGACCGTCCGCGTCTCACTTGATGAGGTCGATCGCGGCCTGCGACTGGCTGCGCAGGTCGTCCGAGATCGGGGCGCTGCCGGCGTTGGCGGCGGCGGCGTCCTGGCCCTCGGCGCTGATCGCGGTGCTGAAGAAGGCCTTCGTCAGCGCGGCGATGTTCTCGTCCTCGTACTGCGTGCAGCCGATGAGGTAGCTGACCAGGAGCACGGGGTACGCGCCCTTGGCGGTGGTGGTGCGGTCGATCTCGAACGCCAGGTCGCCCTCGGAGCGGCCCTCCTCGATCTTGGAGGCGTCCAGCGTCGCGGCGGCGCCGGCGGCCGAGTGCTCGACGAACTCGTCGCCGACCTTGACCTTCACCGAGGAGAAGCCCTCGGCCTGGGAGGAGTCGATGTAGCCGATCAGGCCCTGGCCGCCCTTGACGGCGTTGGCGACACCGGAGGTCTTCTCCGCGGCCTCGCCGCCGAGCTCGGCCGGCCACTCCTCGACGGAGCCCGCCGTCCACACGTCGCCCGCGGTCTGCGAGAGGTAGTCGGTGAAGTTGCCGGTGGTGCCGGACTTGTCGGAGCGGTGCACCGGCGAGATGGTCTCGTCCGGAAGCGTGACGCCCTCGTTGGTGGCGGCGATGGCCGGGTCGTTCCACTTGGTGATCTTGCCGGCGAAGATGCCCGCGATCGTCTGCGGGTCCATGCTCAGCGAGTCGACGCCGTCGAGCGAGAAGACGATGGCGATCGGGGAGATGTAGGCCGGGATCTCGACGATCTCGGAGTCGGCGGCGCAGGCCTCGAAGCCGCCGGCCGAGATCTCGTCGATCTTGAACGCGCGGTCGGAGCCGGCGAAGTTGACGGCGCCCTGCTGGAAGGACTCACGGCCCGCGCCGGAGCCGGCCGGGTCGTACTCGACGGTGGCGTCGGCGTTGGTCTTCTGGAACTCGGCGGTCCAGGACTGGATCGCGACCTGCTGCGAGGAGGCGCCGGAGCCGACGAGGTTGCCGGTGAGCGCGGACGCGCCGTCGGACGGAGCGGTGGTGGAGCCGCCGTCGCCGCCGGCGGGGGCCTCGTTCGCGGCGCAGCCGGCGAGGGCCAGCGCGGCGATGGCGCCGATGGCGCTGATTCGAGCGATTCGGGAGAGCTTCACTGTGGATCCGTTCGATCGTGGAATGGGTGGGGCCCGGTGCAGGGCACACAGTGACGTTAGGAGCGCCGGTTAACGAGACTCTCCCGCGGGGGTAAACGGAAGGTGAACGGATCGGGGCCGGTCGGCGCTCGCCGAGGAGTCCCCGGCACGTCTCAGCGGAGGGGTATCGAGGGCGCTGTGCTCCGCAAGGATGGCGCCGCCACCCTCTGACCGACGATCGACCGTGCGCGGAGCGGGGAGGGTCAGGCCTTGGGGGCGTGGGTCTCGATCGAGATGATCCCGGAGCCCGGGTTGGTCGCCGACAGATGGACGACGCTGAACGCCGCCACCTCCAGCGCGGCGGCGCTGGAGAGGTACGACCCGGACGGGGTGCCGGTCGCGAGGGCGACCTCGCGCAGCAGATCGGGCAGCACCGGACCGTGGCTGCACAGGACGGCGGGCTTGCCCGCGCGGACGCGTCGGCCGACGACCGTGCGCGGATCGGCCCGGCCCTCCTCCCAGGCGTCCTGGCTGATGAGGTCCGTCTTGACGCTCTTGATCCCCAGGGCGCGGGCCAAAGGGCGCACGGTACGACGGCAGCGGACCGCATCGCTCGTGACGATCTTGCGGACGCCGAAGGCCCGGAGCGGGCCCACGATCGCCTCCGCTTGCGCCTGGCCCCGCGGGGTAAGCGGGCGGGAGGCGTCCGTCCCCTTCCAGTCCGAGCGCGGCTGGGCCTTGGCGTGCCGCAGCACGATCACGGGGAAGGTCTCCCGAATCCCGTCCTCCACGAGCCCCTCGAACGCATCGAGGATCTCCACGTCGACGGGATAGCTGAGGGCCTTGCGCGCCTTCTTCAGGCTCATCCACTCGATCGCCGCGATCTCGCGGTTCGGCACGAAGGCGGAGGCCCGGATCGCCTCTTCGGTCGCCTCCGCGGCCCAGTAGTGCACGACCTTCTGCTTGCGGTTCGCCATCCGGTACCGGGACACGCCCACCGGCACGCCGAGCGCGACGCGGATCCCGGTCTCCTCGAAGATCTCCCGGACGGCGGTCTCCGCGAGCATCTCGCCGGGATCCACCTTGCCCTTCGGGAGGGTGACGTCGCGGTACTTGGTGCGGTGGATGAGCAGGACGCGCAGCTTCCCGTCCACGATCCGCCACACCAGCCCGCCGGCGGCGTAGACGGCGTGGCTCTCCGAGCGCGCTGAGCTCATCGGGCCGCCCGCGGGCGGCGACGACGCTGGATCTGCAGCATGGTCTTATCCTGCAGGTCCGTCAGCGCCACGCCGTCCGCGTCCACGGAGTGGCGCGTCCACAGCCCGCCCTCGCCCAGGTGCCACGAGGACGTCGTGGGGGCCATCGCCGTGTCGAAGAAGGACAGCAGCTCCTTGACGTGCGCGGGCGCGGCGACCCGGACCAGCGCCTCGACCCGTCGGTCGAGGTTGCGGTGCATCATGTCGGCGCTGCCGATGTACACCTGCGGGTCTCCGTCGTTGTCGAACGCGAAGATCCGCGAGTGCTCCAGGTATCGGCCGAGGATGCTCCGCACCGTGATGTTGTCGCTCACGCCCGGCAGATCCGTACGGATGCTGCAGATGCCGCGGACCCAGACCTCGACCTTCACCCCGGCGATGCTCGCGCGGTACAGGGCGTCGATGATCTGCTCGTCGACCATCGAGTTGACCTTGATGCGGATCCGCGCGGGCTTGCCGGCCAACGCCTGCTGGCGCTCCTTCTCGATATGACGCAGCAGCCCCTTGCGCAAGTGCAGCGGCGCGACCAGGAGCCGCTTGAACTTCTTCTCGATCGCGTAGCCGGACAGCTCGTTGAACAGGCGGGTGAGGTCCTTGCCGACCTGCGGATCCGCGGTGAACAGTCCCAGGTCCTCGTAGAGCCGGCTCGTCTTGGGGTTGTAGTTGCCCGTCCCGACGTGCGAGTAGTGGCGGAGCGTGCCCTCCTCCTGGCGGATCACGAGGGCGAGCTTGCAGTGCGTCTTGAGACCGACGAGCCCGTAGACGACGTGCACCCCCGCCTTTTCCAGCTTGCGCGCCCACACGATGTTGTTCGCCTCGTCGAAGCGCGCCTTCACCTCGACGAGGGCGAGGACCTGCTTGCCGGCCTCGGCTGCGTCGATCAGCGCCTGCACGATGGGGCTGTCGCCGGACGTGCGGTAGAGGGTCTGCTTGATCGCGAGCACGTGCGGGTCCCGCGCGGCCTGCTCCAGGAACGCCTGCACACTCGTCGCGAAGGACTCGTACGGGTGGTGCACCAGCACGTCCGCCTTGCGGATCGCCTTGAAGATGTCGGCGCGCTCGTTGTTGTCCCCTGGCTGGAACGCCACGGCCGTCGTCGGCAGGTGCGGCGGGTAGTGCAGGTCGGGCCGGTCGATCTTGGACAGGTCGAAGAGGCCGCGCAGATCCAGCGGCACCGGGAGTCGGTAGACCTCCTGGTCCGTGATGTCCAGTTCCTTCAGGAGGAGGTCGAGGGTCACGTCGTCCATATCGTCCGTGATCTCGAGGCGGATCGGCGGGCCGAAACGGCGCCGCAGCAGCTCCGCCTCCAGCGCCTGGATCAGGTTCTCCGACTCGTCCTCCTCGATCTCCACGTCCTCGTTGCGGGTCAGGCGGAAGGCGTGGTGGTCGAGCACCTCCATCCCGGGGAAGAGGTCTCCGAGGTGATTCGCGATCAGCTCCTCCAGGCGGATGAACCGCAACGCGCCGCCTCCGCCTCCGCCGCGCACCTCTACGAAACGCGGGAGCATCGGCGGCACCTTGAGCCGGGCGAAGTCCTGCCTCCCGGTACGCGCGTTGCGGATCCGGATCGCGAGGTTCAGGGAGAGGCCGGAGATGTAGGGGAAAGGGTGGGCCGGGTCGACGGCCAGCGGCATGAGGACCGGGAAGACGTTGGACTGGAAGTACTCCGTCAGGCCGGCCTGCTCGTCGCTGCTGAGCTCCTCCCAATCGGCGATCTCGATGCCGGCGTCGGCGAGGGACGGGCGGACCGACGTGGTCCACGCCTCCGCGTGACGCAGCTGCAGGCGGTGCGCCTCCGCGGAGATGTCCGCGAGGACGTCCGCCGGCGCGCGGCCGACGTTCGTCGGCACGGCCAGCCCCGTCACGATGCGGCGCTTGAGCCCGGCGACGCGGACCATGAAGAACTCGTCGAGGTTGCTGGCGAAGATCGCGAGGAAGTTGGCCCGCTCGAGCACCGGCAGGGTCTCGTCCTCGGCCAGCTCCAGCACCCGCTGGTTGAACGCGAGCCAGCTGAGCTCGCGGTCGAGGTATCGATCGTCGGGGAGGAGGTCGTCGGTGGTGTCGAGGATCGCGTCGAAGTCGTCGTCCTCCGCGTCGCCGAGGCCAGAGTCTGCCAGTACCGGATCGATCATGGGGTACATCTAATCACCGCTGTGTGACGGGCGAGTGAACGCGGCGACGCCGGGCGACTCCGGCTCAGCCGGCGCCGCTCTCCACGGTGCGCTGCTCGCCCTCCTCCTCGACGTTGAACCGGTATCCGACGTTTCGGACCGTGCCGATGATCTGCTCCTGGTCGCCGAGCTTCGCCCGCAGGCGCCGCACGTGGACGTCCACCGTCCTGGTCCCCCCGAAGTAGTCGTACCCCCAGACCTCGCTGAGCAGCTGCTCCCGGGTGAAGACGCGCGACGGGTGCGTCGCCAGGAAGTGCAGGAGCTGGAACTCCTTGTAGGTGAGGTCGAGGGGACGACCGTGGAGTTTGGCCGAGTAGGACTGCTCGTCGATCGTGACGCCGGAGGCCTGCACCCGCACCGGCTCCTCGGGGCCGTGTCCTCGGGAGAGGACGAGACGCACGCGCGCGTCGATCTCGGCGGGCCCCGCCGTCGCGAGCACGACGTCGTCGATGCCCCAATCGCCGTTGACGACGCCCAGGCCGCCCTCGGTGACGACGAGGAGGAGGGGAGCGCGCAGCCCCGTCGCGCGGATGAGCGTGCACAGCGACTTCGCGGCGACGAGGTCGGCTCGGGCGTCCACGACGACGACGTCGGCCTCGGGGGCGGTCACCAGTTCCGCGGGCTGGGCGGGGATGGTGCGCACGCGGTGGCTCAGCAGTTCCAGGGCGGGCAGGACCGGCTCCGCGGAGGGAGACGGGGTCAAGACCAGGAGGAGCGCCACACGGTACCTTTCGTGCGCACCATGATAGCCGCGGGGATGGGGGACAATGGGGGCATGTCGGAACCCGCCCTCGCACCGCCCCGCCCGATCTGGGGCCTGGCCGCGACCTGGGCGGTCGGTGCCGTCGCCGCGATCCTGGTCGGGATACTCGCCCCGCGCGACGCGACGATGACGTGGTTCATGATCGGGTTCGGCGCCTGCATCCTGTTCTCGTTCGCCGCCCAGCTCCTGCGCGGCGTGACTCGCGGGTTCATCCTCCGCGCCGCCACCGGCGCCCTGGGGGCGCTGCTGGTGATGGGGGTCGTGTCGGTCGGCTTCGCCATCGGGTCGCTCTTCGCCCTCTGACGCAACCCGCGATCGCGCCGATTCAGGCACACGCGCCGGATCAGGCGTGCCGCGCGCGATCCCGCCTGTTCTGGCGCGTGTGCCTGATCTCGCGCGCGACGGAGGGGGAAGACGGAGGGCGAAGACGATGGCGAGTCGGGAGAAGAGGCGGAGAGAAAACGGAGAAGGTACAGTAGGGATATGGACTTCGTCGCGCTCGAGCTCTTCTTCGTGGGTCTGCTGGGTCTGGCGACCCTCGCGATCGCCTACTGTGCGGGCGTCGTCCTGGTGAACCTCTTCCGCGGCCAGCGCTGACGCGCGTCGCCCCCCGGTCTTCCGCCGCCCGCGCGGAACAGGAGCGTGCCCATGCTTGATCTCCCCTCCGGACTCCCCGCGGACATCGGACCGCTGTCGTGGCTGCTCGGCGTCTGGGAGGGCACCGGCGTCATCGACTACGACGCCGCAGGCGTCCGCTATACCGGCGAGTTCCGCCACCGCGTGAGCTTCAGCCACGACGGCGGCCCCTTCCTCAACTACGCGGCCACCGCGGCGTTCCTGCCCGAGGACGCCGCCCCCGTGCCCCTCGTCGCCGAGACCGGCTTCTGGCGACTGTCCCGTCCGGACGACGAGGCTGACGCCGGACCGGGCCTGCTCCCGCCGACCTGGGCCGTCGGGACGAGCGGCCCCGCCCCGGCTCCGCGCACCGCCGAGGACGTCGAGGCGCTGCGCACCCCCGCAGGCTTCGCGATCGAGGTCTCGCTCGCCCATTCCGACGGGACGATGGAGCTCTATCTCGGCACCGCGAACGGTCCGCGGATCGACATCGCCACGGACGCCGTCGTGCGACCGGCCGGCGCGCGCGCGTACACCGCCGCCTCCCGGATGTACGGCCTCGTGGACGGGCACCTGCTCTGGGCCTGGGACGTCGCCGCGCTGGGCTCCGAACTGCGCTCGCACGCGTCGGCACGACTGGCGAAGGTGTAGACGATCGTGGACGTCTTCTCGGCACTCGCCTCGGCCGTCCTCGACGACGGCCTCGTCGCCCACCTCGGCGATCCCGTGCGCGAACAGCGCGCTCTGGTCGCCGGCACAGCGCTCAGCCCTCTCGGCGACCGCACCGTCGTGGAGCTGCGCGGGAACGACCGGCTCACCTGGCTCGACTCGATCACCTCGCAGTCCGTGGCGCGTCTGGCCCCGGGGGAGAGCACGGAGCTCCTCGTGCTCGACCCGCAGGGGCGGGTCGAGCACGCGGCCGCGGTCTTCGACGACGGGGTGTCCGCCTGGCTGATCGCCGATGCCGCCGACGCCGAGGGACTCGCCGCCTGGCTCTCGCGCATGGTCTTCCGCGCCGACGTGACCGTCACCCTCCGTCCCGAGCTCGCCGTGATCGGGTTCTTCGCCGGCGGCCCGGCGGAGCAGACCGCGCAGCGCGCGGCTGCCGCCCCGGCCGGGATCCCGGTGATCTGGGCGGATCCGTGGCCTCACGTGCGACCGGGCGGGCACCAGTACCACCGGGGCGAGGCCCACCCGGGCGCCGACTTCCACTGGCGCGCCGCCGTGGTGGATGCCGACGCCGCGGCCGCCCTGGTCGCGGAGCCGGAGATCGTGTGGGCCGGATCCCTCGCCGCCGAGGCATTGCGCGTGGCCGCGTGGCGGCCGCGGTGGGCGCGTGAGGTGGACGAGCGGTCCCTTCCGCACGAGACGGACTGGATCCGCAGCGCCGTGCACCTCGACAAGGGGTGCTATCGCGGACAGGAGACGGTCGCGAAGGTGCACAATCTCGGGCATCCTCCCCGTCGCCTCGCGGCACTGCACCTCGACGGCAGCGACGACCTGCTTCCTGCGCCGGGATCCCCGGTGCTCGCGGGGGAGGAGGAGGTCGGTCACGTCACGTCCGTCGCCCGACACCACGAGCTGGGCCCGATCGCGCTGGCCGTCCTCACCCGCCGGGCGCCCGTCGGCGACCTCGTCGTGCGCACCCCGGACGGAGACGTCGCCGCCGCGCAGGAGGTCATCGTCCCGGCCGACGCGGGCGCGACCGCGGACGTGCCCCGGCTCACCCGCCTCTCGCGCCGTCCGTCGGCGCCGGACCCGCGGGACGCCCGCTGAGCGCGGACCCCGCCGGGACTGTCCCGGACCGAGGAGCGGACCGCACGCCGTTGCGCACGCTGCTCATCGACAACTACGACTCCTTCACCTACAACCTCGTCCACCAGCTCGTGGCGGCAGGCGGCGCGGAACCCGTCGTCGTGCCGAACGACTGGACCGGCTGGGATCCGTCCGTCCTCGACGGATTCGACAACGTCGTGCTCTCGCCGGGGCCGGGCGATCCCCGGGTGCCCGGCGACTTCGGGATCTGCGCCGAGGCGATCCGCGCGGCGGCGGGGCGGCGGATGCCCCTGCTCGGGGTGTGCCTCGGGCATCAGGGCATCGCGCATGCGTTCGGCGCGCGGGTGAGTCGCGCGCCGGAGCCCCGGCACGGTCGGCCGTCCCTCGTGTCCCACGATGGAACCGGTCCGTTCCGCGGGATCCTGTCGCCGACGGAGGTCATCCGCTATCACTCCCTGCGGGTCGAGGACCTTCCCGCCGAGCTCGTCGCCACGGCCTGGGCGGACGACGGCGTGGTGATGGGGCTGCGGCACCGGGACCTGCCGCTGTGGGGCGTGCAGTTCCATCCCGAATCGATCGGCACCCCGGACGGGACGCGCATGGTCGAGAACTTCGCCGCCTTCACGCGCGAGCACCGGACCACCGTGCCCCCGGCGCGGGGCGTGCCGGCCGACGCACGGGCCACCGCTCCGGATGTGCCGCCGCCCGCGTCCGTCATCCCGCCGAGCGCCCCGGCCCACCGCGAACTGCCGTGGCACGGGGACGCCGCCCGCCTGTTCGCCGCGCTGTACGGCGATGCCCCGCAGGCGGTGTGGCTCGACGGGAACCGGCCGGGAGATCCGCGGGCGCGGTTCTCGATCCTCGGCGGCGGGGCGGACCTGCCGACGGCGACCGCGGAGGTGCGCTCCGGTAGCGTGACCGTGCAGGACGACCGCGGCACCGCCGTCCACGAGCGCGCCTTCTTCGACTGGCTCGACGACGAGCTCGCCGCCGATCCCGGCGCTTCGGTCCCCGGGATCCCGTTCGCGCTCGGGTGGATCGGCTGGCTCGGCTACGAGCTGCGCGCGGAGTGCGGGTCGCCGCACCGGCGGTCGTCGGCCGTGCCCGACGCCGCCGTCGTCCGATTGGACGAGGGGGTCGTGATCGACCACGAGCGGTCACGGATCCACCTTCTCTCGCGCCGGGACGACGGCTGGATCGAGCGCACGGCGGCGCTCGTCGAACGCGTCGGCGCGGATCCCGGAGACACGGGCGACATCGCCGCGGAGCCCGGTGCCGCGACGGACGCCGCACCGTTCCCGACGCTGCGTGCGCGGCACGGACGCGCCGCGTACCTGCGGCTCATCGCAGAGGCGCAGGAGCTCATCGCCGCCGGGGAGACGTACGAGGCGTGCCTGACGAACATGCTGACGGCGTCCGTGCCGGAGGGGACGGCCCCGATCGACCCACTGGGCGCCTACCTCGCCCTCAGGACACAGAATCCGGCTCCGTTCGGGTCGTTCCTGCGCATCGGCGGGGTCAGCGTGCTCAGCACGTCCCCGGAGCGGTTCGTGCGGATCACCGCGGACGGCGACGTC
Source organism: Microbacterium sp. CCNWLW41 (assembly GCF_037083505.1). Classification (NCBI taxonomy): domain Bacteria; kingdom Bacillati; phylum Actinomycetota; class Actinomycetes; order Micrococcales; family Microbacteriaceae; genus Microbacterium; species Microbacterium sp. CCNWLW41. Next base: position 271,885 of record NZ_JBAOJP010000003.1, read on the forward strand.
GAGTCCAGTCCGATCAAGGGCACCCGCCCTCGCGGCGACACCCCCGCCGAGGACGAGGCGATCCGGCTCGAGCTCGCCGGGGCCGAGAAGGACCGCGCCGAGAACCTGATGATCGTCGATCTCGTCCGTCATGATCTGGGGCGGACCGCCGCCCGCGGATCGGTGCGCGTCGACGGCCTCTTCCGCGTCGAGACCTACGCGACCGCGCATCAGCTCGTCAGCACGGTGCGCTCCCGCCTCGGCACCGCGTCTCCGGTCGCGTGCGTTCGCGCGGCCTTCCCGCCCGGATCGATGACCGGAGCGCCGAAGCAGCGCACGATGGCGATCCTCGATCGACTCGAGCAGGGCCCGCGCGGGGTGTACAGCGGCGCGGTCGGCTATTTCTCCCGAGACGGCGCGGTCGATCTCAGCGTCGTGATCCGCACGGCCGTGGTGCATCCCGGCGGCCTGGACTACGGCGTGGGCGGGGCGATCGTCGCGCTCTCGGATCCGGACGAGGAGTATGGGGAGACCGTCGTGAAGGCGCGTCCGCTCCTGCGCTGGGCGGGGGCCTCGTTCCCGACCGGGTGAGCGCCGCTCAGCCGACCGGGTGAGCGTTGCTCAGCGCGGTGCCACGGCCTCCCACGGCACGGTCAGCTCGCCGAGCCGCAGCCGCCCGCGGGGCGACTGCACCGGCCAGCCCGCGGACCCGAGAGCCGTCGCCGCCGCGAGGAAACGCTGCGTCGCCCCGAACGCCGACAGCGCGGCCGCGCGCTCCCATTCCCGGTCCAGGTCCGTCAGCAGCGTGTGGATCCTCTCGCCGGGGACGTTCCGGTGGATGAGCGCCTTCGGCAGACGTTCGGCGACGACGCCCGGATGCTCCAGGCCGGCGAGCCGCAGCGACAGCGTGAACCGTCGGGGCGCGCCGGTCGGATCCACGTCGACCCAGCTCGCGATCCGCCCGATCTCGTCGCAGGTGCCCTCGACGAGCAGTCCGCCGGGGGCGAGCCGGGCCGCCATCGTCCGCCACGCCTCGGCCACGTCGGCCTCGTCGTACTGCCGCAGCACGTTCATCGCGCGGATGATGGCAGGACGCCGGCCGTCCGGCACGGGGACCTCGAAGCCGCCGCGCGCGAACGAGACGGGGAGGTCCGGCGGGAACGGGCGCTCGCCTCGGCGCACCTGTGCGAGCTGGGCCTGCGCTGCGGAGACGCGTTCGGGGTCGAGCTCGAGGCCCTGCACCTCGGCGTCGGGGCGGACGCGCAGGAGGCGGGCGGCGAGCTCGAACGCGGTCACGCCGCTGGCGCCGTAGCCCAGGTCGATGACGAGCGGGTCGACGGCTCGGCGGAAGGCGGTGCTCGCGGCGATCCAGCGGTCGTTGCGGCGGAGTCGGTTCGTCCCGGTCGTGCCCCGGGTGGGGCGCCCCTGGGGAGACGTCGCCATCCCTCCATCCTGCCGTGATCCGGGCGAATCCCGAAGCGCGGTCCCGCGCTGGGAAGGACCGGCGACGCCGTGCGTCACGGCGTTCGGACGGCACCGGGGAGAAGTCCTAGGCTGGAGGGCATGACGCGCACCCTCATCCTGCTCCGTCACGGGCAGAGCGAATGGAACCAGCTCAACCTCTTCACCGGATGGGTCGACGTCCGGCTCACCGACCAGGGCAAGGCCGAGGCCCGCCGCGGCGGCGAGCTGCTGGCGGAGTCCGGGATCCTTCCGGACGTGCTGCACACCTCCCTGCTCAGCCGCGCGATCCAGACGGCGGACATCGCCCTCGACGCGGCCGACCGACTGTGGATCCCGGTGACGCGCTCCTGGCGGCTCAACGAGCGTCACTACGGGGCGCTGCAGGGCAAGGACAAGGCGCAGACGCTGGAGGAGTTCGGGCCCGAGCAGTTCCAGCTCTGGCGCCGGTCGTTCGACGTCCCGCCGCCGCCTCTCGACGACGACAGCGAGTTCAGCCAGGTCGGCGACGCCCGTTACGAGGGCATCGACGGAGAGGTGCCGCGCACCGAGTCCCTCAAGCTCGTCATCGACCGGCTCCTGCCGTACTGGGAGAGCGCGATCGTCCCCGACCTGGCGGCGGGCAAGACCGTCCTGGTCACCGCGCACGGCAACTCGCTGCGCGGGCTCGTCAAGCACCTCGAGGGGATCAGCGACGAGGACATCGCGGCGCTGAACATCCCCACCGGGATCCCGCTCGTCTACGAGCTGGACGACGAGAACCGCCCGACCGGGCCCGGCCGGTACCTGGACCCCGAGGCCGCCGCGGCGGGGGCCGCCGCGGTCGCCGCGCAGGGCAAGAAGTAGCCCGCCGCACGCACGACGTTGCATCCCGCCCCGACCGGTCCATCCGGCTCGGGGCGGGATTCGGTGTTTCGGGGCTCGCTTCGGGGCCGACGGGCACCGTGACGCGCCCCAAGATGCGAAGATCCGCCCCGAACCGGAAGGGAACGGGGCGGATCGAAGGCGGGCCGGGAAGGAGGGGCCGGGAAGATCCGGGTCAGGCGAGACCGGAGCCGGCCTCCGCCTCGGACTGCGCCTCGACGGCCAGCGCGATGTCCTCCTCGCCGACGGCCCAGTCGCCGGTGGCCAGGTAGACGACCTTCTTCGCGACGGCGACCGCGTGGTCGGCGAAGCGCTCGTGGTAGCGGCTGGCGAGCGTCGCGTCGACCGTGGCCGTGGCCTCGCCCTTCCAGTTGTCGCTGAGCACCTTCTCGAAGACGCGGGCGTGCAGTTCGTCCACATCGTCGTCGGAGTTGCGGATCGCGTCGGCCAGGCGCAGGTCCTGCGTGCGCAGGAGCTCGCTGAGCGTGCGGGAGATCTCGACGTCCAGCTCGCCCATCCGGGTGAAGGTGCCCTTGAGGCCCTTGGGGATGGCGCGCTCGGGGAACCGGTAGCGGGCGAGCTGGGCGATGTGCTCGGCCATGTCGCCCATGCGCTCCAGCGACGCGCTCACGCGCAGGGCGGTGACGACGATGCGCAGATCCCGCGCGACCGGCTGCTGGCGGGCGAGGATCTCGATCGCGAGCTCGTCGAGCTCGACGGCCCGCTCGTCGATCTGGGTGTCGTCCGCGATGACCTCGTCGGCCAGGGTGACGTCACTGGTCGCGAACGCCCGCGTCGCCTTGTCGATCGCGACGGTCACGAGGTCGGCGATCTCGACGAGTCGCGACTGCACGTCCTCGAGGGACTGGTGGAACACTTCGCGCATGAGGGCGCACCTTTCTCGATGTCGGGCGTCCGGCGGACGGGCGGGTCGACGGACGACCCGGCACACACGCAGCGATTGTGTTCGCCGAAGGTTAACGGTTGGTGCCCTGCACGTGAATAGTAGTCCGACAGCCCCCGCGAGGGCCGGGAAACCGCCGTTTCCGGGGGTGAACGACCTCTACGCTGGATCCCATGGACACCACGCTGCTGGCGCTTCTCGCCCTGGCCCTGGGAGTGGTGATCGGCGCAGGCGTGGTCCTCATGATCACCGCCGCGCTGCGCGCGCGGGCCGCCACGCGTGTGCAGACCTCGACCGCTCTTCCGGAGGGGCTCACCGCGGTGCTGGAGGCGATGGACGACGCCGCGTGCGCCGTGGATCCGTCGGGTCTCGTCGTCGCGGCCTCGGCCGCGGCCTCGCGGTTCGGGATCGGCATCGAGGCGACCCTGGACAACCCGGAGCTGCGCCAGCTCGCGCGGTCCGTCCGTGAGGGAGGCACGCAGACGCTCTCGCTGCGGCTCACCCGCGGGGGAGCGAGCCTGGATCCTCGTCTGGTCTCCGCCCGCGCGAGCCGGATCGGCCCCCGGCTCGTGCTCCTCATCATCCGCGACGTCACCGAGCAGGAGCGCCTCGACCAGATGCGCAACGACTTCGTCGCCAACACCAGCCATGAGCTGAAGACGCCCGTCGGCGCGGTGAGCCTGCTGGCGGAGGCCATCGAGTCCGCGGCGGACGACCCCGCGCAGGTCCGCGCCTTCGCCACCCGCATCTCCGCCGAGGCCGCGCGCCTCGGTCAGCTCACCGGCCGCATCATGAGCCTGTCCCGCCTTCAGTCCTCCGACGGCCTGGGCGAGTTCGCGCCGCTGGCGATCGACGAGGTGGTCACGGCCTCGGTCGAGGCGCACGTCGTGCAGGCGGACTCGGCCGGCGTCGAGTTGTCCCGCGGCGGCGACCGCGGCGTGTGGGTGCGCGGGGACGCCCAGATCCTCATCGAGGCGATCGGCAACCTCATCGCGAACGCGATCGTGTACTCGCCGCGCGGGTCGCGCGTCGGGGTCGGCGTCAAGGCCGACGGCGACGTCGTGGAGATCTCCGTGGCGGACCAGGGCATCGGGATCGAGGAGGCCGACCGGGAGCGGATCTTCGAGCGCTTCTACCGCGCCGACGAGGCCCGCTCGCGCCGCACCGGCGGCACGGGACTGGGCCTGTCGATCGTGAAGCACGCCACGCAGCGCCACGGCGGCGAGGTGCGGCTGTGGTCGCGGCCGGGGCGCGGATCGACGTTCACGATGCGCCTGCCGCAGATCCCCGCGCCCGAGCCCGAGGACGCCTCGGTCAAGAAGTCCAAGAAGAAGCCCAAGAAGAAGGATGCGAAGAAGCGCGGCGCCCGACCGACGCCGGCTGTCGCCGCATCCCGCCCCCAGACCGCGGCACCCGCCCGCGCCGACACGGAAGAGCACGCATGACCCGGATCCTTCTCGTCGAGGACGAGCCCGACCTCGCCGACCCGCTCGCCTACCTCCTGCGCCGGGAGGGATACGAGGTGGAGATCGCCGAGGACGGCCCCGCCGCCCTCGCGGCCTTCCGTGAGAGCGGCGCCGACGTCGTCCTCCTGGACCTCATGCTCCCCGGCATGCCCGGGACGGAGGTGTGCCGGCAGATCCGCGCCACTTCGACCGTCCCGATCATCATGCTCACCGCCAAGGACTCCGAGGTGGACATCGTCGTGGGCCTGGAGCTCGGCGCCGACGACTACATCACCAAGCCGTACTCGTCCCGGGAACTGCTGGCCCGCATGCGCGCGGTCCTGCGCCGCGTGGTGCAGGCGGAGAGCGAGCTCGACGAGCGCGTCCTGGAGGGCGGCAGGGTCACGCTGGACATCGACCGGCACACCGTCGCGGTCGACGGCGAGGTCATCAACATGCCGCTCAAGGAGTTCGAGCTGCTCGAGGTCCTCATGCGCAACTCGGGCCGCGTGCTCACGCGCGGGCAGCTCATCGACCGGGTGTGGGGGAGCGACTACTTCGGCGACACGAAGACCTTGGACGTGCACATCAAGCGCATCCGCTCGCGCATCGAGGCGAACCCCTCGGAGCCGGTCATGCTGGTGACCGTCCGCGGGCTGGGCTACCGCTTCGAGGCCTGACCGGCCGCGCCCGCCGACGACGAAGGCCCCCGGGAACGGGGGCCTTCGTCGTCGGTGCCGGGATCAGGACTCGGGGGTCTCGTCCGGGTTCGGGGTCTCGGCCGGCGCCGGGGTGGCCGGGGCGCTGGGCGTCGGGGCGGGAGTCGCGGTCGGCTTCGCGGAGGGCACGAGGTCCGCGTAGTACGGCAGGGTGCCGTCCAGCACGGGGACGCTGGCGAGCTCCCCCTCGGTGTCGCCGGACTGGAAGTACACCGGCAGGGTCGCGCCGGGCTTGGTGGCGATGCCGTCCAGGCGCAGCGGCGAGTCCTCCCCGCCGAGGCTGATGGTCTCACCTGCACGGAGGCGGATGGTGGCGGTCTCGCTGCCGTCGACCTGGATCGACAGCGTGGCGTCCTGAGTGGACACGTTGACCAGGCCGGCCACGAGGTTGCCCGTCTCGCCCTCCTCGTCGGCGACCACGAACGCATTGCGGACCACGACGGGGCCGTCGCCCTTCACGTTGACGCCGTCCGAGGCGGAGTACTGGATCGTCGTCGCCTGGGGCGAGATCATCGAGCACCCGGTGGCGCCGACGATGACGAGGGCGCTGAGGGCGACAGACGCAGCAAGGCGCGATTTCACGGGTCCTCCTGAGGTACGACGTGGTGATCCGCCGTCCATTCTAGGGCTTTCGCGGAGCGCGCCCGGGATGCACGGTCCTCGCCGGCTCCCGTCGCGCGGAGAGACGCGGCTCCACCGGGACGGAACGGCCTTCGGCCGACGTGCTCGGCAAACCCTAGTGCATGTCCGCTGTGGTATCCTGGAGATTGCCGAAAGGACACGACTTTATGCTTTTTGAGGTTGGCGAGACCGTCGTCTATCCGCACCACGGCGCCGCGACGATCATCGAGGTCAAGGACCGCGTGATCAAGGGCGAGACCAAGAAGTACCTGAAGCTCAACGTCACGCAGGGCGACCTCATCATCGAGGTCCCGGCGGAGAACGTCGATCTGGTGGGCGTTCGGGATGTGATCGGCCAGGAGGGACTGGACCGCGTGTTCGAGGTGCTGCGCGCCCCGTTCACGGAGGAGCCCACCAACTGGTCCCGCCGCTACAAGGCCAATCTGGAGAAGCTCGCCTCCGGCGACGTCATCAAGGTCAGCGAGGTCGTCCGCGACCTGTGGCGCCGCGATCAGGACCGCGGCCTGTCCGCGGGCGAGAAGCGCATGCTCGCCAAGGCGCGTCAGATCCTCACGTCCGAGCTCGCGCTCGCGGAGAAGATCGACGAGGAGAAGGCCGGATCCCTGCTCGACGAGGTCCTCGCGTCCTGACGAACGGATTCCCACGAAGGGCGGATGCTTCGGCATCCGCCCTTCGTGGCGTCTGCGGGCCCGCCGCCGCGATCGTCCGCGGCAAGGGCGCGTCCACTAGCGTGTGATCCGTGGCCGTCTCCGCATCCCCGCCCGCGCTCCTGCCCGTACCCCGTGTCGCGATCATCGTCGTCGCAGCCGGTTCCGGAACACGCCTGGGCGCCGACGCTCCCAAGGCGTTCGTGGGCATCGACGCGCGCACGATCCTGCGCCATGCGCTCGACGGCGTGTTCGCCGCGGCGCCCGCCCAGGTCGTGATCGTCGCACCGCGCGGCTACGAGGGCGAGGCGGAGTCGGACGCGTTCGCCGCGGCGGGCGAGCGCAGGGACCTGGTGCGCGTCGTGACCGGCGGGGCCACGAGGCAGCAGTCCGTCGCCGCCGGGCTCCGCGCGCTGTGGGGGGATGTCGAGACCGTGCTCGTGCACGACGCGGCGCGGGCGCTGACGCCGCCGGAGACGATCGACGCCGTGCTCGCCGCCGTGCACGACGGAGCCGGCGCCGGAGTGATCCCGGCCCTGCCCGTCGTCGACACCTTGAAGCGCGTGGCCGGTGACGACGTCGTGGACGTGGTGGACCGGGAGACCCTCGCCGCCGCGCAGACGCCGCAGGGGTTCCCGCGCGCCGCGCTCGACCTCGCCTATGCCCGCGCCGCCGCGGACGGCATCGAGTACACGGACGACGCCGCGCTCTTCGCCGCGGCCGGTCACCCCGTGCGCCGCATCCCCGGGTCGGCCCGCGGGTTCAAGATCACCACGCCGGAGGACCTCGAACGCGCTCGCCGTCTGCTGGCACCCGCCCCCGGGGTCGTCGGTCACGGGGCGCCGCGGATCGGGATCGGCACCGACGTCCATGCGTTCGGCGGAGAGGGCAGCCTCTGGCTCGCGGGCATCGAGTGGCCGGACGAGCCGCCGCTGTCGGGGCACTCGGACGGCGACGCCGTGGCGCACGCGATCGTGGACGCGCTGCTCGGCGCCGCCGGCCTGGGCGACATCGGCGCGCACTTCGGCACGGACCATCCGGAGTTCGCCGGGGCGCACGCGGACGTCTTCCTCGCCCGCACGCGGGAGATCCTCGCCGAGGCGGGATATGCCATCGGCAACGTCTCCGTGCAGTTCCAGGGCAACCGGCCGCGGTTCAGCCGCCGCAGAGCCGAGGCGGAGCAGGCGCTGTCCGCGGCCCTCGGGGGGGCCCCGGTCGCGGTCTCGGCCACGACGACCGACGCCCTCGGCTTCCCCGGTCGAGGGGAAGGAATCTCCGTGACGGCGGTCGCCCTCATCCACGGGCCGGGAGCCGCCGCCGAGTAGTCTTGAGCGGTGACCCTCCGCCTGTACGACACGCGCGCGCAGCAGCTGCGCGACTTCACGCCCCTCGACCCCGAGAACGTGACGATCTACGTGTGCGGACCCACTGTGCAGTCGGGACCCCACATCGGGCACGTGCGCGGCGCTCTGAGCTTCGACATCCTGCGCCGGTGGCTTGCGCGCACCCACGGCCGGGTCACGCTCGTGCGCAACGTCACGGACATCGACGACAAAGTGCTCGCCAACGCGACGCCCGAGGAGCCGTGGTGGGCTCTCGCCTACCGGATGGAGCAGGAGTTCACGGCCGCGTACGCCGCGGTGCGCATCCTGCCGCCCACCTACGAGCCGCGCGCGACCGCCTCAGTGCCGCAGATGCAGGAGATCATCGCCCGCCTGATCGAGCGCGGACACGCCTACGCGGCGGAGGACGGCTCCGGCGACGTGTACTTCGACGTGCGGTCGTGGCCGGAGTACGGGGCGCTCACTCGGCAGTCCGTGGACGCGATGGAGGACGCCGCGGATGCCGATCCGCGCGCGAAGCGCGCGCCGCAGGACTTCGCCCTGTGGAAGGGAGCCAAGCCCGACGAGCCCGCCGACGCGACCTGGGCCTCGCCGTGGGGGCCGGGGCGCCCCGGCTGGCATATCGAGTGCTCGGCGATGTCCCGGCGCTATCTCGGCGCCGACTTCGACATCCACGGCGGCGGACTCGACCTGCGCTTCCCGCACCACGAGAACGAGCTGGCGCAGTCGACCGCGGCAGGGGACGGGTTCGCCCGGTACTGGGTGCACAACGGGCTGGTGACCGTGGACGGCCAGAAGATGTCGAAGTCCCTCGGGAACTTCACGCTCGCCGCGGACGTCCTCGCCGCGCACGATCCGCTCGTGGTGCGCTACGCCCTCTCGGCCGCGCACTACCGGTCGAGCCTGGACCTCACCGACGCCTCCTGGGCGGAGGCGGAGGCGGCTCTCGGCCGCATCCGCGGCTTCCTGGAGCGCGCGCAGCGGGCCTCCGCGCGGAACGAGGCCCGGCGCCGCGCCGCGCCGGAGGAGGCGTCGGCCCCCGAGAACACGGAGTACATCCCCCTCGTCCCCGTGGAGTTCGCGCGGGCGATGGACGATGACCTCGGCGTGCCCCAGGCGCTCGCGGTGCTGCACGATCGCGTGCGGCGAGGCAATCAGGCGCTCGATGACGGCGACGACGCGGCCGCGGAGCGCGCGCTGATCGAGGTGCGCGCGATGGCCGAGGTGCTGGGCGTCGATCCGCTGGCCCCCGAGTGGGGCTCGGAACGGGGCGGCGCCGAGGCGAGCGCCCTCGACGCCCTCGTGCAGACGATGATTGCCCAGCGCGCCCAGGCGCGGGCGGAGAAGGACTGGCCCGCGGCCGATCGCATCCGCGATGCGATCGCTGCCGCGGGCATCACGCTGGAGGACTCTCCGGCAGGAACCCATTGGAGCATCGATGGCTAAGCCAGGCCGCCCCGGAGCGGGCAACAGCAAGAAGAAAGGCCCTCAGAAGGGCACCGGAGGACACAGCCGCAAGGCGCTGGAGGGGAAGGGCCCGACGCCCAAGGCGGAGGACCGCGCGTGGCACGTCGCCGGCAAGCGCAAGGCCGCCCAGGAGCGGTACGCCGCCGCCGGAGGTCGCGGCAAGCCCGGCCAGAAGCCGTCCGGGTCCAACCCGAACCGGGCCGCGGGCCGCGGCGGAGGCAAGGCGGCTGCGAACGACACGGAGACCGTTACGGGTCGCAACTCGGTCCTGGAGGCGCTGCGCGCCAAGATCCCGGCCACCACGATGTACATCGCCCAGCGTGTCGAGATGGACGACCGCGTGAAGGAGATGCTCGCGATCGCCCGCCACCGAGAGATCCCCGTGCTGGAGGTCACCCGTCAGGAGCTGGACCGGATGGCCGGGTTCGACGGGGTGCACCAGGGCGTCGCGCTCAAGGTCCCGCCGTATGAGTACGCCCATCCGCAGGACCTGCTGGAGGAGATCATCGACCGGGGCGAGACCCCGCTGCTGGTCGCCCTGGACGGCGTGACGGATCCACGCAACCTCGGTGCGATCATCCGGTCCACCGCGGCCTTCGGCGGGCAGGGGATCATCCTGCCGCAGCGCCGTTCGGCGAGCGTGAACTCGGCGGCGTGGAAGACCAGCGCCGGAGCGGCCGCGCGCATCCCGGTCGCGCTCGCGTCGAACCTCACGACCCAGCTCAAGGAGTTCAAGAAGCAGGGCGTGTTCGTACTGGGCCTGGACGGCGGCGGCGACGTCTCCCTGCCGGCGCTGGAGCTCGCGGACCGTCCCGTCGTCATCGTCGTCGGATCCGAGGGCAAGGGACTGTCGCGGCTGGTGACGGAGACCTGCGACCAGATCGTGTCCATCCCCATCTCGGCGGCGACCGAGTCGTTGAACGCGGGGATCGCCGCCTCCGTCGCGCTCTACCAGGTGGCGACGCTGCGCGCGCCCGCCGGCACCGGGGACTAGTCGTGGCCGCGGCGGGGGAGACGCACATCGCGTTCCCTCGCCGTGTGCGGGACGCCCCCGGACTGCCGCCGAGGGTCTTCGACGCGATCGACGTCGCGGCGACCGGCCTGTTCGGGCTGGAGGGGGCCTTGGCCGCGGCGCACGTGGGGCTCGACGTGCTCGGGGTCGTCGTGGTGGGGTTCCTCGTGGCCCTCGGGGGAGGGATCCTCCGGGATGTGCTGCTGGGCGATCTGCCTCCGGCGGCGTTCCGGTCGCCCGTCCGGATCGTCGTCGCCTTGGCCGCCGCCGTCCTCGCGTTCGTCGCTTTCGCGACGATCGACACGGTGCCGACGGCGGTGCTGGCCGTCCTGGACGCGGTGGGCATGGCCCTGTTCGCCGCGACCGGCGCCCAGAAGGCGGTCGAGCACGGCATGAGCCTCTGGGTGGTCGGGGTGCTGGGGACGCTCACCGCGACCGGCGGCGGCATCCTCCGGGACGTGCTGCTGGGCCGGACCGCGCTGGTGCTGTCCGAGAGCGTGTACGGCACCGCCGCTCTTCTCGGCGCCGTGCTCGCCGGCGTCCTGCTGCGCACGACGCCGATGCCGCGTCTCGCGCTGCTCCTCGGCTTCGTCTCGGCAGCGGCTCTGCGCATCGCGGCCTACTTCGCGGACTGGCAGCTGCCGCGCATCGACGGCTGACGGCCGCCAACGCGCACATCCGATCGGCGCATGGCTCCGAACCTTCGGTGAGCGGCACTCGCCGCCACGACGAAGGAGGAAATCATGCGTACGTCCCCGAACCGTCTCATCGCCGTCGTCTTCGGCGCCGTCTATGTCCTCGTGGGGCTGCTCGGCTTCGCGGTCACCGGCGGCGTCTCGTTCCTGGCCACCGAAGGAGGGCTGCTGCTGGGGATCTTCATGGTCAATCCCCTGCACAACGTGGCGCACATCCTGATCGGCGCGGCCCTGCTGGTCGCGGGCCTCGTCTCCGTGCGCGCGGCGAAGGCCGTCAACATCGTCGTGGGCGCCGCGTACCTGCTGCTGGGCATCGTCGGGTTCTTCCTGGTGGGGACCGCGGCGAACGTGCTCGCGCTGAACACGTTCGACCACGTCCTCCACCTGGCCAGCGCCGTCCTGCTCCTCGCGGTCGGTCTGGGGAGCGAACGGGCGACGACGCGCGTCGCACGGGCCTGATCCGACGATGGTCGCCGCCCTTCGGGCCTGGCCGGCGCTGTTCGCCGGGGGCAGCGGTCTCCTGCACCTTTCGCTCGGAGCCTCCCTCGCGCAGGGCATGGTGACCATGCCGCGGACCGTCGTCCTCGTCCTGCTCCTGATCCTGGGCGCGGCCGAGCTCGCGTGGGCGGGAACGAGCCTCCGCGCGGGGCGTCCGGTCGCGCCGCGCGCGGCAGCGGGGGCGTCGTCGGCCGGAATCGTGCTGGGAGGGGCGGCGATCGTCGCGGGGGCATCGCCGTTGGCCGTCGGCGCCTCCTGCGCCCTGGTCCTCCTCGGAGTGGGGCTGATGGCGCGGTCGCGATCCCGGCGGTCTGCCCGTCAGGACGGACCCGGACGCGCGACCGTGGCGACCGCGGTGGGCGCGGTGCTCGTGGCCGCCCTCGTGACGCCCGCGCTGTCGACCGTCTCGGCCCCGCCGGACGGCGCTCGAGGATCGGTGTCGGTGCCGGATCACCACGGCGGCCATTGACCGTCGGCGGCTGCTCCGGAGCGCACCGTGCTTGGACGAGAGCGCATCGCCTCGATATTCCGCGCCGCAGGCGGAATAGCGAGGCGGTGAGCGGACTTGATCCTTGCGTATTCTGAGTCACAGATCGAAAGGAACACCATGGCCCGCATCGTCGTCATCGGAGGGACCGGCTACGCCGGCGCACACATCGTCGCCGAGGCGGCGAGCCGCGGGCACGAGGTCGTCTCCGTCTCCCGCAGCACGCCGGCCGCTCCCGTGGAGGGCGTGCGCTACGTCAACGGCGACGTCCGTGACGTGGCGGCCATCGCCGGGGAGCTCGAAGGCGCCGACGCCGTCGTGTCGGCCCTGTCGCCCCGCGGCGACATGGAGAACGCCGTGCTCGACGTGCTCCGCGACCTGATCGCGCGCCTCAGCAGCACGCCCACCCGTCTCGGCGTGGTGGGCGGGGCCGGCGGAAGCCTGGTCGCGCCGGGCGGACCGCGTCTGATCGATCAGGACTTCCCGGAGGAGTACAAGCACGAGGCGCAGGTGGGGATCGACTCGCTGGAGCTCCTGCAGGCGGCGGACGCCGGTCTGGACTGGTTCTTCATCCACCCCGCGGAGGTCTTCGGCGCCTGGGCCGAGGGCGAGCGCACGGGTTCCTATCGTGACGGCGGCGACGTGATCGTCCGCGACGACGAGGGCAAGTCCTTCATCTCGGGCGCCGATTTCGCCGTGGCCGTCGTCGACGAGATCGAGACGCCGAAGCACTCCCGCGGTCGCTTCACCGTCGGCTACTGAGGCCGCGGCGACGTGGGCTCCTCCTCATCGTCGCGCCCGCGTCTGCGCTGGACCGGTCTTCGCCGGCAGGAGGCCGCCCTCATCGCCATCACGGCGGTGTGGGGCGGCACCTTCCTCGTCGTCCACCTCGCGATGGAGCACAGCGGGCCGATGTTCTTCGTCGGGCTGCGCTTCGTCACGGCGGGGCTGCTGAGCGCGCTGATCTTCCGCCGGGTGCTGCGCGGGATCCGTCTCCGTGAGATCGCCGCGGGGGCGTCGATCGGCGCGGCGATCTTCCTCGGGTACGGTCTGCAGACGGCTGGCCTGCAGACCATCGACTCCAGCACGTCGGCGTTCATCACCGCCTTCTACGTCCCGCTCGTGCCGCTGCTGCAGTGGCTCGTGTTCCGGAAGGCCCCGCGGGCCATGGCGATCGTCGGCGCCGCGCTCGCGTTCGTCGGACTCATCCTCGTCGCCGGTCCCGGCGCCTCCGGCCTCCGCCTCGGTGAAGGTGAGATCCTCACCCTGCTGAGCACGCTGCCGATCGCCGGTGAGATCATTCTCATCGGCCTCTTCGCCGGGCGATACGAGCTGGGTCGGCTCACGGTCGTGCAGCTGCTCACGGCCGGGGTCCTGGGGTTCGCCGCCATGCCCCTGGTCGGCGAGGCCTTCCCCGCGTTCTCGTGGGTATGGCTGGCCGCGGCCGTGGGGATGGGGGTCGCGAGCGCGGTCATCCAGCTCACGATGACATGGGCGCAGCGCACGGTCTCGCCCACGCGCGCCACGATCATCTACGCCGGAGAGCCCGTCTGGGCAGGGGTCGTCGGTCGGATCGCGGGGGAGCGCCTGCCGCTGCTGGCCCTCCTCGGCGCCGCCTTCATCGTGGCGGGCACCCTCGTCAGCGAGCTCCAGCTCCGTCGCCGCCCTCCGGCCCCCGCCGAGCGGTCCGCGCCCACAGTCCCGGGGGCGAGCGCAGACGGACAGTGAGGTGTGGCGTGCGATTCTCGCGGCCCGGTCTCGCTTTCGCCTTGTGTCGCTGCTATTTTCGGCTCAGGCGGGACTTCTGGCTGGTGAACACTCCGCCTGATCCTCCTGATACCCCTGACCCAGGGAGTCAAAGATGACATCCGTCCGAACCCTCCTCCCGGCGATCGCGGCCACGGCGGGCGTGCTCGTCGCTCTCGGGGTCTCGGTGGCCTCGGTCCGACCTTCGGAGGACGGATCGGCGACGGAGGATCCGGTGCTGTTCGTTCCCGCTGCTCCGGTGACGGGCGCCGGTGTCCTCCTCCCGCCTGAGGGGACGGGTACGCGTGCGATCACCGCGGAGGAGATCGAGGCCATGGACCAGGGGTCCGGCCGGACCGGGGTGCAGCCCTGGTCGATGGCCTTCGCCGGCATCGTGGACCGACTCCGCACGGACTTCCCGGACGACTTCGGGATGTCGCGGCTCAACCCCGACCTGCGATCCGCGTCGGTGTCCTTCGTCGGTGACATCCCTGCCGAGGTGCCGGCGCTCTTCCAGGAGCTGGGCGGTGTGGAGCTTCACGGCGGCTATGGCGTGAGGGAGCGCGAGTACCAGGACGCTGCGGCGGATCTCTTCCAGCTCCTCTTCGAACGGAACGCCGCCGAGGCGTCCTTCCAGACGTATGCGGAGCCGGACCGCCGGGTGATCGTCGTCGAGTTCGGTCCGGTGCGCGTCGGAGAGACGGTGTCCGAGGAGTCCCGTCGGAAGATCGCGGAAGACGCGCGCGCTGTCGTGCTGCCGGAGCGCTTCACCCTCGAGTTCGCCCCGAAGGAGCACCCGGTCTTCATCGTCGCCGAGTCCGATTGAGACGATCCCGTTCCGCGAGACGCTCCAGAGTGAGAGCGCCGCGCCGGCGATGCTCAGGAGGAAACGGTGGTGTCGGATGATGATTCGGTCAGGACGACGATGTCTGCCTGCGACGATCGGCGTGGCAGCCCTGCTCGTGATCACGGCGTGCACGGCGCCTCCCGTGGAACCGCGCCCCACCGTCACACCGGTGCCGACGCCGACGACCGTGCATCGTCTCGTCGGCGAATGGGTATCGGCCGATACGCCGTCGGTGCGCCTCCGCGTGGACGCGGATGGGAGCGTCGTCGGGTTCGACGGCTGCAACACGTGGAGCGGGACGTGGAAGCCGGGAGGCGGGTGGGTCCGTGACGAGGACAGTCTCCGTCTGGAGTTCGGCATGAGTACCGAGGCGGGGTGCCCGGAAGGCGTCACGCCGTGGCTAGGCTACGCGGATGCGGCGTATCTCGACGGGTCCACGCTGCGTCTCACGGGGGCGGCCGACGGACCGGTCGGGGACCTCCAGAGGGACGACTGACCCGGGTCTGCGGTCCGGGTCAGACGAGGTCGCGCCAGTCGATGGCGTCGGTGTCGTCCGACACCGGGACGGCGCCGGTCACGACGGGCAGGGACATCGTCTCGGTCGGCGGCCCCATGATCGTCGCCTCGTCCCTGCGGTGGCGCAGCACGTCGTTGATGTACGACGTGAGCACCTCGGCCAGGGCCACCGAGCGACCGCGGGCCTGGGACATGTACCACCGGTGCTCCAGCACCTGGTGGAAGACCTCGGCGGGTTCGAGCTTGGCACGCAGGTCGTAGGGGATCGCGCGGACGACCGGTTCGAACACGCGCGTCAGCCACTCGTGGGCGTACATCTCCTCGTCCGCCCACTGCTTCGTCGACCGGGCGCGGAACTCGTCCAGGTCGTTGAGCAGCCGTCGGGCCTGGTTCTCCTCGACGTCGAGCCCCGTGAGGCGGATGAGCCGGCGCTGGTGGTGCCCGGCGTCGACGACCTTCGGCTCGATCTCCACCCGGGTGCCGTCGGCCGTGGTCTGGATCGACATCTCGCCGATGTCGAAGCCGAGCGCGTTGAGGCGTTCGACGCGCTCGGTGATCCGCCAGGTCTCGCCGGCCGCGAACGACTCCTGCTCGGTGAGCGCCGCCCAGAGAGCGCGGTAGGAGGAGACGATCCCGTCCGCGATGGCGACCGCGTCCACCCCGTGCTCCAGGCGTCCGCCCGCGGCGAGGTCCATGATCTCGCCGGCGATGTTTGTCCGGGCGACGTCGAGGTCGTGCGCTCGCTGCCCGTCGGTGAGCCCGGTCTCGTGCAGCTCGCCGGTCTCGGCATCCACGAGGTAGGCGGCGAAGGCGCCGGCGTCCCGACGGAACAGCGCGTTGGACAGGGACACGTCGCCCCAGAAGAAGCCCACGTTGTGCAGCCGCACGAGCAGGAGCGCCAGCGCGTCCACCAGGCGTGTGGCGGTGTCGGGGCGCAGCACCCGGGTGAACAGCGCTCGGTACGGCATGGAGAAGCGCAGGTGCGAGGTGACCAGCGCCGCCGGGAGCGGCTCCCCCCGATCGTCCGTCCGCCCGGCGATCACGGCGACGCGGGACACGCACGGCACGTCCAGGCGGGCGAGGTTGCCGAGCATCTCGTACTCCCGGCGAGCCATCTCCTCCGTCGTCTCCTTCACCGCGACGACGGTGCCGGAGAGATCGGCGAACCGGACGAGGTGGCGGGAGAGGCCCTTGGGCAGGGACACGATGGCCTGCGAGGGCCATTTTGCCAGCGGAAGGGACCAGGGAAGAGCCAACAGGCCCGGATCGACCGTGCTCGCGGTGATCGTCAGCGACTCCTGCATGCGCTCTCCCTTCCCCTCCATCATCCCGGAAACACGACGCGGCGCGGGGGACCGGAGTCCGCCCGCGCCGCGCGCAGTGAGGTCAGGCCGCCGAGACGATCGGCTTGTCGTTGAGACGGTCGCCGGACTCGATGTCGAAGGCGTGCACGTGGCCGGGGTTGGCGGCCAGCGTGACGGTCTCGCCCGCGTTCGGGTGGTTGCGGCCGTCGACGCGCGCCACGAGGTCGGTGCGCTTGCCGTTGATCTCAGTGTGGCCGTAGAGGTAGCCGTCGGCGCCGAGCTCCTCGACCAGGTCGACGACCACGGACAGGCCCTTGCCGTCGGCGGGGCCGACGGTGATGTCCTCGGGGCGCACGCCCACGGTGACCTGCGAACCGGTCGCACGGCCCACGGTGTCGCGGTCGAGCGGGACGACCTCGGTGCCGAACTGCACGCCGCCCTCGGCGAGATCCGCCGAGAAGAGGTTCATGGCCGGGGAGCCGATGAATCCGGCGACGAACACGTTGTTCGGCTTCTCGTACAGGTCGCGCGGCGAGCCGACCTGCTGGAGCAGGCCGTCCTTGAGCACGGCGATCCGGTCGCCCATGGTGAGCGCCTCGGTCTGGTCGTGCGTGACGTAGACGGTGGTGACGCCGAGACGACGCTGCAGCGACGCGATCTGCGTACGGGTCTGGACACGGAGCTTGGCGTCCAGGTTCGACAGCGGCTCGTCCATGAGGAACACCTGCGGCTGACGGACGATCGCGCGGCCCATGGCGACACGCTGGCGCTGACCGCCCGAGAGGGCCTTCGGCTTGCGGGTCAGGTACTGCTCGAGGTCGAGGAGCTTCGCGGCCTCCAGCACGCGGGCCGCCCGCTCCTCCTTGCCGACGCCGGCGATCTTGAGCGCGAAGCCCATGTTCTCGGCCACGGTCATGTGCGGGTACAGCGCGTAGTTCTGGAAGACCATCGCGATGTCGCGGTCCTTCGGCGGGACGTCGGTGACGTCGCGGTCGCCGATGAGGATGCGGCCGGCGTTGACCTCTTCGAGACCGGCCAGCATGCGCAGCGACGTGGACTTTCCGCAGCCGGAGGGGCCGACGAGGACGAGGAACTCGCCGTCGCCCACCTCGAGGTTCAGCTTGTCCACGGCGGGGCGGGTACCCCCGGGGTAGAGACGGGTCGCTTCGTCAAAAGTGACAGATGCCATCTGCTTTTCTCCTTCACCGGCAGGTACGTGCCGGACGATCCTTCGTGATGGAAGCGGCGGGGGTGAGCCGCCGTGGCCCGTCATCGGGCCAGGCTCAGTATGGCACGCGGCGGGGCCGCCGGTCCATCGTCGTCGCCGACGCGTCCAGGTCCCGTTCCGGCGCCGTCTGGGTTTTTCCCAGCCTGCCTGGCTAGCATCGACGACGGTGCTGCGAATGCAGCCGAGGGGAGCGGATCCCCGCCGAGTCTCAAGAGGAACGATGTCGAGCGACGAAACGCCGAACGTCCCCACCCGCCACTCGCGTGACGCGGTTCGGGAGAAGGCACAGCAGGTGCACGCCAAGCAGTCCCGCGCACGGATCATGCGACGGGTGATCATCGGGCTCGTCGCGGTGGTCGCCGTCGGAGCGGCGGGGACGGCCGTGGCCTGGGCGGTGGGCTCCGCGGTGTCCAAGCCCGAGCTGCGCCCCTCGAACATGTCGGAGGACGGCGTCGTCGTCCGCGACGCGGCCGTGACGGCGACCTCCACGGACGCGACGCCGACGCCCACTCCGAGCGAGGCCGCGCCGACGGCCGGGGAGACCGCGACTCCGGCGCCCGAGCCGACGAGCACGGCCGCCGCCGGGGCGGTGGACATCCACATCTACGTCGACTACTTGGCCTCGGCCGCGGGAGAGTTCGAGAAGGCGAACGCCAAGCAGCTCAACGGCTGGATCGAGCAGGGCGCCGCGACGGTCTCGTACCACCCGGTCGCGCTGCTCACGGCGAACTCGAACGGCACGAAGTACTCGCTGCGCGCCGCCGCCGCGGCCGCCTGCGTGGCCACCCACGCCCCTGACCAGTTCTACTCGTACAGCCACGAGCTGCTGGCGGACCAGCCGGCGCCGGACACGGACGGCAAGACGGATGCGGACCTCGCCGACATCGCCGACTCGGTCGGCGTCGACGACCTCAAGCAGGTGCGCTCCTGCATCGAGGGCAAGGACTACGTCGGCTGGGCCAAGGACGCCACCACCCGGGCCCTCGAGGGGCCGCTTCCCGGCTCGAAGGACCTCGTTCTGACCGACGCGTTCACGGTGCTCGTGAACGGCCAGGCGTACACCGGCGCTCTGGACGATCCCGCCGAGTTCTCGCAGTTCGTCCTCTCCGTCGCCAGTGACGCGTACTACGGCGCTCCCGAGCCGACGGACGCTCCGGAGCCCACGCCGACGCCGAGCTCCTGAGAACGGCCCGCGCACGCCGGGCGGGCCCCGGCCGATAAGCTGGTTCGGAGGCCGCTCGAGGGCCGATGCCGACTTAGCTCAGCTGGTAGAGCACCTGTCTTGTAAACAGGCGGTCGCGGGTTCGAATCCCGCAGTCGGCTCCGACGACGGAGGAGGGCCACGATCCTGGATCGTGGCCCTCCTCCGTCGTGTCAGCCCAGTTCGTCGAAGGCCTGCTTCGCGCCAGGGGCGAGGGGGATCGGGTCGGACTCCACGGCCCATGCCGGATCGAGCTCCTCCCCGGCCGGGTGCACCTGGGCGATCTCGTCCGCGTGGGTCCAGATCGCCGCGGTGATGCCGCACGCGAGCGCGTCGTCCATGTCGTCGCGGACGACGAGGACGTTGGGCACGACGATCGTCGGGATCGCCGCATCGGTGCGGTAGGTGTCCGCCGGGATCTCGCCCTCCTGGTAGACGGGGTTGATCTTCTGCATCGCCGGAAGCGCCGGGGTGATGTCGAGGAACCGCACGGCGTCCCCGTTCGTGGTGAACAGGTCCGTCAGGTTGGGCGTCGGCAGCCCGCCGGACCAGAAGAGCGCATCGATCGTCCCGTCCCGGAGTCCGTCGACGCTCGTCGCGAGGTCGAGACGCTGCGTCGTCACGTCGGTGTCGGGCGTGAGGCCCGCCGACTCCAGCAGGCGCAGCGCGATCACCTCGGTGCCCGACTTCGGCGAGCCCGTGGACACGGTCTTTCCCGCCATGTCCTCGAGCGATTCGATGCCGCTGTCGGCCCGGACGACGACCTGGGTGTAGTTCGAGTGCGTTCGGCCCAGCGTCTGGATCGGCTGCGGCTCGGTGAACGCCCCGGTGCCGGCGACCGCGTCGGCGGCCGTGTCGGCGAGGGAGAAGGCCATCGCATACTGGCCGGCGACGACCTGCTCGATGTTCTGTACGGAGGCGCCGGTCTCGGCCGCCGTCGCCCGCAGCGGTGTCTCGGACGACAGGACATCCGCGATCGCGCCGCCGAGGACGTAGTAGACGCCGGTGGAGTTGCCGGTGGCGATGGCGAGCTGCTGCGCGGGCGCCTCGCAGGTCCCCGACGCCGAGGTCTCGGGACTCTCGTCCGCACCGCCGCTCGGGCGGTTCTGGGCGCCGCCGCAGGCGGTGAGGGCGAGCCCGGCGACCACGAGAGCGGCGGCGGACCCGAGGAGACGGGTGGTGATGGTCGACATGGAGCGTTCCTTTCGATGGTCATGCGGGGGTGGGGACGGCCGGTGCCGACCCGCGCCGGGTGAGGACGAGATGGAGGACGACGGCGAGCGTGATGAGGGCGAGACCTGCGATCAGCGACGCGGTCTCGAGGTACAGGCAGAGCACCGCGCCGACCGCCAGCAGGATCCGTTCGGGCAGGCGCGCCCGGCGCAGGATCCATCCGCCGGTCGCGCCGGCGAGAGCCGCGACCGCGACGAGCTCGACCGCGCCGACCCAGAGCGCCATGCCGGGCCCTTCCCGCAACAGCAGCGCCCCGCCGGCCGGAGTGAGGACGAACGCGATCGGCACGAGGAACGCGGGCAGCGCGTACTTGGTGGCCTGCCACATCGTGCGCATCGTGTCCCCGCCGGTGATCGCGGCGGAGGCCACAGCCGCGAGCGCCGTCGGCGGAGACACCTCGGACAGGACCGAGTAGTAGAAGATGAACATCGCGACCTCCGGCGGCTCGACGCCGAGCGCGAGCAGGGCGGGGCCGATCACCACCCACGAGATGATGAACGACGCGGTGACGGGCACAGCCAGGCCCAGCAGGATGATCGCGAAGGCGGCGAGCAGCACGGTGATGGCGAGGACCGAGCGGGGATCCGACCCCAAGGACTCGCCGACGGACACGAGCATGCGCGCGAACGTGAGGCCGAGGCCGGTCTTGACGATGACGCTCGTGATGATCCCGGCGGCCGCGCAGACGGCCACCACGGGGATGGAGCTGCGGATGCCGCTTCCCAGCGCCCCGTAGAGGGACAGGACGTAGTCGCCGAGCGCACGGGGGAGGGTCGTGCGCTCGGCCGTCTCGTCGAGCGGGTCCCGGCGCGAGACGACGCGCTCGATCAGCCCGAACGCCACCGCCACGGCTGTCGCGTACACGATCGACCGGAACGGCGGCAGGCCCATGCCGAGGAACACGACGATGACGGCCAGCGACAGGAAGTGATATCCGAAGCGCGCCACGAGCTTCCCGACGTGTCGGCGCGGGATGTCGACCGCCTTGGTGCCGAACCGGCGGGCGTCGATCTCGACGGCCAGGAAGATCCCGGCGTAGTAGAGGATCGTGGGCACCAGCGCCCACACCATCACGTCGAAGTAGGACACCTGCAGGTACTCGGCGATGATGAACGCCGCCGCGCCCAGGGTCGGCGGGGAGAGGATCGCCCCGATGCCCGCGGCGGCGAGCATCCCGCCCGCGTTCTCCTTGGGGTAACCGGCGCGCTTGAGGATGGGCCACGCGAGGGATCCGAGGGTGACGGCCGTGGCGGTGCCCGAGCCCGACACGGTGCCGAGCAGGAACCCGCTGGTGACGACGGTGCGGCCGGGCGCCGACGGCGAGGTGCGGAACAGCGAGAACGAGAAGTCGATGAAGAAGCGGCCCGCGCCCGTCGCCGACAGCACGGCGCCGTAGATGATGAACAGCACGATGTAGGTCGCCGCGACGTTCAGCGGCGTGCCGAAGAACCCGGACTGGTCGTTGTAGAAGCCGTTGATGATCTGGTCGAAGTCCACCCCGACGTGCGAGATCGGCCAGTCCATGGGGAGGAAGCCGCCGTAGTACGCGTACAGGAAGAAGACCACGCAGAAGATCGGCAGCACCCATCCGGTCGTGCGTCGCGCCGCCTCCAGGATGAGGACGGTGAGCGCGGCGCCGGCGACCACGTCGACCAGCACGAGCGATCCCTGCCGGTCGAGGAAGGCGTTGAAGCCTCCGCCGCCGTCGCCGATCACGATGGGCACGATGGGGTAGGTCGCGACGACGACAGTCGCGATCGTCAGCGTCCAGTCCCACCAGGTCGGCCACGGAGACTCCGCGGCGCGCGTGCGTCCCCGGCGCCGCAGGCGACCGCGGTACAGGACGAAGGCGAGCGGCAGCGTCATCGACAGGAAGACGATGAGCGAGTACTGGGTGCCCTGCCGCATCGGGAAGAAGACGTGGTAGAGCACCACGAGACTGACGATCGCGCAGTAGGCCGTCACGATCCGGTCCAGCACGCGCGGGAGTGTCCGGGAGGGCAGTTCCTCGTCGACCTCGGCGATGATGTCGTCCGGGTCGGCGGAGATCGTGATCACGTCGGTGGTGGTCAGGGTGGCGACGTCGTCGCGGGGCCCGGTGGTGCGCGATGCCCCGTCTCCGCGTCGCTCGACTTCTTCGTCGGACATGCCGTCACGGTAGGACGCGGGGAGCGCCGGCAGGGAGGAACGGCGCGAGACCTAACGTCTCCTTAACGTTCGGGTCGTCGTCGGCCGGTCCGGACCGCCGGGGCCGCGCCTATCATGCAGGGATGCACGTTCTCATCGCGGAGGACGACCGCTCGGTCGCCGAGGCGCTGGCGGGCGCCCTGCGCCGCGCCGGGCACGAGGCCGATGCCGTGTCGCGCGGCAGCGACGTGCTCCTGCGGCACCGGGACGTCGATCTGCTGCTGCTCGATCTCGGGCTGGAGGACACCGACGGCTTCGACGTGCTCCGGCGACTGCGGCTGGTCAGCGATCTGCCGGTCATCGTCGTGACCGCGCGGGGGGATGAGCGCTCCACGGTGCGCTCGCTGCGCCTCGGCGCCGACGACCATCTCGTCAAACCGGTGCGCGTGCAGGAGTTCCTCGCCCGGGTCGAGGCGGTGGCACGCCGTCGAGCCGATGCCGCGCACCAGGACGAGATCGTCGTCGGCGACCTGCGCGTGGACCTCGCGGCACGACGGGCTTTCGGGCCGGACGCCGAGATCGCTCTGACGGCCACGGAGTTCGCGCTGCTCGGCGTGCTCGCGCGCCGGGTCGGCGCGGCCGTGAGCAGGGAGCAGATCCTGGACGAGGTGTGGGGCGACGCCTATGCCGCCCGGAGCCGCTCGTTCGACGTGCACCTGACGCAGCTGCGCCAGAAGCTGCCGCGCGGCGATCTGATCCGCACCATCCGCGGATACGGCTATCGGCTCGAGGCGCCGTCGCCGTGAAACTGCAGGTCCTGCTGCCGCTGATGCTCGCGGCGACGCTGGCGGTGATCGGGGTGATCCTCCCCATCGGCGCCGCGCTCGCTGCCAACCGCACGCAGGAGCTCGTGCTGACGCGCTCCGCGTCCATGGACCACATCGTGCAGCTGGCCGAGCTCGCGCTCGACGCGGACGACATGGCGGCGGCGGAGCAGTACCTCGACGTGTACCGGGAGGTCTACGGCGAACAGGCCGCCGTGGTCGACGCCACGGGCCGCGTCGTCGCCTCGACCGCCGGGCTGGACACGGGCTCTGCCGCGTTCCGACGCCTTGCGGCGACAGCCGCGCGCAACCTCCCGCAGATGACGGTCGAGACGCTCACGCCGTTCAGCGAGGACACGGCGCTCATCGCCGAGCCGATCCTGACCTCCGGCGAGACCACGACCGGCGCCGTCATCCTCGCCGTCGACCAGACGGCGGCCCGGCACGACGTGAGGTGGTCGTGGTCGGTGATCGGCCTGGTCGGCGCCGCCCTGCTCGTGGTCCTCGGCATGGCCGCTCTGCGGTGGACGCACTGGGTGCTCCGTCCGGTACGAGTGCTGGACGACGCGGCGCAGGGGTACCCGACCCAGCGGATCGCGCCGGACCAGATCACGGGACCTGTCGAGCTGCGGCGGCTGGCGAGCTCGTTCTCGCGGATGGCGGCCGGCGTCGAGCGTACGATCACGCAGCAGCGGGAGTTCGTGGCGGACGCGTCGCACCAGCTGCGCAATCCCCTCGCGGCGATCCGGCTCCGGGTCGACGGGCTCACGTTGGACGCGCCGGAGCGTTCCGACGAACTGCAGGCGGTCTCGGACGACCTGGATCGGCTCGAAGGCACGGTGTCGCGGATGCTCGACCTCGCCACGGCCGAGCACCGGGCGACCGTGCGCGTGTCGGGCGCCCAGGAGGACCACGGTGCGCCGCGCCGGTCGCATGTGCTGGCCGGCGCGGACGCGCTCGTCCAGCCGTTGCGACCTCTGCTGGACTCATGGCCGCAGCGGGTCGTCGTCAGCCCGGGGGAGACCCTGCGGGTCCGGTGCGCGCGCTCGGACCTGGAGGAGATCGTCGCCGCGCTGCTCGACAACGCGCACAAGTACGCCGGGGAATCGGCGACCATCCGGGTGGCGCTGCGCCGGCGCGGAGATGAGGCGGAGGTGAGCGTCGAGGACGACGGCCCCGGTCTCAGCGACGAGGAGTTCGCGCGGGCGGGCACCCGGTTCTGGCGCTCGCCGCGGCATCGCGGCGGCCACGGCACGGGCCTCGGGCTCGCGATCGTCGATCAGCTCGTTCGCGCCAACGACGGTCGCCTCACTCTGCTGCGGTCCGATGCCGGCGGTCTCCGAGTGGTCGTGACGTTCGGGGTCGACGAATGACCGCGAAGGAACCCACGGCGGGGTGGACGCGGCGGGGCGTCCTCGGCCTCGCCGGTGCCGTGCTCGGCACCGGGCTGCTCTCGGCGCTCTCCGGATGCGCATCGCCGGCCATCCGGTCGCTGGAGATGGCCTGCGGCGAGCCGGGCGGAACCTACATCCGGTTCGGACAGCTGCTCGCGTCCTCGGTGGAGCGGGCGGGAATCGCGGCGCGAATGCGGGTGCGCGAGACCGAGGGGAGCGTGCAGAACCTGGAGCTGCTCCGAACGGGCGCGGTGCGTCTGGCGATCTCGCTCGCGGACGCCGTCCCGGATCCTCCCGCGGGTCTCGCCGCCATCGGTCGCGTCTACCAGAACTACCTGCAGTGCATCGTCCCCGAGGGGCGCACCGGACTGACCGAGCTGCGCGGCCACGCGGTCTCCATCGGCGCCGCGGGTTCGGGCACGGCGCTCAGCGCCCGGCGCGTCCTCGACGCGCTCGACCTCCTCGGCGATGGCGGGGTCGAGCCCCGCGAGATGCGCCTGAGCGATGCGGTGCAGGCACTCGGTGAGGGATCCATCGGCGCCCTGTTCTGGTCGGGCGGCGTCCCGTTGCCCGCCCTGTCGGCGCTGGGGGAGGGGGCGCCGATCGCGCCCATCGACCTGACGGCGGCGCTCGATCTGCTTCGTGAGCGCTATCCCCGGGTCTACCACCCGACGGCCATCCCCGCCGGCGTCTACGGGCTGCGGGAGAGCCTGCCGTCGATCGGCGTGCCGAACCTCCTGCTCGTGCGCGAGGACGAACAGGACCACCTCGCGGCCGCTCTCGTCGACCGCCTGATCGACGACGCATCGAGACTGGTCCCCGATCCGTCCGTGGGTGTGCAGTTCCTGACGCCGTCCAACCTCATCGACACCGCCTCCGTGCCGCTGCATCCCGCCGCGCGTCGCCGCTACCGCGAGCGTCACGGCTGAGGCCCGGCCACGCGGCGTCAGGGGGCGCTGGACAGGGACGCGGCCTCGATCCACCGGGTCGCCTCGGACGAGGCGAGAAGCGCCTCGTCCATGACCTCGCGGGTCGCCGGCGCGGTCAGCCATTCGCTCGCGAACGACGGTGGCACGAGGACCGGCATCCGGTCGTGGATGCCGGACAGTCGTTCCGGCGCGGGCTGCATGACGATCGAGTAGCAGGTGAACCAGTCGTCGCCGATCCGGCCCCGCTGGGCGACGGCGGCCATGCCGAACAGCGTCGGCTCGCCGAGGCGGAACTCGTGCCACACCCGGTTCGGCTTCTGCATCTCGAACCACCGCGTGGCGGGCACGATCGCCCGGGTGCGCAGGCCGCCCGGACGCTCCTGCAGCCGCTCGGACCGGGTGTTGATCGACGGGAACCGGGACGGGGCACCGTCGATGAGGAAGCCCCACCAGGCGAGCTCCAGCGCCGGCGCGTCGTCGCGCTGCACCACCAGGGGATTGAGGTTGCGCATGTTCTTGCCCGTGGGTCGCAGCGTCTCTCCGGCGTTCTGCGCCGCCCACGCGCGGATCCCCTCCAGCAGTTCGTCGTCCGCCTCCTCCAACAGCTGGGCGTCGCTGAAACGGGGATCGAGGCCATAGCTCGCGCACATGCGGACAGCGTACTGCCGCCCGCCGACACCGACGCGGGGCGGTGCCCGGGCCTCCGGTAGGGTCGTCGGGTGAGGGAACGGACGGGTCGCGCGGGAACCGCGCTCGCCGTCGGCGGCGCCGTCGCGATCGGCGCGATGACCGCGGTTCAGGCGAGGGTGAACGGCGTCCTGGGCGTCCGGCTCGGCGACGGGATCGTCGCCGGCTTCGTGTCCTTCTCCGTCGGTCTGATCGTGCTCCTGCTCGTCGTCCCGCTCCTGCCGTCCGGCCGCGCAGGCGTCGCGCGGCTGTGGCGCGGCGTCCGGGGCAGGACGATCCCGCCGTGGATGCTCCTCGGCGGCGTCTGCGGGGCGCTGACCGTGTCGACCCAGGGCCTGGTGGCGGGCGTCCTCGGCGTCGCCCTGTTCACCGTCGGGGTGGTCGCCGGGCAGACTCTGCACGGCCTGGTCCTCGACCGGATCGGCATCGGCCCCGCCGGGGTGGTCGCGGTCACGCCGGGACGCGTGCTCGGCGGGCTGCTCGCCCTCGTCGCGGTGGGAATCTCCCTGGGCGGCGACGTCCTGTCGCGGGCGCCGCTGTGGATGCTCGTGCTGCCCTTCGCCACGGGCGTGGGCATCGCGTTCCAGGCGGCGGCCAACGGGCGTCTCGGCCAGCGGGTCTCCTCGCCGATCACGGCGACGCTGACGAGCTTCCTCGGCGGGACCCTCGTCCTCGCCGCGGCCGCCGGGCTCAGTATCCTGGCGGGCGGGCCGCCGAACGCCCTGCCGGCCGAGCCCTGGCTGTACCTCGGCGGGCTGCTCGGCTTCGCCTACATCCTGCTGGGGGTCGTCGTCGTCGCCCGGACGGGCGTCCTGCTCATGGGACTCGGTGCGGTCCTCGGCCAGCTCGCGACCTCGATCGCGATCGACTTCCTGTGGCCCCCCGCTGCCGGACCCGCCGCCTGGCAGACCGTCCTCATGATCGTCGTCGCCGCGTGCTCCGTGGTCGTGGCGGTGCCGTGGCGCCGGCGCCGGTCCGGCGGGGCTTCCCGCTAGTGCGCGTCAGCGCCGGCGGCAGCCTCGCGGCGCAGGCGCTCCAGACGCCGCTCCGCCTTGCGCAGCTTCGCGACCTTCTTCTCCGCCTTGCGGATCCGCGCGGCCCGGCGCGCTGTCGGATCCTTCTTCTCCGCCTTCTTCGGTTCTTTCTTCGCCTTCTTCGAGGAAGGGCGCTGCGGCGACCCGGGGTGTTCCGAGGCGACGTCCTCGCCCGTCGCGGAAGGACCCGGGAGGTCTGACAGCACGAGGGCGGGGTCGAGCGTCTTGCGCCTTCCGGCAGAACGCTCCGGCTTGCCGCCGACGTAGAGCCAGCCGAGCAGCGCCTCGTCCGGGCCCAGCCCGTGGACGGCGGCGACGTCCGGCGAGCGCGTGTACCCGCCGGTCCGCCAGATCACGCCCCAGCCGGCCTCGTCCAGGAGGAGGCTCAGCAGATGGGCGACGCCGGAGGCGACGGCCTCCTGCTCCCACCGAGGGACCTTCTCGCTGGCGCGATAGCTCGCCACCACGGCGATGAGGAGCGGAGCCCGCAGCGGCTTCGTCGAGGGCTCGTCCGCGCCCTGCGCGCGGGCGATCGCCGCGCCCAGCGCGTGCCGGTCGTCGCCGCGCAGGACGATCAGCCGCCACGGGCGCAGCGAGGAGTGGTCGGCGACGCGGCCCGCGGCGGCGACGAGCTCCGCGAGCGCCGCCGGCGAGGGCGCGTCATCGGTGACCTTCGACCAGGACTGTCGGGCGAGCGCGGCGTCGCGCGCGCTCACGGTGCGGTCTCGCCGGCGTCCGACTCGGGCTGGAACGACAGGGCGACCGAGTTCATGCAGTAGCGGTCTCCCGTGGGGGTGCCGAAGCCGTCGGGGAAGACGTGTCCCAGGTGCGAGCCGCACGCGGCGCACCGCACCTCCGTGCGCACCATGCCGAGGCTGGTGTCCTCGATCAGGTCGACCGCCTCGGGGCGGATCGACTCGTAGAAGCTCGGCCAGCCGCAGCCCGAGTCGAACTTGGTGCCGCTGCGGAACAGTTCCGCGCCGCAGGCCCCGCAGGTGTAGAGGCCGGCCCGATGCTCGTCGAGCAGCTCGCCCGTCCACGGACGTTCGGTCGCCGCCTCGCGGAGCACGGCGTACCGATCGGCGCCGAGCTCCGAGCGCCACTCGTCGTCGGTCTTGTTCACGCGATAGTCCATGAGGTTCCTCCCGGAGTGCGGTTGCCCCTCCATTCTCGTCTCTTCCGCCGCCCCCGGGGTCGCGGTGCCGTGCCGGATGCAGGGATCGCGGAGCGCCTGCCGGGGTCGCCGGTCACGCGGACGTACGCTGAGCGGGATGACCGAGCAGCTGTCCGACCGCGATCGCGGCCTCCTCGCCTTCGAGGCGCGCTGGCCGCGGCACAGCGGGGCCAAGGAGGAGGCGATCCGCGTCGAGCTGGATCTGCCGCCCGCTCGGTACTACCTGCTCCTGGACCGGCTGATCGACACGGCGCCGGCGCTTGAGCACGATCCCCTGCTCGTGCGGCGTCTCCGGCGGATGCGGGACGAGGCCGAGCAGCGGCGCGCCTCCCGCCTGTCCGGCGTCGCGCGCTGACGGCGTATCCCCCGGAGCGGGCGGCGGCACGCTCAGGGGGCGCACAGGCGTACCGCTAACATCGAGGGGTGCCCACACCCGATCGCGACCGCTTCGACGACGTCCCCCGCACGCACGGCCGCGTCGGTGCGCACCGGGCCGAGAACCCGGGCATGAACGGCTGGGTCGTGCTGCTGTGGTCGATCGTCGCGGCGTTGGTCCTGATCGTCGCCGGTGTGTTCGGCGCCATGGTCGTCATGGGCAAGATCTCCTTCGGTCCCGAGCCGACCGTGAGCGTCGCGCCGTCCAGCCCCGAGACCTCGGCGCCGACGCTCGACACCTCCTATGCGGTGCTCGTGCTCAACGCGACCACCGTGGACAACCTGGCCGCCACGGTGCGCGATTCGATCGTGAGCGCCGGCTACCCGGAGACGGCGGTGATCGCCAGCAACGCGGACGCCACCGACTTCCCGCAGACGACCGTGTACTTCCAGAACCCGGAGGACCAGGCCGCGGCCGAGGCGCTGGCCGGTCTGATCGGCGGGGCGCAGGTCCTGCAGAGCGACGTGTACGCCGACGACGTGGTCGAGGGCCAGAAGCAGCTGACGGTGGTGATCGGTCTCGACCGGGTGCCGGCGGACGCGCCCTCCGAGGAGCAGCCGCCGGCCGAGGAGCAGCCGCCGGCCGAGGACGCTTCCGCCGACACCACGGCGGAGGGGACCGCGGACAGCACGGCGGATACGACCGCCGAGGCCGAGGCGGACGCCAGCGCAGACGCGACGGCGGAGTAGCGCCGGGGGCGGCTTGCACTCGATGGGGGCGAGTGCCAGAATGGCATTAGCACTCGCTCTCGCTGAGTGCTAAACCCAACGCCTACGTCCAGGAGGGACGACACTACTCATGGCAAAGATCATCGCTTTCGATGAGGAGGCCCGCCGTGGCCTCGAGCGCGGCCTGAACATCCTGGCCGACGCGGTCAAGGTGACGCTCGGCCCGCGCGGCCGCAACGTCGTGCTCGAGAAGAAGTGGGGCGCCCCCACGATCACGAACGACGGCGTGTCGATCGCCAAGGAGATCGAGCTCGACGACCCGTACGAGAAGATCGGTGCGGAGCTCGTCAAGGAGGTCGCCAAGAAGACCGACGACGTCGCGGGTGACGGAACCACCACCGCGACCGTCCTCGCCCAGGCGCTCGTCCGCGAGGGCCTGCGCAACGTCGCCGCCGGCGCCGACCCGATCAGCCTGAAGAAGGGCATCGAGAAGGCCGTCGCCGCGATCACCGCCGAGCTGCTCGAGAACGCCAAGGAGATCGAGTCCAAGGAGCAGATCGCCGCGACCGCCTCCATCTCGGCGGCCGACACGGAGATCGGCGCGCTCATCGCCGAGGCCATCGACAAGGTGGGCAAGGAGGGCGTCGTCACCGTCGAGGAGTCACAGACCTTCGGCACCGAGCTCGAGCTCACCGAGGGCATGCGCTTCGACAAGGGTTACCTGAACCCCTACTTCGTCACGGACCCGGACCGCCAGGAGGCCGTCTTCGAGGACCCGTACATCCTCATCGCGAACCAGAAGATCTCCAACATCAAGGACCTTCTTCCGGTCGTCGACAAGGTGATCCAGGACGGCAAGGAGCTCGTCATCATCGCCGAGGACGTCGAGGGCGAGGCGCTCGCGACCCTGGTGCTGAACAAGATCCGCGGCATCTTCAAGTCGGTCGCCGTCAAGGCCCCCGGCTTCGGCGACCGCCGCAAGGCCCAGCTGCAGGACATCGCGATCCTCACGGGCGGCACGGTCATCACCGAGGAGGTCGGTCTCAAGCTCGAGAACACCACGCTCGACCTGCTCGGCCGCGCGCGCAAGGTCATCGTCACCAAGGACGAGACCACGATCGTCGAGGGGGCCGGCGACGCCGACCAGATCGCCGGTCGCGTGACCCAGATCCGTCGTGAGATCGAGAACACCGACAGCGACTACGACCGCGAGAAGCTGCAGGAGCGCCTCGCCAAGCTCGCCGGCGGCGTGGCCGTCATCAAGGCGGGTGCGGCGACCGAGGTCGAGCTCAAGGAGCGCAAGCACCGCATCGAGGACGCCGTGCGCAACGCCAAGGCGGCCGTCGAGGAGGGCATCGTCCCCGGTGGTGGCGTGGCCCTCATCCAGTCCGGCACCAAGGCGCTGGCCGCCCTCGAGCTCTCGGGCGACGAGGCGACCGGTGCGAACATCGTGCGCGTCGCGATCGAGGCCCCACTGAAGCAGATCGCCCTCAACGCCGGCCTCGAGCCGGGTGTCGTCGCGGCGAAGGTCTCGGAGCTCCCCGCGGGCCAGGGACTGAACGCGGCCACCGGCGAGTACGGTGACATGTTCGGCCAGGGCATCATCGACCCGGCCAAGGTGACCCGTTCGGCGCTGCAGAACGCCGCGTCGATCGCGGGTCTGTTCCTCACGACGGAGGCCGTCGTGGCGGACAAGCCGGAGAAGGCTGCGGCTGCTCCGGCCGACCCGACGGGCGGCATGGACTTCTGATCCCGCTCTGACGAAGAGGACCCCCGGCGTCTCGCCGGGGGTCCTCTTCGTTTCGGGGTGAGCGGTGCCGGATCAGCGGAACAGCGCCGCCGAGTACTGCTCGGCCTGCACGTACTGCTGCCCCGCCTGATCCAGGGCCTGGGTGATCGCGGCCAGCGCCTGCTCCACCTGGCTCTGCGCGGCCTGCCACTGCTCGTTCGCGGACTGGAACGCCGCGGAGGCCCCACCGGTCCAGGTGTTCTGCAGCATCGTGAAGTGTCCTCGCAGCGTGACCGTCTCCTGCTGGAGCCGCTCCACGGCGGCGCGCATGGAGTTGGTGACCGAGAAGACGTCGTCGGTGTTGACGGTGATGACGGACATGGGCGTTTCCCTTCGAAGAGGCGTCTGCGGACGCTTCGACGCTACGGACCGCGGCTCCGGCTCCGACCGCGTCTCCCACGATCCGTGGAGGAGACAGAGGCGGCCCGGGCGGTGCAGGAGGAGCCGCGGGATCGGGTCAGAGGTCGAGGGGCTCGATGGGCTGGGTGTCCTGCAGGAGGTGCTCGGGCGTCGCGCGGGACGGGGCGAGCGGGAGCTCCACGGTGAAGGTCGCCCCGCCCCCGTCGGTCTCGGTGACGTTCACGGAGCCCTGCAGCGCTTGGACGATCGAGGCCACGATGGCCAGACCGAGCCCGGATCCGCCCGTCTCCCGGGCGCGGGAGCTGTCGGCCCGCCAGAAGCGCTGGAAGATCTGCTCGCGGATCGGTTCGGGGACGCCCTCGCCGTGGTCGACGATCGAGAACCAGCCGACGCCCTTGTGGCGATCGGCGCCCACCACGATCTCGATCGGGGCGTCGTCAGCGGAGAAGCGCCGAGCGTTGCCGAGGAGGTTCGCGATCACCTGGCGGACCTTGTTCTCCTCGCCGAGCACGATCGGCGGAGTGGACACCGGCGCCACGACCGCCTCGGAGAAGTCGATCTGCGGCATCGGCGGCGTCTCGCGGGCCTTCCGGCGCAGGCGCGAGAGCGAGATCGGCACGCGGCCCCGGGTGCCGACCGGACGGGTCGTCGGCGTCTCCTCGGTCCGCGGTCGGTGCGGGAGATGCGGGCGGTGGTTCGGGGTGCTCGTCGGAGTCGGGGTCGTGGTCTCCGCGGTCGTGTCGACGACCGTCACCGGCCGCCGCGGCGCCGCGGCGCGCAGGTCCAGGGCCGCGTCCTGGGCGAGGGGCCGCAGATCCAGCGGTTCGATCGTCAGCTCGCGCTGCTCGTCGAGGCGCGCGAGGGCCAGCAGGTCCTCGACGAGCACGCCCATCCGCAGCGCCTCCTTCTCGATCCGCTCCATGGCGCGGGCGGTGTCCTCCTCGCCCGAGATCGCGCCCATGCGGTACAGCTCGGCATAGCCGCGCACGCTCACCAGCGGGGTGCGCAGCTCGTGGCTGGCATCGCCGATGAAGCGACGCATGTGGCTCACCGTGCGGTCGCGCTGGGCGATGGAGGCGTCCAGCCGATCGAGCATCGTGTTGATCGCGGTGTTGAGCCGGCCCACCTCGGTCGTGGGCTCGAGATCCGTCATGCGCTGACTGAAGTCGCCCGCCGCGATCGCCATGGCGGTCGACTCGACCTGACCCAGCCGGCGGAAGGTGAGGGTGACGAGGCCGCGGGTCGTCAGCGCGGCGACGAGGATCGTCAGCAGCGCGATCGTGGTGAACACCCCGAGATAGGTGGTGATGATCTCGTCGGTCTCGTGCAGCGACAGCGCGACGACCTGTGTGTAGGTCGCGCTCGCCCCGGGGATCGGACGCACCGCGGCGCTGGCCCGGAACTCTGTGCCCTGTGCGCCGTGCAGCACGAGGACCGCGTCGGCGTCGGCATGGGCCTCGGCGACGGTGTAGTTCGGGTCGAAATCCGGCGGGACGTCACCGGGGGAGCCGCCCGCGATGCCCTTGAGGTTCCCCGCGGCGTCATAGATGGCCACGAAGTAGCTGGACAGCCGCAGCGCATCCGGCTTGGCCGTCGCGACCAGCCCGCCCTCGCCGTCCGCGGCGATCGTGAAGTACCGGCTGGCGACGTCGGTGGACACCAGCGCGGGCAGCTGCGACTCGACGTTCCCGATCAGGGACGAGCGCAGGATCGGCATCGTGCCGATCCCGGTGACGATGAGTCCCAGGGCGAGGACCGCCACGGTGACCCCGGTGACCTTGGCGCGCAGGCTGATGCGCCGCCACCATCGGGTGACCGCGTCGGTCTTGTGGGACATCTCAGGCCGACTTGCCGACCTTCAGCATGTAGCCGAAACCGCGCTTGGTCTGGATCACCGGCTCCGTGGTGTGCGGATCGATCTTGCGCCGGAGATAGGAGATGTAGCTCTCCACGATCCCCGCATCGCCGTTGAAGTCGTATTCCCAGACGTGGTCGAGGATCTGCGCCTTGGACAGCACACGGTTCGGGTTGAGCATGAGATAGCGCAGCAGCTTGAACTCGGTGGGGCTGAGCTCGATCGACGTCGATCCGACCATGACGTCGTGCGTGTCCTGGTCCATCGAGAGCTCGCCGGCGCGGATCATCGACTCCTCGTCCGCCTGCATCGTGCGGCGGAGGATCGCCTGTGCGCGAGCGACGATCTCGTCCAGGCTGAACGGCTTGGTGACGTAGTCGTCCCCGCCGGCGTTGAGCCCCTCGATCTTGTCCTCGGTCTCGTCCTTGGCGGTGAGGAAGAGGATCGGGGCGGTGAACCCCGCGCCGCGCAGACGCTTGGTGACGCTGAACCCGTTC
The DNA here is from genome assembly GCF_037083505.1 of Microbacterium sp. CCNWLW41. Classification (NCBI taxonomy): domain Bacteria; kingdom Bacillati; phylum Actinomycetota; class Actinomycetes; order Micrococcales; family Microbacteriaceae; genus Microbacterium; species Microbacterium sp. CCNWLW41. The sequence goes on from NZ_JBAOJP010000003.1 coordinate 305,897, forward strand.
ATGTCCGGAAGCATGACGTCCAGGATGATCAGATCCGGCTCCTCCTCCAGGACGGCGGAGATGGTGGCGGCGCCGTTGGCGACCGTCTTCACGGAGAACCCGGCGAAGCTCAGGCCCGTGGACAGCAGGTCGCGGATGTTCGGCTCGTCGTCGACGACCAGGATGCGCGCTTCAGTCATGCCCCCATTATGGTGATCGCGGCCATGCATGTCCTGGATTCGCTGGGAGACGTGTTCCCGGCGGTGTCGGACACCCCATGCCGTGTGCCGTCGGAGGCCCCGTGCCGTGGGCCGTCGGACGCGGTGCCCGTTCGCGTCGTGCGCGGAGTACCGTGGCGGCATGGACGCGGATCGGGGCACGGGATTCGAGGAGGACGCGGCGGACCACGGTGGCGACGCGGCCTGCTGGCTGGCCCAGGTCTGCCCCGAGTGCGGGGCCCTGCTCGATGACCGCGTCAGCCCGTGCTGGCGCTGCGGGCGCAGCCCCGGCGCGAGCGACGCCTGAGTCCCTTCCCTCCCGGCGGCCGCGCGTGGAATCAGGCAGACGCGCGGGATCAGGCAGAGAGGCGCTGCGCGTGCCTGTTCTCGCGTGTTCGCCTGAGCTCGCGCGCTGAGAGCGCGCGTGAGGCACGGCACCGGGCGCGTGGGAGTGTGCGTGTGGAATCAGGCAGACGCGCGGGATCAGGCAGAGAGGCGCTGCGCGTGCCTGTTCTCGCGTGTTCGCCTGAACTCGCGCGCTGAGAGCGCGCGCGGCAGCGCACCGGGCGCGTGGGCTCGCGCCCGGAACGCTGTCAGGCGGCGGCGAGCTCGTCGGCGTCGAGGATCGTGTAACTGTAGCCCTGCTCGGCGAGGAAGCGCTGGCGGTTCTGGGCGTAGTCCTGATCCACCGTGTCACGGGCGATGAGCGTGTAGAAGCTCGCCGTGTGCCCGGACTGCTTGGGGCGCAGGAGGCGGCCCAGACGCTGCGCCTCCTCCTGGCGGGACCCGAAGGAGCCGGAGACCTGGATCGCCACGGACGCCTCGGGAAGGTCGATCGAGAAGTTCGCGACCTTCGAGACGACGAGGAGCTCGATCTCGCCCTCGCGGAACCGGCGGTACAGCTCCTCGCGCTCGTCCACGGGGGTGGCCCCGGTGATCTGCGGAGCGCCGAGGGCGTCGGAGAGCGTGTCCAGCTGGTCGAGGTACTGGCCGATGACGAGGATGCGCTCGCCGGGGTGCTTGGCGATGAGCTCTCGGACGGCCGTGATCTTCGCCGGCGCCGAGGCGGCGAGCCGGTAGCGCTCGTCGTCGGTCGCCGCCGCGTACTCCAGCCGGTCCCCGGGCGGGAGGTCCACGCGGACCTCATAGCAGGCGGCGGGGGAGATGAACCCCTGCGCCTCGATCTGCTTCCACGGCGCGTCGAAGCGCTTGGGGCCGATGAGGCTGAACACGTCGCCCTCGCGGCCGTCCTCACGCACGAGCGTCGCCGTCAGGCCGATCCGGCGGCGGGCCTGGAGGTCCGCGGTCAGCTTGAACACGGGGGCCGGGAGCAGATGCACCTCGTCGTACACGATCAGGCCCCAGTCCATCTCGTCCAGGAGGGAGAGGTGCGCGTACTGGCCCTTCCGTTTCGCCGTGAGGATCTGGTAGGTCGCGATGGTCACCGGCTTGACCTCCTTGACCTGCCCGGAGTACTCGCCGATCTCCTCCGCCGTGAGGGAGGTGCGCTTGAGCAGCTCGTCGCGCCACTGCCGGGCGGACACGGCGTTGGTCACCAGGATCAGGGTCGTCGTCTTGGTCGCGGCCATCGCGCCAGCGCCGACGATGGTCTTCCCCGCGCCGCAGGGGAGCACGATCACGCCGGATCCGTCCTTCTCGTACGCGTCGACGGCCTGGCGCTGGTACGGGCGCATCTCCCAGCCGTCCTCGGCGAGTGCGATCTCATGCGGCGTGCCGGGGGTGTACCCGGCGAGGTCCTCGGCGGGCCAGCCGATCTTCAGCAGCTCCTGCTTGATCTGCCCGCGCGCCCAGGCGTCGACGACGTACGTGTCGGGAGCCGGGTGTCCGATCAGCAGCGGCTGGATCCGCTTGTTGTGCGCCACCTGCGTGAGCACGGCCGGATCGGTGGAGCGCAGGATCAGCGTGCCCTCCTCGTCGCGCTCGATCACCAGCCGCCCGTAACGGTCCACGGTCTCGCGCAGGTCGACTGCGACCGAGGGGGGAACGGGGAACCGCGACCAGCGATCGAGCGTCTCCAGCATGTCGTCGGCGCTGTGGCCCGCGGCGCGCGCGTTCCACAGCCCGAGCCGGGTGATCCGATAGGTGTGGATGTGCTCGGGCGCGCGCTCCAGCTCGGCGAAGATCGCCAGCTCGTGCCGCGCGCTCTCGGCATCGGCGTGGGCGACCTCGAGCAGGACGGTGCGGTCGCTCTGGACGATCAGGGGGCCATCGGACATAGCCGTCCAGTCTACCCGGCGCCCGTGCATGGGCGGCGGTGCGTCGGGGTCGGCGGGTCAGGCGGTCCCGGACTCGACGACGCGGGTGGAGCGGATGCTGCGCACGGGAAGGGTGCGTTCCACATCCGCGGCGCGGTCCCGGCCGCGCAGGCGTCCTCCGCCGAGACCCGTGACCTCCAGGACGAGCTCGCGGGTGGTGCCGTCGGGCATCGCGACCTCGACGGCGAGCACCTCCCGGTGGCGGACGGCGTGCTCCAGCTCCCGGTCGAGCCACGCCGCGTCCGCGTCCGGCCCCTGGGCGGCGCGGAGGCGGGCCAGAAGCCCGGCGTAGCGGGCGCGCGGCTCCTCCGCCTCCGAAGCGGGCTCCACCGTGCCGGGACGCGACGCGCGCTCGTCCCGCCCGTCCGGTCCGATGAGGCTCGCAGGATAGTGCTCGTCGATCAGCGCCCAGAAGACGGCTTCTCGCCCGACGCGGGTGAGAAGGGCCCCGTCCTCCGCGACCAGGCCCAGCGGACGCAGCGCCTGGTCCACGGCGATGGCCTCCAGGAGGTGGGGGTCGGAGCTGGTGACGAGCGTCCGTCCCGACTCCGGATGGGAGCCGACGCGGATCAGACCGTGGCGCTGGGCCGCCTGCGAGATGAGGTACCGGAGCGGTTGGGGGACGCCGGTGAGGGAGAGCGATTCGAGGAACCCGAGGACGCCCTCCTCGGTCTCGCCCGACGCCAGGGCCGCGGCCACGGCATCCGCGGTGAAGCGATACGAAGAGGCCTGCGCCGCGGACTCGCGCACGGCGAAGGTGCGAAGGCGCAGGTCGAGCGCGGGAAGGAGCGGACCGGGCGCGATGGCCGTCAGATCGTTCTGCAGGAAGATGCGGTCCACCTCGGCCGGGAGATGGGCGCTGAGGGCGTCCCGGTCGGCCGGTCGCCCTCGTCGCAGAGAGGTGCCCCACGGCGTCTCGGCCCCGGAGACGTGGAGTCCGAGGAGGGCGGCCCGGCGGAGCAGATCGGTGGCGGTCTGATCCCACGACGGGTCCCAGGGGTGCGCCAGGGGCCACTGATCGTAGGCCGCCCACCCGCCGTCGTCCGTTCGCAGCGGCCGGGGGAGCGAGGACCGGAGGCCCTCGGCGAGGGCCGCCCATCTCTCCGGACCGGTCAGGGCGAGCCACTGCTCGCCGCGCGTCGTCATGCGCAGCTGTCGATCCACGGGACGCAGCAGGCCCGCGGCGGTGCCGAGGGCGAAGAGGTCGTCCAGCAGCGCGGAATCGTCCGGCAGACCATGATCCACGGCACGGCGCTTCTCGATCGCACCGACCTGTCCGCCGGCGAGAAGACCGAACGGCGACTCCTGCGCCAGCACCAGGAGGTCGGCGAGGACCGCCGTCGTCGTGAACGCGCGCTCCGCGGCGCCAGCCGAGGCCGGTGCGTCCGCTTCCGCGGGGGCGTCGCCCGCGGCGGGGACGCGCGGCGCCGCTCGCTCCCCGAGGGCGGCCGAGACGGACGGGAACGGCGATCCGTCGGCGCGCAGCAGCCCGGCCGCCTCGAGGCCGGCGCGGGCGGCGCCTGCGTCCCGCCCTGCGGCGGCCTCGACGAGGGCGTACGCCTCCTCGGCGGAGAGGCGGGGCAGCAGCCGTGTGATCGACGCGGTCTCGAGCAGCGCCTCCGCGGCGTCGAAGAAGTCCTCCCACGGCGCGTCGGGCCGCACCTCCCGGCGGGCGAACAGCTCCGCCACCTCGTCGTCGGACCGGGCGGCGAGCGCTTCGGCGAGCGGGCGTGCGTGACTGCTCATCGTCGAGCCGGGCAGCGGCGTCAGGAGCGCCGCGCCGCGCGTCCTCTGCGCACGAAGTTCATCACGAGCAGGGCGATGATCATCAGCAGCGCGATCGGCAGGCCCCACAGCGGGATCGCGGCGACGACCGGCCAGACCCCGCCGCCGAAGTCGGCCTGCGACATCCCGAACGCGGTGCCGAAGATGATCGCGAAGAAGCACAGGATCGAGGCCGCGGCGAGTCCCAGGGCGGTGAACGCGAGGAAGCGGTCGAGGGCGCGGACCGGGACGTCGTCGGCGCGCGGGGAAGTGCTCATCCGTCTCAGCCTACCCGCTCCGAGACCGGTAGGCTGGAGAGCGCGGACGGGTCCCGTCCGCGCGCCCATACGCCGGATCCGCCGATCCGGTCCCACCGATCAGCGAGGTTCTCCCATGCCCACCGGCAAGGTCAGGTTCTACGACGACGAGAAGGGGTTCGGCTTCATCTCCACGGATGACGGCCAGGACGTCTTCCTGCACGCCACGGCCCTCCCCGCCGGCGCCACCATCAAGGCCGGATCCCGCGTCGAGTTCGGTCTCGCCGACGGCAAGCGCGGTCCTCAGGCGCTGTCGGTGCGCGTGCTCGAGGCTCCGGTGAGCCTCGCCAAGGCGAAGCGGAAGTCCGCGGACGACATGGCGATCATCGTCGAGGATCTGGTGAAGCTCCTCGACGGCATCGGCGGCGACCTGCGTCGCGGCCGTTACCCCTCCTCCTCCCACGGCCGCAAGATCGCGGCCGTCCTGCGCAAGGTCGCCGATGACCTCGACGCCTGAGGCGGACCAGCGCCTGCTCGATGCGAGGGATCTCGCCCTCGCCGCGCTGCACGAGATCACGCCGGCATCCACGGTCGGCCCTCCCGCCGGCCACCAGGTGGAGGCCGACGGGTCCGTCTCTCTCACGTTCGAGAACCGCCTGGCCGGATACCCCGGGTGGTACTGGACGGTCACCGTCGCGCGCGTGGACGACGCCGAGCCGACCGTCCTCGAGGTCGAGCTGCTTCCCGGCGACGGTGCGCTGATCGCGCCGGACTGGGTGCCGTGGGCCGAGCGTCTCGCGGAGTACCGCGCGCACCAGGCCGAGCTGGCAGAGCAGGCGGCGGCGCAGGGAGACGATGAGGACGAGGACGCGGATCTCGACGACGACGAGGCCCTCGACGACGAGGACACCGACGAGGAGTCCGACGACGAGGAAGAGTTCGACGACGACTCGGACGAGGAGGCGGTGGCGCCGCGTCTGCACGCGGGCGACGTCGACGGCGTCGACATCGACGAGCTCGACGAGTCCGCCGACGACGAGGACTCCGAAGACGACGAGGAATCCGAGGACGACGAGGGTCGTCAGGGCGACGAAGCGGGGGACTCCGAGGAGGAGTAGGCGGTCCGCACGAGCGAGGCCCCGCGTCCCGATCGGGACGCGGGGCCTCACTCGTTGCAGAGCGGAACGGCGCTCAGGAGTGCGCGAGCACGTGATCGATCGAGCGGATGAGCTGGCGCACGTCATCCGGCTCGATCGACACGAAGGTGGCGATCCGCAGCTGGTTGCGCCCCAGCTTGCGATACGGCTCGGTGTCCACGATCCCGTTGGCGCGGAGCGTCTTCGCCAGCGCCGCGGCGTCCACCTCGTCGGCGAAGTCGATCGTGACGACGACGGGGGAGCGGTCCTCGGCGGCACGGACGAAGGGCGTCGCGACCGGCGAGGCCTCGGCCCACGCGTACAGCTCGCCCGAGGACTCCGCCGTGCGCGCTGCGGCCCAGGTCAGGCCGCCGTTGCCGTTGATCCACTGCAGCTGGGAGTCCAGCAGGTGCAGCGTCGCGAGCGCGGGCGTGTTGAGGGTCTGCTCCAGCCGCGAGTTGTCCAACGCGTTCTTGAGGCTCAGGAACTCGGGGATGTAGCGTCCCGACGCCGCGATCCGCTCGATCCGGTCGATGGCGGCCGGGGAGACGGCCGCGAACCAGAGCCCGCCGTCGGATCCCAGATTCTTCTGCGGGGCGAAGTAGTAGACGTCGGTCTCGGCGAGGTCCACCTCGATCCCGCCTGCGGCGCTCGTGGCGTCGATCACGGTGAGGGCGCCCTCGGCCGCGACGCGGCGGACGGGCGCGGCGACGCCGGTGGAGGTCTCGTTGTGCGGCCATGCGTAGAGGTCGACGCCGTCGACGATCTCGGGTACGGTGCGCGTCCCCGGCTCCGCCTGGCGGACATCGGGCGCCTGCAGCCACGGGGCGGCGGCGGCCTTGGCGAACTTTCCGCCGAACTCACCGAAGACGAGGTTCTGCGCGCGGTTCTCGATCAGACCGAAGGCGGCCGCGTCCCAGAAGGCGGTGGAGCCGCCGTTGCCCACGATGATCTCGTATCCGTCCGGCAGCCGCAGCAGCGCCGACAGCTGCTCGCGGACACTGCGGACCAGGCCCTTCACCGGCGCCTGCCGATGGGACGTGCCCAGAAGGCTCGCGCCGGCGGCGGCGAGGGCCTCGATCTGCGCCGGGCGCACCTTCGAGGGGCCGCAGCCGAATCGGCCGTCGACGGGCAGGAGTTCACGCGGGATCTCGATCGCCATGCGTTGATTCTAGGGGCGTGTCCGGCATCGCCCCGACCGTGTTGCAGCCGGAGACGACCGGCGCCGGCGAGCCCGTGTCGGTCACAGAATGTAGGCTTGCCTAAGAAGAGCGACAAGGGGGATCGATGACCGATCTGATCGACACGACCGAGATGTATCTCCGCACCATCCTCGAACTCGAGGAGGAGAACATCGTCCCCCTGCGCGCCCGCATCTCGGAGCGCCTCGGGCACTCGGGCCCCACGGTGTCCCAGACGGTGGGTCGGATGGAGCGCGACGGGCTGGTCATCGTGTCCGAGGACCGCCGGCTGGAGCTGACCGAACCCGGGCGTCGCAAGGCGGTCGACGTCATGCGCAAGCACCGTCTCGCCGAGCGCCTGCTCTCCGACGTCATCGGCCTGGACTGGGCCTACGTGCACGACGAGGCATGCCGCTGGGAGCACGTGATGAGCGAGCAGGTGGAGCGGCGTCTCGTGGAGCTGCTCGGGCATCCGACCGAATCGCCCTACGGCAACCCCATCCCGGGACTCGACCAGCTGGGCGGCGACCCCGCCCGCACCTTCGACGAGGGCGTGGTCGGACTCGTCGAGCACCTGAACACGACGGGCGGTCCGGTCCAGGGCGTCGTCCGTCGCCTTGCCGAGCCGGCGCAGGTGGATCCGGAGCTGCTGGATCAGCTCCGCTCTGCCGGCGTCGTCCCCGGCGCACGGGGCGGCTTCCGCTACAACGAGGGCTACGTGCTCATCGAGATGGACGGGAGCTCCGACGGTCTCGAGCTGCCGGTGGAGCTGGCCTCCCACATCTTCCTCGTCGCCTGATGCCCGGCGCGGTCTCCGGCCTCTCCCCGTGCCGGGTCCGCGCGGTGACCGAGCCCCGGCGGATTGCCAGGATGACAGGGTGACAGAATCGTTATCTTCCGGTAACCTCGACTGCGTCGCCGGCGAGAAGCCCGCCGGAGATCGCCGTGACGGTAGCCTCATCGGTTCGTCGCCGCCACGGAGAAGAACGCACATCGTGCCCGAGTTCACACGTGCCCCGAGAAGCGACGACGACGAGCCGATGCGTGCTCCGCGCAGCGAGGCCTGGAGGACAGCTTTGGCTGCAGAGATCGATACGCCCGACAACCTGAACACCGAGCAGACTCCCGCCCGCCGTACCCGACCGGCGACCACGGCCGCCAAGAGTCCCCAGCGTGCGATCCGTCCGGTCCGTTCGATCGCGATCTTCGGCGCGGTCGGCGCCCTGGTGACGGCGATCGCCCTGCCGGCGTTCGCCGCCGGATCCGGCGCCCAGAGCGGCGCCGCCACGACCATGCACCAGCTCGCCGCCGACAACGCGCAGTCGCTCGTCGTCGCTTCGGAGGCGACCAACGCCCCCGCCGGGCGCGAGGGCTTCACCGCGACGACGCCGGAGGAGATCGAGAAGCGCAAGGCCGAGGAGGCCGCGGCTCTCCGCGCCGCCGAGGAAGCCGAGCGCAAGGCGCGCGAGGCGAGCAACAGCGGTGGCGGCGGCGGGGGAACACCCGCGGGCGTGAACCTCGGTCTCACCTCTCCCGGCTCCGGCGAGGTGCGCTGGTCGATGACTCCGGGTTCCTTCACCGTCGGCGAAGGACTCGGCGCCGGTCGAGGTCACCAGGGGCAGGACATGCTGGCCCCGGAGTGGACGCCGATCTTCGCCGCCACCAGCGGGACGGTGCGCGTCGCACAGGACAGCTACTACGGATACGGCAACGCCGTCGTCATCGACGGGGCCGTCGGGGGCAGCTCGGTGTCGACCACCTACGCGCACATGGTCTACGGCGGCCGCGTCGTCGAGGCCGGTCAGACCGTCACCGCCGGTCAGCTCATCGGCCACGTCGGCAACACGGGGAACTCCTTCGGATCCCACCTGCACTTCGAGGTCGAGATCAACGGCTCGCTCGTCGACCCGCTGAGCTGGCTCGAGGCCAACGCCGGCTGAGCCGACACGCATCGACTGTTCATCCTCCGTTCGCCCCGGTGACGCGGGTATGGGTTAGCCTGAACGCGTCGTCGCAAGGGCGGAGGAAAGCCGATGGACCGAATACCGAGCATCCGAACCACGGATGCGCTCGGTCGTCTGGTCCTTCTGCATCTCCCGCAGGACGCCCGCGGTTCCGCCGCGGTGAGAAAGGCGCTGTCTCGGTGAGGGACAGCGCCTTCGTCGTGTTCTGAGGGTCTTCGCCTGCGCACGCTCGAGAGGCCGGGAAGCCGTCCCGGCGGAATCGAAGGGATGCAGGATGCGAACTCTGGTGCTGAACGCCGGTTACGAGCCGCTCGCGATCGTGTCTTTCCGACGCGCGCTCGTCCTGGTGATGAACGACAAGGCCTCGATCGTGGAGATCGTCCCGGAGGATCCCGTCCTCACCACACGCTCGCGTTTCGATCGTCCCGCCGTGATCATCCTGAGCCGGTACGTGCGCCTGCCGCACGCACGCCGCGTCCCCGTCACCCGGCGCGGGGTGCTGCGGCGAGACGCGCATCGATGCGGATACTGCGGCAAGCCCGCGGCCACGATCGACCACATCCTGCCCCGCTCCCGCGGCGGTGCCGACTCGTGGGAGAACCTCGTCGCGTGCTGCCTGCGGTGCAACAACGTCAAGAGCGACCGCACTCCGCAGGAGATGGGCTGGGAGCTGCGGTGCACGCCACGACCGCCTCATGGGACGGCGTGGACCGTGCGCGGATCGGATCGCAGCGATCCCCAGTGGGAGCCGTACCTCGGCCTCGCCGCCTGAGCCTCGGCGATCGTGGGGTCCCGCATCTTCCTAGGCACGAGAAGAGCGAGCCACCCTTCGGGCGGCCCGCTCTTCTCGTGACGTGCCTTCGCAGCTCGATCGCCCTCCCGTCGCCGCTCCGCGGCGTCGCGAGCCTCGGCGATCGTGCGGTCCCGCACGTTCCTAGGCACGAGAAGAGCGAGCCACCCTTCGGGCGGCCCGCTCTTCTCGTGACGTGCCCTCGACAGGATTCGAACCTGCGACCTGCCCTTTAGGAGAGGGCTGCTCTATCCGACTGAGCTACGAAGGCGCCGTCTCAGTCTACGTGCCGGAGCAGGAGGTCGTCGTCGGGCGTGGTCAGTGAGCGGCTTCGTACGCCGCCAGGATCTCGGACGGGACGCGACCGCGCTCCGAGACCGTGAAGCCGTTCTCCGCCGCCCAGGCGCGGATCACCGCGGTCTCCGGGTTGCGGCTCGGGCGTCGCCCGGACGCACCCCGGCCAGAGGCGCGAGCGCCGGTGCTGCGCTGAGCGCGGCGAGCGGCGTCGACATAGGGCTGAAGAGCTGCGCGCAGCTCATCGGCGTGGGCGGAGGTCAGATCGATCTCGTAAGCATTCCCGTCGACGGAGAAATGCACGGTCTCGCCTTCTCCGACGTCCAGGACGGTGCCGTCGATATCGTCGACCAGCTGGTGGATGATTTTGCGTGCCATACGCACACTTTAAGGCTCCGCATTCGGCGAGGCAATGAGCCGCGCGGTCGTTTTCCGAGGTCATGACGGCACTCCAGGAAATGAGCATCACCCCGGAACGGGGAAATGTGCGGAAGGCATTTCCCGGAATCCGATCAGGGTAGGAGGCCGGCACGTCGGGCACGCGCCACGGCGGCATGGCGGGTCGAGGCGTCCAGCTTCGCCATCGCCGTGCCGAGATAGGCCTTCACCGTCGCCTCGCGCAGTCCCAGGGACGCGGCGATCTCCGCATTCGTCGAGCCGAGCGCCGCGCCCGCGAGAACATCGGTCTCCCGTGGGGAGAGGCGCACCACGGGGACGGGGGAGGTCGGCGGCGACGTGCCGAGACCCGCCAGATCGATGAGCCGGCGCTCCACCGCGTTGATGCGGTCGCGCAGGGCCGGGTCGGCGACCGCGGCGGCGATCTGCCTCAGCTCGCCGAAGCTCTCCCGCAGGCTCTCGCGCTCGGCAGCGGTCAAGCCGGACCGATCGCTCCCGGACAGGTCTCCACGGAGTCGGCGCTCCACCTCCTCGCGGATGCGCAGCTCTCCAGCGAGGGACTCCGCGACCTGGACGGCGGGGGCCGTGGTGACCCCGCCGACCGGGCTCTCCTCCCAGGCGCCGGCATAGAGCACGCCGCGCGAGCGGCCGGCCACGATGACCGGAACAGCCAAGAGCGTGCGCAGTCCTTCTCCCAGCACGTACCCGTCGTAGTCGTGGGTGATGAACGGGGAGGAACGGTAGTCGTGCGTCATGCGGGGGCGCAGCTCGATCATCGCGCGCCCGCCGAGCCCGCGCAGCGGCTGCACGCGCAGGCCCTCCAGGCTCCGCGTGCGGTTGCCGACGATCGAGGAGACGTTGACGGCGCCGTCTTCGAGCAGTCCGCCGAAGGCCACCGGGAAACCGGTGCGTCGGGCGAGCTCCCGCACCGCGTTCGCGATGAGAGCGACCTCGGACTCCGCTGTCTGCTGGATGCTCATCGACTACCGACTTTCGGGGGTGACCGCTGTGCCCCGCCTTTCGTAGCGTCGAGGCTATCACCGCCCGGGGCAAGGGTGCGCGGGCGGATTCGGACAGACATGCGGCAAGGAGGCCTCATGACCGATACGACCAGACAACGCCCCGACGGCCCGATCGACTACATCGCCGTTCAGGAGTCGGAGCCATTCCAGGGACTGCGGCGCAGTCAGCGCTCGTTCATCTTCCCGATGGCGATCGCATTCCTGCTGTGGTACTTCCTTTACGTCTTCCTCGCGGCGTTCGCGACCGACTTCATGAGTCAGCGCGTGTGGGGGGATATCACGGTCGGCCTGCTGTTCGGGCTCGGCCAGTTCGTGACCACATTCGCGATCACGATGGGATACGTCGCCTTCGCGAATCGTCGTCTCGATCCGCAGGCCGAGGCGCTGCGCGAGACGCTCGAGCGGGCGGAGGCCGGCGCATGAGCGCTCCCGCGGCCACCGGCGCGACGCTGGTCGAGAGCAACCCGATCCTCAACATCTCCGTGTTCCTGGCGTTCGTCGCCGTCACGCTGTTCATCGTGATCCGCGCCAGCCGGAACAACAAGACGGCCGCCGACTACTACGCCGCGGGGCGCTCCTTCACCGGGCCGCAGAACGGGTTCGCGATCGCGGGGGACTACCTCTCCGCCGCGTCGTTCCTCGGGATCTGCGGGGCCATCGCGGTCAACGGCTATGACGGATTCCTCTACTCGATCGGATTCCTCGTCGCCTGGCTCGTCGCGCTGCTGCTCGTCGCCGAGCTCATGCGCAACACGGGGAAGTTCACCATGGCGGACGTGCTGTCGTTCCGTCTCCGGCAGAGGCCCGTGCGGATGGCGGCCGCGGTGACGACCCTGGCCGTGTGCTTCTTCTACCTGCTGGCGCAGATGGCGGGAGCGGGAGGGCTCGTCGCGCTCCTGCTCGGCATCGACGACAAGCTCGTCCAGTCCCTCATCATCGCCGTGGTCGGCGCGCTGATGATCGTGTACGTGCTCATCGGCGGGATGAAGGGCACGACCTGGGTCCAGATCGTGAAGGCGTTTCTGCTCATCGCCGGTGCGGTCGTGATGACCATCTGGGTTCTGGCCCTCCACGGCTTCAGCCTCAACACCCTCCTGGAGGGCGCGGTGGCCGCCTCGGTGTCGGATCCGAAGGATGCGATCCTCGGGCCCGGCCTCCAGTACGGCTCGAACCCGTGGGACTTCATCTCCCTCGGGCTCGCGTTGGTGCTCGGGACGGCCGGCCTTCCGCACGTGCTGATGCGCTTCTACACCGTGCCGACGGCGAAGGAGGCGCGCCGGTCGGTCGTGTGGGCGATCTGGCTCATCGGGCTCTTCTACCTGCTCACGCTGGTGCTCGGATACGGCGCGGGGGCGCTGGTCGGGCCGGAGACCATCGTGAACGCGCCGGGCAAGGTGAACTCCGCGGCGCCGCTGCTCGCCCTGCACCTGGGCGGGCCCATCCTGATGGGGTTCATCTCCGCTGTGGCGTTCGCGACGATCCTCGCGGTGGTGGCAGGACTGACGATCACGGCGGCCGCGTCGTTCGCACACGACATCTACGCGAACGTGGTCAAGCGGAGCAAGGCCGATGCGGCCGGCGAGGGGGCAGCCGATCCGAACGGCGAGGTGCGGGTCGCGCGCCGCACCGTGATCGTGATCGGCATCCTCGCCATCGCCGGAGGCATCGCCGCGAACGGGCAGAACATCGCCTTCCTCGTGGCGCTCGCCTTCGCGATCGCCGCCTCCGCGAACCTGCCGACCATCCTCTACTCCCTGTTCTGGAAGAAGTTCACGACCCGCGGGGCGGTGTGGAGCATGTACGGCGGGCTGGGCTCGGCCATCCTCCTGATCGCCTTCTCGCCGGTCGTCTCCGGGACCGAGGGATCGATGATCCCCGGCGCGGACTTCGCGATCTGGCCCTTGAGCAACCCGGGCATCATCTCGATCCCCCTCGGGTTCCTGCTGGGCTGGCTCGGGTCGCTCTGGGACAACCGTGGCGAGGATCGGCGTCTCGCCGCCGAGATGGAGGTGCGCTCGCTCACGGGATTCGGCGCGGAGAAGGCGGTCGACCACTAGCCGCTCGTGCCATGGAGCTCCTTGCCGCGGCCCCGACGGCCTACACGTCGGGGCCGCGGCGTCCCTCACGGAGTCCGGCGCCGGGCGGCGTCCGCCTCCAGGTCGACGAGGTATCTCTTGCGCTCCGGGTGCGCGCCGTACTGCCCGATGCTGCCGTCCGCGCGGACGACGCGGTGCACCGGGACGACGATCGAGAACGGCGTGAGACGGCAGGCGGTGCCGACCGCGCGCGCCGCGCGCGGTCGGCCTGCGTGCACGGCGACCTCGCTGTAGGAGGCGGTCTCGCCCCAGGGGATCTCGCAGATCGCCTGCAGGGCATCGAGCGCGAAGCCCTCGGCCAACCGCCAGTCGAGCGCGATCTCCTCGTCGAAGCGGACCGCCTCTCCCTCGAAGTACGCGTCGAGGAGGTCCTGCAGCTCCTCGGCCGCGCCCGGGTCGTGATCGGGAAGTCGCTGCAGGCGGCGGCTGACGCCCTCCAGGAGCCAGGGGGCCTCGAGCTCGGCGGCGTCGGGGAGCTCGAAGCTCACGAGGCCCTGGTCCGAGTACACGGCCAGTGCCTCGCCGAACGGAGTGGCGGCGAAGTCGTATCGGAAGCTCATGCGCCCATCATCGCCCGCGGAGGGGCCGAACCCCGCCCGAGAGCCGGGAACGGGGGAAAGGTCGCCGGAGCGGTCTTCAGTGGAGGAAGAGGCCGATCAATCCGGTGAAACTCGGCGCCCTTGCAGGTCCCGCGCGCCTCGCGCGCCTAGTCTTCTCTTGTGTGGCGACGTGACGGAAAGACCGCCGAGGCGGCGGAGCCGCGCTCCGTCGCGCCCGGCGACGTCCGCGTCTCCGAGCCCGGCGTGAGCGTCGCTCACGCCGCCGACGCCGAACGCGCCCGTCTGCGGGCCGAGGCCGCGCAGCTCGGGGGGCCGTCCCCGCTCACCTCCTTCCACGACGTTCCCGAGGCGGGGATCGACATCTCCCGTGCCCACCCGGGGAGCCTCCCGCAGTTCATCACGGGGCGATCGACCCTGCTGTCGAACCTCTTCCGCGACGAGGTCGGGCTGCGCACGGCACGCCTGGCGGCCGAGCGGATCACCGCGAAGAACACGGAGCTGCGGACGGTGCGCGGCATCGACGCGGTCCACCTCGCCGTGGGCCTGGCCACGTGGCGCATCGGCGGCAAGGACTACGCCGCGCCCGTCCTCCTCCGCCCGCTCGCGATCCGACGGCACCACGCGGACTTCGAGCTGAAGCTGCACGGCGGCTTCTTCGTCAACCCGGAGCTGATCCGGGTGGCCCACGACCACTTCGGCATCACGATCGACGCGGACGCGCTCGCCGCCCTCGCCTACGACGGCGGGGTGTTCAAGCCGCAGCCGGCGATCGACCGGCTGCGCGCGGCCACGGCGACGATCGACACGTTCTCGGTCCTGCCGCGCCTGGTCGTGTCGACCTTCGCCGACGTCGGCGCCGGGATGGCGCGCGACGCGCACGACCTGGACAACACGCTGCTGAACGCGCTCGCCGGGCATGTCGCGGATCGCGAGACCGTGACCGTCCGCCGGGCGCTCCCGACCATCACGGGTCCGGACGAGCGCGCACCCGCCTCCGACAACCTCCTCCTGGACGCCGACTCCGAGCAGGAGGCGGTGCTGGCGCGCATCGCCGCCGGCCACTCGCTGTCGGTCGCGACTCTGCCGGGCACCGGCGGCACGCAGACCGTCATCAACGCGATCGGCGAGCTGGTGCGTGCGGGCAAGCGGGTCCTCGTCGTCTCCGCGCGCCGGTCCACGCTCGACGGGGTCCGGCACCGGCTGAGCGGGATCGGCCTCGACGGGTTCGCCGTCTCCCCGGCGACGGTGCGCCGCGACCTCGTCCGGGCGATCGGCCGGAACGAGAAGGCCGCCGCTCCCAAGCTCGCCGAGATCGACGACGCTCTGGTCCGGCTGCGCACCGTGCTGCGCGACTACCGCGGCGCGCTGACGGACAAGGATCCGGGTCTCGGCGCGTCGGTCCTGGATGCCGTCCGGGTGCTGACCAGACTCGCCTCCCTGCCGACGCCGCCGTCCACGACCGCCCGTCTGGACCGTCCGGCGCTGGAGAAGCTCGCCGGCGACCGGTCGCGGGCGGCTGCGCTGCTGGCGACCGCCGCACGGCTGGGGGAGTTCCGCTTCGGTCCGAACGACTCCCCGTGGTACGGCGTGTCGTTCTCGTCGACGGAGGCCGCGCACGAGGCGCACGCCCTCGCCGAGCGCCTGCACGCCAAGAGCGTGCCCGCGCTGCTGGAGCGGGGCTACGAGCTCGTGGCGCAGACGCGCATGCGCCCGTTCGCGACGATCGAGGAGCTCGGCGAGTACCTGCGTCTCCTGCAGGGGATCCGCGACTCCCTCGACCGCTTCCGCCCGACCGTGTTCGAGCGACCGCTGGGCGAGCTGATCAAGGCGCACGGCACCCGCCGGGATGCAGCGGCGCTGTCTTCCGCCAACCGGCGCCGGCTGCGGCGGCTGGCGAAGGAGTACGTCCGTCCCGGCGCGCACGTCAGCGACATGCACGAGGCGCTCGTGCGGATCCAGTCCCAGCGGACGCAGTGGCAGCACTACGTCGACGCCGGCGTGGCCCCCGAGGTGCCGCTCGGGCTCGCCGACGTGGCTGTGGCGTGGCAGCGGGTGGAGGCGGAGCTCGGGGAGCTGGACGCCGCCCTGGGGCGCAAGGAACGCCTCTCGACGCTCCCGGTGGACCGGCTGCTGCGCACCCTCGCCGGACTCGCCGCCAAGTCCGACGTGTTCGACAACCTCGTCGAGCGGGCGCAGATCCGCGACGAGCTGGCGGGGCTCGGCCTCGAGCCGCTGCTGATCGACCTGTCGGTCCGGCACCTCTCGGAGGAGCGGGTCGGCGACGAGCTAGAGTACGCGTGGTGGCAGTCCCTGCTCGAGCGCGCACTGCAGCAGAACCGATCGCTCCTCGGCGCGAACACCGCCGTCGTGGATCGTCTGGAGCGGGACTTCCGGCTGGTGGACGAGGCGCATGCCGCCGCCTCGGGGCCGTTGCTGGCCTGGCAGATGGCCGGACAGTGGCGCATCGCGATCGTCGACGAGGCCGAGGAGGCGCGCAACCTCCGTCAGGCGCTCACACAGGGGCGCACGACCCCGGCCGAGCTCGCCGCTGCAGCCCCTGCCCTGCTCCGCGTGCTGGCGCCGGTCTGGATCGCGTCTCCCTACCAGGTGCCCGACATCCCCGACGGCGTCGTCTTCGACTCCGTCCTGCTCGTCGACGCCGCCGCGATCAACCTCGCCGAGGCGACCCCGGCGATCCGTCGTGCCCGCCAGGTGGTGGCGTTCGGCGATCCGGTGACGCAGAAGCCCACTCCCTTCACCGTGGCGACCGTGCCGACGCCGGACCACGAGGAGGAGCACGACTTCGACACCGTGTCGGCGTTCGAGCGGCTCGCCGAGCTCCTGCCCGTGGTGACGCTGACCCGGAGCTACCGGGCCGGGGGAGAGGACCTCGCCGAGCTGATCAACGACGCCTTCTACGGCGGGGAGATCGTGTCCCTGCCGTGGGCGGGATCGTATCTCGGACGTGGGAGCCTGGCCGTCGACTACGTCGAGGGCGGGATCGGCACGCCGGATCCTGTCTCCGGAGCCGTGGAGAGCCCGGATGCCGAGGTCGCCCGGGTGGTGACGCTCGTCGTGGAGCACGCCGTGCACCGGCCGACCGAGTCGCTCATGGTCGTCACGGCCAGCCGGCGGCACGCGGAGCGCGTGCGCGCCGCCGTCACGGCCGCCTTCGCGGGCCGCAGCGACGTGGCGGACTTCGTCGGACGCGACACCGCCGAGCCGTTCGCCGTGCTGACGCTCGAGGAGTCGGTCGCGGAGAGTCGCGACCGGGTCGTCTTCTCCCTCGGCTTCGGGCTGACGAAGCACGGCCGCGTCCTCAGCGACTTCGGCGACCTCTCCACCCCGGACGGGGAGCGGCTGCTGACGGTCGGGATGACGCGGGCGCGGCGGTCGATGGTGATCGTGTCCTCGATCCGTCCCTCGTCCTTCGATGACGGACGACTCGAGCACGGGGCCGCGACACTGATGTCCATCCTCGGCGGGCTCGCCGCGCACCGCCGCGAGGAGCGTCTCGAAGACCTCGCCGACCCGCTCACGCTCGCCCTCGCACGGGAGCTGCGACGCCTCGGCGCCTCGGTGGACGTGGACTACCGCGGTCTGCTCCCGCTCGTCGCCCAGCATCAGGGCAAGGCCGTTGTGATCGAATCCGACCCGGAGTCGCGCAATGAGTCGCTGCGCGAGTCGCTGCGGCTGCGTCCGCAGGTCCTGCGTCGCCTCGGCTGGCACTACATCCGGGTCCATGCGTTCGACCTGTACAGCGATCCGGCCTCCGTCGCCCGCAGGATCGCGACGGTGCTCGGGATCACCGACGACGCGCCGCGGGTCGACGGCGACACCCAGCCCCTGGACGTCGACTCCCACGACCGATGACGGTGTCCGGCTCCGTACCCGGGGACGACTCCGTCGAGCCGCCCGCCGAGAGCGTTCCGTCGAGCCCTGACGGCGGGCGCCAGCGCATTGTGCGTGTGCAGGGTGCGCGCCGGGCACGGCTGACGCCGGCGCCGGGGACGCACGCGGAGCCCGATGCACGGGACCGGGAGAGCGGGGCAGTCGGCCCGTCGGGGCCGAACGACGACCGACTGCGCCGCGACGTCCCGCCGCACTACTGAGCGGCGCTTCGCGGGTCGGCGGCGTTTCGTCTCGCTGCGCTCGCTCAACGACCGGTGGGTGGAGTGTTCTCGGTCGTTGAGCGAGGAGCGCAGCGACGAGTCGAAACGTGGTGACCTGGGGCTGGCGGCGTTTCGTCTCGCTGCGCTCGCTCAACGACCGGTGTGCGACGTGGAGCGAGCCCCTGCTCCACGGCGGAACAGGGGCTCGCGATCGCCACGGCGGGTTACTTGATCTGCTGCTTCTCCAGCAGATCGCGGATCTGCACGAGCAGCTGCTGCTCCGTGAGCTCCGCCTCTTCCTCGGAGACGCCGGCCTTCGCCGCCTGGCGCTCCTTGAACTTGTTCATCGGCATGACGAACACGAGGTAGACGATGAGCGCCACCGCGAGGAAGTTGATGACCGCCCCGAGGATCGCGCCGAAGGCGAAGGTGCTGGTTCCGCCCAGCAGCGTCGGCACCTGGAGCTGGAGTGCGGTGTCCAGGCTGTCCGCGTTGAAGAACATCGCGATCAGCGGGTTGATCAGCGCGGCGACGATCACGTCGATGATCTTCGAGAACGCCGCGCCGATGACCACGGCGACAGCGAGGTCGATGACGTTCCCGCGCAGGATGAAGTCTTTGAATCCCTGGATCATGGATTCCCCCCTTGTATCGGCCTCAGGATGTCGAGGCTGGAGCCGATGCAGGCGCCGGGCTGGCGCTCGTCGTCGAATCCGTCTTCGATGATGCCGAAGAGGAGGCCTTCTCGCCACCAGCGCCACGCGAATCGGTGCGATAGAAGCCGGATCCGTTGAACGTCACGCCGATGGATCCGTACTCCTTGCGGAGACGGCCCCGGCATTCGGGGCACTCGGTGAGCGCGGCGTCGGAGAAGGACTGGACGGCGTCGAAGCGGTGGCCGCACGCGGTGCAGGCGTAGGAGTAGGTGGGCATAGGTCCTCGTGGAGAAGGGGTGGGGATGGTCAGCGCCGGTCGGGCGACAGGACCAGTGTTCGGGTGGGGGTGACCACCCCGGTGACGGGCTGGTCGTGGAGCTCGCGGGGGACCTCGTCGAGGACCTCCGAGTCGTAGACCACGGCGTAGACGGGCGGGCACTTCTCCATCGACCCGATGGTCTTGTCGAAGTAGCCGCGGCCCCAGCCGAGGCGGGTGCCGGAGGAGTCGACCGCCGCCGCCGGGATGATCATGAGGTCGACGTCGTTCACGGCGATCGGGCCGAGGACCTCGCCGGTGGGCTCCGGGAGGCCGTACAGGCCGATGCCCACCTCGTCCGAGTCGTTCGCGACGGCCCAGTCGAGGAGGCCGTCCGCGCGCGTGATGGGGAGAAGGACGCGGATGCCGCGCGCCATCGCGTCGCGGAGGAACGTCTGCGTGCCCGGTTCCGTGGTGGTCGCGAGGAAGCAGGAGATCGATCGTGCGTCGAGCCGTGCGACGAGCGCGTCGAGCTGGTGCGCGATCCCCTCGGCGGCCTGCTCGCGCTGCGCCTGCGTGAGCAACTGACGACGCTCACGCAGTTCGGCCCGCAGGGCGCGCTTGGCGTGATCGGTGTCGTCGGACATGGCTCCGATTGTACGGGGGCGCCCCGGGCTAAGCTGGAGAAATGGCGAAACCACACATCAAGGCCGTGATCCCCGCCGCCGGGCTGGGAACGCGGTTCCTCCCGGCTACGAAGGCGATGCCGAAGGAGATGCTGCCCGTCGTCGACAAGCCGGCCATCCAGTACGTCGTCGAGGAGGCCGCGGATGCGGGCATCGACGACATCCTCGTCATCATCGGACGCAACAAGAACGCGATCTCCAACCACTTCGACTCCGTCCCGGAGCTCGAGGTCAAGCTGATGGAGAAGGGCGACACGGGTCGCCTCGAGCGCGTGATGAAGTCCAGCGACCTGGCCGACATCCACTTCGTCCGGCAGGGAGAGCCCAAGGGCCTCGGGCACGCGGTGCTGCGCGCGCGCACCCACGTCGGGGACAGCTCGTTCGCCGTCCTTCTCGGCGACGACCTCATCGATGAGCGCGATCCGCTGCTGACGGACATGATCGAGGTGCACGAGCGCACCGGCGCGGCGGTCATCGCCCTCATGGAGGTCGACCCCGAGCACATCCACATGTACGGCGTCGCCGCCGTGGACGGCGAGGGGGAGGGCGGCACGGTGAAGGTCACCGGACTCGTCGAGAAGCCCGCCGCCGAGGACGCCCCGTCCAACCTCGCCGTGATCGGCCGCTACGTGCTGCCGGCGTCGGTGTTCGAGATCCTCGAGCGCACCCAGCCCGGCAAGGGCGGCGAGATCCAGCTCACCGACGCGCTGCAGGAGCTCGCCGCGGATCCCGCCGGCCCCGGCGTGTACGGCGTCGTGTTCGGCGGTCGTCGCTACGACACCGGCGACCGCCTGGACTACATCAAGGCGATCGTGCAGCTGGCCTCCGACCGCGACGACCTGGGACCGGACCTCCGTCCGTGGCTGAAGGAGTTCGCGGAGCGCCTCTGAGGCGGACCCCGGGAGCGGCACGTGGATGCGAGCGTCGCGAGGACGCACGGGCCGGTGGAGATCCGGCTCGTGCGCCCGCGTGATGCCCGCGTGCTCCAGCACGAGCTGCTGACCAACCGCGACTGGCTGCAGCGCTGGGAGGCGACGCTGCCGGGGGCGGCGGTCGGGTTCGACATGCGGGTGAGCATCCGTCGTCTGCTCCAGCAGTACCGCGACGGCGGGGGCTATCCGTTCGTCATGGAGTACGACGGCGACGTGGCCGGGCAGCTCAACGTGTGGGGCGTCATGCGAGGTTCGCTCTGCTCGGCCACCATCGGCTACTGGGTGAGCGAGCGCTTCGCCGGCAAGGGCATCACCCCGACCGCGGTCGCGCTGGCGACCGACCTCTGCTTCAGCGAGCTGGGGCTGCACCGGATCGAGATCTGCATCCGACCGGAGAATCGCGCCAGTATCCGCGTCGTGCAGAAGCTCGGCTTCCGCTACGAGGGACGACGCCGCCGCTACATCCACATCGACGGCGACTGGCGCGACCATCTCTGCTTCGCGCTCGTGCAGGAGGACGTCCCCGAGGGCGTGCTGGCCCGTTGGGTGGGCGGCCGGGTTCCCGTCGAGGCCTCCGCCGTCCCGCCGGCAGATCTTCCCCCGGTGGACCTGCCCGGCTGACGAGCTCCCTTACGATCGGGCGCCCTGCTCCTCGTCCGGCGCTGGTTCCGATGCGGCCGTGCGGATCCCGATCCAGGACACGACCCCGCCGAGCGCCATGAGCGCGGCCGTGACCCAGGCTGCACTGTGGAAGCCGCCGAGGTCGAGCGTCCCGCCGACGATGGTGGAGAGCATCGCGACCACCAGGAGGCCGGCGACGCGGGAGACGGCGTTGTTCACGGCGGAGGCGATGCCCGAGCGGCGCTCGTCGATCGCGCCGAGGATCGCGGAGGTCAGCGGCGCGACGGTGAGAGCCAGCCCCAGCCCCATCACGATCATGGCGGGCAGGACCTGCCACCAGTAGCTGAACTCCGCCGCCACGGTGAGCAGGAGGAGCGCTCCTGCGGCCATGACGAAGGGTCCGACCGTCATGAACAGGCGCGGGCCGAGCCGCGCGGACCAGGACCCCGCCTGCGAGCTGATCAGGATCATCAGGATCGTCATCGGCAGGCTGGCGAGGCCGGCGGCGGTCGCCGACAGCCCGGCGCCCTGCTGCAGATACACGCCGATCACGAAGCCGTTCAGCGACAGGGCCGCATAGACGAACAGCGTCGCGACGTTCCCCCACCCGAAGTTGCGGACCCGGAACAGCGTCAGCGGCATGAGTGCCTGGTCCCCGCGCTGGCGCCACAGGAACAGCGCCAGGAGGGCTGCGCCGACGGAGCCCGTCCCCCAGATCGCCGGGGAGGACCACCCGAGATTCGGCTGCTCGATGAGCGCGAAGACCACGCCGCCGAGGCCCAGGGCGCACAGCGCGCCGCTCCACCAGTCGACGCGAGCGCCGCGCGGGTGCTCCGGCAGTTCCAGGCGTGCCAGGAGGGAGAGGGTGATCCCGATCGGGAGCACGTTGATGAGGAAGACCAGCCGCCAGCTGAGGAGATCGACGAACACTCCGCCCAGGAGCGGGCCGACCAGCTGGGCCGCCGTCGTGAACGCGGTCCAGATCCCGATGGCTCTGCTCTGGCTCGGACCGCGCAGAGACGACGTGATGAGGGCGAGCGAGCTGGGGACGAGGAGAGCACCCGCCGCGCCCTGGAGGGCCCGCGCCAGGATGAGCACGAGCGGGTCGGGAGCGGCGGCCACCGCGACGGAGGCGATGCCGAATCCGATCAGTCCGATCCGCATCACCAGCACCCGACCGTACGCGTCGGAGACGGATCCGGCGAGCAGGATCAGGGCGCTCAGCGTGATGAGGTAGGCGTCCACCACCCACTGCTGGGTCGTGATGCCGCCGCCGAGCTCGCGGCTGATGGCCGGGAGGGCCACGGTGACCACCGTGCCGTCCAGGAACGTCACGAACGAGGCGAGGATCGCGATGGCGACCACGAGCTTCTGCGAACGGGTGAACGGCGTCACGTGCCGACCCTACTCCCGTGCGGCGACATCGGCTCGGGCCGTGGGAGCCGAGGGCGGCGGCGCCGAGGACACGCCCGGTGCGACGCGACACGCGCGTGCAGTAGCCGGGGGCGCGGTGGCGCGTCGCCTACCGTGGACACCATGGACGGGCCGGTGCTGAGTGGGGGCGTGATCGTCCTCGTCTCCGTGCTGCTCTGGCTGCTGTACTTCCTTCCCTCCTGGCGGGGCCGTCACCAGTACGAGGCCGCCGAGCGCAACGCCGTCCGCCTGAACCGCGCGCTGCGTGTGCTCGCCGAGACGAGCGAGACGCCCGAGGAGGTGCGCCTCGAGCTCAACGCCCGCACGGCGCTCGCTCAGCAGCGCCTGGCCAAGCGCCTGCAGTCCGAGCGCGAGGCCGCCGAGCTGGAGCGCCTGCGGCAGGAGCTCGCCGCGACCCGCGCGGATCCGGCGTTCCGGCAGGCCCGGGCCCGCCGGCGCGTGCGCATCACGACCACGGCGCTGCTGTCGGTCGGCCTCGCGACCGTCGGCGCCGGGGTGTGGGTGCAGATGACGGTGGGCTCCGCGACGCTGCTGTGGATCGGCGGGGCACTGACCGCGCTCGCGCTCCTGACGCTGCAGCGGATCGCGGTGGTGTCCGCCCGTGCGGCACGACGGGCGCGCCGCCCCGCGGCGCCGGCCACGGTGCCGGCACTCGTGCAGAGGGAGCGCACGGCCGAGCTGCACGACCAGGGTCCTCGGGAGTGGACGCCGAGGACGCTCCCGCAGCCGATGGTCTCCGTCGCCGGGAGCCGTGCGCACGCGGCGCAGGCGACGATCGACGCGCGCACGCTGGCGCGCGAGGCCGAGCGGGCCGCCGAGCTGCAGCGGCGGGCGGAGACGCTGGCTCCCGCGGCGCCCGCCGCAATCCGAGACGTCGCGAACGCTCCCGTCGCCGCGGAGGAGGCCCCTGCGGCATCCTCCCCGTACGCCCGGATGGGCTTCGTCGACGACGCGGAGATCGAGGCCCACGTCCGCCAGCTCCTGGCGCGCCGCGCCGCCGGATGACGCGCCCGGCGTGCACGCGGAACGGAGCATGGTTCGGAACGTGATAGCCTGAATGGGTTCACGGGCCCATGGCGCAGTTGGTAGCGCGCTTCGTTCGCAATGAAGAGGTCGGGGGTTCGAATCCCCCTGGGTCCACCGAAGAAGCCCCTGCCGCTCACGCGACAGGGGCTTCGTCGTGGGCGCGCCGCGGACCGGGACGCCCTCAGATCTCGCCCTCCTCGACGACGGGACCGGACGGGCCCGCCGTGCGCAGGTCGTCGGGCGCGTCGCCCGAGTGTCGCGCATCCTCCTCGTGGCCGACGTCGCCCTGCCCTTCTTCGCCGAGATCCGCGTCGAGGGGCTCGTCCCCCTGCGTCTCGGGCTGGAGCCCCGGGCGTTCGGCGATGGTCGCGTCCTCGGCCGGGACGTCCTCGCGAGACGTGGCGTCGCCGTCGGCGGGTCGTGCGTCGGACATGGTGCTGCTCCTTCTCTCGCCGGTCATCGTCGGTCCAGTCTGCGGCCAGGCCCCTCAGCAGGCACGCGCCTTGACAATCGAGGCTTTACCATGAGGATCTCCGGCCGGAGGCGCGGTCCCTCGTGCTCCGGCCGTTCCGGCGAGGGCGGAGCGACCGGCAGGTGCGTCTCGGAGTCCGACGCGAGCTTCGACGAACGGACGGCACGCATGACCGAGTACCAGTTCTCCACCGATCCCTCCCGCCTGGATCGCGAGCGGATCGGCGCCTGGATCGGCGAGCTGGCCTATTGGGCTCGCGGACGCAGCGGGGGGACGACGATCCGGGCGATCGAGGGTTCCCGCAATGACGGGGTCCATCGCGCGGGCGACGGCGACCAGGTCGGCTATGCCCGGGTCATCACCGACGGGGCCACGTTCGCCTGGCTCTGCGACGTGTTCGTCGCCTCGGAGGAGCGCGGCAACGGCATCGGGAAGCTCCTGGTCGCGGGGATCCTGGACGATCTCGCCCCGCCGGACCTCAAGCGGGTGATGCTCGCCACGCGTGATGCGCACTCCCTCTATGCGCAGTACGGTTTCGTCCCGATCCCCGACCCCGCGCTGTTCATGGTCCGTGAAGTCGACTGACACGGGACGGTTCTCCTGCGCACGGCCGTCGGCCGTTGACGAGCCGACTCCTACTGGAGCAGACCGGTGCCGGGGCGTCCTGCACGACGGGCGCGGAACGCGGTGGCCGTGACGTGCGACAGGTCCGCGATGAGCGCGCCGACCTTCGTTCCGATGCAGAGGCTCAGGAAGATCGCCGGGGCCGCCGCCAGCGCGTCCGCGTCGAAGCTCGCGAGCGCGACGAGGCCGACGGTGCCGGGGACCAGCAGGAGGAACGCCGGCTGGAACGACACCGTGGCCGGGATCGCCACCGTGAGCCGCTCGATGACCCTCGCGGCGACGAACAGGACCGCGGCGGAGACGCCCGTGGCGACCGCACTGCCGAGGAGGGGGCTGAGCACGCTCAGCAGGGCGTATGTGCCGCTCATGACCACGACGCAGACGAGGGTCAGGCGCGGCCCGGACCCGAACGCCAGCCCGATCCCGACGGCGAGGACCACCACCCCGATCCAGGCGAGGGGGACCGGCGGGACGGCCTCCCATCCGCCGCGGTCCGCCGTGACGAGAGCGGCCTGCCCGACCAGGGCGGCCGAGTCGGAGTCGATCCGCAGCCCCGTCAGCAGCGCTCCCGCGGAGACGCCCGTCGCCATGAACGCGAGCATGATGAGGCCGTACATGAGCCGTGACGCCCCCGTCACGATGTCGGCCGCGGTGAGCTCCAGCAGCGCGTTCGTGATGAGCGCGCCCGGCACCAGGATCGCGATCGGCGCGCACACTGCGAACAGCGGCACGGGCCCCAGATCGAGCGCCGTCGCCGTCGTGCCGACGATCAGGGTGGAGACGAACGCGGAGACGAAGGGCACGATCGCCGCCGCCGGGCGGATCCGGGACATGTACTCCGTGACCACGCCCACGACCGCGCCGACCAGCAGGGCCAGGACGACGGCCCACCACGGACAGCGGAACACGACGGCGAGCCCGGCCGAGATGAGGGCGGCGCCGACGACGCCCTGCGTCGCGCGACCGGGCCACGGGAGGGCGCGGATCTCGGCCATGCGCGCCCGGGCCTCGTCGAGCGGCACGCGACCGGACTGGAGCTCCTGCGCGAGCCGACTCGCGTGCGCGGCCTGGCGCGAGGTCAGTCCCACCCCGCCGGTGCTCACCGTGGTGGTCGCGAACGGGATCCCGGGGCGGCTCACGAGGACGTGCTCGGGGAGCACCGCGAAGGCGAGCTCGTCCTCGGGGGCGGCACGGAGCCGGATCTCCTCCAGCGAGCCGCGCACGTCGGTGACGGACAGCCCGCCGTCCAGCAGCAGCGCGCCGAGCTCGCCGAAGGTCACGTCGAGTTCGGGACGCGGGGACGTCGTCGTGCTCACGCCGCATCTCCTCGGGGTCGGGACCGGCCGCGTCACGGCCGGGACGCGGATCGAACGGTTCCCTCCTGCCCGCGTCGACGGTGCGATTCTAAGCGCCTCGACGGCCCGGTCACGACCCGAGGAGAGCCGGTCCTGGTCCGCGCCCGAGACGTCACGGGCCGAGCAGGAGCATGACCGCGAACAGCACGGGGAGGCAGCCGATCGTGGTGAGCAGGACCGTGTCGCGGGCGATGGGCTCGCCGACGTCGTAGCGCTGGGCGTAGTTGAACACGTTCTGGGCGGTGGGGAGGGCGGCGAGGACGACGACGATGAGCACCTCGTGCGCGGAGAGGCCGAAGACCACGGCGGCCACGAACCAGGCGATCAGCGGCATCGCCACGAGCTTCAGCCCGGTGGCGAGCAGCACGTCGCGACGCCGTCCGGGCGTGCCGAGGACTTTCCTCCCGTGGAGGGAGAGGCCATAGCTGATCAGCAGCAGCGGGACCGCGGCGTCGGCGATGAGCTGGATCGGGTCACCGACGAGCGGGGGGATCTCGATCCCGGTCACCGAGACGAGCGTGCCGAGCGCGGACGCCAGCAGGATCGGGTTGGTCACCGTGCGCCGGAGGGTCCCCGCGAAGGACGGCCGATCGCTCGTGGCCGCCTCCAGGAGGAACAGCGAGACCGGCGTCATGACCAGCAGCTGGAGGAGGATCACCGGGGCGGGGTAGGCGGCGCTGCCGAGCAGGTACAGCGAGAGCGGGATGCCGATGTTGTTGGAGTTGACCTGCCCGGCCGACAGCGCGCCGATCACCGCCTCCCCGGTCGGGCGTCGCCAGACGAGCACGCCGATGAGCGCCGAGACGAGGATGACCGCTGCCGCGGCGATCGCGGAGACCGGCAGGAGAGAGGAGAAGAGCATCCCCGCGTCCGCCTTCGACAGCACAGCGAAGAGGAGGAACGGGGAGAGGACGAAGAAGATCAGCCGGCTCAGGACGTCCCGGGCGTGCGGACCCAGCAGCCCGATCCGCCCGAGAACCCAGCCCAGCAGGATCGCGACGCCCACCACAGCGAAGCCGGTGAGCGTGTCGAGCATGCTCCGAGCGTAGCGGCGGGTCCGGCATGCGCCGCGCTCGGGGGCTCGAGTGGTCAGTTTCTGCGGGCTCCGGGCGCGCGAACCCGCAGAAACTGACCACTCGGCCCGTCGAGGCGGTATATCGGAACGTCGTGCGATGCGGCAGAATGCTCCGCAGACGACGGGCGCTGGGGGCTCGGCCGTGCACGACCGAGGAACAGGAGCCCCCGTGTTCGAATCCGATGTCGAAGACGTCGCCCAGCGTTCGTCGACCGGCCTGCTCCCGGCACAGGACGACGTCGGCGAACTCGTCGCCCGGGCCCATGCGCGCTACGGCGGACTCGACGAGGGCACGGTGGCGGATTACATCCCGGTGCTCGCCGGCGCGGACCCGTCCTGGTTCGGGATGTCTCTGTGCGGCGCGGACGGTGCCGTGCACGATGCGGGGGACAGCGGGATCGCGTTCTCGATCCAGTCGATCTCGAAGGCGTTCGTCTTCGCCCTCGTGTGCGAGGCGATCGGGCATGAGGTGGTCCACGACATCGTCGGCGTGAACAACACCGGTCTCCCGTTCAACTCGGTCATGGCGATCGAGCTCAACGGCGGCAGCCCGATGAACCCGATGGTCAATGCCGGCGCGATCGCCACGACCGCCCTCGTGCCCGGTGCTTCCGCGGAGGACAGATGGCAGGCGATCCAAGCGGGGCTGTCGCGCTTCGCGGGGCGCGCTCTCGACGTCGACGACGAGGTGTACCGGTCCGAGTCCGGGACGAACCAGCGCAACAGGGCGATCGCGCGGCTGCTGGAGAGCTATGGGCGTCTGGGGCACGACCCGCTCGAGATCGTCGACGTCTACACCCGCCAGTGCGCATTGTCGGTCACAGCCCGGGACCTCGCAGTGATGGGCGCCACGCTCGCCGCCGGGGGCATGAACCCGCTCACCGGCGAGCAGGTCGTCGCTGCGGAGGTCTGCCGCGACACGCTCGCCGTGCTCGCCTCGTGCGGGCTCTACGAGCGCACGGGGGAGTGGATGTTCGAGATCGGTCTGCCCGCGAAGTCCGGCGTCTCTGGCGGGATCGTCGCGGTCGTCCCCGGGAAGGGCGCGCTCGGCGCGTTCTCCCCGCCGCTCGATGCCGCCGGCAACAGCGTCCGCGGTCAGCGCGCGTGCGCGTACCTCTCCCGCGCTCTCGGATTGAACCTGTTCGCCTCCGCACGCCCCGGCCAGGAAGGACCGTCATCGTGACCGCACCGTCGACCACCGCCGACACGGCGGAGGAGAAGCGCTCCTGGGCACCGATGATCGGCCTTTTCCTGGCGCAGGTGCTGATGTCCTTCAACGTCGCAGGCCTGCCGATCTCGCTGGGTGGCATGGTCGAGGACTTCGGCGTGCCGCCGACGGTCGCCAGCTCCACCATCGTCGTCTACGGACTGGCTGTCGCCGCCCTGGTGATGACCGGGGCCAAGCTCGGTCAGCGCCTGGGGTGGGTGCTCGTGTTCCGCGTGGTCGTCGTGGCGTTCGCCGGGTCCTCGGTCATGATGATCGCCGCGCCCAGCATCGGGTGGGCGATCGGAGGGCAGGTCCTCGCGGGCGCCGCAGCGGCGATCATCGTCCCGTCGCTCGTCGCGCTGATCGCGGAGAACTACCGCGGCGATCAGCAGGCGACCGCCGTGGGGTCGCTGGGATCGGCCCGGGCCTTCTCCGGCGTCTCCGCGTTCCTCATCGGCGGGGCGCTGGGCACGTTCGTGGGGTGGCGGCCGATCTTCATGATCACGCTCGGGATCGCCGTGGCGGTGTTCCTGTTGAGCTTCGGCCTGCGTTCGGACAAGGGGGATCCCGGCATACGGATCGATCTCGTCGCCTCGGCCCTCATCGGGTCCGCGATCGTGCTGCTGACCCTCGGATTCAACAACCTGAACGCCTGGGGCATCGTCGCTGCCGAGCCCGGAGCGCCGTTCTCCGTGGTCGGGATGTCCCCGGCGCCGCTGTTCGTGGTCGTCGGTCTCCTGCTCGGTCAGGCATTCTTCCTGTGGACGCGGCGCCGGACGCGTGCGGGGCGAGTGCCGCTCGTGGACCTCGGTGTGCTGCGCAGGCCCTCCGAACGAGCGGCGGTGTACGCGATGTTCACGATCGTCGCCATGGAGGCGGCCGTGAATTTCACGGTGCCGACGTACATCCAGGTGGTGCAGGGGCGCACGCCGTTCGACACGTCCCTGGCGATGATGCCGTTCAACCTCACGGTCTTCGTCACGGCCACGCTCATCGTCCGGTTCTACCGGCGTTTCAGCCCGCGCGCGATCGCGCTGTGCGCGTTCGGCCTGACCACCGCGGCCCTGCTCTGGCTCGCGCTCGTGGTCACGAACGACTGGGAGACCTTCCCCACGATCCTCGGACTCGTGGTCTTCGGCGTCGGGCAGGGGGCGCTGGTGACCCTCGTTTTCAACGTCCTCGTCACCGCCGCACCGAAGGAGCTGGCGGGCGATGTGGGCTCGATCCGCGGAACGACGCAGAACCTCGCCTCGGCGGTCGGAACCGCGGTGATGGGAGCGGTGCTGGTCACGATGCTGGGCATGAACATCAACAACGCGGTCCTCGAACACCCGGAGCTGCCCGAGGAGCTCGTCGCGCAGGTCGATCTCGACGACGTGAACTTCGTCGGCAACGACGCCCTCCGTGAGCTCCTGGCGAGAACGGACGCCACACCGGAACAGGTGGACGCCGCCGTCGGCGTGAATGAGGAGGAGCGGTTGCGCACGTTGAAGTTCGGCTTCCTCATCCTCGCCGGGGTCAGTGCGATCGCGGCGCTGCCGGCCTCGCGGCTGCCGCGTTACCGGCCCGGAGAGATCCCCGACTCCATACCGGGCGTCAGGCGGGACGCAGCGGCAGACGCAGAGTGACGACGGTGCCCGCCCCCTCCGCGGAGCGCAGCGCGACGTCGCCGCCGTGGCGGCGCAGCACGGTCGCGACGAGGGTGAGGCCGATGCCGGAGCCGGCGACGTCCCGGGCGTTCGCCGCGCGGGCCAGTTCGTCGAACACGTGCGGGAGGTCCGCCGCGGGGATGCCGCGCCCGGTGTCGGCGACCTCGATCACCGCCCACCCCGCCTCCTCGCGAAGACGGACCTCGAGGGGGCCGTCGGCGGCGTATTTTGCCGCGTTGCCGAGGACGTTGTCGAGCGCGAGCGACAGCAGGTCGGGATCGGCGCGCACCGTGGGCACGGGCCAGGGGACGCGGGTGACCGCCACGGACATCCGCGCGGCCACCGAGGGATCCTGCGCGCCGAGCGCGGCGACGGCCTCCGTGACGAGCAGTTCGAGGTCCACGGCCTCCGTCTCCAGTTCACGGGTCTCCAGCTCCGCGAGCTTGCGGAGGTCGCGGACGAGCCCGCTGAGCTTGGCGGCCTGGGCGTCGACGGTCGGCCAGGCGTCGACGGGCGCGGCGCCGTTCTGCGCGGCGACGGCGGTCGCGCGGATCGCGGTGATCGGGTTCTTCAGCTCGTGGTCCAGCCGGGCGAGGAACCGGCGATGACCCTCGCGCTCCTTCCGCGCCGCGTCCTCGGCCGCCCGACGGGTGGCGCGGGCGCTCCGCCGCGACCGGAGGACGTTGCCGCCGAGAGCGAGCAGGGCGAGCGCCGTGAGCAGGACGCCGGCGCCGATGACGAGGGCGGGGACGCCGACCCCGATCTCGAGGCGGCGGGCGTCGCCGGAGAGCAGCAGGACGAGGCCCACGACCGTGCCCAGCACGGCGGGGACCAGCGCGGGCGCCCAGGCCCAGGGCGCCCAGGACCGGCGCGGCGCCGGTCCGGACGGGTCCGCGGGGCCGCTCATGCGGCGCTCACCGGCGCGACGAAGCGGTAGCCGAGGCTCTGCACGGTCTCGATGAACCGGGGTGCGGCGGCGTCGTCGCCGAGCACGCGCCTCAGCTCCGCGATCCGGTGATCGACCGCGCGGCTGGACGACGCGAAGTCGAAGCCCCACAGGGTGGACAGCAGCCGCTCGCGCGTGTGGACCTCGTCGGCGTGCCGCATCAGGTACTCCAGGAGGGTCATCGCCTTGGGTGTCAGCACCAGCTCCGTCTCGTCGCGCCAGACGCGTCGGGCGCTGCGGTCCAGGACGAGATCGAGGGCGCGGAGACGGGACGCAGCCGACAGAGGGACCTCACCCGGGGCGGACCGGCGCAGCACCGCGCGGATCCGGGACACGAGCTCGCGCGGGTCGAACGGCTTGTTGAGGTAGTCGTCGGCCCCCTCGTCGAGGGCGGCGCTGCGTTCGGAGGCCTCGCCGACCTGGGTGAGGAGGATGATCGGCAGCCAGAGGCTCCGGCCCCGCACGCGACGGACGAACTCGCGGCCGTCCACGCGCGGCATGAGCACGTCGCAGACCACGAGGTCCGGCGCTCGCCGCTCGACGGCCGCCAGCCCCTCGGCCCCGTCGGCGGCGACCTCGACGTCGAACCCGCTGCGAGCGAGGAACGGGCCGAGCGCGCCGGTGATGGCCGCGTCGTCGTCGACGAGGAGGATGCGGGGCCGGTCGGCGGTCACGTCACTGCGCCTTCAGCACGTTCGTCGAGCCGACGTCGCTGATCTCGGGAGTCTCGCCCGTCCAGTGCACGACGTTCCCCTCGCCGTTGACGAGCAGCTTGTCGACCGCGCCGGAGAGCACGACGTTGCCGTCGCCGATCACCTCCAGGAAGGCGACGTCGTCCGTGACGACCTGGGAGCCTCGCGTGTTCAGGATGAGCCGATCGCACGACCCCTCCACCCGCGTGGCCATCGCGTCGTCGAGCAGGGTCAGTTCTCCGTCGCAGCGCAGGGTGCGCGTCGAGGACGCGATGAGCGCCTCGCGGGTGGGATCGGCCCCGGTCGCGGCGTCGTCGGCCGCCGGGAGGGAGTCCTCGGCGCCGGTGCTCGCCGCGGAGGAGGCGTCGTCCTCGGCGGACTCCCGCCCGGTATCCGCGCCCGTGTCGGGGGAGGACGAGGAAGGCTCCCCGGCCTCCCCGTCGACCACGGCGACCGTGCAGCCGGAGAGGGCGACGAGCAGGGCGGCGGCGGCGAGGCCGCCGGACAACGGACGGAGGATGCGCATGAGGTGGTCTCCTTCGGGGGACACGGTCACAGGGCCGCGGGGATGAAGATCTCGACGCGGCGGTTGAGCTGCCGCCCCGCGGGGTTGTCGGCGCCGTCCACCTCGTTCGCCGCCACGGGGCGGCTCTCGCCGTATCCCACGGCCTCCAGCGGGGCGCTCACGCCGCGCTGCTGGAGCGCCTCGACCACGGCGCGGGCCCGGCGCTCGCTGAGCTCCTGGTTGTCCTCGTCGGATCCGATGGCGTCCGTGTGCCCGGACACGACCGCCTTCGCGACGCCCAGCTTCGCGAACACCGCGGCCACGGACTCGATCGTCGGGACCGCGTCGGGGCGGATGTCGCTGCGGGCGAAGTCGAACAGCACGCCGTCCTGGAAGGTGATGGTCGTGCCGCACGACGTGATCGGGTTCAACGCGGCCAGCGGGGGGAAGACGCCGAGCCGGGGGACCGGCGCGATCTTCTCGACGGTGACCGGCGTGCCGTTGACCGTGCCGGTGCCGTCGCCGAAGTTCTGGATGGTGACGGTGCCGTCGGTGTAGTTCCCGGCGCCGTCGCCGAAGTTCTGGATGGTGACGGTGCCGTCGGTGTAGTTCCCGGCGCCGTCGCCGAAGTTCTGGATGGAGACGTCGCCGTCGGTGTAGTTCCCCGAGCCGTCGCCGAAGACCTGGATGCTCTTGGTCGCATCGACGTAGTTCCCCGCCCCGTCGCCGAAGTTCTGGATGGAGATGGTGCCGTCGGTGTAGTTTCCGGCGCCGTCCCCGAAGTTCTGCACCGTGACGCCGTTGAGGGTGAAGCTTCCCGAGCCGTCGCCGAAGTTCTGGACCGATCCGTCGGGCCCCGTGAAGGTGCCCGAGCCGTCCCCGTACAGCAGCGCGGTGCCGGTCCCGGAGATGACCTGACCGCCCGCGTCGCACTGCGCCGCGGAGACCGTCACCCCCGGGATGTCGCTGACGTCGCGCTGCAGATCGATCGCGAAGGAGGAGGCGGAGGAGTCCAGCAGCGACAGATCCGGCAGCAGGAAGAGCGGCACCGGCGGGAACTGGCCGACGTCGTACCCCGGGACCGTCGCCACGGACGGCGTCGGGGATGTGTCGGGCGTCGGCGAGGCCGCGGAGGATGGCGTGCCAGACGCGCCGGCCGAGGCCGACGGGGCGGCGTCCGGAGCGACGGCGACCGAGCAGCCCGCGAGGGCGAGAGCGACGATCCCGGCGCCGATCCCGCACAGAAGCGGGCGAGCGGCGGGGACCAGAGAGGTGCGGTGCATGTGCATCAGGCTATCGGCGCGGTGTCGCGGGGATGTCGCGGACGTGTCGCAACCCTGCGACACGGCCTCCGAGACGATCGCACGCCACGCGCACGACGGACGGGGAGCGGAGCGGTTGTCCGGGAGACGCCCGCACGAGAGCATGGACGGGTCGCCGCCTCCCGCGGCGGGAGGAGGTCGTCATGGGATCGCCCGGACCGGTGCGCGTGCGGCGGATCTACGAGGAGCCCGCCTCGGACGACGGCCAGCGGGTCCTCGTGGACCGGCTCTGGCCGCGCGGCGTCAGCAAGGAGCGCGCGGCGCTCGCCGAGTGGCTTCGCGACGTCGCTCCGTCCACCGCGCTTCGTCAGTGGTACCAGCACGATCCGGACAAGCTCCCGGAGTTCGCCCGACGCTACGAGGAGGAGCTGAGAGACCCCGAGCGCGCGGCGGCCCTGGCGCACCTGCGGGACCTCGCCGCCGCAGGTCCCCTCACCCTGCTGACCGCCTCGCACGGCGGCGACATCAGCCACGCGGCGGTGCTGCAGCGGCTGCTCACTTCGTCCTGACCACAGCGCCGGTGCGTCGCCGCAGCTCGGTCGCGGCCGCGGTCACGGCGCCCACGATGCCGTCCCGGTCGACGGTCGCGTCCGCCGACCAGGTCACCGCGAGGGCGGCCGCGGGCCAGCCGGCGTGATCCGTCACGGCGGCGGCGACGGAGCGGAACCCCGGAGTCACCTCCCCGTCCTCGGTCGCGTGCCCGGCACGGCGGACCTCCCGCAGCACCTCCCGCAGCTCGGCGGGCCGGGTCGGGCCGCGCCCCGTGCGGTCCGCGAACGCGGAGGCGTCCGGGTACAGCGCCCGCACCTGCGCCGCGGGGAGCGCGGCGAGCATGGCCCGTCCGGTCGCGGTGAGATGGGCGGGCAGCCGGACGCCCACGTCCGTCACCAGCGCCGGGCGCCGGGCCGCCCGCTCCTCGACGATGTAGAGGACGTCCCGTCCGGTCATCACTGCCAGGTGCGCGCTCTCGCCGATCCGGTCCGCCAGACCCGCGACGACCGGACGCCCGAGCCGGGCCAAGGGCTCCTGGCGGGCATAGCCGCCGGCCAGCTCGAAGGCCGCGGTGCCGAGACCCCAGCGGCGCTCCTGCGGCAGATGCACGACGAACCCGTGATCCTCCAGCGTCGCGAGGAGGTGGTAGACCGTCGAGCGGGGGATCGACAGATCGCGGGCCAGGGCCGACGCCGCCACCGGTCCCGGCCGCCGGGCCAGATGGCGCAGGATCCGCAGCGTCTGGTCGGCCGCCGGGACCTGCGGACGATTGTCTGGGATCACAGACAAAGGTTGCCACAGCGATCGACCGCCCGGAAGGCCCGCGGTGTGGAATCGAGGCATGCCGGATCCCTCTCCCGTCCTCGTCGGCGCCGCGACGCTGACTCCCGCCGCCGTCGTCGCCGTCGCCCGCGACGGCGCCCGTGTCGAGATCGCGCCCGAGGCGCGCGCCCGCGTGGCCGCCGCGCGCGGGGTCATCGACGCGATGGCCGCCGATCCCCGTCCGCACTACGGCGTCTCCACGGGCTTCGGCGCGTTGGCCACGACCTTCATCGCGCCTGAGCGGCGCCGTCAGCTCCAGGCGAGCCTCATCCGCTCGCACGCCGCCGGCACCGGTCCCGAGGTCGAGACCGAGGTCGTGCGGGCGCTGCAGCTGCTGCGCCTGCAGACCCTCGCCTCCGGCCACACGGGGGTGCGGCCGGAGGTCGTCGACGCCTACGCGGCCATGCTCAACGCCGCGATCACGCCGATCGTCCGCGAGTACGGGTCCCTCGGCTGCTCCGGCGACCTCGCCCCGCTCGCGCACATCGCTCTCGCGGCCATGGGGGAGGGCGAGGTGCGGGGAGCGGACGGCGCCGTCCGCCCGGCCGCCGACGCGCTCGCGGACGCCGGCATCGAGCCGCTCGTCCTCGTGGAGAAGGAGGGGCTCGCCCTCATCAACGGCACGGACGGCATGCTCGGGATGCTCCTGCTCGCCCTCCACGACCTGGACACCCTGATCACGACGGCCGACCTCGCCGCGGCCATGTCCATCGAGTCGCAGCTCGGCACCGACGCGGTCTTCGCCGCGGACCTCATGGCCCTGCGCCCGCAGGTCGGGCAGGCAGCCTCCGCCGCGAACCTCCGCGCCTTCCTCGGATCCTCGCCGATGGTCGCGAGCCACAAGGGCCCGGAGGACGGACGCGTGCAGGACGCCTACTCACTGCGGTGTTCGCCGCAGGTGCACGGCGCGGCGCGCGACACGATGGCCCATGCCGCCTCCATCGCCGAGCGGGAGCTCGCGAGCGTCGTGGACAACCCCGTCGTGACCGCGGACGGGCGCATCGAGTCGAACGGCAACTTCCACGGCGCCCCGGTGGCGGCGGTCCTGGACTTCCTCGCGATCTCCGTCGCGGATGTGGCGTCCGTCTCCGAGCGCCGGACCGACCGCGCCCTCGACCCGGCGCGCAACCACGGCCTCCCGCCCTTCCTCGCCCACGAGGTCGGCGTGGACTCCGGCCTCATGATCGCCCAGTACGCCGCCGCCGGCATCGTCTCCGAGCTCAAACGCCTCGCCGTCCCGGCCTCGGTGGACTCGATCCCCTCCTCGGCGATGCAGGAGGACCACGTCTCGATGGGCTGGGCCGCGGCGCGAAAGCTCCGCCGGGCGGTCGACGGGCTGGCCCGGGTCCTCGCCGTCGAGATCATCACCGGCGCCCGCGCCCTGGACCTGCGTGCGCCGCTGGAGGCGGGGCCCGCCACCGGCGCGGTCCGCGACCTCGTGCGCACGGTCGCCGCGGGGCCGGGCCCCGACCACTTCCTCTCTCCCGACATGGAGGCGGTGACCGAGCTCGTCCGCTCGGGGGCCGTCGCCCGCACTGCGAAGGAGCACGCGAATGTCTGACCCGTCCTCGACCGGCGCACGTCCGCCGGTCCGCGCCCCGCGCGGCAACCAGCGCACCGCGAAGAGCTGGGGCGCCGAGGCCGCCAAGCGGATGCTGATGAACAACCTCGACCCCGAGGTCGCCGAGCACCCAGAGGACCTCGTCGTCTACGGCGGCACCGGCCGCGCCGCGCGCAGCTGGGAGGCGTACGACGCGATCGTGCGCACGCTCGACGAGCTCGAGCCCGACGAGACGCTGCTCGTGCAGTCCGGCAAGCCCGTGGGGGTCTTCCGCACCCACGAGTGGGCGCCGCGGGTGCTCATCGCGAACTCGAACCTCGTGGGCGACTGGGCGACCTGGCCGGAGTTCCGCCGCCTGGAGGAGCTCGGGCTCATGATGTACGGCCAGATGACGGCAGGATCCTGGATCTACATCGGTACCCAGGGGATCCTCCAGGGCACGTACGAGACGTTCGCCGCCGTCGCCCGGTCGCTCGGTCGCGACTCGCTGCGCGGCACGCTGACGCTCACCGGGGGTGCCGGCGGCATGGGCGGCGCGCAGCCGCTCGCCGTCACCCTCAACGAGGGCGCGGTGCTCATCGTCGACGTCGACGAGTCGCGCCTGGCCCGCCGGGTCGATCACGGCTACCTCGACGAGTACACGACCGACCTCGATGCCGCCATCGCGCGGGTCGTCGCCGCGAAGGAGGCCGGCGAGGCCCTCTCGGTCGGCGTCGTCGGCAATGCCGCGGAGGTGTTCCCGGAGCTGCATCGACGCGGCGTGCCGATCGACATCGTCACCGACCAGACGAGCGCTCACGACCCGCTGGCGTACCTGCCCGTGGGGATCCCCTTCTCGCAGTGGCGGGCGGAGGCCGAGCGCGACCCCGAAGGCTTCACGGCCCGGGCACGCGCCTCGATGGCCGCGCACGTCGAGGCCATGGTCGCGTTCCAGGATGCCGGCGCGGCCGTCTTCGACTACGGCAATTCGATCCGCGCCGAGGCGAAGCTGGGCGGCTTCGACCGCGCCTTCGAGTTCCCCGGCTTCGTGCCGGCGTACATCCGCCCGCAGTTCGAGGAGGGGCGCGGCCCGTTCCGGTGGGCGGCGCTCTCCGGGGATCCCGAGGACATCCGCAAGACCGACCGCGCGATCGCGGAGCTCTTCCCCGAGGACACGGCGCTGCACCGCTGGCTGGAGAAGGCGGGGGAGAAGGTTCGCTTCGAGGGGCTGCCCGCACGGATCTGCTGGCTGGGGTACAAGGAGCGTCACCTGGCGGGACTCAAGTTCAACGAGATGGTCGCCTCGGGGGAGCTGTCGGCTCCGATCGTCATCGGCCGCGATCACCTCGACTCCGGCTCCGTCGCGTCGCCCTACCGTGAGACGGAGGCGATGAAGGACGGTTCGGACGCGATCGCCGACTGGCCGCTGCTGAACGCGCTGCTGAACACGGCGTCGGGGGCGTCGTGGGTGTCGCTGCACCACGGCGGCGGCGTCGGGATCGGTCGGTCGATCCACGCCGGGCAGGTCACCGTCGCCGACGGATCCGAGCTCGCCGCGCAGAAGCTCGAGCGTGTGCTGACGAACGATCCGGGCACCGGCGTCATGCGGCACGTCGACGCGGGCTACGAGCACGCCAAGGACATCGCCCGCGAGCGCGGTCTCACGGTCCCGATGGGCCTGTGACCCGCGCAGTTCCCCATCGAGTGGTCAGTTTCTGCGGGTTCGGACGGCCCCGACCCGCAGAAACTGACCACTCGGCATCACCCAGAGGGAGGATGGCACCGTGCGCACGCTGATCACGAACATCGCGGAGCTGACGACCAACGACCCGCGGCTGGCGGCGGACCCGACGGGCGCGGCGGACTCGACGGGCGCGGCGGACTCGACGGGGACGGCGGACCCGACGGGGACCCTGCACGATGGGGCGGTGCTCGTCGAGGACGGGCGGATCCGCTGGGTCGGGCCGATCGGTGACGCACCCGCGCCGCGCGAGGCCGATGAGACCGTGGACGCCGCAGGGCGTGCCGTGATCCCCGGCTTCGTCGACAGCCACAGCCACCTCGTGTTCGGCGGGGATCGCGCTGCGGAGTTCGAGGCGCGGATGGAGGGTCAGAAGTATGCCGCGGGCGGCATCCGATCCACCGTCGCCGCCACACGCGCGGCCACGGACGACGAACTGCGCGCCCGGCTGCGCGGCCTCCTTGACGAGATGCACGCCCAGGGCACCACGACGGTGGAGGTCAAGAGCGGATACGGCCTGGACGTCGCGACCGAGGAGCGGCTGGTGCGGCTGGCGGCCGAGGTGACCGAGGAGGTCACCTTCCTCGGGGCGCACGTGGTGCCGGCCGAGTACGCGGACGACCCGGACGCGTATGTCGATCTCGTGACGGGGCCGATGCTCGACGCCTGCGCTCGGCACGCCCGGTGGATCGACGTGTTCTGCGAGACGGGCGCCTTCACGGTCGCCCAGTCGCGCCGGATCCTGGAGGCCGGGATCGCCCGAGGGCTGCGCCCGCGGCTCCACGCCAGCCAGCTCGGTCCCGGGGACGGCGTGCGTCTCGCGGTCGAGCTCGGCGCCGCATCCGTCGACCACGGCACGTTCCTGACCGACGACGACGTTGCGGCGCTCGCGGGGTCGGACACGGTCCTCACGCTCCTCCCGGGCGTGGAGTTCTCCACGCGCCAGCCATACCCGGATGCGCGGCGGCTCATCGACGCCGGCGTGACGGTCGCCCTGGCCTGCGACACCAACCCGGGATCCAGCTTCACGTCCTCGATGCCGTTCTGCATCGCCGTCGCCGTGCGCGACATGCGGATGACGGTCGCGGAGGCGGTGTGGGCGGCCACCGCGGGCGGTGCGGCGGCCCTGCGCCGGGACGACGTCGGCCGCATCGCACCGGGTGCCCGCGCCGACCTCGTCCTCCTGGACGCGCCGACCCGCGTGCACCTGGCCTATCGGCCCGGCGTCCCGCTCGTTCACCGCGTGTGGAAGGACGGCCTCCCCGTCGCTTGATCCCGGATCCGCGCGAGTTTGGGGCGCCCTCCGGGGAACCGGGGCGCGATACGGGGCCGGAACGCCCCAGAACCGGCCCCAAACCGGGGTCACGCACGCCCCGAACCGGGGTCACGCACGGTCGCGCAGGGACTCCTCACCGTGGCCGCGCGCGCAGTGCGCACAGCAGTAGACGACGCCGTCCGCCTCCACGCCGTGACCGATCACGCGGCACCCGCAGTGGGCGCACGTCGGTGCCATGGCGTGGATCGCGCACTCGAAGCTGTCGAACGTGCGCGTGCGGCCGGCCTGGGTGACGGTGAACGACCTGTCGTAGACGTTGCCGCAGACCTCGCAGACCGCCGTCGTCGTCGATCCCGCCGCAGCGTCGACCGCCCCGCTCATGCGGGGACCTCCTCGGCCTCCTCCAGCCGGGCACGGAGCATCCGCTTGCCCTGCTCGCCGGCCTTGAGGCTGTTGTGCTGCACCTTGCGGAACCACTCGGCGAGCTCCACGTCGCCGGCCTGCTCCGCGTCCTCGATGTACGTCTGCATCTTCCAGGCGTTGCGCAGCGACGCCTCCAGGACGCACACGAGGTTGTAGTTCTCGTCCTTCATCGCCCGTGCGGGCTGGTCCTCCATGATCGATCCTCTCTGTCGGGATCACCCCACCCTCGCGCGGGCAGGGCGGGGAGCCGAGGGGCTGGCGGACGCGGGGGCACGTGCGTATCCTGAACCGGCTCGGCCGGCCCGCGGGCCGGATCCTCGGCGTAGCGTGGACGGCATGACACGCATCCTCCTCATCGGCGGCCACGGCAAGATCGCCCTCCTCCTCGAGCCCCTGCTGGCCGCGCGCGGAGACGAGGTGACGGCCGTGATCCGCGACGCCGCCCAGGCGGAGGACGTCCGCCGCGCCGGGGCCGACCCGGTCGTCTTCGACGTGGAGCGCGAAGACCGCGCCGCGCTCGCCGCCCTCATCGCCGGACACGACGCGGTCGTGTGGTCGGCCGGCGCGGGCGGGGGAGACCCGGCGCGCACCCGGGCCGTGGACCACGATGCGGCGATCCGCTCGATGGACGCGGCGGCGGACGCCGGCGTCGGCCGCTACGTGATGGTGTCGTACTTCGGATCCTCGTCGGATCACGGCGTCCCCCCGGAGCACTCGTTCCACGCCTATGCCGAGGCGAAGGCGGCCGCGGACGAGCATCTGCGAGCCACGGCGCTCGACTGGACCGTCCTCGGGCCGAGCAGGCTCACCGACGCCGCGCCGACCGGACGGATCGACGCGACGGCGACGAGCTCGGGGGAGGTGCCGCGGGCGGACGTCGCGGCCGTCGTCGCCGCGGTGCTCGCCGATCCGTCCACCGTGCGGCGCACGATCCGGTTCAACACGGGAGGCGTCCCCATCCCGGAGGCGGTCGCAGGTCGAGCCGGCTGACGGATTCGGGGCGCGTTTCGGTGATCCGGGGCGCGTTCTGGGGCCCGGAAGCCCCAGAACGGACCCCGATCCCCCGGAACAGACCCCGGCTCAGCCGCGGGCGGCGAGCGCGGCGAGCAGCTCCAGGACGCCGAGCGCGGCGAGACGCACGGTGCGCCCGTCCTCGGCGTCGGCGGTGGCGTCGACCTCGGCGAGGTCCGCGCTCACGACCCGCGGATCCGCGGCGATCGCCCGGACGAGGGCCCGCAGCTCCCACGCGGCGAACCCGCCGGGGACGCTCGCCGGGCAGCCGGGCGTCGCCGCCCGGTCACAGGCGTCGACGTCGATGTCGAGGTGGACGCGCGGATCCGCGCCCGCTCCCGCGATCTCGACGGCCTCGGCCACGACGTCGTCGATCCCGCGACGGCGCACCTCGTCGATCGTGATGACCCGGATGCCCCAGTCGGCGGCGCGGGCGGCGTACGCGGCGGAGTTGGCGAAGTCCGCGATGCCGATCTGCACGATCCGCCGCGGATCGATCCGCTCCCGCTCGGGCGCGTCCTCGACGAGGCGGCGCACGGGCGAGCCGTTGGAGACGCCGTCGCGGAGGTCGAAGTGCGCGTCGATCGTGATGAGTCCCGACGCGCCCGCGCCCCGAGCGACCGCGTAGGTCAGGGAGTTGTCGCCGCCGAGGGCGATGACCAGGCGCGCCGTCTCGGCCAGCGCTCGGACCCGGTCGACCGTCCGGGCGACGCCGTCGTCGCCGTCGGGCTCGGTCACGTCGCCGGCGTCGGCGATGCGGAGGAGAGCGTCCAGGTCCTGCACCGGCGGGCCCATCACGGTCGGGCTATAGCGGCGCAGGGCCTCGCGGATCGCCGCCGGCGTCGCATGCGCGCCGGTGGGCGACAGCGACGTGCGCCAGGTGGGCACGCCCAGGAGCACGGCGTCGGCCGGGCCGTCGGGGGCGGGCCAGTCGCCGCCGCGCGGCCAGAGGGGATCGTGGGAGAGGGCCATGGCGGCTCCGTTCGAGTCAGACGCCCGGGATCAGGGCGTGGGCGACGGTGAAGATGGCCAGCCCCGCGAGCGCCCCGACCACCGTGCCGTTCAGGCGGATGTACTGGAGGTCCCGGCCGACCATCAGCTCGATCTTCTCGGTCGTCTCGGCCGGATCCCAGCGCTCGACGGTGTCCGTGATGATCGACGCGATGTCGTGCCGGTAGCGGTCGACGAGGAAGACGGCGGCGTCGGTCACCCACCCGTCGACGCGTGCCTGCAGGGCGGCGTCGGTGGAGAGGCGACGGCCGACGTCGGCGAGGGCGGCGACCGCGCGGCGGCGCAGGCCGCTGTCCTCGTCCGCGAGCGCGGTCAGCAGGCCGTTCTTGGCAGTGGTCCAGGCCTCGGCGGCGAGGGCGGCGACCTTCGGGCTGTCGAACACCGTCGCCTTGGCGTTCTCGAGCCGTGCGCGGGTCGCCGGATCGTGCTGGAGGTTGTCGGCGAGGCGGGCGAGGTAGCGGTCGACCGCGTGCCGGGCGGGGTGGGCGGGATCGGCCTGGACGGCGCGCACGAACTTGAGCGCCTCGTTGTAGGCGGCCTCGTCGACGAGCCGTTGGGCGACACGCGGGACCCAGGACGGCAGGCGCCGCGAGATCAGCCCCTCGAACGTGTCGCGATTGGCCGCGAGCCATGTCTCCAGGCTGTCGACCGCGAGGTCCACGGCGCCGTGATGGGCGCGGCTCTGCACGACCTTCTCCAGCCACCCGCCCGCGGCCGGGCCCCATTCGGGCTGGACGAGGTGCTCGCGCGCGAGGTCGGCGATCAGGTCGCGCACGTCGTCGTCGCTGAGCGCGCGGAGCACGGCCGCGGCGACGGTCGCGCCCTCCGCGGCCACGCGTTCGGCGTGCCGCTCCTGACTCAGCCACTCGCCGAGCCGCGCGGCGATGTCGGTCTCATCGAGCTTGGTGCGCACCACGTCGGCGGCGAGGAAGTTCGTCTCGACGAACTCGCCCAGGGAACGCCCGATCTCGTCCTTGCGGTTGGGGATGATCGCCGTGTGCGGGATCGGGAGGCCCAGCGGACGCCGGAACAGCGCGGTGACGGCGAACCAGTCGGCGAGGGCGCCGACCATGCCGCCCTCGGCCGCGGCACGGACGTAGGCCAGCCACGGGTACCGGTTCTGGAGCCAGAACGCGATGACGAACGCGACCGCCATCACGAGCAGCGCGACGAGGGCCACGGCCTTCATGCGCCGCAGCGACCGCAGGCGCTCGCGGTCGGCCTCGGAGAGCAGGGTGGGCGGTGCGGTCACCATGGTCGCTATCCTGCCACCCTCGTCCTGCCGACCCCGGACGCGCGGTCCGCGTGCCCGGGGAGGCCTCGGCGCCGTGTGCTGACGTCCGCCGACATCATCGGTCCGGCGGGGGATCGACCCGTTCCCGGCCGGATCCGGTCTACGCTCGGAGCGTGATCGAAGACATCAAGAAGCGCGCCCTGCACCGCGCCAGCATCCTGGAGGGCCAGCTGCGCGGGGTGACGCGGATGATCGAGGGCGAGGAGTACTGCATGGACATCATCACGCAGTCCCGCGCCATCCAGCGTTCGCTCGAGTCCCTCAACCGCCTCCTGCTGGAGAACCACCTCCGTACGCACGTCTCCCACATGTTCGACGAGGGCGGCCCCCAGCGCGATCAGGCCGTCGAAGAGCTGCTGAAGGCGTTCGACTTCAACTCGAAGTAGTCCGTCGGCGGGGGGACGTTTCGTCTCGTCGCTGCGCTCCTCGCTCAACGACCGCGAGCCGGGATCCGCTCAGGCGTCGAGCACCTCGAACGGCGGCAGGCCTGCGATGAGGCGCCGCGTCTGCACCGACAGCGTGACGAGGGACCCGATGAGGCGCACGACGTATCGGGGATCGGCGCGATCGCGCAGCCAGGCGTTGGGATCGTTCACGATGCCGGTCTGCGCGTCGACGCGGACGCGGTAACGGTCCAGGATCCACTCGAGGGGACTGCGTCCGCCGATCCGGTACTCGTGCGCCTCCTCCGGGATGCCGGTGAGGGTCAGGAAGGCGTTGTAGCGGATCGCGCTGCGGTCGCGGCGCGTCGTCCAGGTCATCCGATCGATCGCGTACAGCGCGGCGTCGTCGTCGGTGGGGGCGTCGATCGCCCGGACCTCGGCCAGCGGGAACTCGTCCGTCGCCTCGTACCCGAGGTGCAGCGCCGCCAGCGCCTCGCCGGTGCGGACGTACGCGCGGATGTCGGCCACGAACGGGATCCGCGGCAGCACGCGCTTCAGATCCGCCTCGTAGCGGCCGCGATACTCGGGATGGTGCAGGATCGCGTACACCGCGGAGAACACGTCGTCCTTCGTCAGCTCGTCGTCCTCGTAGACGCGCCGATACCGGGCGAGCGTCTCGTCGGTGATGTTGTCGACGCGCCGGTACCCGTCCACCACGACCTCGTCCTCCGTCGCATCGAGGCCGTCCAGGGCGTCGAGGTCGAGGCCGGCGGGCGCGGCGAGCGGCTCCCAGCGCCAGCGCGCGAAGACCTGGGCGTCGCCGACGACGTGGAGGTCCGGGATCGCGTCGACCATCAGCGGGACGTCCGCGCCGCGGGCGTTGACCGCGATGGCGCGGTTGGGGTGCGCCGGGGTCGGGAAGAGCCGGGGGAGCTGGTAGGTGCAGTTGTTCATCCGCTGCGTGGGATCGAAGTAGATCGGGGTGCGGACGAACGGGCGGTACACGCCCTCCCGGTAGCCCGCCTCGGAGTGGGTCGTCTCCCGGTCGCGGTCGACGTCGCCGAGGTTGACCCGGTCCCAGCTGCCCCGACGCGGGTCGCGGGTGACGAGCGTCCGCGGGCGGATGCCGCCGGCGGCGAGGGAACGGACCCGTCGCCGTTCGCCGTTCAGGAAGTCGACATGCCGGCGGACGTTCGCGCGCAGCAGCGTCCGGTCGAAATTGACGCACCACGCGTCCCGGTTGGTCTTGAGCCCGTTCGAGGACAGCGCGAACACCCCGTCCGGCCCGGACAGCGCGCGGAAGGCGCCGAAGCGCTCGTCGCGCTGGTTGA
The DNA here is from genome assembly GCF_037083505.1 of Microbacterium sp. CCNWLW41. Lineage (NCBI taxonomy): Bacteria > Bacillati > Actinomycetota > Actinomycetes > Micrococcales > Microbacteriaceae > Microbacterium > Microbacterium sp. CCNWLW41. The sequence goes on from NZ_JBAOJP010000003.1 coordinate 350,724, forward strand.
GCCAGTCGCCGGCGGCGTTGGGGAGGATCTCGCGGAACTCGGATCCGCGGAGGGACGCCTCGGTGCGCAGTGCGTCGAGCTTCTGCTCGCGGGTCATCGCGTCGCCCATGCTGCGGTAGCGGATCCGGGCGGGGCCGACGTGACCGGCGCGCTTGACGAGGACGGCGATCACGACGCCGGTCATGATGTCGAAGACGTTGCCGCCCTCGTTGCGTGCCGCGTCGCCGACCCGGCCGCGGATGCCGCCGCGCAGGTCGTAGAGGAAGACGTCGCTGAACTCGTCCCCGAAGGCGAGCCGCACCCCGTCCGCGGTGTTGCCGTCGACGAACCCCGAGTTGGACACGAACGCGATCACGCCCTCGTCGCCGATGCGGTCGGTGGCCCACCGGAGCGCGCGGAAGTACGAGTCGTAGAGCGAATTCTTCAGGGTCGCCGTGGAGCGTTTCGCGTAGGTCTCCTCGATCCTCGCGTCGAGGGCGGGGTAGCGGGCGTTCTGGTTGTCGTCGTTGGCGCTGCGCTGCCCGACCGAGTAGGGCGGGTTCATGACGATCACGTCGATCGGCGCGCGGCGCTGCCGTTCGAGGCGCTCGGTGTTCTCGGGGAACACCCCGCCGGCCAGCTCGTGGTCGCGTTCGTCCATCGCGAAGGTGTCGGTGAGGCTGATGCCGGGAAAGGCCGCCTCCCCGGCGTCCGGCGTCGTGCCGGTCAGCTCGCGGAACACGCTCTCGAGGTTGACGGCGGCGATGTAGTAGCTGAGCAGCACGATCTCGTTCGCGAAGAGGTCGTGACGGTACTTGTACGCGAGGTTCTCCGGCGGGACGAGGCCGAGCTGGAGGAGGCGGGTGAGGAACGTGCCGGTCCCGGTGAAGGGATCGAGGATCCGCACGCCCCGGTCGCCCAGGCCGCGGTCGAAGGCGGCCCGGAACGCGTCGTCGGCCGACCGGAGGATGTAGTCCACGACGTCGACCGGGGTGAAGACGATGCCCATCCGGTCGGCGAGCTTCGGGAACGCCTTCGCGAAGAACCGGTCGTAGAGCGTGACGAGGAGGCGCTGCTTGGAGGTGAAGTCCGGGAGACGGCGGATGTGGTCCGTGATCCCGGAGTAGAAGGACTCGAGCGGTTCCCGTTCACGGGCGAACGCCGCGTTCTCGGAGAAGGAGTCGATCACCTCCTGCATCGTCAGCGACACGGGGTTCGCCCGGGTGAACGAGTCGTCGGGGAACATGGCGTCGAAGACGGGCATCGTGATCAGGTGCTGCGCGAGCAGCTCGATCGCCTCGTCCTCGGCGATCTCGGGATTGACGGTGGCCCGGAGCGCCCGGAGGAAGGCCTGGAAGCGACCGCGGTCGCCCGGGGAGGAGTCCAGGTGCGCACCGATGAGCGTGACGTACGTCTGCGCGATGCCGGAGACGTCGTCCGCCCAGTCGTCCCAGTACAGTCGATCGCCGACCTTCTTCACGAGCTTGGCGTAGACCGCGTCCTTCCAATCGTCCGCGCCGAACAGCGGGAGGGCGGGGGAGACGGCCGCCGTCCTCGTGCGCGTCACGCGGTCGGCGGCGTCCAGGTCGTGATCGACCGCCCCGATCTCCCCGGGGGCTCGCGTGCGGGATGACGATGCGACCAGGTCGACATGAGCGACGACCACGGTCTCGGGGGAGCGGCCGGTCAGACCCATCCGGTTGATCTGGGCGTCCAACCGCTCGTCGTGGGAGCGAAGCGCCTGGAGGACCTGCCAGACGACCCGATAACGCTCATTGTCCTTCAGCGCCTCCTCGCCGGAGATCTGCTCCGGGATCGCGACGGGGAGGACGATGTACCCGCAGGTCTTCCCTACCGCGCGACGCATCACCCGTCCGACGGCCTGCACCACGTCGACCTGCGACTTGCGCGCGCTCAGGAACAGCACGGCGTCGAGGCCGGGGACGTCGACGCCCTCGCTGAGGCAGCGGGCGTTCGTCAGGACGCGCGCGGTCGGCGGTCCCGGACGCTCGATCCCCGGATCCTCGCGCAGCCACTGCAGAAGCGCGCCGCGCTCGGTCGCGTTCATGGTGCCGTCGACGTGGCGGCACTCGACGCCGAGATCATCGGTCGGGTCGTCGTTCAGGCGGTCCTGGAGGTGGGCGCGGACCAGGTAAGGGAAGTCCTGCTCGACCTTTCGTGACGTCTTGATGTCCCGCGTGAACGCCACCGCGCGGCGCATGGGGGCGATGTCCCCGCCGAACCCGTCGGCGAGATGACCGGACTGCCGCTTGGCCAGCGCGTTCCAGCAGCCGATGAGCTTGGCGACGTCGGTGAGGGGGAGCTCGTAGGATTCGAGCCGGAGGTGCTCGACGAACGATCGGGCGACCTGGTCCTCACTCACCCCGAGAACCAGGACCTTGTAGTCGGTCAGCAGGCCCCGCTCCACCGCCTCGCCGAAGCCGAGTCGGTACACGACGGGGCCGAACAGCGTCTCGTCGTCCATCGAGACGAGCTCGACGTCCCGCTGCCGGGCCTGGCTCTTCGCTTCCGGGGCGTAGATGCGCGGGGTCGCCGTCATGGAGAGGCGACGTTCGGCGTCGATGATCCGCGGATCGTGGATCTTCACGAACTCGGAGGGGTCCTCGTCCTCGGCGAGGCGGACACCCGTCGTGCGGTGGGCCTCGTCGCAGATCACCAGGTCGAAGGCGGGGACCCCGAGGCCCTGTGCGTCGCTGACGGCTTGGATCGACTGGTAGGTCGAGAAGACCACCGTCATGCCCTCCGACAGGTCGATCTCCTCGAGGAGCCGGAACAGCGTCGCCCCGTCCGTCGTCGCGGGGGCGGCGAGATCCTCCAGGGCCACGGTCGTGAGATCGCCGTTCGCGACGCGCCCGAGTCGCGGATCCGATCCGATCGCGAACGCCCGGAACGCCATGTCGGGGTCGTGCTCGCGGGACCACTCCTCCAGTGCCTGCTGCAGGAGCGCCAGCGACGGCACCGCGAACAGGACCGTGGACCGGCCGCCGCCCTGCTCTCGGGTGTAGCGCTCGGCGATCTTCAAGGCGGTGAACGTCTTGCCGGTGCCGCAGGCCATGACGAGCGTGCCGCGGTCGAGGCGGTCCTGCGTGAACGCGCGAAGCGTCGCTTGGACGGCCTCGTGCTGATGAGGGCGCAGCTGTCGACGGCCGTGGAGTCGCGGCGCCCGTTCCGGGGCGGTCAGGCGGTAGCTGGACCAGTCGATCTGGCTGTGGCGTAACTCCTGGAGCGTGATCCGGCTGATCCGCTTGGTGCGGTTCTTCAGCGCGTCCTCGGCGTTCGTCGACCATCGCCCGGACGTCGTGTCGACGACGATCCCGCCGGCGAACGGCTCTCGGCCGACGGCCTCGAAGAAGGAGTCCAGGTCGGACTTGCGCATCCGGTGGTCCGAGGCGAAGAACTTGACCTGGATGGCGAGGAGGTCTCCGTCGGTCGTCTCCGCGACGAGGTCGATCCCGGTGTCCCCGCGCCCGTCGCGCCCCGGCCAGTCCCGCCACAGCCAGACGTGGCGGAACTGGCCGGATCGCAGGGGATCGAGCCGCAGGTAGTGACGGACGAGCTCCTCCAGGTAGGCGCCCTGGACGCGCCGCGAGTCGGCCATGGCCCGGAACTCGTCCAGCAGCGCGTCGAGGGGAGTCTCGCCCGGCTCCTCGGACACGAAAGCGGGGGAGACGGGGAGGTCGTCCTCGGTCGGCATACGGCTTCGCTCCCGGTTCGGCGGCGCGGTCGGACGGGGTCGTCGACGCGTGTCTAAAACCCCGTGGCGTTAACCTATCGGAAGCAAGCCTTCGTCTTCTCGCCGGGGGCGATTACCAAGGAAGGGTGACCACCGCCTCCCGTGACCCCCGTGTCGTGCTCGGGGAGCGGATCGCGCAACTGAGGGTGCGCAGTCTGCTCACGGTCAACGGACTCGCCGCCGCGTGCGAGCTGGACCCGTCGAACCTCCGCAAGATTGAGAAGGGCGAGGGGAATCCGCGTCTGGCCACGGTGCTCAAGATCGCCGGCGTCCTCGAGATCGATCCCCGCGACCTGTTCGACGGACTCGACCCCTACGGTCTCACCGGCAAGGACCGTCCGCAGCCGCTCAGCGGCTTCGACGCGTCGTTCTGGCGCCGCGGCGACCGCATCGCCTGACGCGAGGCCGGGGTCTCCGGGGCGGCGCGGGTGAGCGCCATCGGCGCCGGGTGCGTCGTGGTGCTCTTTCGCTCTCGACGCCGAACGCCCGGCTCGGCCTTTCGGCGAGCCGGGCGTTCGGCGAGGGGGATGCGTGCGGTGCGGGGCGCGATCAGCCCAGCGGCGGGATGTCGTGGGGGATCGTGAGGACCCGGGCAGCGGCGGCGTGGCCGGCCGACAGTCGCTCCGCCATCTCCGCCCCCTCGAGCGTCGCCACCAGGAAGCCGGACGCGTAGGCGTCTCCGGCGCCGACCGGCTCCACGACCTCCACGCGGGGCGCCGGGACGAACACGGGCTCCGCGGACCCCTCGAACGCGGTGGCGCCGACGTCGCCGTCCTTCACGACGAGCAGTCCGGCATCCGGGATGTGGGCGCGGATCTCGGCGGGGGTGGCGGTGCCCCAGAGGCGCTCGGCCTCGTCGCGCCCGACGAAGGCGATGTCCGCACGGTTCGCCAGGCGCGCGAGCTCGCGCGCGGCGTCCTCCAGGGGCCACAGCGCGCGGCGGTCGTTCACGTCGAACGACACCAGCGCGCCGGCCTCGCGGGCGTCGTCGAAGAGGTGCTCGACCATCGCGGCGCAGCTGGCGGACAGCGCGGGGGTGATGCCCGTGGTGTGCACGATCCGGACCCCCGCGAGGCGCTCGGGGGAGAGGAAGCCGACGTCCATCCGCGAGGCGGCGGACCCGCGCCGGTAGTAGTAGACGGTCGAGGACTCGGCGCCGGGGTCCTTGAACATGACGCCGGTGGGCGCCTCCTCATCGCGCTCGACCCACAGTTCGACGCCCCGGGGCCGCAGTTCGTCGAGGATCCGCTCGCCGAGGGGATCCGAGCCCAGGCGCGAGGCCCAGGCGGCGGGGTGCCCGGCCGCGGCGACCTGAGCGGCCACGTTGGACTCGGCTCCGGCCAGCCCCAGGGTGGCGTGGGCGGCCGCGGAGAGCGGCGCGCCGTCCGGGGTCACGAGGAGCATGCACTCGCCCACGCAGACGAGCTCGGGGACGACGGAGGAAGCGGGGGAGGTGGTGGCGTTCGTCATGATGGCGGGAGTGAGACCGGTTCTGTGTCGGGGATCGGACTGGGATCGCGGTGGCGGAGGTCGGGGAAGGCGCGGACGAAGAGGATCGAGGCGGCGAGCCCCACGGCGGCGAACAGCGTCGCCGCGAGGTAGGCGCCCTGGGGGCCGCCGGTCTGGTCGATGAGGAAGCCGGCGATCGCGGATCCGGCGGCGGCCCCGATCAGCTGGCCGGTGCCGGCCCAGCCGAACGCCTCGGCCGTCTCCGAGAACTTGACGCTCGCCGTCGTGATCGCGAACAGGACCGCCAGCGCGGGAGCGACGCCGATGCCGGCGACCAGCAGCGTGCCGCCGAGCCAGAACACGTTGAGCGAGACCATGGTCAGCGCGAGCCCGACCGTGACGATCGCGAGCCGGCGCGCCATGGCCCACGGCCCGATCGGCACCCGGCCGCTGGCGAGGCCGCCGACGAGGCTCCCGAGCGCGAACACCGCCAGCACGATGCCGGACTCGATCCCGCTCTCGTGCTCGCCGCCGTGGCCGAAGGTGGCGACGACGCCGACCTCGACGGCCGAGCAGGCGCCGATGAGGAGGAAGCCGATGACGGTGGCCATCAGCACCGGGGGCTTCAGCACGACCCGCCCGAAACCGTGGCGGCTGCGCGGGATCCGCACCCGCCCGACCTCGGGGGAGAGGATGAACCAGGCCCCGCCGGCGACGAGGATCGCGGCCACGAGCAGCAGGCCCTGGATGGTCCCGATCTGGGTCGAGACCAGGGTGATCGTGACGGGCGCGAGGATCCAGATGATCTCCTGCAGCGACGCGTCCAGCGAGAACAGCGGGGTCAGCTGCGACGAGTTCACGAGCTTCGGGTAGATGGTGCGCACGGCCGCCTGGACGGGCGGCGTCGACAGTCCCGCGACCAGGCCGAGCGCCATGTAGCCGGGGACGGCGAGCGGAAGCAGCGCCAGCGCGAGGAACGCCAGCACGCAGACCGAGAGGGTGAGCGTGAGCACCCGGCGCATGCCCCAGGCGCCCATCCAGCGGCTCGTGATCGGGCCGGCGACCGCCTGGCCCACCGAGGCGGCGGCCAGGGCGAGCCCCGCCGCCCCGTAGGAGCCGGTGGTGTGCTCGACGTGGAGGAGGATCGCGAGGCTCGACATGCCGTTCGGGAAGCGCGCGGTCAGCTGCGCGGCGATCATGCGCCCCACGCCTGGAGTGCGCAGGAGTTCGCGATATCCCGATGCGGCCACGCGACCACGTTACCGGGGTCGCGACCGTGCCGTGGGGCGTCGAACCGGGGGCCCCGGCGCGACACGCCGACGACACGCCGGAGGGCGGATTCCACAGGCTGGGGAATGTCGGAGGCCGGTTCTAGCGTCCCCCCTGTGGAGGGATCCGCCGGGGCGGTCCGCGAGGCCCGGGAATCCGCGCTTCGCGGGGCTCGGATCCGGGTGATCGCCTGTGGATGAAACCGTGGACAACCTGTGTTGTATCAGGGGAGAGCGGTGGAAAACTACATGGATGTAACTACTATCCCTTGTGGTCGACCCGAATGTCGGTCCCCATATGTAGTATTGAAGTCCCGGTGAGGGTCCACCGGGTGAACACCGGGTTTTGAGGGGAAGAAGAGGCAGAACATGTCCATCACGGTTTACACGAAGCCTTCCTGCGTTCAGTGCAACGCGACGTACCGCGCGCTCGACGCCAAGGGCATCGAGTACGAGATCCACGACCTGTCGGAGGACCCGGCGGCGCTGGAGCAGGTCAAGGCCCTGGGGTACATGCAGGCGCCGGTCGTCGTCACCGACGAGGACCACTGGTCGGGCTTCCGTCCCGACAAGATCGACGAGCTCGCCTCGCGACTGGCGTAAGGCCGATCATGAGCGCCGTCGCAACCGCCGCGCCGCTCCTGGTCTACTTCTCGAGCGTGTCGGGCAACACCGCGCGTTTCATCGAGAAGCTGGGACTGCCGGCGAAGCGCATCCCGCTGCACCGCGGGGACGAGCCGCTCGTCGTCGATGAGCCCTTCGTCCTCGTCACCCCCACCTATGGCGGTGGCCAGGGGCGTGGCGAGGAGAAGGGCGCCGTCCCCAAGCAGGTGATCCGGTTCCTCAACGACGAGCGCAACCGGCGACACATCCGCGGAGTGATCTCCGCGGGGAACACGAACTTCGGCGATGCGTTCTGCCTCGCCGGCGACATCGTCAGCCGCAAGTGCCACGTGCCTCACTTGTACCGGCTCGAAGTGTTCGGCACACAGGAAGACGTCGATCGCGTGAGCGACGGATTGGAACGATGGTGGGTATTGCAGTCCAGCATGCAGAGCATGACGCAGTGAAGGAAGAGGCGGCCTTCAAGGTCAACCCGGCGTACGAGGGGCTGGACTACCACGCCCTCAACGCCATGCTCAACCTCTACGACGCGAACGGGAAGATCCAGTTCGACGCCGACAAGCGTGCCGCGCGGGAGTACTTCCTGCAGCACGTGAACCAGAACACGGTGTTCTTCCACTCCCTCAAGGAGCGCCTGGACTACCTCGTGGAGAAGGAGTACTACGAGGGCGCCGTCCTCGAGAAGTACTCGTTCGACTTCATCCAGAAGCTCAACGACCTCGCCTACTCGAAGAAGTTCCGCTTCGAGACCTTCCTCGGCGCGTTCAAGTACTACACGAGCTACACGCTGAAGACCTTCGACGGCAAGCGGTACCTGGAGCGCTTCGAGGACCGCGTCGTGATGACGGCCCTCGCGCTCGCGGACGGCGACGAGAAGCTCGCCGTCAGCCTCGTCGAGGAGATCATCTCGGGTCGCTTCCAGCCGGCGACCCCGACCTTCCTCAACGCCGGCAAGGCGCAGCGCGGCGAGCTCGTCAGCTGCTTCCTGCTGCGCATCGAGGACAACATGGAGTCGATCGCCCGCGGCATCAACTCCGCCCTGCAGCTGTCCAAGCGCGGCGGGGGCGTCGCCCTGCTGCTGTCGAACATCCGCGAGTCGGGCGCGCCGATCAAGCAGATCGAGAACCAGTCCTCGGGCATCATCCCGGTCATGAAGCTCCTCGAGGACAGCTTCAGCTACGCCAACCAGCTCGGCGCGCGTCAGGGCGCGGGCGCGGTGTACCTCTCCGCGCACCACCCGGACATCATGCGGTTCCTCGACACCAAGCGCGAGAACGCCGACGAGAAGATCCGCATCAAGACGCTGTCCCTCGGCGTCGTCGTACCGGACATCACCTTCGAGCTGGCGAAGAACGACGAGGACATGTACCTGTTCTCGCCGTACGACGTCGAGCGTGTGTACGGCGTGCCCTTCGGCGACATCTCCGTCACGGAGAAGTACCGCGAGATGGTCGACGACCCGCGCATCAAGAAGACGAAGATCAACGCGCGCGAGTTCTTCCAGACCCTCGCGGAGATCCAGTTCGAGTCGGGCTACCCCTACATCATGTTCGAGGACACGGTGAACAAGGCGAACCCGATCAAGGGCCGCATCAACATGTCGAACCTCTGCAGCGAGATCCTCCAGGTCAACACGCCGACCACGTACAACGAGGACCTCTCCTACAGCCAGGTCGGCAAGGACATCTCCTGCAACCTCGGCTCGATGAACATCGCGCTGGCGATGGACGCGGACGACCTCGGCCAGACCGTCGAGACCGCGATCCGCGCGCTGACCGCCGTGAGCAACCAGAGCCACATCGGCTCGGTCCGCTCCATCGAGGACGGCAACGACCGCTCGCACGCGATCGGCCTCGGGCAGATGAACCTGCACGGCTACCTCGCGCGGGAGCGGGTGTTCTACGGCTCCGAGGAGGGGCTCGACTTCACGAACATCTACTTCTACACGGTGCTGTTCCACGCGCTGCGGGCGTCCAACGCCCTCGCGATCGAGCGGGGCGTCGCCTTCGACGGCTTCGAGGACTCGACGTACGCGTCGGGGGAGTTCTTCGACAAGTACATCGAGCGCGCCTGGGAGCCCGAGACCGAGAAGGTCAAGGAGCTGTTCGCGGGCAAGCACATCCCGACGCAGCAGGACTGGGTCGCGCTGAAGGAGAGCATCCAGAAGCACGGCATCTACAACCAGAACCTGCAGGCGGTCCCGCCGACCGGATCGATCTCCTACATCAACAACTCGACGAGCTCGATCCACCCGATCGCGTCGAAGATCGAGATCCGCAAGGAGGGCAAGCTCGGGCGCGTGTACTACCCGGCGCCGTTCATGACGAACGACAACCTGGAGTACTACCAGGACGCGTACGAGATCGGCTACGAGAAGGTCATCGACACCTACGCCGCCGCCACGCAGCACGTGGACCAGGGGCTGTCCCTGACGCTGTTCTTCAAGGACACCGCCACGACGCGTGACATCAACAGGGCGCAGATCTACGCCTGGCGCAAGGGCATCAAGACGATCTACTACATCCGTCTGCGTCAGCTGGCACTGGAGGGCACCGACATGACCGAGTGCGTCTCCTGCATGCTCTGACCCTCGCGACCGCTTCGCTCGCTCAACGACCGATCTAGGAAAGACATGACCCCCGAATCGCTCAAGCTGGTCGACCACGTCCAGGCGATCAACTGGAACCGCATCCAGGACGACAAGGACCTCGAGGTCTGGAACCGTCTGGTGAACAACTTCTGGCTGCCGGAGAAGGTGCCGCTGTCCAACGACATCCAGTCGTGGAACACGCTCACCCCGGAGGAGCAGACGCTGACGATGCGCGTGTTCACCGGCCTCACGCTCCTGGACACCATCCAGGGCACGGTGGGCGCCGTCTCGCTCATCCCCGACGCGATCACCCCGCACGAGGAGGCCGTCTACACGAACATCGCGTTCATGGAGTCGGTGCACGCGAAGAGCTACTCCTCGATCTTCTCGACGCTGTGCTCGACGAAGGAGATCGACGAGGCCTTCCGCTGGTCGGTGGAGAACCCGAACCTGCAGAAGAAGGCGCAGATCGTCATGGACTACTACCGCGGGGACGAGCCCCTGAAGCGGAAGGTGGCCTCGACGCTGCTGGAGTCCTTCCTCTTCTACTCCGGGTTCTACCTGCCGATGCACTGGTCGAGCCGGGCGAAGCTGACGAACACGGCGGACCTCATCCGCCTGATCATCCGCGACGAGGCCGTTCACGGCTACTACATCGGGTACAAGTTCCAGAAGGGGCTCGAGCGGGTCGACCAGGCCAAGCGCGACGAGCTGAAGGACTACACCTTCTCCCTGCTGTACGAGCTCTACGACAACGAGGTGCAGTACACGCAGGACCTGTACGACGGAGTCGGCCTGACCGAGGACGTCAAGCGGTTCCTGCACTACAACGCGAACAAGGCGCTGATGAACCTCGGGTACGAGGCGATGTTCCCGTCGACGGTCACGAACGTGAACCCGGCGATCCTGTCGGCGCTCTCGCCGAACGCTGACGAGAACCACGACTTCTTCTCAGGGTCCGGCTCCTCGTACGTCATCGGCAAGGCCGTCGCCACCGAGGACGACGACTGGGACTTCTAGAAAGCTGGTGCAGGTCCGGCGCCTCCCTGTGCCGCGACCTTCGCTGACGGCCGACAGAGACAAGGATCCGCCCCACGCTCCTCCGGGAGGGTGGGGCGGATCCGTCGTGTGTGGGAGGCCGGCGTGCGTGGAGATTCGCCGTGTGCCGACCGCGATCAAGGGGATACGGGCGTCTACCGGATGTCGCGGGTGTGGGCCGCGGCGGCCGCGCGTGCTTCGGCATCGTCCAGCGGGCGATCGAGGCTGCGTTCCGCGCGCTGCGAGTACCAGATGGTCCAGCCGATCAGACCGATGCTCACGAGGGGCGATGCCGCAGAGAGAGCCGGCGCGGCGAGGCCGACCGGCACCGTGAGGATCAGGATCGCCTGCGCGGCGGCGAAGCACAGGAACGTGACACCCCAGACGAGCGTCAGCCGGCGATACAGCCACCGGAACGGGGTGCTCGTCTCCCAGAGGCGGAGCCACTCGCGGCGGCCCTCCATCCCGGGTGCAAGCAGTCGCTGGGTGATGCTGAACAGCAACGGCTTCCCGACGCGCAGCGTGGTCAGGGTCGCTGCGCCCCACACGCCGGTCATGACGACGCCCTTCCACAGCAGCATTCGTGGGTCCCCGGTCAGCAGCGATAGCAGCACCGAGACGAGGAACGACAGCACCACGATGCTGAGGAAGGCATCGACCGCTCGCGTCCGAATGCCGACATACAGTGCGCGCAGCAGCGCGACGCCACCGGCGGCGATCAGGGCGACGATCAGGCTCCCGCCGAGTGCGAGCACGAGGTAGTAGACGCCGAGCCAGAGTCCGACGTCGAGCGCGAGCCCGCCGATCAGGCGGAGCAGCCACGGCCGACGCGGCGCCTCCCGATCCGCGTCAGACATGACCACGAACCTACCCGCGGCGGCTTCGAATCGAAACCCACTCGATCACGTCACGAGCCGCGCGCAGCTGCGGGAGTGCGCCAGAGTCCCGGACTCGTGCTTGCGCAGGGGCGCCGGTCGCTCTATGGTGATCTAGTACTCTAGAAGAGTTGGTTCGAGGGAGAACGATGGTCACGCGACTGAAGCGCCGGCTGGGGCAGCTGGCCTCTGAACGGCGCGGAATGCTGATGGGGTTCCTGCCCGCGGGGTTCCCGGCGCCGGACGAGTTCCGCCGCGTCGCGCAGGCGGCGTTCGACGCGGGCCTAGATGCTCTCGAGGTCAGCATGCCCGGCCCCGCCCCCGCCCTGGACGGCCCCCTCATCCAGGCCGCCGCCGAGCGCGCGTCCGCCCACCTGGACGGGATCCCCGCGGCCCTGGAGCTGGCCGCGCGCAGCCGGTCGACCGACGACGACACGATCGTCGCCCTCGCCTACGCCTCGACGTTCGACGGGATCGCCACGGACGCGTTCTTCGACGCACTCGTCGCGGCGGACATCGACGCCTACCTCCTCCCGCAGCACCCCATGGCCGAACAGCTCGCCCTGGGCGCGCAGGCGCAGGCGCGGGGGATCGAGCCCGTGCTGTTCCTCTACCGGCAGGAGGACCTGCCGCTCCTCGCCGCGAGCGCGATCGACGAGCCCGTGATCTACCTCCAGTCGGCCGACCTCCGCACCGGCGGCGTCTTCAACCCGGCGAAGGCGCAGGAGCGGCTCACCGAGCTCGCCGAGGCCCTCGGCGAGCGTCGCTACCACGTGTGCGTCGGCTTCGGGGTGCGCGGCCCCGACGAGGTCGAGTCGCTCATGGCCACCGGTGCGGACGGCGCGATCATCGGCACCCAGCTCGTCCGCGCCGCGGAGGAGGGGCCCGAGGCCGTCACCGCGCTCGTCGACGCCGTCGCACCGGCCCTCGTCGGCCGCACGCTGCGGAGCGCGGAGGAGGTCATCCGATGACGGTGGAGGGGACCTGGAGTCCGCAGCGCATCTCGTTCAGCCGCAACGACGGACTGCCGAAGTACGTGGCGATCGCCCGCGCGATCACCCTCGCCATCACCGACGGCGAGCTGACCGCCGGGGAGACCCTGCCCGCGCAGAAGGAGCTCGCCGAGAGCTTCGGGGTCACGCTGATGACGGTCCGCCAGGCGATCCAGCTCCTCACGGAGCAGGACCTGCTGACGACCGAGCAGGGCAAGGGCACGTACGTGCGCAGTCGCCCGTTCCATCTCCCGCTCGGCCGGCTGGCAAGCCTCGCCGCCCAGGTCGAGGCGTCGGGGCGACGCCTGAGCACCGAGGTGCTGGGATTCGCGCCGATCGAGATCTCGCCGCTCGAACAGCAGCGGATGGGGCTGCCCGCGCCCGAGGCCGTCGAGCTGGTGCGACTGCGTTTCGTGGACGGCGTGCCGTTCATCCTCCAGACCTCGCTGCTGCCGCCCGAGTTCGCGCGCGGGGTCGAGCCGGACCAGCTCGTGGAGCGCTCCCTCTACGACGTCCTCCAGGACGCGCACGGGATCCGGGTCGAGCGCGCGCACGAGACGGTGCAGGCGACCAGCCTGGACGACGAGTCCGCCCGGCTCCTCGGACGCAGGACCGGCGAGTCCGCCCTGCTCTCGTCCCGGCTGACCTTCAGCTCGGACGGCATCCCGGTCCTGGACGACCGGGCGCTGACGGCCGGGGACACGGTCGTCGTGTCCGCCGAACGCCACGCCAACGACGGGGGGCTGTCGCTGGTGCTCTCCCGCGACGCGACGGCCCTCGCGGACAGCTCGCTCCCGTTCATGCGCGGAAGCCGCTGACGCCCTCACGACAGGAGATGACGATGACGTCAACGCTCACACGGACCGCCGTGCTCGGCACCCGCGGACTCAGCAAGGACTACGGTGCCGTCCGCGTCGTGTCCGACATCACCCTCGACTTCCACGCCGGCAGCATCCACGCCCTCCTCGGCGAGAACGGGGCCGGGAAGTCCACGCTCATCAAGATGCTCTCCGGTGCGACGGCGACGAGTGCCGGCGAGCTCCTCGTCGACGGACAGCCGCGGTCGTTGAAGTCCGTGCGCGACGGGCAGGCGCTCGGTGTCGTCGCTCTGCCGCAGGAACTGACGCTCGTCCCGACGCTCGGGGCGGCCGAGAACATCTTCCTCGGCATGCGGCCGCCGGGGGTCCGCGGGCTGGTCGACCGACGCCGCCTCGACCGCGACGCGGGCGAGCAGCTCGCCCGCCTCGGGCAGCGGATCCCGCTGAACGTCCCCGTCGGGGAGCTGTCGGCCGTCCAGCAGACGATGATCGCGCTGGCGAGGGCACTGGCCCGGGACGCCCGCGTGCTCATCCTCGACGAGCCGACGGCCGCCCTCACCGACACGGAGACGGAGCAGCTGTTCGGCGTGCTGCGCGCGCTGCGCGACGCCGGCACCGCGATCCTCTACGTCTCGCACCGCCTGGAGGAGGTCTTCGCGCTCGCCGACACGGCCACCGTCATGCGCAACGGGCGCCACGTGTGGACGAAGCCCATCGCGGAGACCGACACCGACGACGTCGTCTCGGCGATGATCGGGCGTGAGCACGGACAGGTGTACCCGCCCCGGTCCGACGCTCCGGGCGAGGTCGTCCTGCGCGTCGAGGGGCTCTCCGGGTACACGCTGCGGGACGTCACGCTGGAGGCGCGATCCGGTCGGGTGCTCGGGATCGCGGGGCTCGCGGGCGCCGGACGCAGCGAGCTGCTGAAGATCGTCGCCGGGGCCCAGCGCGCCCGAGCAGGGACGGTCCGGCTGGGCGACGCCGATGTCACCGGGCGCTCGCTCGGCGCGTCCATGGATGCGGGGATCTCCCTCGTGCCGGAGGAGCGCCGCAGCCAGGGGCTGGTCATGACGGACTCGGTGCAGGCGAACATCGCCCTCGCGAACCTCCGTGCGCTCAGCACCCTCGGGGTGCTCAGCCGCGCCCGGGAACGGGAGACGGCGCAGCGCCGGGCGACGGAGCTGCAGATCAAGGCGACCTCGATCCGCCAGCCCGTCGACGAGCTCTCCGGCGGCAACCAGCAGAAGGTCGTCCTCGCGAAGTACCTCGAACGCCGCCCCCGCGTCCTGCTGCTGGACGAACCGACCCGCGGCATCGACATCGGCACGAAGGCCGAGATCTACCAGCTGATCCGCCGGCTCGCCGACGAGGGCGTGGCCGTCCTGGTGGTGTCGAGCGAGATCCCCGAGCTGCTCGGCCTCGCCGACGAGATCGCCGTGCTGCACGAAGGACGACTCACCGGAGTCGTCCCGGCGGCGGGCGCCACCGAAGAGTCCATCCTCCACCTCTGCTACAGGAAGTCCGCATGATGACAACGACCGAGACGACCACGGCGACGACGCCGCGGCGTGCCGCGCTCCCCGCGCGCCTGGCCTCCTACGGAACCCTCATCGGCCTGGTCGGGCTGATCGTCCTGTTCGCCGCCATGAAGCCGCAGGTGTTCTTCACGCCGCTGAACTTCACCAACATCCTGGAGCAGGTCGCGATCCTGGCGATGATCGCGGCCGTGCAGACGGTGGTCATGGTGGTGGGCGACTTCGATCTGTCCGTGGGATCGCTCGCGAGCCTCGTCGGCGTCATCACCGCACAACTGCTGGTCGGCGGGATGCACCCGGCGGTGGCGGTGCTCATCGGCCTGGGCGCGGGCGTGATCGCCGGCGCCGTGAACGGGTTCCTCGTCGCCTACCTCGGGCTGTCCGCCTTCATCGCGACCCTCGCCACCATGACCTCGTTCTCCGGGCTCGCCCTGCTGCTCTCCAGCGGCACGACCGTCTTCGGTCTCCCGGACGCGTTCGTCTGGCTCGGGCAGGGCAGGCTCGGCATGATCCCGGTGCCCGTCGTCATCGCCGTCGTCGTCGCCCTGATCGTCTGGTTCGTCCTGTCCAAGACCGTCATCGGCCGCAGCTGGTACGCGGTCGGCGGGAACGCGGAGGCGGCGCGACTGTCCGGGGTCAAGACGCGCGCGGTGCGGTTCTCCGCGTTCCTCGTATCCGGGTTCGGCGCTGCGCTCGCGGGCATCGTCCTGACCGCACGGCTCGCCTCCGCGCACCCGTCCGCCGCGGATCCGTTCATGCTGTCCTCGATCGCGGCGGTGTTCCTCGGGATCACGCTCTCCCGGGCGGGCCAGCCGACGATCGGGGGGACGGTGGTGGGCCTCGGGATCGTCGGGGTCCTGAGCAACGGCCTCAACATCATGCAGGTCAACAGCTACGTGCAGCAGATCCTGACCGGTCTCATCATCGTCCTGGCGGTCAGCCTCAGCCGTCTGAGCAGGAAGCGCCGCTGACGTGACCGTCATCGCGGGTCTCGACTTCGGCACCTCGAGCGTGAAGCTCGCCGTGGCGTCCTCCGACGGCACGGTCCTCGCCCGGGCACAGGCTGGGTACCCGACCGTGACGGGACCGGGCGGGCGCGCCGAGCAGGATGCGGACCACTGGTGGGCGGCGGCCGCCGCGGTCATCGCCGAGACGGGACTGGGCGCTCGGATCGACGCGATCGGCGTCACCGGCCAGATGCAGGATCTGATCACGGTCGCCCGCGGGCGCGCCCGGGGCCCGGTGCTCCTCTACTCCGACACCCGCGCCGGCGCCGCGCACGCACGACTGCGGGCCGCGCACGGGGACTGGGAGGGGCGGACCGGGAACCACCAGGACCCGACGAACGTCGCGGCGAAGATCGCCTGGCTCGCCGAGAACGACCCGGACCGTCTGGACGGCGCCGAGCACCTGCTGTTCGGCGCACCCGGATACATCGCCTGGCGGGCGACCGGCGTCGCGGCCTGCGACGTCGTGACCGCGTCGACCACCGGACTGCTCGACGTGTCCCGCCGCACGTGGCTGACCGAGGTCCTCGTCTCGACGGGAGCGAGGGCCGAACAGCTCCCCGTGCTCCTGGGGGCCGGGTCGGACGACGCGCTGATCGGCGGCGTCGGCACGGCGGCGGCGGGGGAGCTCGGCGTGCGCGCCGGGATCCCCGTCGTGCACGCCCTGGGCGACGCGGGCTCGGCGACCGACGGCCTCGTGGGCGTCGCACCGGGTGACGCCTACGTCTACCTCGGCACCACCGGCTGGCTCGCCGCGGTCACCGAGGCGGACCCGGCCGCGGTCCCGTCGCCCATCCATTCGCTCGTGATGCCCGGATGGGAGACCCGGCTGCGGATCGGCGCCGTGCAGTCGGCGGGATCGACGGCGGACTGGTCGCGCCGGACGTTCCTCCCCGGGCTCGATTTCCGGGCGGTCGACGCGCTCGCGGCAGACCGCATGGCGGATCCGACGGCGCTCGGCGTCCGACCGCTGGCCCTGCCGGGGCTCGGCGGAGAGCGGACCCCGGTGCGCGACGCGGACTTCCGCGGGGCGTTCGTCGGCGTGCACGAGGCGACACAGCCGATCGACTTCCATCTCGCCGTGCTGACCGGCGTGGCTCTCGCGCTGCGCCACGCCAGCGACGAGCTCGGCATGGCCCAGCACCGCATCCCGCTCGTCGGCGGGGCGGCGTCCAGCCCGGCCTGGCGGCAGATCCTCGCCGACGTCTTCGGCGCGACGATCGTCACGGGTGAGGCGGAGGATCCGGGCACGCACTCTGCGATCCGGGCCGTCGGGTCCGTCCTCGGACTGCCGACCCGGCCGGAGCCGCTGTTCGGCACGCTCGACGCCGGGACCGCGACGCCACCGTCGGCCCAGGCCTCCGCGTACGAGCGCCTGATCCCCGTCCACCGTGCCCTGTACGACGCGCTCGCCCCGACCTTCCGCGATCGCTGACCCGTCCCGACCCACCCACGAAAGGCATCCACGATGAAGAAGACAAGGACCCTCGCGCTGATCGGCGGCATCGTCGCCGCCGCGAGCCTGGCCCTCACCGCCTGCTCCGGCTCGGCGTCGGCCGGCTCGGCGGGCAGCGGCGACGCCGCCATGACGATCGCCGTCGTCACGCCGTACCTCAGCAACGCGTCCACCAAGGAGGTCATCGACCTCTTCACCGAGGACGCGGAGTCCCGGGGCTGGCAGGTCAGCGTCGAGGACACCGCCGGCGACATGAACAAGCTCAACAGCGCGTTCCAGAACGCCGCGGCGCAGCAGCCCGACGCGATCGTGCTCGGCATGGGGGACCCCACCCAGGTCTCGCTCGGGCTGAAGTCCGCGGCGGATGCGGGCGTCCCGGTGTTCGCGATCGACGCCGCCGAGGCCGACGGCATCGCGGCCAACGTCACGAGCGACAACACCGACCTCGGCGAGCAGAGCGCGAACGCCCTGATCGAGGCCATGGGCGGCACGGGCGCGGTCGTCATGCTGACGCATGACCCGCACCCCGGAGTCAAGGAGCGTGCCGCCGGTGCGAAGGCCGTGTTCGAGAAGGCGGGCATCACGATCCTCGAGTCCAAGCACGTCGAGGTGCCCGGTCCCGTCGACGACGCCCGCAAGTCGGTGCAGGATCTCCTCTCCGCACACGGTGACGCGGTGACCGGCATCTGGGGCGGTTGGGACGAGCCAGCTCTCGGTGCCACGCAGGCGCTGCAGGCCGCGGGCGTCACGGGCGTCCCGGTCGTCGGCATCGACGGGCAGGACTTCGCCCTGGCCGAGGTCGCGAAGGGCGGCCCGTTCACCGCGACGGTGAAGCAGGACTGGGAGGCGATCGCGGCGCAGGTCGCCGATCTGATCGAGGCGAACGCCGCCGGCACTGCGCCGGAGAAGACGCAGTACGAGCTTCCGGGGACACTCGTCACGAAGGACAACGCCGGGCAGGACTGAGGCCCGCCGGCGAGACCGCGCACGTCCTTCTCCGGCAGGACGTGCGCGGTCTCGCCGCGCCTCCCGTCAGTCGAGGGCCGCAGAGACGGTCTCGGCGACGGCATCGATTCCCCAGTCGATGCCGAGCGGGGTCGCCGTGGACAGCGCCAGCCCCACCATGCGGTCCTCCAGAAGGGCCACGCGCTCGTGGGCAACCGGATCCCAGGACGCGAACGCCGCGTGCGCCGTCACCGCCTCCCGCCAGACGTCGTGCTCCGCGAAGGTCACGAAGACGTCCGGTTTCAGCGGGAGGAGCTCCTCCAGGCCGATCGTGAAGCTGCTCGGATCGCCGGCGCGGTGCTGGAGGGCGACGGTCTCGTCGAGCTGTCGGAGCCCGAGCCCTGCCAGCACCGTGCTGCGCGCGTCGGCCGTCCCGAAGAGGACGAGCTGGCCGTCGTCCGTCGGGACGAACCCCTGCACGTAGCTCACCCCGGACAACTCCGGATGGCGCGCGGCCGTCTCGGCGATTCGGTCCTCGACGCCCTCCCGGATGCTTACGGCGAAAGCGGGGCGCCCGAGGGCAACGCCCATGAGTTCGATGTGCTCGTCCACGGAGGTCGCCCAGGCTGTGCCGGGGAAGGCGATCGTCGGCGCGATCTCCGTCAGACGTCGGTACTCGGCTTCCGTGATGCCGGAGTTGATCGCCACGATGAGGTCGGGTCGCTGCGCGAGCACATACTCCAGATCCACTTCGCCGCGCTCCAACGACGCGTCGACCGCGGGGAGCGGGGCACCGAGTTCCTCGATCGCGTCCTCCACCCAGGGGTAGTACTCCCTCTCGCCGCCGGCCGCGATGCCCTGCGCGACGGGTACCGTGCCGAGCTGGATGGCGATGTCCGCCCCGCTCCAGCCGATCACGACGAGACGCTGGGGCTGCGCCCGGACGGTTGTCGTCCCATACGCGTGGTCGATCTCCACCGGGTAGGCACCGGCCTCAGGCTCAGCGAACACGCGTCGCTCGCCACCGTCCTCGGTCGGTGCGGACGGGGCGCATCCGGTCAGGACGAGGGCGCACACGAGGGCGGCGACGGCAGCGACAGCGGAACGGATCGACATGGAGACCTCGGGGACGTGGGAGCAACAGAACGGGGAGGCGGAGCTTCGCCTCTCGACGGTAACCACCGTCGGTTCCGCGGAACGGACAACGTCCATCGCGTTGCCGACAGCCCGCTTCCCGGCGCCTCTCCGGCCGGGCCTGCCCGGATGGGTCAGACCTGTGCCGAGCGGTCCGGGAGCTGCTGCAGCGTCCAGGTGTTGCCGTCCGGATCGGCGAAGCGCACGAACCGGCCCCACGCCTGCTCGTCGACGCCCTCCGCCTCGACGCCGAGTCCGCGCAAGTGCGTGAGCGCCTCGTCGGCGTCGGGGACGACCACCTGGATCGTGTTCTGGCGACCGGGCTCGAGGTCCAGCCCGAGGCCCGTGCCGAACGCGATCGAGCAGGCCGATCCCGGAGGAGTCATCTGAACGAACCGCAGCCCCTCGAACGGGACCTGGTCGTGGTCGGCATGGAAGCCGATCTTCACGTAGAAGTCCTTCGCGCGGTCGACGTCGGTCACCGGCACGAAGATGAGCTCGATCTTCCAGTCCATGCTCGCCCTCCTCTGCGGGAGTCCGTCTCCCGCTGCCGCACACGCTACGCCGGGGCACCGACACGGGACAGACCCGCCGGAACGGCCCTCGCGTCACGACTCGTCCCGCGCCAGAATGGGCCGGGACGCCGAGGAGAGGGAGAGCATGAAACAGGTCGCATTCGGGACGGGGACGGCCCCTGCGGTGATCGCGGGGATGATGCGGATCGCCGACAAGACGGACGCGCAGATCCGCGAGCTGTACGCCGCGGCGCGGGAGTCCGGCATCGACTTCTTCGACCACGCCGACATCTACGGCGGCGAGATGCACGCCTGCGAGCGGCGTTTCGCCGAGGCGCTGCGGCTGAGCCCCGCCGAGCGCGACGAGATCACGATCCAGACCAAGTGCGGCATCGTTCCGCAGCAGGGGATGTTCGACTTCTCGGCGGAGCACATCCTGCGCCAGGTCGACGGCTCGCTGCGCGCCCTCGGCACGGACCGACTGGACGTGCTCCTGCTGCACCGCCCCGATGCGCTCGTCGAGCCGGACGAGGTGGCCCGCGCGTTCGACCAGCTCGAGGCCTCCGGCAAGGTGCGCGCGTTCGGCGTCTCCAACCACACGCCGCGTCAGATCGACCTGTTGCGCACGGCGGTGCGTCAGCGCTTCGTCGCGAACCAGCTGCAGCTGTCTCTCGTGCACGCGCCGATCATCGCGCAGCCGGTCGCCGCGAACATGGCGGGTGTCGAGCAGAGTACCGTGATCGACGGCGGGGGGATCGTCGAGTACTGCCGGATCGAGGGGATCGCGATCCAGGCCTGGTCCCCGTTCCAGGCGGGCTTCTTCACCGGGGTCTTCCTCGGCCACCCCGAGTACGCGGAGCTGAACGCCGTCATCGATCGGCTGGCCGCCGCGCACGGCGTCACGCCGACGGGCATCGCGACGGCCTGGATCGCCCGCCACCCGGGCGGCTTCCAGACGGTGCTCGGGACGACGACGCCGCAGCGGGTGCGGGATGCGGCCGCGGGCGCCGACGTCGTGCTCAGCCGCGCCGAGTGGTACGAGCTCTTCCGCGCCGCCGGCCACCTCCTGCCCTGACACCCCCGTCCACCGCCGCCTCGGCCCCGCGTGGGGTCAGGCGGACCCGTGGGATCAGGCGGATGGGCGCGTGGGGTGCCTGTTCTGGTGCGTGTGCCTGATCTGGCGGGGCGTGGGGCGTGGCGCGGCGGTGGGGCGTAGGCGCCGCGCGGGATCAGGCGATCGCGCGGGATCAGGCGGGTGGGGGCGTGGGGTGCCTGTTCTGGCGCGTGTGCCTGATCTGGCGTGGCGTGGGGCGTGGCGCGGCGGTGGGGCGTAGGCGCCGCGCGGGATCAGGCGACCGCGTGGGATCAGGCGGGTGGGGGCGTGGGGTGCCTGTTCTGGCGCGTGTGCCTGATCTGGCGGGGGCGTGGGGCGCGGGGCGTGGGTGTGGGGTGGGGCTCCGCTGAGGGCGCGGCCACGGCGCTCACGCGTCTGCTCGGGCCTCCAAGGCGGCGAGGCTCACGGCGAGGGCCTGGAACAGGTCTCCGCGGGTCTCGTCGAACTCCACGACGCGGAGGGCGTCCCGCGGTGCGGCATCGATGCAGGCGCCGTACGGCACGTCGCCGAGGCCGAGGCCGACCTGGTCCGCGACGTCCTCCGAGCCGGCCGGGGCGTCCTTGAGGTGCAGCGCCGCGACGCGCTCTCCGAGCGCGGCGACCAGCGCGACCGGGTCCACCCCGGCGCGCATCGCCCAGTACACGTCGAGCTCCAGGGCGACCCGGTCGTCCAGTCGATCCGACAGGTGCTCCAGCGCCGTACGGCCGTCTCCGGCGTCGAACAGCTCATGGGCGTGGTTGTGGTATCCGAGCCTCGTGCCGTGGCTCGCGGCGATATCGGCGGCGGCGTTCATGTCGTCCGCGATGCGCGCGATCCCGTCCTCGGCCCTCCAGCGCGCGGCGGGCACCGCGGGGTCGATCACCAGCTCCACGCCCTGGGCGGCGGCCCGGGCGAAGACGGCGGAGAGATCCGTCTCCTCCGCGGCCGACACCGTGCGCTCATGGGCGCTCGGCATGCTGATCCCGTGCGCCGCGAGCAGGGCGGGCAGGGCCGGGAGATCGGCGAGCCGGTACCCCTCCGCGCGGGAGAAGCCGGTGTCCGCCAGACGCCGGACCGTGTCCGCGGCGTCCGTGCGCAGCCCCTCGCGGACCGAGTACAGCTGGACGACGGCGGGCGCGCTCACGTCACGCTCCCGATCTGCCACGGGACGAACTCGTCCTGGCCGATGCCGAGCTCCTCGCTGGCCGTCCTCTCCCCGGAGGCGACGCGGAGGATCGTGTCGAAGATCTCGCGGCCGACCTCGTCGACGGATCGCCCGGCGTCCACGATCCCGCCGGCGTCGACGTCGATGTCGTCCGCCATGGACAGGGCGAGCGCCGAGTTGGTCGCGATCTTGATGCTCGGCACCGGCTTGCAGCCGAGGACGGACCCGCGTCCCGTCGTGAAGCAGACGACCGTGGCTCCGCCCGCGACGAGCCCTGTGACCGAGACGGGATCGTATCCCGGGGTGTCCATGAACGACAGGCCGGGGGAGGGGATCGGCTCGGCGTACCGGAGGACGTGGCGGAGCTCCGTGCGGCCCGCCTTGGCGACGGCGCCGAGCGACTTCTCCAGGATCGTGGTGAGGCCGCCCTCCTTGTTGCCCGGCGACGGGTTGTTGTCGAGCGTGCCCCCGCCCGCCTCCGCGTACGCGCGCCACCAGTCGATCCGCTCCAGGAGCGCGCGGCCGACGTCCTCCGACACCGCGCGGCGGGTCAGCAGGTGCTCCGCGCCAAAGACCTCGGGGGTCTCGGCGAGGACGGATGCGCCGCCGAGTCCCACGAGCAGGTCGGAGGCGACGCCGAGGGCCGGGTTCGCCGTGATCCCGGAGTATCCGTCCGAGCCGCCGCAGTTCAGCCCGAGGACCAGCTCGCCGGCGTCGATCGGCTCGCGGCGCCAGGCGTCGATCCGGGGGAGCATCTCGCGGATCCGGCGCACGCCCTCCTCGACGGTGGCGCGGACGCCGCCGGTGCCCTGGATCGTCATCCGTTCGACGAGGACGTCCGGGGACACCTCCAGGTCCTGGGAGATGAGGTCGAGCTGAAGCATCTCGCACCCGAGCCCCAGCAGCAGCACCCCCGCCATGTTCGGGTGCTGGGCGTACCCCCGCAGGGTGCGCAGCAGCATCCGGGCGCCCTCCGAGTCCGAGATCAGCCCGCATCCGCTCTGATGGGTGAGGGCGACCACGCCGTCGACGTTCTCGAACTCCTCCAGGTCGTGCGGACGGAAGCGGTCGGCGATCATCTTCGCCGTCGCCGCCGAGCAGTTCACCGAGGTGACGATGCCGATGTAGTTGCGCGTCGCGGCGCGCCCGTCCGCGCGACGATAGCCCTGGAACGTCGGACGCCCCCCTTCCCACGACGGGGGATCGAGCCGGGCGGTGCCGAACTCGGCCTCCTGCCCCGCGTCCCGCATCCCGAGGTTCCGGGTGTGCACGTGGGCGCCGGGGGCGATGTCCTCGGTGGCCACCCCGATCGGCTGACCGTACTTGACGACGTCCGCCCCGCGGGGGACCGCGGCGATCGCCACCTTGTGGCCGCGCGGGACGGCGTCGAGGATCCGGACGTCGCCGTCCGGGAGCGGCGCGGTCGTCCCGGGCGCGAGGTCGGTCGTCGCGACGGCGACGTTGTCGTCCGGGGACAGGACGAGGACGGGGCGGGGCGGGGCGGACGGATCGGCCATGGGGCCTCCTTCGCGGGATCCGATGCAATTTCTTCGACCCATTCTGCAAGAACTATGACATATGCTGAATGCGATTGCAGAACGAGTCTACGACGCGAGCCTCCTCGCGTCCATCGCGAAAGGATCGTCATGGCTGCACGACAGAACTTCATGGCCGGGAAGCTCGCCGTCGAAGTGCACGAGACCGAACGGGAGATGGGGGAGGCCGCCGCACGGCGCGCCGCCGCCGTGATCCGGGACGCGGTCGACGCCCGCGGCGCCGCCCGCGTGGTGATCGCCACCGGCAACTCCCAGTACGCCTTCACGGATGCGCTGCGCGCGCAGGACGTGCCCTGGGGTGCGGTGACCGTCTTCCACATGGACGAGTACGTCGGGATCGACGAGGACCATCCGGCGAGCTTCCAGCGCTGGATCCGGGAGCGCATCGAGGACCCGCTCCGCCCTGCGCGCGTGGAGTACATCGGCGGTCAGGGCGACGCCGAGGCGGAAGCGGCGCGCTACGAGGGGCTGCTGCGCGCGGAGCCCCTGGACCTCGTGTGCATGGGGATCGGGGAGAACGGTCACCTCGCCTTCAACGAGCCGCACGAGGCCCGCTTCGACGATCCGCGATGGGCGCGGGTCATCACCCTCAGGCCGGAGTCGCGGCGCCAGCAGGTCGGAGAAGGGCACTTCCCGACGATCGACGACGTGCCGGCTCAGGCGATCTCGCTCACCATCCCCGCGCTCCTGTCGGCGCGCCACGTGCAGGTCTGCGCCCCGGAGCCGCGCAAGGCCGACGCCGTCCGTGCCACGGTGACCGAGCCGATCTCTCCCGCCTGCCCTGCGACGATCCTGCGCGAGACGCCCCACGCGACGCTGTTCGTGGACGCGTCCTCGGCGTCCCGGCTGGACCTCGCGCCGGCGGTCTGAACCCCGTGTCCCGAGACGGGGATGGCGCTCTCGCGGTCGTCGGCGGGCAGGTGCTGGTCGGCGGCGGATTCGTGCCGGCCGACATGCGGATGCGGGGCGGCGTCGTGGTCGCCGTGACACCGCGCGTGCCGGGCGGGCCGGCCGGGGAGGACCGGATCGCGCACGAGCGGGTGATCGACGTCGGCGGCTCGCGGATCACGCCCGGCCTCGTCGACGTGCACATGCACGGCGCCCGCGGGCACGCCTTCGCCGACGCGGACGCGGAGGGGCTCGCCGAGATCGAGCGTCACCTGCTCGCCGAAGGGATCACGTCCTACGTCGCCTCCCTGGCCTCGGCTCCCGCGGAGGCGCTCGACGAGGCGCTGGCGCGCCTGGACCGCGCGGCGGCGGTCCCGGACGGGGCGCGCCGGCTGGGCGTGCACCTGGAGGGCCCGTTCCTCGCCGAAGCGCAGCGGGGCGCCCATGCGGCGCCGGCCCTGCGCGCGCCGACCGAGGAGGACCGCGCGCTCCTCGCCCGGTGGCGCGGGCTGATCCGCATGGTCACGGTCGCGCCGGAGGTGGCGGGGGTGGCGGCGCTGGCCGCGGAGCTCGCGGCGGCGGGCGTCGTCGTCGCCGTCGGCCACAGCGACGCACCGGGCGCGGCGCTGGCCGAGATCCAGCGGGCGGGCGCCACGCACATCACGCACCTGTGGAGCGGGCAGTCCGCTCTGCGCCGTGACGGGCCGTGGCGGGTGCCCGGTCTCGTGGAGGCCTCTCTCGCCTCCCGCGGCATGACCGCCGAGGTCATCGCCGACGGGAAGCACCTGCCGGCGTCGCTGCTGGAGATCGCCCGCCGGTGCCTCGGCGCGGATCTGGTGATCGTGTCGGACGCGACCGCCGGGGCCGGGATGCCCGAGGGCTATCGCTATCGGCTGGGCGATGTGCGCTGCGAGGTGCGCGACGGCGTGGGGATGGTGGTCGGCGAGGACAGCTTCGCCGGCAGCACGACCCTCCTGCCGGCGATGGTCCGCCATCTCGTGCTCGAGCTCGGCTGGGACGCGCCTCAGGTGTTCCGCATGGCGACGGAGAACCCGGCCAGGGCGGTGGGCGTCGCCCACGAGCGCGGTCGCATCGACGTGGGGTGCGCAGCGGACCTCGTCGTCTGGGACGACGAGCTGTGGCCACAGCTCGTCGTCCGCGACGGCCGCGTGCTCGGCCGGTGACGGCGGCCCCGCGCCCGGGCTACTCCGGTCGCGGGGCGAGGCCCGTCGAGCTGCGCACGGTCAGCCGCGTCTCCAGGGTGATGGTCTCGGCGTCCGCGTCGGGGGAGTCCAGTCGGCGGACCAGGGCGTCGACGGCGGCGGAGCCGGCCTGCATTCCCGGGACGGCCACGGTCGTCAGCGTGGGGTAGGCCATCGAGGACATCGGGCTGTCGTCGACGCCGATGATGCTGAGGTCTCGGCCCACCGTGACGTGACGCTCGTTGAGACGGGCCATCACGCCCAGCGCGATGAGATCGTCGTAGGCGATGACGCCCGTGACGTCGCTGGCCAGCACGAGGTCGGCGGCGTGTACGCCGGACTGCACCTGCGGCTCGAAGGGCCCGTACTCGCGCATCGTCAGGCCGAAGGCGGCCGCCGCGTCCGCGACGGCCTTCTCGCGCTGCTGGTTCGACCAGGACCGGCGCGGTCCGTTGAGGTAGGCGATGGTGCGGTGCCCGAGCGCGGCCAGGTGCTCGACGGCCTGGCGCATGCCGTCGCCCGCGTCGATCACGATGCTCGTCTGATCCGGGACCACGCGGTTGACGAACACCGCGGGCCCGAGGGAGGCCAGCTGGGCGAGCGTCGCGCCGTCGCTGCGCGGCGAGACGACGATGAGCCCGTCCACCCGCGCGCGCATCTCGCCGGCGCGCACGGGCTCGTCGGCGGGGCGCTCGTCCGTGTCGGCGATCAGCACCGTGCGGCCCTTGGCCTGGGCGCGCGCCTGGACGGCCTTGATGATCGGGGGGAAGAAGGGGTTGCCGATGTCCGGCACAATGAGCCCGAGGATGTCCGTGCGTCCCGACGTCAGCGAGCGGGCGGTGTGGTTGGGCACGTAGCCCATCTCCTCGGCGATGCGTCGCACGCGCTCCCGGGTCTGGGCGTTCACCTTCTCCGGGGCCGACAGCGCGCGCGACACCGTCGAGCCCGACAGCCCGGCCGCCTTCGCGACGTCCGCAAGCGTCACTGACATCTCTCTCGTCCCCTCGTCGATCCTGGGCCAAACCTAGCCGAGGATTCCCCTCGGCCACCATGATTCTCACACCACTTCGGCAACATTGCTGACAACGACCGCAAAGACTGCATATTTACAGCAAGCGCTTGTAGCGCTAGTCTGAGGGCGGATCGCCCCCCCGGCGGTCCTCCCGAACATCGATGACGATTGAGAGCGACATGACTTCCCATCTCCGACTCGGCGTCGTCGGCTACGGCAACCGCGGAGTCATCGCGCAGCGGGCCGCCGAGCTCGACGGCGACGCCACGGTCGTGGCCGTGGTCGACCCCTCCCCGTACGGTCAGGCCCGGGCGACGAGGGACTTCGGCGACTCCGTGACGATCGGCCCGACCGTCGACACCCTCGTGGACGCCGGCGTGGACGCCGCGTTCGTCACGAGCCCGGACCACCTGCACGCCGAGCACGTCACCGCCCTCCTGGAGGCCGGGATCCCGACCTTCGTCGACAAGCCGCTGGCCACGACGCTCGAGGACGCCGACCGCATCCTCGACACCGCCGAGCGCACCGGCACCCGGCTGTACGTCGGACACAACATGCGCCTCATGCCGGTCTTCTCGACCATGCGCCGCTTGATCGAGGAGGGGGCGATCGGCGAGGTGAAGGCCGTGTGGTGCCGCCACTTCATCGGCGACGGCGGCGACCGCTTCTTCAAGGACTGGCATGCCGATCGCACGAAGGTCGGATCCCTGCTGCTGCAGAAGGCGTCGCACGACATCGACATCATCCACCTGCTCTCGGGCGGCTACACCACGCGGGTGACGGGCATGGGCGGACAGACGCTCTACCACCGGATCACCGACCGGGCCGACCGCAGCGGCCAGGTGGTCCGCGAGTGGATCTCGCGGGAGGACAACTGGCCGCCGCTGAGCCAGAAGGGGATGGCGCCCGTGATGGACGTCGAGGACCTCTCGATGATGCACATGGAGCTCGACAACGGCGTCCTCGCCAGCTACCAGGAGTGCCACTACACACCCGACTACTGGCGCAACTACACGGTCATCGGGACCGAAGGGCGCATGGAGAACTTCGGGATGTCCCCCGACGGCGGCGTCATCCGCGTGTGGGATCGCCGTACCGAGTACAAGGCCGAGGGCGACCGCGAGGTGCCCATCCCCGCCGCGGACGGGGGGCACAACGGCGCCGATCCGATCCTGTTCGAGGAGTTCCTGGCATTCGTCCGCAGCGGTCGCAAGACCAGGGTCTCGCCGATCGCGGCCCGTTTCGCGGTCGCTGCGGCGGCGCTGGCCACGGACTCTCTCCGCGACGGGTCCACGCCCCGAGACGTGCCGCCGCTGCGCGACGAGGTCCGCGCGCACTTCGCCGCGCAGTCCCTCTGAGCACCCGCTCGCCCCCCCGAGCGCCCGCTCGCCCCGTTTCCCGACAAGGATGTGAGGAAGACATGGATGGCACGATGACGATGTCCCGCCGTTCCCTGCTGATTCTCGGTGGCGCCGGCCTCGGCGCGCTGACGCTGGGACTCGCCGGCTGTACCGGGGAGGGCACGCCGACGTTCGGCGGCGTCACCTCCGACGCCAAGGAGTCCCCGATGCTCGCCGAACGGGTCAAGGCCGGGACGCTTCCGAAGCTGGAGGAGCGGCTGCCCTCCGCCCCGATGATCGTCAAGCCGGTCTCGGGGCCGGGCGCGTTCGGCGGCACGCTCCAGCGCGCCCAGACCTCGGCGACCGACGCCGGCATCGTGCAGGCGTTCGCCGCGGCCGGTCTCATCGAGTGGACGCTGAAGGCGGACGGCGCCCAGCCGAGCATCGCCGAGGAGTACCGCCGCAGCGAGGACAACCGCGAGTACCGATTCACGATCCGCAAGGGTCTGAAGTGGTCGGACGGCGAGCCCTTCACCGCGGACGACGTCCTGTTCGCGATCCAGAACTGGCTGGGGGACACGCGTCTGGTCCCGGCGCCGCCGGTGTGGTTCGCCGATGTCGGACAGACGCTGCCGACGGTGGCGAAGGACGGCGAAGACACCGTGGTGATCACCTTCCGCGAGCCCTTCGCCCTGTTCGAGAAGTACATGTGCCACCCGGCGGTCAGCACCCAGATCATCAAGCCGAAGCACTACCTCGCGGCCTTCCATCCCGACTACACCGACCAGGCGGCCGTCGACGCCGCGGCGAAGGCGGCCGGGTTCGACTCGTGGGACCAGTACTTCGGCGACCGCGACAACCCGTGGACCAACCCCGAGCGGCCGGTGATGGGGGCCTTCCTCGTCACCCGGCCCGCGAACGCGCAGAGCGGCACCGCCGAGCTGGAGCGCAACCCCTTCTACTGGAAGACGGACCCGGACGGGCGGCAGCTGCCGTACGTGGACCGGATCCAGGTGCAGGTGCTCGACCAGTCGGCGCTCGATCTGCGCGCGGCGAACGGCGACCTCGACTTCCAGGGGACCTTCGTCGGATACAACTCCTCCCAGGTGTTCCTCCGCAATGCCGAGCAGAAGGGCTTCTCCCTGCTGCGCTGGCAGTCGGTGGGATCGCTCCTGGCCCTCTGCCCGAACCTCTCGCACAAGGACGAGGCGATCCGCGCCCTGATGCTGAACGCGGACTTCCGCACCGCGCTGTCGTTCGCGATCGACCGCGAGGAGATCAACAAGACGCTGTTGGGCGGGCTCGGCATCGTCCGCCAGCCCAGTGCTACCGAGAACAGCCCGTACGACGTCGGCGGGGGCGGGACGGCGATCGAGTACGACCCCGATCGGGCCAACCGGCTGCTCGACGGGCTCGGACTCGCCCGCAGCGGTGACACGCGCTCCACCGCCGACGGGCGCCCGCTGGAGTTCACGGTCATCTACGTCGACGACAACGCGGGGATCGCGCGGTCGGACGCCCTCCAGATCGTGGCCAAGCACTGGGCCGCGGTCGGCGTGCGCGTGAACCTGCGCCCGGTGGACGCCACGCTCTACGCGCAGCTGCGCAGCACCAACGACTTCGACTTCGACGGCACCACCGTGATCGAGGACGACTGGGACCTGGAGCCGGTCTGGTACATCCCCACCTCCAGCGGGTCCCACTCCGCTCCTGCGTTCGGCATGTGGTACGCCACCAATGGCGCCGACGGCATCGCCCCGCCCGAGGAGATCAAGCAGCTCATGGACCTGTGGGACGAGCTGCGCACCGCGCCCGACGACGACACCCGCATCGCGGCGGGCAAGAAGATCATGGCCCAGCACGACGAGAAGGTCTACATGATCGGGCTGATGAAGCTGCCCTTCGCGCCGGTGATCGTCAGCAAGGATCTCCGGAACGTGCGCGACGACCAGCCGCCGCTGTCCTTCTACTACGGGCGTGAGGGGATCACCAAGACCGAGCAGGTGTCGTTCGCGTCCCCGGCCTGAACACCGTCCCGACCGGATCAAGGAGCACCTCTATGTGGAGATTCATCGGGATGCGCGTGCTGAACGTCGTGCCGACCCTGATCGCCATCTCGATCGTGGCCTTCTTCGTCATCCAGCTGCCTCCCGGTGACTTCCTCACCACGCAGGTGCAGGCGCTGGAGGCGCAGGGCCAGTCCGTGGACCCCGCGTTCGTGGAGGCGCTGCGGGCGCGTTACGGCATCGGCGAGCCGTTCTGGGTGCAGTACGGCAAGTGGATCGGGAACATCGTCATGGCCGGGGACTTCGGCCTGTCCTTCGAGTTCCAGCGCCCCGTCTCGCAGCTGATCCTCGAGCGGCTGCCGCTGACCCTCCTGCTGGGCGTGTCCACCCTGCTGGTGACCTGGCTGATCGCCCTGCCCGCGGGGATCTACTCCGCGATCAAGCAGCGCAAGACCCCGGACTACGTCATCTCGACCATCGGCTTCATCGCTCTCGCGACGCCGAACTTCCTCGCCGCCCTGGTGCTGGCGTACATCGGCTTCGCCTTCTTCGGCCAGAGCGTCGGCGGCCTGTTCTCCCCGGAGTACGTCAACGCGCCGTGGAGCTGGGCGAAGGCGGGCGACCTGCTCGCGCACCTGTGGATCCCGGTCGTGATCCTGTCGCTGGCCGGGACGGCCGGGATCATCCGCACGATGCGGGCCAACATGCTCGACGAGCTGCACAAGCCGTATGTCACGACGGCCAGGGCGAAGGGCATGACCGAGGGTGCGCTGATCCGCAAGTACCCGGTCCGCATCGCGCTCAACCCGTTCGTCTCGACCGCCGGGTGGCACCTGCCGCAGCTGTTCGACGGGGAGGTGATCGTCGCGGTCGTGCTGTCGCTCGGCACCGTCGGACCCCTGCTGCTGGACGCGCTGCGCTCGCAGGACATGTACCTCGCCGGCGGGGTTCTGCTGATCGTCGCCGTCCTCACGGTGATCGGGACGCTCCTGTCCGACATCCTGCTGGCCGTCGTCGACCCCCGAGTCCGATTTGGAAGAGCATGAGCATCCTCGCCCCCGCATCCCCTCCCGAGGCCGTCTCCGCCCCGCCGCGGTCCGCCTCGCAGCGTCAGCTCATCTGGGCGCGCTACCGCAAGCACCGCCTGGCGGTCGTCAGCCTCTGGGTGCTCGGAGCCATGTACGCCGTCGCGCTGTTCGCGGGCTTCTTCGCCCCGTTCTCCAGCCAGTCCACGAGCGCCGACCATGCGTTCCAGCCGCCCCAGGTGCCGCAGTTCAGCGTCAGCGACGGCCTGTTCGTGTACGCCACGACGGGAGAGACGGACATCGACACGCTCGAGCGCGTGTTCACCGAGGACAGGGACACGAAGATCACCCTCGGCTTCTTCGTCCGCGGCGACGAGTACCGGCTGCTCGGGTTCATCCCCGCCGACGTGCACCTGTTCGGCCCCACCGAGCCCGGACAGCGGTGGTACCCGCTCGGTGCGGACAAGAGCGGCGCGGACCTGCTGTCGAAGATCATCTACGGGGCGCAGATCTCCCTGTCGATCGGACTCGTCGGCGTCGCGATATCCCTCGTGCTCGGACTCGTGCTCGGCGGCGTGTCGGGCTACTTCGGCGGCTGGATCGACAACGTCATCCAGAGGGTGATCGAGTTCATCATGTCGATCCCGACCCTCCCGCTGTGGCTCGGGCTCGCTGCGGCGATCCCGCCCCGGTGGGGGCCACTGGAGACGTACCTGATGATCACCGTGATCCTGTCCCTGCTGGGCTGGACGAGCCTCGCGCGGGTCATTCGCGGGCGGTTCCTGCAGACCAGGGACGAGGACTACGTCCTCGCGGCGCGACTGGACGGCGTGAGCACGGGCCGGATCATCTCCCGGCACATGCTGCCCTCGTTCCTGTCGCACATCATCGCGACCGTGAGCCTCGCGGTCCCCGCCATGATCCTGGCCGAGACCTCGTTGTCCTTCCTGGGGCTGGGCCTGCGCGCCCCGGCGGTCTCCTGGGGCGTGCTGCTCCAGGACGCCCAGAGCGTGCAGGCGGTCGCGGCGGCTCCGTGGCTGCTGCTGCCGGGCGTCGCGGTCGTGGTGGCCGTGGTGGCGTTCAACTTCGTCGGCGACGGTCTCCGGGACTCCGCCGACCCGTACGGCAACTGAGAGGACGACGATCCATGACCGATGACATCCTGTCGATCGCGGGGCTTCGGACCTCGTTCTTCACCGACGGCGGGGAGGTCGAGGCCGTCCGCGGCATCGACCTCTCCGTGCCGCGGGGCACCACCACGTGCATCGTGGGGGAGTCGGGATCCGGCAAGTCCGCCACGGCGCGCTCGATCATGCAGCTGGTCGACGTCCCGGGACGCGTCGTCGGCGGATCCATCGACTTCCGGGCCGCGCCCGAGTCGGCGCCGGTCGACATCGCGGCCCTCCATCCGCGCGGGGCGCCGATCCGGGCGATCCGCGGCAAGGACATCGGCATGATCTTCCAGGAGCCGATGTCGGCGCTGAGCCCGGTGCACACGGTGGGCGACCAGATCGCCGACGTGCTGCGCACCCACGAGGGCGCGAAGTACAAGGACCCGGCCGTGCGCCGGCGCATCGTCGAGGAGCTGGAACTGGTCGGCATCCCCCGCGCGGAGGAACGGATCGACGCCTACACCTTCCAGCTGTCCGGCGGGATGCGCCAGCGCGTCATGATCGCCATGGCCCTGATCTCCCGTCCGTCGCTGCTCATCGCCGACGAGCCGACCACCGCCCTCGACGTCACCACCCAGGCGCAGATCCTGGACCTGCTGCGCGAGCTCAAGCAGAGCCTGTCGATGTCGATGCTCTTCATCACGCACGACCTCGGCGTCGTCGCCGAGGTCGCCGACCACGTCGTCGTGATGCGCCGGGGCGAGATCGTGGAACGGGGGAGCGTGGAGGAGATCTTCCACGCCCCGCAGCACCCGTACACCCGGCAGCTCCTCGACGCCCTCCCGCAGCGGCAGGCCGAGAACGGGGCCTCGGCCCGGCGTCGTGCGACGCCGTCGCCGCCCGAGGAGCGGGAGCGGCCGATCCTCGAGGTCCGGGACCTCACCGTCGAGTTCCAGGCCCGCACGGGCCGCCGCTTCGGCTCGCGCAGGACGAGCACCTTCCGGGCGCTCGACCGCGTGGGCTTCACGCTCGAGCGGGGCAGGACGCTCGGGGTCGTGGGCGAGTCCGGGTGCGGGAAGACGACGCTCGGACGGACGCTCCTGCGCGCCTACACGCCTCAGGACGGGAGCATCCTCTACCGCCACGACGCCGGCTCCGAGGTGGACCTCGCACAGGTGAGCGGTGCCGGCCTGCTGCCGTACCGTCGTCACATCCGGATGATGTTCCAGGATCCCTACGGCTCGCTGAACCCGCGCATGACCGTGGAGCAGGTGATCACCGAGCCGCTCGCGGCGGCGCGCACCGGGACGGCCGCCGAGCGCCGGGAGAAGGCGGCGTCGCTGCTGACCAGGGTGGGGCTGAGCCCGGACGCGCTCAGCAGGTATCCTCACGCGTTCTCCGGCGGGGAGCGTCAGCGCATCGGGATCGCCCGTGCCCTCATCACCGACCCCCGGATCGTCGTCGCCGACGAGGCGGTGTCGGCGCTGGACGTGTCCGTGCGTCGACAGGTGCTCGAGCTGTTCGCCGAGCTGCAGGAGGAGCTCGACCTGACGTACGTGTTCATCTCGCACGACCTCTCCGTCGTGGAGTCGATCAGCGACCACGTGGCGGTGATGTACTACGGGCGCATCGTGGAGTACGGCGTTGCCGAGCAGGTGTTCACCGACCCGCAGCACGGGTACACGCGGTCACTGCTGTCCGCCATCCCCGTGGCGGATCCGCGCGAGCGCGGGCGCCGCGAGCGCGTCGCGTACCGTCCGGAGGAGGGCGAGGTCACGATGCTCACCACCGACACCCGGGTCGTTCAGCCGCTCAAGTAGCCGATCGCCGACGGCGCCCGCGTAGCCGGGGAGCACCCACTGCCAGCGTCCGGCGGAGGCGTCCCATGCCCGGGTGCGCGCCTCCTGCTCGGGGGCGGGGCGCTCGTCGAGGTCGAGGCCGACCGCCGGTCCGCAGATGGCGGCGGCGACCGCCGCCGTGAAGCGGCGCGCGCCCCGCCCGACCAGCGTCAGTCGGGTGTACCGCCCCGTCGGGAGGAGGCCGTCCGCCGCGCCGACGACGGCGTGCAGAAGATCGCGCACGCGCGCGGCCTCAAGCGCGTCGCCGAGGCTCAGCAGGTCGCACAGCAGCGTGTAGTCGGGTCCGATGATGTCGTCCCCGCGGGCCGGCGCACGACCGACGGCGCGGACGGCGCCGGTCCCGCGGACGTCGAGCACGAGGGTCGCCGCCCTGTCGCCGTCGAGGACCTCGGCGTCGTCGTCCAGGCCGTCCGTGGGCACGCCGACGACGACCCGGAGCCGGTCGGTCGCCTCGTCCGGGGCGAACAGCACCGCCGAGGTGTGGATCCCGCGGTCGGTGAGCCAGAACCCCTGCCGGGCGACGCCGCCGCGGCAGCGGATCCCGGGGAACCACCGCGGCATGCGCGCCGGCGCCGGGTCCCCGGCGGCGAGCACGGCGTGGCGCAGCCAGTCCCGTGCGGACTCCGCATCCGCGGCCCGACGGGGGCCGGCGCCGCGGTCGGCGTCCTCGAGCGTGCGTTCGAAGATCATCGGCTCGTCGGGGTGGGCGGCCCGCACCCCGTCCGGGTACACGGCCAGATCGGCGGCGGTCGCCGGCGTCTCGTCGGCGGCCGGGCGGGCGTCCTCGGCGGTCGTCGGCGGCGCCTGCTCGTCGGCGAGCACGCGCCGGAAGAACGCCACGGCCCGTGCGCGCAGGGCGGCCGAGTATGCGTGCCCCTCGTCGGCGACCGCGAGCTCGACGGGAGGCATGCCGACGCGCTCGCGGACCTCGTCCATGCGCCGGACGGTGTCGAGGGTCCCCGCCAGGGGGAAGAAGTCGTAGGCGGCGGCGAGCACGAGGACCGGACGCGGGGCCATCGCCAGCAGCAGCTGGGCGTGGTCCACTCCATGCGCGAGACCTCCCCGCACGATCTGCTCGGCGTCCTGCGCCTGGCCGGACACGATCGACACGTCGCGTGCGGTGACGAAGGTCGCCGGCGCTGCGGCGGCCAGGCGATCCTCCACCGCGCACAGGAGGGTGACCAGGGAACCCCCGCCGCTGTGTCCGGTGACGCCCACCCGCCCCGGGTCCACGGCGTCGAGACCCTGCAGGACCGAGATGCCCGCTCGGGCGTCCTCGATGAAGAAGCGGGCGGGGGAGAACCCGTGCCACCAGCTCTGGACGCCGGCGTACGTGTGCTCCCTCGTCCCCCAGCCCACCGCGGGGGCCTCGCCGGGCGGGTAGCTGTGGCGCTCGCCCTGCCCGATCGGGTCCGGCACGAGCACGACGAGTCCCGCACGGCACAGGGCGCGGGCGAGGAGCTGGTACTCGGGGTCCGCCTTCGCCGCGTCCGTGTGCCCGCAGGCGAGCAGCACCGCCCCGGTCGGGGACGACAGGCCCGAGGGGGTGTAGAGGGTCGCCGGTACGTGGGCGCGCGGACGCGGGGCGTAGACGATCCGCTCGACGCGCATCCCGGGCAGATCGAACCCGCCGTGCACGGTGTGGGGGACGGGCCCGAGGGGCATCGGGCCGCCGAGCGCATCGTGGACGACCGCGCGGACCCTCTGCTGCAGCGCGCGGAGCCCCTCGGCGTCGCTGATCCCGTCCAGCGCACGCCGCCCCGCCTCGACCGCCTCGATCGTGCGTCGCTCGACGGCACGCCGCAGATCGTGCTCGGCGTCGTGGTGTCCGTTCAGGTGCGGTGCGAAAGCGAGGGACGGCGCCTGTCGCGGTGCCTCTCGCTGCGTCTCAGCGGTCATCGGGCCTCCTCGTCCGCGGGCCAGCCTAGCGCCGAGAACGGCGATTGGTGAATATTGCTGCATGCGCTTGCGACAGTTGCGGCTTCTTTGGCAGGGTGGAGGCATGACCGCTTCGGCCGCCCGCCCTCCCCGTCGCCGATACGCCCTCTGCGGGCTCTCCAACCGGGGCGTCGCGAGCTTCGCCCGGCCCCTGATGGGCGTCACGGGCGAGGGGCGCGACGCGGCGCTCGGCTACGGCACGGATCCGGACGACCTCTCCGGCTCCGCGGAGCTGGTCGCGGTGCTCGACGCCGACCCCGCCCGGACCGCGGCGTTCCTCGATACCGTCGTCCCGGAGGGGCACGCCGCCGTGCGCGGCTACGGTCCGGACGAGGTGGGGCGCATGATCGAGGAGACCGCGCCGGACGCGGTCATCGTCGCCACGCCGGACGCGACCCACGTCGACTACATCCTCGCCGCCCTGGAGCGCGGCGTCGACGTCCTCAGCGAGAAGCCGATGACCTCGACCGCGGCCGACGCCGCCCGCGTCCTGGCGGCGGAGCAGCGCTCGCGCGGCCGGGTGATCGTGACCCACAACCTGCGCTACTCGGCCCGTCACCTGGCACTGAAGCGCCTGATCGCCGAGGGAGGCATCGGCCGGGTCACCTACGCCACGCTCGAGTACCACGTGGACGCCCGGCACGGATCCAGCTACTTCCTCCGCTGGAACCGCACGCGGGCCCGATCCGGAGGCCTCTCGGTCCACAAGAGCACCCATCACCTGGACCTGGCGTCCTGGCTCGTCGACAGCGAGCCGGCCCGGGTGTTCGCCGTCGGCACCCGCAACCACTACGGTCCGGACGGCCCGCTCCGGCCGCGCGCGGGGGAGGAGGGCACGGATCCGTACTCCGCGCTCAGTCCCGACGCGGCCACCGAGGACGGGGCGCGCGTCGGCCTGTTCGGGCTGCCCTACGAGCTGCAGTATCCGCGCGGGCGCCGCTTCACGCCCTTCGACGAGGAGATCGACATCGAGGACACGTACGTCGCCACCGTCGAGTTCGCCAGCCGCGCCGCCCTCGCCTACACGATCGACTTCTCCTCGCCGTGGGAGGGGTACCGGCTGAGCGTCACCGGAACCCACGGACGCGTCGAGACCGTCTCCGGACGCGACCGGGAAGGGCGTCCGCTCCCCGGGTCCGATGCGCTCCGGCACGAGCCGCTGTTCGGAGAGCCCCGACGGATCGCGATCGACGCCGGACGCGGCGGGCACGACGGATCCGACACGACCATGCGCCGGCACCTCTTCGGGGCCGGGCTCGCCGACGCCGACCGGCTGGACGTGGCGGCGTCCAGCAGGCAGGCGGCGTTCGCGGTGGCGGCCGGTGAGGCGATGTGGCGCTCCGCCCTCTCCGGGCGCGCCGAGGACGTGGCGGCGCTGCTCGGGACGGAGGCGGCGGCATGATCCGGGACGCGCTGGGGCGGCTGTCGGAGGAGGCCGTGCCGGGGGTCTCGTCGTCCCGCGTTTCGCTTCCCGCCCGCCGGCCGAGCGGCATCGGGATCGTGCACCTCGGCGCGGGCGCGTTCTTCCGCGCGCATCAGGCGGTGTTCACCGAACGCGCCTTCGCCCGCGGCGGCGCGGACGGGTGGGGCATCCTGGCGGTGACCGGGCAGCGGCCGGACGTGGCGGACGCGCTGCGTCCGCAGGACGGGCTGTACGGCGTCCTGGAGCGCTCCGACGACGCCGACCGGGTCGACGTCGTCGGCTCGGTGCGCGACGCCGCGGCGGGGGAGCGGGACGCGGACCGGGTGGCCGCGGCGATCGCCGCCGAGGAGACGCACGTCGTGACCCTGACGATCACGGAGAAGGCGTACACCGGAGAGCCGTCGCGTCCGCTGCGGACGCTCCGCGACGGCCTCCAGCGGCGGGCGCGGAGCCACGGCGGCGCGCTCGCCGTCATCAGCTGCGACAACCTCCGCGACAACGGCGCCGTGCTCCGCGCCGCGATGGAGCGCATCGTCGACGACCGCACCCGACGCTGGATGAGGGATGCGGTGACGTTCCCGCGCACGATGGTGGACCGGATCGTCCCCGCGACCACGGACGACGACCGAAAGCGCGTACAGGCGCTTCTCGGAGTCCGTGACGAGGCGGTCGTCGTCGCCGAGCCGTTCGCGCAGTGGGTCATCGCGGACGAGTTCGTCGGACCGCGGCCGGAGTGGGAGCGGGCCGGAGCGATCCTCACCGATGAGGTGTCGCGCTGGGAGGACATGAAGATCCGCACCCTCAACGCCGCGCACCTGCTCCTCGCGTACGAGGGCGCCCTGCGCGGGCACGGGACGATCCACGAGTGCGCTGCCGACGCCTCGCTGGCGAGCGCCGTCCGCGGTCTCATGGCGCAGACGGCGCAGACCTTCACGGCGCCGCGGGGTGCCGATGTCGCCGGTTACCAGGCGCAGACCCTCGAGCGCTTCGCGAACCCGGCGATCGGGCACACGGTGCGCCAGATCGCGAAGGACGGCACGGAGAAGCTGCCGGTGCGACTGCTCGCGCCGCTGCGCGAGCTCCGCCGGCGCGGAACGGCCGCCGACGGATTCGACCTGATCGCTCGCGCGGTCGCGGCGTGGATGGCCCTGGTCCGTGTTCGGCCGGACCTCCTCGACGATCCCCGTGCCGAGGCCGTGGGCGCGGCCGCGGCCGGGAGCGGGGACCCGAGGAGCCTGGTCACCTCCCTGCTGACGCTGACCGACGTGTTCGGCACGGACCTCGCGGCGGATGCCGTCGTGGTCGACGCGCTCGTCGACCAGGTCGCCGACCTGCTCCGGCAGAGCCGCACTGCGTGACCCCCCGTCCCCTCTCGCCGTCCTCGCCGCCGCGTGGAATCAGGCGATCGCGTGGGATCAGGCGGGTTAGTGGGTGGAGTGCCTGTTCTGGCGCGTTTGCCTGATCTGGCGGGGCGTGTGTGCGCTGGGTTGCTGCCGCGTGGGGTCAGGCGATCGCGTGGGATCAGGCGGGTGGGGGCGCGGGATGCCTGTTCTGGCGCGTGTGCCTGATCTGGCGGGGCGTGTGTGCGCTGGGTTGCTGCCGCGTGGGGTCAGGCGGTCGCGTGGGATCAGGCGGGTGGGGGCGCGGGATGCCTGTTCTGGCGCGTGTGCCTGATCCGGCCGGGGGTTCCTCGGGGATGCGGGCGGCGCGGCTAGGCTGAGGGCATGGCGGTCCTCTTCTCGCTGTTGGTGCTCGCGCTCATGATCGGGGCGCTGATCGACATCATCACGCGCGAGGACGGGCAGGTGAAGCACCTGCCGAAGGTGTTCTGGATCATCCTCGTGGTCATCCTGCCGCTCGCCGGGAGCATCATCTGGTTCCTCGTCGGGCGCGAGTACGGCGACTCCGGCGTCCGCATCCCGCGGATGCGCGGCGAACGGCGCGGCCCGGCCGCGCCCGCGGCGCCGTCGGTCCCGCCGGCGCCGGTCGACACCCGGACGACCGAGCAGCAGATCGCCGACCTCGACCGCGAGATCGAGGAGTGGCGCCTGCGCGCGGAGATCGAGCGGCGCCGCCGCGAGTCCGGCGACGGGACGCCCTCGGACGGGAACGGCTCGGGCTCGTGAGCGCCCTGCCGCCCCCGCGTCCTCGCGCCGTGATCGGCGGCGGCAGCGGATACCTCGGCACCGCGCTGCGCGACGCCCTCCGCGTCGACGGGTACGAGGTCCGCACCATCGGCCGCTCCGGAACGGCCGATGCGCGATGGTCGGACCCGGACTCCCTCCGCCGCGTCGTGGACGGGGCGGAGCTCGTCATCGGCCTCGCCGGGAAGCGCGTGGACTGCCGCTACACGGACCGCAACCGCGAGGAGATCCTCCGCTCGCGGGTGGAGACGACCCGGGCGCTGCGCCGGGCCATCGCCGACGCCGCGCAGCCGCCCGCCGTGTGGATGAACGGAAGCTCGGCGACCGCCTACCGCTACGCGCTGGACCGCCCGCAGACCGAGGCCGACGACTCCCTCGACACCGGCTTCTCACCCGACGTCACCAGGGCGTGGGAGGCGGCGCTGTTCGAGGGCGAGCTGCCGGGGACCCGACGGATCGCCCTGCGCACCTCCCTGGTGCTCGGTCGCGACGCGCCGGTGATGACCATGCTCCTGCGGCTGGCCCGTCTCGGGGCGGGCGGCCCGCAGATCGACGGGTGGTGGTTCCCGCACCGCCGCTACCGCGGGATCGGACCGGAGCCGACCGAGCCGGCTCCGCCCGGATACGTCCGCTCGCACGGGCGGCAGATGTTCAGCTGGATGCATGAGGCGGACTTCGTCGAGGCGATCCGGTTCCTGCGCGACCACGACGAGATCTCCGGCCCTGTGAACATGGCGGCCCCGCACGCCGTGGACAACCGCACTCTCATGCGCACGCTCCGACGCGCCGTCCATGCCCCGTTCGGCATCCCCGCGTGGCGGTTCGTGCTGGAGCCGGGGATGTGGGTCCTGCGCACCGAGTCGGAGCTCGTGCTCAAGAGCCGGTGGGTGACTC
This sequence comes from Microbacterium sp. CCNWLW41, assembly GCF_037083505.1. Taxonomy (NCBI): domain Bacteria; kingdom Bacillati; phylum Actinomycetota; class Actinomycetes; order Micrococcales; family Microbacteriaceae; genus Microbacterium; species Microbacterium sp. CCNWLW41. Next base: position 391,360 of record NZ_JBAOJP010000003.1, read on the forward strand.
CCGGCGTGCTCGCCGACGCCGGGTTCCGCTTCCGCTACCCGCGGCTCGACGAGGCCGTGGCGGACATCACCCGCCGCTGACGTCCGCGGGCCGCGAGGGACGGAAGAGGTCGATCAGCGCCCGGAGCCGATCCGTCATGTCGAGTCCCGGATCCAGCAGCCACTGGACCTGCAGCCCGTCCATGGCGGCGACGAGCAGGCTCGCCGCCGTGTCGGGGTCCAGGTCGCCGCGGAGGAGGCCGGCCTCCTGCCCGCGCGCGATCCGCCGCCGGAAGCCCTCGGTCGTGCGGCGGTAGCGTTCCGTGAAGTACGCCCGTCGTTCCGTGTCGGTGGTGTCCGCGGCGGCGAGGGCGGCGACGGTGGTGAAGAGGGCGACGAGCCCCGGCACGGTGGCGTTGTGGTCGACGAGGGCGAGGGACGCCCCGAAGCCGCCGTCGTCGTCGGCCGGGAACATCCGGCGGTTCACCTCGTCGCGGTGGCGCACGATCTCGAGCATCAGTCCCTCGCGGGAGCGGAAGTGGTGGAGCAGGCCCGGCTTGGAGCGCCCGACCTCGTCGGCGATGCGCTGGAGGGTCGCGGCGTCCCAGCCGTCCTCGGCGAGCACGCGGAGGGCGGCGTCGAGCACGTCGAGCCGGAACTGCTCGGTCTTGGCGTAGCTGCCGCGGCGTGCGCCGCCCTCGGGATCGGACATGGCGAAACTCTACCGTTGTTCCGGATTCGGGTGTAGCGTCGATGAAAACCGACCTCTGGTCGAGGTTCGGATATTCGACGACGAAGGCACCGGCATGACATCTCCCGAACTCTCCCTCCAGCTCTACACCGTGCGCGACGCCCTGTCCGCAGACCTTCCCGGAACCCTCGACCGCATCGCCGCGCTGGGTGTGCGCAACGTCGAGGCGTTCGGCTTCGTCGGCAACGCCGCGGCCCTCCGGGCGGCCTACGACGCCGCGGGGCTGACGGCACCGAGCGGCCACGCGAACTTCCTCTCCGACGAGCTGCGCTTCGGGGACGACGTGGTGACGGTGCCCCCGTTCACGTCGATCCTCGACGACGCCGCGACACTCGGCGTGGAGGTCCTGATCGACCCCATGGTGCTCGCTCCGCGCTGGTCGAGCGCCGACGAGGTCGCCAAGACCGCGGAGCGGCTGAACGGGCTGGTGGATGAGGCCGCGTCCCGCGGGATCCGGCTCGGCTACCACAACCACTCGCAGGAGTTCCATCACGACATCGACGGCGTCCCCGCGCTGGAGCACTTCGCCGGGCTCCTCGACGACCGCGTCGTCCTCGAGGTGGACGCGTTCTGGGCGGCGACCGGCGGGCAGGACGTCCCCGCTCTGCTCCGGCGCCTGGGCGACCGGGTCCGGCTCCTGCACATGAAGGACGGCGTGATCGGCGCCGATCCCTTCCGCGCGGACGACCCCACCGAGGTGACCCTCGATCAGCGCGTCGCGGGCGAGGGCGACCTCGACACGGGCGCGATCCTCGCCGCGGCCCCGGCCGCCGAGTACGCCGTCATCGAGTTCGACGTGTACGACGGCGACCTCTTCGACGCGATCGCGCGCAGCGCCGACGCCCTGCGCGCGGAGGGCGTGCGATGAGCGCCGGCCCCGTCGGAGTCGGCTTCATCGGCACCGGGATGATCAGCGACACGTACCTGGAGAACCTCACCTCCTTCCCGGACATCCGCGTGGTGATCCTCGGCGACATCGACACCGCGCGGGCGGCCGCGCAGGCGGCCAAGCACGGGGTGGCCGAGAGCGGCACCCCGGAGCAGGTGCTCGCGCACCCGGACGTGGAGATCGTCGTCAACCTCACGATCCCCGCGGCGCACGTGCCGGTGAGCCTGGCGGCGATCGCCGCGGGCAAGCACGTGTGGAGCGAGAAGCCGATCGGGATCGACCGCGACGCGGCCCGGGAGCTGCTCGCCGCCGCCGACGCCGCCGGGCTACGCGTGGGGATCGCCCCGGACACCGTCCTCGGGCCCGGGCTCCAGACCGCTCGCCGCGCCATCGCGCGGGGTGACATCGGCACGCCCCTGTCGGCGCAGACGGCGATGCAGTACATCGGCCCGGACGTCTTCCACCCGAACCCCGACTTCCTCTTCGCCCGGGGTGCCGGACCCGTGATCGACATGGGCCCGTACTACGTCACGGCCCTGGTCAACGTGCTCGGCCCGGTGGCGAGCGTGGCGGCGGTCGGGCTGCGCGGTCGCGAGGTGCGGACGGTGCAGGTCGGGGACCGGGCCGGGGCGGAGTTCCCCGTGGAGGTGCCCACGCTCGTCCAGGCGATCGCCCGCTTCGAGCAGGGCGCCACCAGCCAGAGCGTGTTCAGCTTCGACTCGCCGCTGGGCCGGACGGGCCTCGTCGAGATCACCGGCACCGAGGGCACCATGGTGATCCCGGATCCCAACACGTTCGGCGGGGAGGTCCGGATCACGCCGGTGCCCACCCTCGCCGGGATGCGGAGCGAGCCGGAGTGGCGCACCGTCCCGCGGGTCGGCGTCGAGGCCGGTCGAGGCCTCGGCGTGCTGGACATGGCGAGGGCGATCCGGGGCGGTCTGCCGCACATCGCCACGGGCGAGCTCGGCTACCACGTCTTCGACACGCTGATGGCGATCGAGGAGTCGGTCGGAAGCGGGCGGTTCGTCGACGTGGAGAGCACCGTCGGCGAGATCCCGCTGGTGCCGGAGGACCGGGATCCGTTCGAGGCGACGCTGTGACGCGATCGAACCTCTCCGGTATCGGGCTGCGCGCGGGGTTCCTCGGCACCGGGTTCATGGCGGCGGTGCACAGCCGTGCGGCGCGCGCCGCGGGGGCGGAGACCGCGGTGATCGCGGGCTCGCGTCCCGAGCGCGGTGCCGTGGCCGCCGGCGAGCTCGGCATCGCGGCGGCCGCCGCGGGCATCGAGGACCTGCTGGAGTCCTGCGACGTGGTGCACGTCTGCACGCCGAACGCGCGGCACGCGGAGCAGGCGCACGCCGCGATCGCGGCCGGGCGTCACGTCGTGTGCGAGAAGCCGCTGGCCACCACGGTCGAGGACGCCGAGGCGCTCGCCGCCGCCGTGACCGCCGCCGGGCTCGTCGGCGCCGTCCCGTTCGTCTACCGCTACCACCCGATGGTGCGCCGCGCCCGGGAGATCGTGGCCTCCGGGGAGGCGGGCGCCATCCTCACGATCGACGGCGCGTACCTCCAGGACTGGATGCTCCGGGCCACCGACACGAACTGGCGGGCCGACGCGGCCGCGGGCGGGGCGTCCCGTGCCTTCGCGGACATCGGCTCGCACCTGTGCGACCTCGTCGAGTTCGTGACCGGGGACCGCATCGTCGCGCTCAGCGCGCGGACCCGGACCGTGTTCGGCGAGCGCGGGGGCGCGAGCGTGGCGAACGAGGACATCGCCGCGGTGGTGGCGCAGTTCGCCGGCGGAGCCCTCGCCACCCTCCTGGTGAGCCAGATGGCCCCGGGCCGCAAGAACGGGCTCGTCATCGAGCTGCATGGGACCTCGTCCTCCGTGCGCTTCGAGCAGGAGGACCCGGAGCGCCTGTGGATCGGCGAGGAGAACGGTTCCCGGCTCATCCGTCGCGAACCCGGGATGCCCGGCGACCGAGGGCTGTCGCTCGTCCCGTCCGGTCATCCGATGGGCTATCAGGACGCCTTCGACGCGTTCGTGGCGGACGTGTACGCCGCCGTGCGCGGCGCGGAGCCGGACGGCCTGCCGACCTTCGCGGACGGCCTCCGCGCCGCCGTCGTCACCGCCGCCGTGCTGGAGTCCGCCGCCGGCGGCGGGCGCTGGGTCACGCTCGCGCCGGCCGCATCCGGCAGCACCACCACGGACATCGACACCGAGGAGAAGTCATGAGCACGCACCCGGTCACCCTGTTCACCGGCCAGTGGGCCGACCTGCCGTTCGAGGAGGTCGCGCGCCTCGCCGCCTCCTGGGAGTACGACGGCCTGGAGATCGCCGCGTCCGGCGACCACCTCGACCTCCAGCGCGCCGATGAGGACGACGCGTACCTCGCGTCCCGGAAGGAGATCCTGGATCGCCATGGCCTGACCGTCTTCGCCCTGTCCAACCACCTCGCGGGCCAGGCGGTCTGCGATGCGCCCATCGACTTCCGCCACCGCGCCATCCTTCGCGAGTACGTGTGGGGCGACGGCGACGCCGAGGGGGTGCGGCAGCGTGCCGCCGAGGACATGAAGCGCGCGGCCCGGGTCGCCCGCAAGCTCGGCGTGGACACGGTCGTGGGCTTCACGGGCTCGTCGATCTGGCCGTACGTGGCGATGTTCCCGCCGGTCGGGGCAGATGTGATCGAGGCGGGCTTCGAGGACTTCGCCTCCCGGTGGAACCCGATCCTGGACGTGTTCGACGGCGAGGGCGTGCGGTTCGCCCACGAAGTCCACCCGGGCGAGATCGCCTACGACTACTGGAGCTCCGTGCGGGCGCTGGAGGCGATCGAGCACCGCCAGGCGTTCGGCTTCAACTGGGATCCGTCGCACATGATGTGGCAGAACATCGATCCGGTGGGGTTCATCGTCGACTTCGCGGACCGGATCTACCACGTCGACTGCAAGGACACCCGGATGCGCCCGCACAACGGCCGCGCCGGCGTGCTCGGCTCGCACCTGCCGTGGGGCGACCCGCGCCGCGGCTGGGACTTCGTCTCGACCGGGCACGGCGACGTGCCGTGGGAGGACGCCTTCCGGGCCCTGGACGCGATCGGCTATGCCGGGCCGATCTCGATCGAGTGGGAGGACGCCGGGATGGACCGGCTGCACGGCGCCGCCGAAGCGGTGACGTTCGTGCGGTCCCTGCTGTGGCCGAAGCCCGCCGCCTCCTTCGACGCCGCGTTCTCGAACCAGTAGCCCGGGTCCGCCGCGTCCCGTGCGGTCACGCGGCCCGGTCAGCTCTCCCGGAGGCGGACGAGGCGCTCGTGCCCGTCCTCGGACAGCTCCGCCAGGTCGCCCCGCGACTTCAGGAAGTCGGAGAACGACCGGTAGCCGAGGGCCTTCTCACTGAACGACGGGTCCATGCGGCGCATCTGGGTCTTCACCGCGGAGCTGTGCAGCCATTCGTCGGCGTCGCCCTTGTCGTGTCCCAGACGCAGCGCCCGCTCCAGCGTCTTGGTCGCCTGGTCCTGGTCGGTGAGCGCGGGCGGGTCGGCGGGAGCGGGCGCCGTCTTGGCGGCGGGCGCCGTCTTGCCTCCGGTCGCCGGCGCCGCGGCCTTGGTCCTGGCGGTGCGCTTGGGCTCCGCCTTCGGCTCCTGCTTCGGCTCCGGCTGCGGCCGGGCGACGCCCGGGAGGGAGTCGTAGGCCTCGAACTCGTCGCACGCGGCCGCGAGGGACTTGGCGGTGGAGCCGGCCACGCCGATCCCGATCACGTAGCGGCCCAGGCGCTTGCACCGCTGCGCGAGCGGCACGTAGTCCGAGTCGCCCGCCACGATCACGACGTGGGTGAGCCCGGGCAGCCGGAACATGTCCTCGACGGCGTCGACGGCCAGGCGGATGTCCGCGCCGTTCTTCGCGTACGCCGCGGCGGGGAACAGCTGGACGAGGTCCACGGCCCGCGCGACGAGCTGCGAGCGGTAGTCGGCGTTGACGGGGGAGGACCAGTCCGCATACGCGCGGGTGAGCACGAGCGTGCCGAAGGAGGAGGCGTAGTCGATGATCGCCCCGACGTCGATCGCCGCGCGGGACAGCCTCTCGGCGACCTCGGCGTCGTTCGGGTCTTCCAGGATCCGTTGCCGGTCCTTGTTGTACGCGTTGCGCCCGTGGACCCGGTCGTACCAGGAGATGACGATGTTGTCGAAGTCCAGGTAGACGGCGACGCGGGTGTCCTGGGGGTCGGCCATGGGGTGCTCCTACGCGGTCTCGGAGGGGTATCGGACGCCGATCTGGGCGCGGATCTCGTCGAGGCACGCCATGATGGCCACGCTCTCGGCGACGGGGAGGAGGTCGCTGTCGAGGGTGCCCTCGGTGACGAAGCGCTCCGCGGCGCGCGCCTGGAACTGCATGCCGCGGCCGTCGACGGCGCCGTCGAACTCCTCGATCACGGTCCCGTCGGTGGCGGTCACGCGGAAGGTGGTCGGCGTGTACCAGACGCGGTCGATCTCGATCCGCGCCTTCGTGCCGACGATCGCGGCGGCGTTGGCACCGGCGCCGCGCGAGGACGACAGCGTCGTCGACACCGCTCCGCCCCCGTGGGTCATCACGGTGGCGACCTCGGCATCGGCGCCGTTGTCCAGGAGCCGTCCGACGGCCTTCACCGCGGTCGGCGCCCCGAGGACGTCCCACACGAACGAGATCGGGTAGATCCCGAGATCCAGGAGCGCGCCGCCGCCGAGCTCCAGCGCGTTGATCCGGTGGGCGGGGTCCGTCGGCAGGGACTGGGTGTGGTCCGCGGACACGGCGCGGATCTCCCCGAGCGTTCCCGCGGCGATGATCTCGCGGATCCGGGCCATGTGCGGCAGGTACCGCGTCCACATCGCCTCCATGACGAGCAGGCCCTTCTCCGCCGCGAGGGCGCGCAGCCCTTCCGCCTCGGCGGCGTTCACCGTGAACGCCTTCTCGACGAGGGCGTGCTTGCCGTGCTCCAGGGCGAGGCGGGCGTCGGCCGCGTGCATCGGATGCGGTGTCGCGACGTAGACGATGTCCACGTCGGGATCGGCCGCCAGCGCTTCGTAGGAGCCGTGTGCCCGCGGGATGCCGAAGCGGGCGGCGAACGCGTCGGCGGAGTCCTGCGAGCGGGATCCCACGGCGACGAGGTCCAGGCCCGCGGTGCGCAGGTCGGCGGCGAAGGCGGCGGCGATGCCGCCCGTGGCGAGGATGCCCCAACGAAGACCGGTCATGCATCCCAGCGTAGGGGCTGAGACAATGGAGCATGGCCGACTCCCTCCCCGGTTCCCCGCTGATCTCCGCCGTCGAGCTGCGTGAGCTCCTCGCCGCGGACGCCCCGGTCCGCCTGCTCGACGTGCGCTACCGCCTCGGCCACGACGACGGCCGGGAGCGCTACGCGGAGGGGCATCTGCCCGGGGCCGTGTTCGTGGATCTGGAACGCGAGCTCGCCGCGCACGGGGATCCCCGCGACGGGCGTCATCCGCTGCCGGAGGACGCGGATCTCGCGGAGGCCGTGCGCCGCTGGGGCGTGCGCGCCGAGGAGAGCGTCGTCGTCTACGACGACTCCCGCTCCCTCCCCGCCTCGCGGGCCTGGTGGGCGCTCACCCGCGCGGGACTCCGGGACGTCCGGGTGCTCGACGGCGGCCTGTCCGCGTGGCGGGCGATCGGCGGAGAGACGGAGCGGGGCGAGGTGATCCCCGCCCCCGGGGACGTCGAGCTGGGATCGCCCGGCACGGCCGACGTGCTCGACACCGATCAGGTCGCCCTCTGGACCGGCGTGCTCCTGGACGCCCGGGCCCCGGAGCGGTACCGCGGGGAGACCGAGCCCATCGACCCGGTCGCCGGGCACATCCCGGGCGCGCGGAACCTGCCGATCGCCGAGGTGCTCACCGAGGACGGGCGCTTCCGCGAGCCCGAGGAGATCGCGGACGCGTTCGAGGTCGCCGGCGCCGGGGAGAACATCCCGATCGCCGCCTACTGCGGCTCCGGGGTGACCGCCGCGCAGCTGGCACTCGCCGGCGCGCTCATCGGGCGCGAGGTCACGCTGTACCCGGGCTCGTGGAGCGCGTGGTCGAACACGCCCGGACTTCCCGTGGCCACGGGCGCGGACCCGGCGGAGGACGATCCGCTCGAGGGCTGATCGGCGCGGCATCGCGATTCGACACACGCTCGCCCGGGCGCGGCGTTTCGTCTCGTCGCTGCGCTCCTCGCTCAACGACCGGGGTGGCGGCTGTCGGCGGCACGGTGCCGGGTCAGAGCTCGGCGATGACCTCGCGCAACACGTCGGGGTCGTACCAGGGGATCTCGCCCCCGGCGAGGGCGTGGTAGCGCTCGTGGCCCTTCCCGAGGATCACGACGGTGTCGTCGGGGCGTGCCATCCGCACGGCCGCGGACATGGCCTCGCGCCGGTCGCCGATCTCCACGATCTCGGCGGACGACGAGCGAGCGCCGTCGATGAGCGCCGCACGGATATCGGCGGGATCGTCGTCGTACGGGTTGTCGTCGGTGACGATGAGCACGTCGGCCGTCATCGCCGCGAAACGGCCCATCATGCGCCGCTTGGCGGTGTCGCGATTGCCGTTCGCGCCGAGCACCGCGATGATCCGTCCCTGCGGGGAGGTGGTGCGGACGGCCCGCAGTGCCGCGGCGACCGCCTCCGGCTTGTGGGCGGAGTCGACGATCGCCGTGAAATCCTGCCCGAAGTCGAAGCGCTGGAGGCGCCCTTCGACGCTGGCGAGCTCGGCGATCCCGGCGGCCATGTCGGCGAGGGAGCGCCCGTCCTCGGCCAGCGCGGCGACCGCGGCGAGGATGTTGTTGACGTTGAAGGCTCCGGTGAGCTGCGTGCGGAACGGCACGGCCTCACCCTCGGGCGAGCGGACGAGGAAGCTCGATCCGTCCGGACGGAGCCGGATGTCCTCCGCGCGCCAGTCGGCGTCGGCGCCGGCGGCGGAGGTCGTGCGCACGGGGACGGTCGCCTGCGCGGCGAGCACGCGACCCCAGTGGGAATCGACGTCCACGATCCCGACCTTCGCGTGCTCCGGGGTGAGCAGCAGGGCCTTGGCAGCGAAGTAGTCGGCCTGGGTGGGATGGTAGTCGCGGTGGTCGTGGCCGAGGTTGAGGAAGATGCCCGCGTCGAACGCGAAGCCGTCCACGCGGCCCTGCACGAGCGCGTGACTGGACGCCTCGACCGCCGCCGTCGTCAGTCCCTGCTCGCGCATCACGGCGAACAGCGCCTGCAGCTCCGGGGCCTCCGGCGTCGTGAGCGTCGGCGGGAAGAGGACGTCGTGGATGGTCGTGCCGATGGATCCGATCGTGCCCGCCGAGTCCATCCCGGCGGCGGCCGCGACGTAGAACGCCGTGGTCGTCTTCCCCTGGGTGCCGGTGATGCCGACGGTGGTGAGGGCGTCGGCGGGGGAGCGGTAGAGGTGCACGGCGGCGGGCCCGACGGCACGGCGGGGATCCTCGACCACGAGGGTCGGCAGGGCGCCGTCGACGAGCGCGGCCCCCTCCACGTCCGTGAGGACGGCCGCCGCACCGGCCTGGAGCGCTCGATCGACGAAACGAGCCCCGTGCGCGCTCGCCCCGCGCAGAGCGACGAACAGGTCGCCGGGCCGCACGGCGTCGGTGGCGAGCGCCATGCCCGTGAAGGCCGTGGCCGGGCTCACCGGGGCGGGGACGATCTGGCTCGTCGCGGTGCGCAGCACGCCGGCGAGTTCGCCGAGCGTCGAGGAGAACCGCTCGACGGGGCGGGAGTCGAGGCGCGGCGTGGCGTAACTGGAGGCGGAGGGCATGACCTCCTGAGTCTACCGGCGCGTCCGCGCCCCGACCGGCGCGGCGTGCGGGCGCCGGAGCCTCACGACGCGCGCATGAACGCGGCGGCGGCGGCGACCAGGTCGTCGTCGGGCCGGACGCCGGTGTAGAGCACGAACTGCTCCAGCGCCTGGAGCGTGGCGACCTCTGCGCCGGTGATGATCCTCTTGCCCGCCGCACGGCCCACGGAGATCAGGGGGGTCTCCGCGGGGAGGGCGACCACGTCGAACACGGTCGCCGCGGCGTCGACGACGGACTCGGGGAAGGACAGCGCGTGCTCCTCCAGGCCGCCCGCCATGCCGATCGGGGTGACGTTGACGAGGATGTCGGCGGTGCGCTCGCCGAGGTCCGGCGCCCAGGCGAAGCCGTACAGGTCCGCCAGCGCGCGGCCGGCGCCCTCGGAACGGGCGACGATCGTCACCGCGCGGAAGCCGGCGTCCCGGAACGCCGCCGCCGTCGCCTTCGCCATGCCGCCCGAGCCGCGCAGGAGCACGGTGGCGGCCGGATCCAGGCGGTTGCGCGCGATCAGGGTCGCGATGGCCGAGTAGTCGGTGTTGTACGCCGTGAGGACGCCGTCGTCGTTGACGATCGTGTTGACCGAGTCGATCGCCGAGGCGGAGGCGTCCATCCGGTCCACGAGGGCGATCACGTCCTCCTTGTACGGCATCGAGATCGCGCAGCCGCGGATGCCCAGCCCGCGCACCCCCGCGAGCGCCTGCGCGAGGTCCGTGGGCGCGAAGGCCTTGTAGATCCAGTTCATCCCCAGCTCCTCATAGAGGAAGTTGTGGAAGCGGGTCCCGTTGTTGCTCGGCCGTGCGGACAGCGAGATGCACAGCGTCATGTCCTTGTTCAGGATGGGCATGCGCCCAGGCTACCCGCGCGCCGTCCCGCTGGCGTCGTCGCGGGCCGCTCACCGACCGGCGGCGAGGGCGTGATCCAGATCGGCGATGAGGTCGGCGGGGTCCTCGATGCCGATCGAGAGCCGGAGCGTCGTGGCGCCGATCCCCGCCGCGGCGCGCTGCTCGGCGTTCAGGTGCGAGTGGGTCATGGACGCCGGGTGGGCGACGAGACTGCGTGCGTCGCCGATGTTCGCCACCAGGCGGATGACGCGCAGCGCGTCCACGACCTCCTCGACCCGGCGTCGGTCCCCGTCCGGCGTGCCGGTGGGGGCGAGGTCGATCGAGAAGACCGAGGGAACGCCGCGCGGGAGGTAGCGCTCGGCGAGCGCGTGCCAGCGGTTGTCCGCCAGCCCGGGGTGATGCACCGCGGCGACGGCCGGGTGCGCGGCCAGGTGCTCGGCGATCCGCAGCGCGGAGGCCGACTGCCGGGAGACGCGCAGATCGAGGGTCTCGATCCCGAGGAGGATCTGGTGCGCGTTGAACGGGGAGAGGGACGGGCCCAGGTCGTGCACGTACTTCGACTTCACCAGGGTCGCGAACGCGAATCCCGGGCCGAACCGGTCCCACAGCACGAGGTCGCCGAACCGGGCGTACGGCGCGGTGAACTGCGGCCACCTCTCCGGCTCCGCGCCGAAGTCGAAGCTGCCGAGGTCGACGGCCACGCCGCCGAGCGACGTGCCGTGCCCGCTGAGGAACTTCGTGGCGGAGTGCACCACGAAGTCCGCGCCGTGCTCGCCCGGGCGGATCAGGTACGGGGTTCCGACGGTGTTGTCGATGACGAGCGGGACGCCGGCCGCGTGGGCGATGTCGGCGACCGCGCGGACGTCGAGGACCTGGGCGACGGGGTTCGCGACGGACTCGGCGAAGAACACCCGCGTCTCCGGGGTGACGGCGGCGCGCCAGGCCTCGGGATCGTCCTGGTCGACGAACGTGACCCCGATCCCGAAGTCGTCGAACGTCTCCTGCAGGAGGTCGACCGAGCCGCCGTAGAGCTGGTGCGCGGCGACGATGTGCCCGCGGCGTCCGGCCAGCGCGAGGAGGGTGACGGCGACGGCGGCCTGCCCCGAGGCGACCGCGACCGCCGAGACCCCGCCCTCGAGCGACGCGACGCGCTCCTCGAGGAGCTGCTGAGTGGGGCTGGCGTTGCGGCTGTAGATGTTGCCGACCCGGCGCAGGGCGAAGAGATCCGCCGCCTCGGCCAGGGAGGAGAACTCGTAGGCCGCCGACTGGTACAGCGGGGGCACGGCGGTGTTCTGCGCCTGGCCGGGGACGTATCCGGCCTGGATCTGCCGCGTGGCGAAGCGCGTCCCGGGCGCGGTCCCGGTGCCGTCGGTGTCGGTGGTCACGGCGCTATCCTCCCGCGCCGTGTCCGCGGACCCCGAGACGTGTGTCGAACTGTTGCACCGTCGGGCTCTCATCCCCTCCGGTCGGCCCGGCCGGGTGGATCCCTTGGCGCGGAGAACCGCCGTCCCGGCGGACTCCTTCGCGGGTTCCGTCCGTGGGAACGGTGTTTCTCCGCGCTTGGCGCGGCGGGGCGTGGGCGGCGGCGCGAGGGGATCAGGGGATGAGGATGATCTTGCCCCGGGCGGCGTGCGCCTCGACGAGCCGGTGCGCCTCGGCGGCCTCGGCGAGCGGGAGCTCGGGGCCGAACTCGACGGAGAACCGGTCGTCGGCGATCAGCGCGATCGTCTCCGCGAGGGCCTCCGCGCGCCACGCCTGCTCCTGCTCGGTGAGGGGCACCGGGCTTCCTCCGCTGAACGCGCGGATCCCGAACGAGGCGGCGTCCGGACCGCGCACGATGGTCGCGATCCGGTCTCGGTCCGCGACCAGGGAGAGGGACGTCTCGATCGCCTCGTCGGTGCCGGCGTTGTCCAGCGCCACGGTCGGCGCGGTGAGCCCCGCCTCGGCGAGGGCGGCGCGGACGCGGTCCTCGAGCCCGTCCCCGTAGGCGACGGGGATCGCCCCCAGCTCGCGCAGGCGCTCGTGCGTGGCGGGGCTGCCGGTGGCGACGACCGATGCGCCCCACGCCACGGCGAACTGGATCGCCGCCTGCCCGACGGCGCCGGACCCAGCGTGCAGCAGGAGGACGTCGCCGGATCCCACGCCGAGCGACCTCAGCGACTGATAGGCGGTGCCGGCGGGGATGCCGAGGGCGGCACCCTCGGCGGCGGTGACCGCGTCCGGAAGGGCGGCGAGATGCGCGACGGGCACGACGAGCGCGCTCGCGTAGGTGCCCAGCGTCTCGCGGATCGCGACCCGGTCGCCCACGGCGTACTCCGTCACGCCGTCGCCGACGGCCGACACCGTGCCGGCCCCGTCGAAGCCGACCCGCCGCGGCGCCGTGAGCGGAGGCAGCGGCCGCACGCCGCCGCGCTGCTTGGCGTCGATCGGGTTGACCCCGGCGGCCTCGATCCGCACCGCGACCTCGCCCGGCCCGGGCTCCGGCTCCGGGATCTCGACGAGGGTCAGGACATCCGGTCCGCCGATGGCGGAGTGCACGATCGCGTGAGCCATGACGCCAGGCTAACGCGGGTTCGGGGCGCGTTCGCCGGATTCGGGGCTCGTCGTGGGGGAGATCGACCCCGGATCCCGCCCCGAAACCAAAACCGGGATCAGCGGGACGCGAGCGCCTTCGCGATGCGCTGCGGGGATACGGGCTGCGCGGTGCCGAGTCGCTGGGCGAAGACGCTCACCCGGTACTCCTCCAGCAGCCAGCGCACCTCGACGAGCGCTTCCGGGGTGCCGGGGGAGAGCGGGATCGTCCCGCCCGCGTCGGTGTAGAGCGCCGCCACGCGCTCATACTCCGTCATGCGCGCGCGGTCCTTGCCCGGGGCCTCCGCGAGGGTCTTCAGCCGGTCGAGCATGGCCTCCAGGTATCTCGGCAGGTGCGTGAGCCGGTCGACGCCGGTGGACGTGACGAAGCCCGGCGGGAGAAGGCCCGCGAGCTGGGTGCGGACGTCGTTCAGCGGGCCGAGCAGCGCGAGGGAGTTCTGCTGCTTGATCGCGCGCTCGACGTCCCGCGAGCGGGTGAGGATCCGCGCGACCAGCGAGACGCAGGCGAACAGGCGGTCGACGATGGCCGAGGAGACAACGTCGCGGACCCGCGCGAACTCCTCCGCGGTCCGGACGACGCCGGATCCCTCCGCGCCGCCCGTCCCGGTCGCCTCGTCGATCAGCGCGCGGACGACGGCGGCACGGCAGTCCTCGATCAGGGCGGCGACGGACGCGTACGGCGAGGCGGCCAGCGCGAGCTTCTCGGCGCTGGTGAGATGCTCCTGCACGTACGAGACCGGCGAGGGCACCGCGAGCAGGACGAGGCGGAGGACCCCGTCGCGGGTGGCGGCGAGGGCGGCGTCGGCGGTCGCCTCGACGCGCACTGCCACGCTCTTGCCCTCGTCGACCAGCGCCGGGTAGCCGCGGACGACCCCGCCGGCCACACGCGTGTCCAGGACCTCCGGCAGCGCGCCCCCGACGGCCGCCGCGACCCCGTCCCAGGTGGCGATCCCCGATCGCTCGATCCCCGCACGCGCGCCGGGTCCCGCCGGTCCCGCTTCGGCGACGCGGGCGGCCCCGGCGGGACCCGCGGCCTTGGCGACCGAGCGGGCGACGCTGCTGCGGGAACGGTCGGCGAGGCGGGACTGCAGCTCGCCCAGGTCCCGGCCGGATCCGACCACGCGACCGCGCTCGTCCACGGCGCGGAAGTTCATCCGCAGGTGGCCGGGGACGCGGTCCTGGTCGAAGTCCGCCGTCGAGACCGGCTGGTTCGCCAGCGGCTGCACGAGTTTCGCGAGCGCCTCGGTGAGGCTTCGTTCGGGGAGGCCGCCGTGGTGCTCCGGACCGCTCGCCGCGAGCTCCTGGCCGAAGCGATCCGCCCAGTCGGCGGCGGGGACGACGTGACGGCGGATCGCCTTCGGGAGGGCGCGCAGCAGAGCGGTCACCAGCTCGGCGCGCAGGCCGGGGACCTGCCAGTCGAACCCCGTGTCGCGGATCTGCTGGAGCAGGGCCAGCGGGATCACCACGCTCACGCCGTCGTCGGGCGCCCCGGGCTCGAAGCGGTACGCCAGTCCCAGCACCTGGTCGCCCTGCGTCCAGCGGGTCGGGAACTCGCCCTGGTCGGCGCGTCCGTCGTCGTCGAGCAGGTCGCCCTCGCGCATGACGAGCAGCTTCGGCGTCGTCGCGAGCGCCTCGCGCCACCAGGACTCGAAGGAGCGGACGTCGAAGACCTCTGCCGGGATCCGCTCGTCGTAGAAGCGGAAGACGGCCTCGTCCCCGGCGAGGATGTCCCGACGCCGCTCGCGCTCCTCGAGCTTCTCCAGCCGGCGCCGCAGCTCCGCGTTGCTCCGCCAGAACGCGCTCACCCGCTTGTCGAGGCGGGACGGATCCCACTCGCCGTCGACGAGGGCGTGTCGCACGAACAGCTCCCGTGCGCCGGCGCGGTCGATGCGGGCGAACTGCACGCGCCGGCGCGGGATGATCTCGACCCCGAACAGGGTCACCTTCTCGAACGCGACGGCGGACCCGGCGTCCTTGGACCAGTGCGGCTCGGAGACCTGGCGCTTGGCGAGGCCCCCGGCCAGGCTCTCGGCCCACGCCGGGTCGATCGCCGCCACCGTCCGGGCGAAGGTCCGCGACGTCTCCACCACCTCGGCGGCCATGACCGCCTGCGGCGACTTCTTTCGCAGCGCCGAGCCGGGGAAGATCGAGAACCGGATGCCGCGCGCGCCGCGGTACTCCGCGATCCTCCGGCGCTGCTCCTTGGACGGGGTCTTGGTCGGCCCCTTGGCGGCCGTGCGCTCGTCCAGGACCCCGATCTGCGAGAGGAGCCCCGCCAGGAGTGCGCGGTGCACGGCGTCCGGATCGGCGGTGCCCGTCGCGTCCGGGGACTCCTCTTTGCGGTCCCGCGGCAGGAGGGAGCGCAGCTGACGGTGCACGTCGAACCACTCCCGCACGCGGACGTAGTTCAGGTGCTCGCTGCGGCACAGCCGCCGGAACGCGCTCGACCCGAGCGCGCGCTGCTGCTCGCGCAGGTGGTTCCAGAGGTTGAGGAGGGTCAGGAAGTCGCTCGTCGGGTCCGCGAACCGGGCGTGCGCGCGGTCGGCCTCGTCCCGGACCCCCTGCGGCGCCTCGGCCGAGGGGCGCTCGCGGACGTCCTGGATCGACATCCCCGCGACGATGGCGAGCACGTCGCGCGACACCCGCGGGCCGGCGGACCGTGCTTCCACCAGCATCCGCGCGAAGCGCGGATCGATCGGCATGCGGGCGATCTCGCGCCCGATGCGGGTCAGCCGCGGCGCGTCCTCGGCTCCCCGGCCCGACGGCGCCGACACGGCGCCGAGCTCGACCAGCAGGTCGAACGCGGCGCGGACGCCTCGCGCGTCGGGAGGGGTGAGGAAGGGGAAACGGGCGATGTCGCCGAACCCCAGGCTCAGCATCTGCAGGACGACGGAGGCGAGGGAGGTGCGCAGGATCTCCGGCTCCGTGTACTCCGGTCGCCGCGCGTAGTCGTCCTCGCTGTAGAGGCGGATCGCGATGCCGGAGCTCGTGCGGCCCGCGCGGCCGGAGCGCTGTGCAGCCGAGGCCTGGGAGATCGCCTCGATCGGGAGGCGCTGCACCTTCGAGCGGTTGCTGTAGCGCGAGATGCGGGCGGTCCCGGTGTCCACGACGTACTTGATGCCGGGGACGGTGAGGCTCGTCTCGGCGACGTTGGTGGCGAGGATCACGCGGCGCCGGAGCCCGGCGACCGAGGAGCGCTCGAACACCCGGTGCTGCTCCGCGGCGGAGAGTCGGCCGTAGAGCGGCAGGACCTCGGTGGGGGCGCGGTCGCCGGCGTACGCGGCGCGCACGGCGTCGGCCGCGTCGCGGATCTCGGCCTCGCCCGGGAGGAACACGAGCACGTCCCCGGGGGCCTCCCGGTCCAGCTCCCGCAGCGCCGAGACGATCGCGGACACCTCGTCGGCCGGTTCGGCGGCCGGTGCGCTCGCCTCCTCGGCGTCGTCCGCCAGTGGCCGGTAGCGGATCTCCACCGGGAAGGTCCGGCCGGAGACCTCGATCACCGGCGCGGGCGTCGGCTGGCCCTCCGGCTCCGCGGGAGGGGCGGCGAAATGTCGTGCGAAGCTCTCCGGGTCGATGGTCGCGGAGGTGATGACGACCTTCAGATCGGGGCGCTCCGGAAGGATCCTGTGCAGGTACCCGAGGAGGAAGTCGACGTTGAGGGAGCGTTCGTGCGCCTCGTCGATGATGATCGTGTCGTACCGGCGCAGCAGCCGGTCGCGGTGGATCTCGTTGAGGAGGATCCCGTCCGTCATCAGCGCGATCCGCGTGTCGGCGGACACCTGGTCGGTGAAGCGGACCTTGTAGCCGACGAGGCCGCCGAGCTCCACGTCCAGCTCCTCGGCCACGCGCTCCGCGATCGTGCGGGCGGCGAGCCGCCGCGGCTGGGTGTGCGCGATGCGCTCGCGCCCCAGCTCCAGGCAGATCTTCGGCAGCTGCGTCGTCTTGCCCGATCCGGTGGCGCCCGCGACCACGACCACCTGGTGGTCGCGGATGGCGGCGGCGATCTCGTCGCGCGCCGCGCTGACCGGCAGCTCCGGCGGGTACGTGATCACGGGAAGGGGCGCAGACATAGCCCTCCAGCCTATCGCGCCGTGCCGCGCACGCCGCAGCCGTCACACGAGCGCGGGGTCCGTCGTGAAGGTCACGGTGATCCAGTGGTTCGGGTCGCCGTCTCCGAGCTCCGCGACCGCTCGCCGACGGATCAGGTCCCAGTCCTCCAGCGTGCGCGCGTCGAGCCCCGCGGGGACGAGGAAGGCGATCTCGATCTGACGCGAACGGCCGACCTGGGCGGTGTACACGTGTGCGGAGCGGAAGCCGTGCTCCGCGACGATCCGGTCGGCGACGCTCTCCGCCTCGTCACGGAGCACCGAGGGCGTGGCGAGGGTGATCTCCGAGAACGCGCGCCGCAGCGTCCCGAACGGGACGGGCATCAGGACGCACGCCACGATCGCCAGGATCGCAGGGTCCACGTAGGACGCCAGGTGCGCGAGCGGCGTGCCTTCGATGAGCGCTCCGACCGCGAAGGCGATCAACAGGGCCGCGGTCACGCCACCGGTCATGATCCACCCCTTGACGTCCATCGCGACGAGGGCGGATCGGACCCGGCGGTTGGCGCGGTGCTCGACGATCGCGAAGGTCGTCGTGAGGACGAGGGTGATCGCCGCGTACAGGACCGCCGGACCGAATTCCACTGTCCGTCCGCCGTCGAAGAGGGCCAGAACGGCTTGCACGAGCGCATAGCCGGCGATCGCCATCAGGGTGAGCGCGTTGATCGCCAGCACCAGCGGCTCCAGATGCCAGAAGCCCATGCTGAAGCGTCGGGAAGGCCTTGCGCGAGCGAGCGGGCGATGAGGCCGGCCACCCGGATCGACAGGATCGACATCATCGCGTCGACGAGGGAGATCATCCCGTCGAAGGCGATGGCGAAGGATCCCGAGACGATGCCGAACCCGATCCCGAGCGCGGAGACGAGCAGCACTCCGGCCAGCGAGAGGATGAGCGTCTGACGTTCTGTATGCATGATTCCCCCTTTTTCTCGGCTGTTCCCGGCCATGGGTGGGGGTACCCGTGCGAACTCTCGGGGCACACCCTATCGCGACTTCGCGCTCGTCCGTCCGGTCCTCCGGCCTCCGCTGGGGTCCGTGGCGGTTGACTCGCAAACAACTTTGCGTTACAAAGTTAACGGCGCCGGGTTCCCGACGTCGGATCGGAGGAGGCCGAGATGTCGGAGAACGACGAGGGTGATGCGCCGCTCAGCCCGGAGCGGATGCTCGCGCTGCTGGAGGACCAGCAGCGCACCGTGACGGGCCGGATGGCGGCGTTCGTGCCGTGGATCCTGGCGAGCTGGGGTGTGGCGTGGCTGGCGGGCTTCCTCGTGCTCTGGTCCGATGCGAGCGGGCGTCCGATCGGGCAGCCGCCGTCCGCCGTCGCTGCGATCGTGTTCGCCGCGCTCCTCGTCGCCGCCGGGGCCGTCTCCGCGGTCCTGGGCGTGCGGTCGGGGCGGGGCACGCGAGGGACCCGCGAGTCGGCCGTGATCGGGATCGTCTACGGCAACCTGTGGTGGCTGGGGAGCCTCGCCGTCTGGGCGATCGGTCAGGCGCTGGTGCGCGCGGGCATGCCCGCGGACGCGCTCGGCACGTTCTATCCCGCCGTCTTCATCTTCTACGCGGGGATCATGTACGTGATGTCCGGGCTCATCTGGAAGGCCTATCCGATGATGGTCCTCGGGGTGTGGTCCGTGGTCGTGAGCGCTGTTGGGGCCTTCCTGCCCCCGCCGGCGCACTACCTGCTCTACGCGTTCGCCGGGGGAGGGGCGTTCCTGCTCGTCGCGCTCTGGAGCGCCTGGTGGGTGGGCCGGGCCCGACGCCGGGTGGCCGACGCGGGAGCGCGCTGATGGACGACCTCGACCCGGTGATCCACGCCCAGGCGCGGCTGCGGATCGTCGCCGCGCTCGCGACGCTGGACCCGGCGGACCAGATCACCTTCCCCCGGCTCCAAGAGCTGCTGGACATGACCGCCGGCAACCTGTCGACGCACCTGCGAAAGCTCGAGGAGGCGGAGTACGTCACCGTCGACAAGACCCACCGCGGCCGCACGCCGGTCACCTACATCGCCCTGTCCCGGCGCGGTCGCCGCGCCTTCGAGGACTACACCGCGCGACTGCGCGAGCTGCTGGGAGGAGCATCATGAGCGCCACGTCAGCGGGGTCCCTCGCCTCGTTCGATCGGGTGACCCGCCGCTTCGGCACGATGACCGCCGTGGACGACGTGTCGCTCGAGATCCCGGAGGGACAGATCCTGGGGCTCCTCGGGCCCAACGGGGCCGGGAAGTCCACGATGCTGTCCCTGCTCCAGGGACTGCGCCGCCCCACCTCGGGACGGGTCGCGTTGTTCGGAGGGAATCCCGCCGACCCGCGGACCCGGATGCGACTGGGGTGCACACCGCAGGAGACGGCGCTGCCGGAGACGCTGCGGGTGGGCGAGGTGCTCGACTTCGTCGGACGCCACTTCGAGGAGCGCGTGCCCACCGTGGAGCTCGCCGAGCAGTTCGGCTTCCGTGATCTGCTGCGGCGCCAGACCGGCGGGCTCTCGGGCGGGCAGAGGCGCCGGATCAGCGTCGCGCTCGCCTTCGTCGGCGCTCCGCGGCTCGTGCTCCTCGACGAGCCCACGACCGGCCTCGACGTCGACGCCCGGCGCGTGCTGTGGGAGGCGATCCGCGAACGCCACGCGCAGGGGGCGACGGTCGTCGTCACCAGCCACTACCTGGAGGAGATCGAGGCGCTCGCCCACCGCGTCGTGGTGGTCGACCGCGGGCGGCTCGTCGCGGACGACTCGCTGCACGGGGTGCTGGGACGCGTCGCCCGGTCCCGGGTGACCCTGCGCACGTCCGAGCCGGAGGTGGTCGCGGCGCTGGCCGAGGACGCCGCCGGCTCCCTGGACGCGGAGTCGGGGGAGCTGACCGTCATGGTCGGCGACGCCGACGGCTTCGTCCGCCGGCTCGTCGCGAGCGGGATCGACTTCTCGGGGCTCGGCGTGCGCGGGGCGACGCTGGAGGAGGCGTTCCTCGCTCTGACCTCGCCGGCGGGCGCCGATCCGTCCTCGTTCCGGGCCGATCCGTCCTCGTCCAGAAAGGAGGGCGTCCGATGAGCGTCGCCTCGCTGACCGCCGTCCACGCCAAGTACAGCCTTCTGGAGACGCTGCGCGTCCCGATCGCGGTGATCGGCACGATCGCGTTCCCCGCGCTCGCCCTGCTCTTCTTCGTCGTCCCGAATCGCGCGGTCGCCGACGACCCGTCGTTCGCGACGCAGGCGATCGTGTCCATGGGGGTGTTCGCCGTGATGTCGAACGGATTGTTCTCCTTCGGGCTGACGATCGCGGAGAACCGGGCCAAGCCGTGGGATCCGTATCTGCGGACGCTGCCCGCTCCCGGGATCGCGCGGGTGCTCGCGCACGTCTTCTCGACCGGCGCTCTGGGGCTGCTGGCCCTCCTGCCCGTCGTCCTGATCGGCGCCGTGGCGACGAGGGCCGAGGTCGAGCCGTGGCGAGTGCTGGCCGGGCTCGCGGCCGTCGCGGTGTCGGCGTTGCCGTTCATGCTGATCGGCACCTGCATCGGCTACGCGATGTCGCAGAAGGCGGCCATCGCCGTGGTGCAGGTCGTGATGTTCGGGCTGGCGTTCGCGGGCGGACTGTTCCTGCCGCCGATCCTGTTCGCGGACTGGCTGGACGTGCTGTCGCGGTTCTTCCCGTCGCGTCAGGCCAGGGAGTTCGTGATCTGGGCCGTGCAGGGCGGGGACCTGCCCTGGTGGTCCTGGACGGGGATCCTCGTGTGGACCGCGGTGTTCCTCGCCCTCGCTCTGCTGCTGTTCCGCCGCGACGAGGGGCGCCGGTTCCGCTGAGTGGTGCCGCGGCGCCCGCCGGTTCGGGTCGGGCGGGCGCCGCGGGGTCGTGAGGTCGGTTCCCGGTCTGTCCGGGTCGGGGACCGGCCGGCGGCTCAGCCGGGGACCGGCCGGTGGGTCAGAAGTGCGTGCCGCCGTCGATGCGGACCTCGGTGCCGGTGATGAACGCGCCGTCGGCGCTCGCCAGCATCGCCACGACGCCCGCGACCGCCTCGGGGCCGGCGAAGCCCTGTCCGATGGCCGGGGCCAGCTTCAGGAACAGGCTCATGTCGGCGTCCTCGGGAAGACCCGGTCCGGCGCTCTGTCCGCTGCGTCCGGAGCCGTCGGTCATCCCGGACGAGATGGAGCCGGGCTGCACGGCGGTGAAGCGGATCCCCTGCTTCGCGTACTCCGCGGCCAGCGCGTGGGTCATCGACTGCACCCCGCCCTTGCTCGCGGCGTACGCGGCCATGTAGGGATGGGCGAACATCGCCGACGTGGAGCTGAAGTTCACCACGGCCGCGTCCTGCCCGTCGAGCAGGGCGGGGATCGACTCGCGGATCATCAGGAAGGTGCCGACGAGGTTCACGCGCAGGATCGTCTCGAACTGCTCCAGCGTCGTCTTCGCCGTGTGCGAGGAGCGCAGGATCCCGGCGGCGTTGACCAGCACGTCGAGCCCGCCGAGGGCGTCCACCGCGGTCGCGACCGCGGCCTTCACGGAGGCCTCGTCGGCGACGTTCACCTCCACGGTGGTCAGGCGCGAGGCGGCGTCGCCGGCCTTCTCGACGGTGTCGGCGAGACCCGCGGGGCTGACGTCGGCGGCGACGACGCGTCCTCCCTCGGCGAGCATGCGCAGGACGGTGGCCTGGCCGATGCCGGATCCTCCGCCGGTGACGAGCGCGCGGCGACCTTCGTAGCGGTTCATGGTGTTTCCCTTCGTCGGTTCCGGGTCCGGGAGAGCCGGATCCGTCGGCACCGTCTTGCAGTGCCTAACTGGCACAACGTGTCATATTGTCACGAACGACGCGCGAGCGCCAGGTATTCCCGTACCCTCGGAGGATGAACGAGGCACCGGGCCTGCGCGATCGTCGGAGGGCCCAGACCGCGCAGGAGATCGCCGAGGCCGCCGCCGCTCTGTTCGCCGAGCGCGGCGTCTCGGGCGTGACGGCCGCGGAGATCGCCGAGCGCGCGGGCGTGTCGCTGCGCACCTTCTACCGGTACTTCGCCACGAAGGAGGACGCGGTCGCGCCCGTCCTCGAGGTCGGCGCCGCCCGGTGGCAGGCGGCGCTGGCGGAGTCCGCGGACGACCCCGCCGTCGCGATCCCTGCGGTGATGGGCGCCCAGCTCACGCCCGGAAGCGACGCGGAGGCCGACGGGCTCGCCCGGATGCGGCCGCTCCTGCGCGGCATCGACGAGGACCGCGAGCTGCGCGCGGTGTGGCTGCGCGTGAACGAGGAGTCGGAGCGCCGGCTCGTGACGATCATCCGGGACCGGGCCGGCGCGGACCGCTTCCAGGCCGGGCTCCTCGCCGCCGCCGCGACCGCCTCCATCCGGCTGGCTCTGGAGGAGTGGGCCAGGACCGAGGCGGGCGTGCACGGCGAGGGCTCGCCCGCGCAGCTGGCGAAGCGGGCCTTCGCGGCCCTCGCGCCGGCCGCCGCGTCCTAGTCTGGGGACATGACGATCCCTACTCTCGGACTCAACGACGGCCATCGGATCCCCCAGCTCGGCTACGGCGTCTTCAAGGTGCCGGCCGCGGAGACGGAGCGGGCCGTCAGCGACGCGCTCGAAGCCGGATACCGGCACATCGACACGGCGGCGGTCTACGGCAACGAAGAGGGCGTCGGTGCGGCCATCGCCCGCAGCGGCATCGCCCGGGACGACCTGTACGTCACCACGAAGCTCTGGAACGACCGCCACGACGGCGACGAGCCCGACGCGGCGATCGCGGAGAGCCTGGAGAAGCTGGGCCTCGACCGCGTCGACCTCTATCTCGTGCACTGGCCGACCCCCGCGAACGACAATTACCTGCACGCGTGGGAGAAGCTCATCGGGATCCGTGACCGGGGCCTGTCGACCTCCATCGGGGTCTCCAACTTCCTCGTGCCGCACCTGGAGCGCATCGTCGCCGAGACCGGCGTGGTCCCCGCCGTGGACCAGATCGAGCTGCACCCCGCGTACCAGCAGCGCGACGTCGTGTCGTGGGCCCGCGACAACGACGTCCGGATCGAGGCCTGGGGCCCGCTCGGGCAGGGCAAGTACGACCTGTTCTCCGTCCCCGCCGTCGCCGACGCGGCCGCGGCGCACGGCAAGACGCCCGCCCAGGTGGTCCTGCGCTGGCACCTGCAGCACGGCAACGTCGTCTTCCCGAAGTCCGTCCGCCCCGAGCGGCTGCGCGAGAACCTCGACGTGTTCGACTTCACCCTGACCGACACGGAGTTCGCGGCGATCGACGCCATCGACCCGGGCGACGGGTCGGGCCGCGTCGGCAGCCACCCGAACGACGTGAACTGACGGCGCACGCGCAGGACGGGCACCGAGAGCGAGGAGCGGATCATGGCGAACCGGCTCGCGGGATCCCTGAGCCCGTACCTGCGCGCGCACGCCGACAACCCGGTGGACTGGTACCCCTGGGGCGAGGAGGCGTTCGCGGAGGCGGAGCGGCGCGACGTACCGCTGCTGATCTCGATCGGCTACTCGACCTGTCACTGGTGCCACGTGATGGCGCGGGAGTCGTTCGCGGATCCCGTCACCGCGGCCGCGATTGCCGCCGGGTTCGTCGCCGTGAAGGTCGACCGCGAGGAGCACCCGGAGGTCGACGCGGCGTACATGGCCGCCGCATCCGCATTCACGCAGAACCTCGGCTGGCCGCTGACGGTGTTCACCACGCCCGGCGGCCACGCGTTCTACGCCGGCACGTACTGGCCGCCGACCGCCCGGGCGCCGTTGCCGGCCTTCCGCGACGTGCTCGGCGCGGTCCGGGAGGCCTGGGCGCTGCGCCGCGCCGACGTCGAGGCGTCGGCGGGCGCGGTGGCCGACGCGCTGGTCCGGGCCGCGGCCGACGCCGCCGCGGGTGACGCGCCGCTGCCGAGCGCCGCCGCGCTCGCCGAGGCCGCGCGCGGGATCGCCGCGCGCGAGGACGCGGTGCACGGCGGATTCGGCGGGGCGCCGAAGTTCCCGGTGGCCACCGCGCTGCGTTTCCTGCAGCAGCCGGTCGTGCGTCGCGAGGCCCCCGACGCCGCGGGCGCCGCCGAGCGGGCGCTGCGCGCGATGTCGGACAGCCCCCTGCGGGATCCGGTCGACGGCGGGTTCTTCCGCTACGCGACGCAGCGGGACTGGAGCGTGCCGCACTACGAGCGGATGCTCACCGACAACGCCCAGCTCCTGGACGTGGCACGGTGCTCGGACGCGTTCGCCGCCGGTGACGAGAGCGTCGCCCGCGGGATCGCCCGGTTCCTGCTCGATGTGCTTCGCCGACCCGGCGCGGCGGGGGAGCACGCCCTCTCCGGAGGCTTCGGCGCCGCCCAGGACTCGGAGTCGTGGATCGACGGGCTGCGCAGCGAGGGCGGCTACTACGCCTTCGACGCGGCGGGGCGCGCGGGGCTCGAACGGCCCGCCGTCGACGCCAAGGTGGTCACCGGATGGAACGGCCTCGCGATCGGCGCCCTCGCCCGCGCCGGGGCGCGGATGGCGGAGCCGACCTGGATCGAGGCGGCGGCCGAGGCGGCCCGGTTCGTGCTCCGGGTCAACCGGGACGCGGACGGGCGGCTCGTGCGGACCTCCACCGACGGCCGCGCCGCCGCGGCGGTCGCGACACGCGCCGACCTCGGTCTTCTCGCGGACGGCCTGTTCGCCCTCGCGCTCGCCACCGGTGAGGCGGAGTGGGCCGCCACCGCCCGCACCGTGCTGTCCGAGGCCGTGTCGCTCGGCGGGGACCCGGTCCTGTCGGCGCGCGGGATCGGCGGGACCGGCGACGACTCCGACGGGGACCTGCCCTCCGGGGCCTCCGCCCTCGCCGCCGCCGAGCGGACGGCCTGGCTCCTCGGGGCCGGGGAGGAGCATCGCGCTCGCGCGGAGGCGCAGGTCGCCGAGCGGGCGGGCCGCGCTCTCGCGCAGCCCTTCGCCCACAGCGCGACGCTGGCGGTGGCGGCCGGGCTGGCGGAACCGCCCCGGCAGATCGTCGTGGTCGCCGACGCGCCCGACGGGCCGCTGGCCCGCGCGGCACGGGCCGCGGACGCCGACCTCGTGGCCGTCGTCACCCCGGCGCAGGCCCGCGCGTTCGCCGAGGCGGGGTTCGCCCTGTTCGACGGCAAGGCGGCGTCGCCCGATGCGGGCGGAGCGGGCGGGGTCGCGTTCGACTGCCGGTCCTTCGTCTGCCGCCTGCCGGTGTCCGACCCGTCGGCGATCGCCCGGACGCGCTGAGGGGCGTTCCGCGCGACGTCGGCCCGACCTCGGCTCGGGGCCGGCGCGAGGTCGGGGCCACCCGTCGGATCGCCGGAAGAAGGCGAAAGGACTGTGCAGTCTGTTCAGTGTCGATGCGGAGAAACCGGTGCGACTGCGCGCCGTGCGCAAGGATGGCTGAACCGATTGCCTCATCGGACCGATCCGTCCTAGGGTGTCGCAACGTGCCGGTGATCCGGTCGCCACCCCTCACAGCAAGGACGCTCTGACGATGACCCTCCCCTCGCGCCCCGCGCTCGCGCACGTGCCCGCGTACCGCCAGGGGCGCTCCGCCCCGGCCGGTGCGTCGAAGCTCTCCTCGAACGAGTCGCCGCACCCTCCGCTGCCCTCGGTGGTGGAGGCGGTCCGCGAGCGCCTCACCGCACTGCACCGCTATCCGGACATGAGCGCGGCCGCGCTGATCGACCGCCTCGCGCGGCGCTACGACGTGGACCCGCGCTCGGTCACGGTCGGCGCAGGCTCGGTCGAGCTCGCAGCGCAGCTCATCCACGCCGTCGCCGGCGAAGGCGACGAGGTGGTCTTCGCCTGGCGCTCCTTCGAGGCCTATCCGTCCCTCGTGCGCATCGCGGGGGCGACGCCCGTCCCCGTGCCGCTCGACGCCGACCACCGCCACGATCTCGACGCGATGCGCGCGGCGATCACCGACCGGACGCGCCTCGTCTTCGTCTGCAACCCGAACAACCCCACCGGCACCGTCGTGACGGCCGCGGAGCTGGAGCGGTTCGTGGACGCCGTCCCGCGCGACGTGCTCGTCGTCGTCGACGAGGCGTACGTCCACTTCGACCGCACCGCGCGCGTCGACGGCGAGGCCCGGGGTCTCGGGATCGACCTCTTCCGGCGCTACCCGCACGTGGCCGTCCTCCACACCTTCTCGAAGGCGTACGGTCTGGCGGGGCTGCGCATCGGCTACGCGATCTCGCCGGTCTCCGTCGCGGACGACCAGCGCAAGGTCGCCGTGCCGTTCGGCGTGACCGACCTCGCGCAGGCGGCGGCCCTGGCGTCGCTCGACGCCGAGGCGGAGCTGGCGGTCCGGATCGACGAGGTCGTCGCGCAGCGCGACCGGCTGGCCGGGATGCTCCGCGACGCGGGGTGGCCCGCCGTCGCCTCCGAGGCCAACTTCGTCTGGGTCCCGGCGGGTGACCGCGCCGCGGAGCTGGACGACCTGCTGACCGCGGGCGGGGTCGTGGCCCGGACGTTCGCCGGGGAGGGGGTGCGGATCTCCTCCGGATCGGGGGAGGACGTCGACCGCGTCGCCGCCGCGCTGGCCGCCCGCACCGTCGAGGGGGTGCGCGCATGAGCGCCGAGGTCCCCGTCGTCACCACCACGACCCGCGGCCTGCAGCCCGGCCTCACCCGCCGCCAGATCTCCATGATGGGTCTGGGCGGGGCGATCGGCGCCGGCCTGTTCGTCGGCTCCGGCCAGGCGATCGGGATCGCCGGTCCGGCGGTGCTGATCTCGTACTTCGTCGGCGGCGCCATCGTCGTGCTCGTCATGGCCATGCTCGCGGAGATGGT
Organism: Microbacterium sp. CCNWLW41; assembly: GCF_037083505.1. NCBI lineage: Bacteria > Bacillati > Actinomycetota > Actinomycetes > Micrococcales > Microbacteriaceae > Microbacterium > Microbacterium sp. CCNWLW41. The sequence continues at coordinate 418,075 of NZ_JBAOJP010000003.1, forward strand.
GGCCGCGCGTCCGAGCTCGGGGGCGTTCAGCTCCTACGCCCAGCGGGCCCTCGGACGCAGCGCGGGAAGCGCGGTCGGATGGCTCTACTGGATCCAGCTCATCGTCGTGATCGCCGCGGAGGCGACCGGCGCGGCCGGCATCGTGGCCGGATGGGTGCCGGGCGTCCCGGCCTGGGTCTGGGTGCTCGTGTTCGTCGCCGCCCTGACCGCGGTCAACCTCTTCGGCGTGCGCAACTACGGCCGTTTCGAGTTCTGGTTCGCGGCCGTCAAGGTCATCGCGATCATCGCCTTCCTCGTCGTGGGGGTGTGCGCGATCCTCGGCCTGATCCCCGGCGTGCCCGCGACCGGCATCGGCAACCTCGTGGCTCACGGCGGCTTCGCTCCTGCGGGCGTCGCCGGTGTCGCGGCCGCGCTGCTGATCGTCGTGTTCGCGTTCGGGGGCACCGAGGTCGTCGCGATCGCGGCGGCCGAGTCCGACGACCCGGCCCGCAACATCCGGCGCATCGTGCGCGAGGTGATGGTGCGCATCCTCGTCTTCTACCTCGGGTCGATCTTCGTGATCGTGACGGTCCTGCCCTGGAACGACCCCGCGGTGAAGGAGGGCCCGTTCTCCGCCGTCCTGGCGACGATCCGGGTGCCCGGCGTGGACCTGGTGATGTCGGTGATCGTCGTCGTCGCGCTGCTGTCGGCGATGAACGCCAACATCTACGGCGCCTCGCGGATGGCGTTCTCGCTCGGCGAGCGCGGGCTCGCCCCGCAGGTCGTCACGCGCACGAGCGCGGCGGGCGTTCCCCGGGTGGCCGTGCTCGCCTCGGTCGCGTTCGGCTTCGTGACCGTCGGATTGAACTGGGCGTTCCCCGACGTCGTGCTGCCGGCCCTGCTGAACGTCGTCGGATCCACGCTGCTGGTGATCTGGGTCTCGACGGCCGTCGCGCAGATCGTGCTGCGCCGTCGCGCGGACCGCGCCGGCGAGGACATGCCGGTGCGGATGTGGGGCTTCCCGTGGCTCTCGTGGCTCTGCCTGGCCCTGCTGGTCGGGGTGATCGTGCTGGCGATGACCGACGCGGCCGCGCGCACGCAGCTGCTGCTCACCCTGGGCCTCACGGTGGCACTCCTCGTGATCGCGCGGCTCACCCGCGGGATCTCCCGCCCGGGCGTGCTGCGCGAGACCGACGCCGACGGGGCGTGACGTGCGCATCGACCGGCTCGACGCCGACCTCATCCGCCTGCTCACCGAGACGCCGCAGCTGCCCGTGCTGGAGTGTGCGCGTCGGCTGGGCGTCGCCCGCGGGACGGTGACCAGCCGACTCGTGCGGCTCCACGAGGCCGGCGTGATCGAGGGGATCGTGCCCCGTGTCGATCCGGGCGGCTTCGGCTACGGACTGGTCGCGTTCTGCCTGGTGGAGATCGATCAGAAGATCGGTCACGACGAGGTGGCGGCGGCGCTGGCGGACGCGGTGCCGGAGATCATCGACATGTACACCGTCACGGGGGCCAGCGACATGCAGCTGCGCCTCGCCGCCCACGACGCCGAGCAGCTCCAGGACGTGCTGGACCGCGTGGCACTGGTCCCTGGCGTCGCGAGGACGGCGTCGTCGATCGCGATGCGCACGCACCTGTCCAACCGCACGCTGCCGCTGGTGGATCACGTCGCCGGAGGCCCGGGGGTCTCGGTCTAGCTCCCCGCCGTCGTCCCGATCCGCACATCGAGTCCCGATCTGCACACGGACCCGCAGGGATCCTGTGCAGATCGGGGCGATGTGTGCAGATCGGGACACGTCACCCCGGCGTGCGGTCGGATCAGACCCAGCTCGGCATCCAGTTGTGCAGGAGCCAGAAGTCGTAGGGCACGGCGATGCCGGTCCAGAGCGGATAGAAGAACGCGGACACCAGCAGCACCGCGACCACGACGACGAGCACCGTGCGCTGTCCGGCCTGCCGGCGGTGTCGCGGGGCATCCGGCGACCCGGCGATCTCCCGCAGCGTCAGCACGAGGGCGAGGATGAGGAAGGGCGCCATCGCCACCGTGTAGAACTGGAAGATCGTGCGGCCCGGGACGAGCAGCCACGGCAGGTACGTCGCCGCGAGCCCGACCAGCGGGATCGCGAACGACCAGGGCATCGGCCGCCCCTCACCCAGACCGCGCACGAACCGGAACAGCAGGTACAGCGCCGCCGCCACGCCCAGGTACCACAGCAGCGGATTCGGGATGGTCGAGATCGTCGCGATGCAGTCGTCCGATCCGGGGCACGGCGCGTCCCGCCCGCCGACCCACACCGCCGTCGGACGCAGTAGCAGCGGCCACTGCCATGCGGGGCTGGCGTACGGGTGCCCGCTCGTGAGCGAGACGTGGAACCCCATGATCGCCTCGTGGTACTTCCACAGTCCGACGAACGGATTCGGATCGATCCGCCGGTCGTAGCCGCCGGTGCTCGCGAACCACCCGGCCCAGGAGGCGAGGTACACGACCAGGGCCGGGGGGACGAGGAGCAGGAACGACACCGGCCCCTGCCGCAGCGCCGCATCCGTGGGCCAGAGCACCACGCCGGCACGGCGGCGGGCGAGGGCGTCCGTGACGACGAGGTACAGTCCGAGCGCCGCCAGGGCGTACAGACCCGACCACTTCACCGCCGTCGCCGCGCCCAGGGCGAGCCCGGCGGCCACGATCCAGGGGCGCCGCCACAGCACACGTCCCCAGAGGGGCGGGGCGTCGTCGCGGGCGTGCGTGCGCGGATCCTGGAGGCGGTGCATCGTCCGGCGCCGGTCGAGGAGCACGAAGAGGAACCCCAGGAGGACGAAGAACGTGAGGATCCCGTCGAGCAGCGCGATCCTGCTGAGCACGATCCCGAGTCCGTCCACGGCCAGGAACAGCCCGGCGATCGAGGCGACGGCGATCGAGCGGGACAGCTCGCGGGCGATGAGGTAGACCAGCAGCACGGAGAGCGTGCCGAGCACCGCCGTCATGAGCCGCCAGCCCGCGCTGGATCCCGGCCCGAGCAGGCCCAGCCCCAGCGCGACGATCCATTTGCCCAGCGGCGGGTGCACGACGAAGCTCGTGTCGGTCTGGAGCGCGCTGGTGTCGCCCCGTGCGAACAGCTCGTTCGCGGTGGCTCCGTCGGCATCCCGCCAGACCCCCTCGTACCCCTGCACCCACAGCGACCACGCGTCCTTGACGTAGTACGTCTCGTCGAAGGCGAGCGAGTGGGGATGGCCGAGGTTCGCGAAGCGAAGGATCCCGGCGAACAGCGTCAGCGCCAGCGGCGCGAGCCACGTCATCAGACGGCGGCGGCCCGGCTCCAGCATCCAGGAGGCGCGCACCCGCTCCCAGGCGGTCGGCCGCAGGTCGACGGAGGGGAGCAGAGGCGCGGTCACCCGCCCAGCCTATGCTGGGCAGGTGCTGATCCTCGCGGCGACCCCGATCGGGAATCTCGGCGACGCCTCGGCGCGTCTGATCGAGGTGCTGGAGAACGCCGTGGTGGTGGCCGCCGAGGACACCCGGACGACGCAGCGGCTGCTCCAGGCGCTGGGCATCGGCAACCGGCCACGCCTCATCGCCCTGCACGATCACAACGAGAAGGCGAGGGCCGCGGAGCTGGCGGCGATCGCCGCGGACGAGGACCTCGTCGTGCTCAGCGATGCGGGGATGCCGACCGTCAGCGATCCGGGGTACGGTCTCGTGGCCGCGGCCGTCGAGCAGGGCGTGACGGTCACGTCGATCCCGGGTCCGAGCGCCGTGGTCACCGCGCTCGCGGTGTCGGGGCTGCCCACGGACCGGTTCGCGTTCGAGGGCTTCCTGCCCCGCAAGGCCGCGGAGCGCGCCCGTGCGCTGCACGCCCTCGCCGCCGAGGCGCGCACGCTGATCTTCTTCGAGTCGCCGTCCCGGCTGGCGGCGACGCTCGCCGACATGGGCGACGCGTTCGGGGACGACCGCCGCATCGCCGTGTGCCGCGAGCTCACCAAGCTGTACGAGGAGGTCCGGCGCGGCACGGCCCGCGAGCTGGCCGCCTGGGCCGCCGCGGGCGTGAAGGGTGAGATCGTCGTCGTCGTGGAGGGCGCGCCGGAGCGCTCGGTGTCGCCCGACGACGCGCTGGCGCAGGTGCAGGACCTCGTCGCCGGCGGCGTCCGGCTCAAGGAGGCCGCGGCCGAGGTCGCCGCGCAGACGGGGCTGTCCTCGCGGGAGCTCTACCAGGCGGCGCTCGCCGCCCGTGGCCGCTGAGCGAGGCGGTGCTCGGTGAACCGGCCTGCGGCTGGCCGGTTAGCCTGGGGACATCCGCAGACCGGAGCCATCGGAAGGAGCGCCGGATGGCGAAGACGCCGACCGTGTACGACGTCGCCGAGCACGCGGGCGTGTCCATCGCGACGGTCTCGCGGGTCCTTCGCCTGCCCGATGCGGTGCGTCCGGCGACCCGCGACCGCGTGCATGCGGCGATCGCCGCCCTCGGCTACGTCCCGAGCGGCAGCGCCCGCGGGCTCGCCGAACGGCGCACCGGCGTGCTCGGCCTGTACTTCCCGGGTTTCGACGCGGTCGACGAGGTGCTGGACTTCGACGCTCTCGCGGGCGACGCCTCGCCGGCGCCGCCCTTCACGGTGGCGCGCGAGCCGGAGGACGCGGCCGGGCCCGAGGACGCGCAGGGATCCATGCTGTTCATGGACGAGGTGCTCCGCGGCGCGGAGCTCGAAGCCTGGCGGCAGGGGTTCGTCCTCATGGTGGGGGTCGGCCGGGACGATCCCGTCCGCTCGACGGTGCGCGACATGGCCGGGCGCGTGGACGGCCTGGTGGTCCTCGCCTCCAGCGTGCCGGACGACGAGCTCGACCACCTCGCGCAGCGGATCCCGGTGGTCGTGCTGTCGGGGCCGGCGCACGGTGACCGCTTCGACCACGTCACCGTCAGCAACACCGAGGCGATGGCCGAACTGACGCGCCACGTGCTGGCGCGGACCGGTGGGCGGGCGCCGGCGTACGTCGCGGGGCCGGCGGACTCCCCGGACAGCGCGGAGCGGTGGACCGGGTTCGCACGCGCGGTCGCGGACGCCGGCATCGCGATCGACGAGGTCCGCGTGCTGCGCGGCGACTTCACCCGGGCCTCGGGCCGGCGTGTCGCCGACGAGCTGCGGGCGAGCGGACTGCCCCCGGCGCTGATGTCGTCCAACGACCAGATGGCGCTGGGGGCGCTCGACGGCTTCCGCGACGCCGGGATCCGTGTTCCGGAGGACCTCGTCGTCACCGGCTTCGACGGCATCGACGCCGCCGCGCATGCCTCGCCGCGACTGACCACCGTGCGCCAGCCGATGATCGAGCTCGGCCGAGCCGCGGTGCAGGTGCTCGCACGGCGCCTGGAGGATCGCGACGCCGCGCCGATGTCGGTCCGGCTGCCCGTCGAGATCGTGCTGCGCGCAAGCTCCCTGCCTCCGGCCTGAACACCGCCGACTCGGGCCCGCCCGGGCGGAGGGGGTTGTGATCGTCAAATGTATGCGCTTACAATCAGAGGGCGCGGCAGGGACGCCGCGCAGGCCCCCGAGCTTCGGGAGGCCCTGATGACAGAGACGACATGGGGTCACACCGTGACACAGACGCACACGAGCGGACGCTGGAGGCGCATCGCCGCCGCCGGTCTCGCGGCCGCCGCGCTCGCCCTCAGCGGGTGCAGCATCCAGATCACGTCCCAGCCGGATCCCTCGATCGGCGACGACACGATGCTCATCAACGCCGATCACGGGAACCCGCTGTTCACCCGCAACTTCAACCCGTACCTGACCAACACGCGCACGGCGTCGCGATGGATCTACGAGCCGCTGATCCTGATCAACCCGCTCGACGGCGCGCGCCACCCCTGGCTGGCCACGGACTGGGCCCAGCCCGACGCCCGCACCATCGTGATGACGCTGCGCGAGGGGGTCGAGTGGAGCGACGGCACGCCGTTCACGGCGGACGACGTCGCCTTCACGTTCCAGATGCTGAAGGACACCCCGTCCCTGGACATCAAGGGGGCGTGGCAGCACGTCGACACGATCGAGACCTCGGGCGACACCGTGACGTTCCGGCTGAAGAGCGAGGACGCGCCCTCGCTCTCGATCATCGGGCAGACCCTCATCGTGCCCGAGCACATCTGGTCCGAGGTGAAGGACCCGGGAACGTGGCGCAACGAGGAGCCGGTCGGCACCGGGCCGTTCGTCCTCGGCAACTACAACGACCAGCAGTACTCGATGGACAAGTACGACGGCTATTGGCAGGCCGACAAGGTGCAGATCGAGCACGTGCTGCTGCCGTCCACGAACACCCAGCTCGACACCGTCTCCCGCGGGTACGACTGGGCCTACTCGTTCATGTCCGACATCGAGGGCACGTGGGGCGCGGCGAGCCCTCACAACCAGTGGTGGTTCCCCGCGGGCGGAGTGATCTCGCTCATGCCGAACCTGGAGAAGGCGCCCTTCGACGACGTGAACGTCCGCCGGGGCATCTCCCTCGCGCTGGACCGGGAGGCCATCGCGGAGACGGCGTCCGAGGGGTACATGCAGGCGGCGGGGCAGACCGGCCTGATCCTGCCGAACCAGGAGGAGTACCTGGATCCGTCGATCCCGGATCAGGGGATGATCGCCCAGGACCGGGACGCCGCGCTCGCCGCCTTCGCCGCGTCCGGCTTCACCCTCCAGGGCGACCGTCTCGTCGGCCCGGACGGCAACCCGCTGGAGTTCTCGCTCACCACGGCCAACGGCTACTCGGACTGGACCCGCGCGGCGCAGGCGGTGCAGCGCCAGCTCGACGCGGTCGGGATCACCGTGAAGCTCGTCCTGCCGCAGCCGGCCGGCTACCAGAGCGCGATCAGCAACGGCGACTTCGAGATGGCGATCGGCGGCATGGGCAACGGCGACGTGTTCCAGGCGTTCAACAGCCTCCTGTCCAGCGACTTCTACGTCCCGACCGGGGAGGCGACGTCCAACAACTTCCAGCGGTACCGCTCCGACCGCGCCGACGCGCTGCTCGCCGAGTACCGCTCCACGGTGGACGAGGGCAGGCAGGCCGAGATCGTCAGGGAGCTGCAGGGCATCGTCTACGACGAGCTCCCCGTGATCGGGATGTACTACGGCGGCATCTGGGGGCTGTTCAACGACGCGAAGTTCACCGGCTGGCCGTCCGCGGAGGACCCGTACATGATCCCGCAGAACTATGACTCGGCGCCGCTGATGATCTTCACGCGCCTCCAGCGCACGGACGAGGAGGCGGGCGAATGAGATATCTGCTGCAGAAGCTCGGGCTGTTCGTCCTCACGCTGTGGGCGGCGGTCACGCTGAACTTCTTCCTGCCGAGGCTGATGCCCGGTTCGCCGGCGGACGCCGCGATCGCGAAGCTGTCGCAGAACGGCCCGGTGTCCGAGGCCACGCGCGCCGCCATCGAGGCGCAGCTGGGCGTGCCGAGCGGCTCGCTGTGGGACCAGTACGTCGCCTACCTGGGGCAGGTCGTGCGCCTCGACTTCGGGGTCTCCTACACGTTCTATCCGCAGAGCGTGGCGAGCATGGTGTCCACGGCCCTGCCGTACACGATCGGCCTGGTCGGCATCGTCACGATCCTCGCGTTCGTGATCGGCACGCTCATCGGCGTCGCCGCCGCCTGGCGGCGGGGCACGTGGCTGGACTCGCTGCCGACTCTGACCGGCTCGTTCCTCAGCACCTTCCCGTACTTCTGGACCGCGCTGCTGCTGTTGTTCTTCCTCGGCTACGTGCTGCACTGGTTCCCGACGACGGGGGCGTATGCGGCGACGACCACGCCCGGCTTCACGGGGGAGTTCCTCGCCGACCTCCTCCGGCACGCGACGCTCCCCGCGCTCACGATCCTGTTGACGTCGCTCGGCGGCTGGATCATCGGGATGCGCAACGCGATGATCAACACCCTCGGCGACGACTACGTCACCTTCGCCGAGGCCAACGGGCTGAAGGGACGCACGATCGCCCTGCGGTACGCGGCGCGCAACGCCATCCTGCCGAACCTCACCGGGTTCGGGCTCACCCTCGGCGGCGTCGTGGGCGGCTCGATCCTGGTGGAGCAGGTCTTCGGGTACCCCGGCATCGGGTACCTGCTGTTCAACGCCGTGATCGGGCAGGACTACCCGCTCATGCAGGCGCTGTTCCTGATGATCACGGTCAGCGTGCTCGTCGCCAACTTCCTCGTCGACATCCTGTACGGCGTGCTGGACCCAAGGACCCGCCGATGACCACCACGATGAACCTCAAGACGCCTCCGACGACGATCGCGTCGCCGAGCCGCTGGCGCTCCCTCGGCCGGATGGTCGGCACGTTGTGGGGCAACGGCAAGGCGCGGCTGGGCCTGTGCATCCTCGCCTTCTTCGTCCTCGTCGCCGTGTTCGCGCCGCTGCTGGCGCCGTACGACCCGAAGGACACCTCGTTCGAGCGCAACGCCGACGCGTCCGCCGCGCACTGGCTCGGGACGACGGCGGCGGGCGAGGACGTGCTCAGCCAGCTCATCCACGGCGCGCAGATCAGCCTGCTCGTCGGCTTCGCGGCGGGGATCCTCTCCACGGTCGTCGCCGTGCTGATCGGACTGAGCTGGGGCTACCTTCGCGGCTTCGCGGGCGAGGCGGTCGGGTTCGTGGTGAACCTGTTCCTCGTCATCCCGGGCCTTCCGCTCATGATCGTGATCGCCGCGTACCTCCAGAACGGCGGGATCCTCATGATCGTCGCGGTGATCGTGGTGACCGGCTGGGCGTGGGGCGCGCGGGTGCTGCGCAGCCAGACCCAGTCGCTGCGGGGCAGGGACTTCGTCGCCTCCGCGCAGTTCTCCGGCGACAGTCCCGCACGGATCGTGTTCCGGGAGATCCTGCCGAACATGACCTCGATCATCGCCGGCACGCTCTTCGGGGCGGCGACGGCCGCGATCCTCGCGGAGGCCGGCCTGGAGTTCCTCGGCCTCGGCGACTCCAGCATCGTGAGCTGGGGCACGATGCTCTACTGGGCCCAGAACTCCAACTCGCTGCTGACCGGACAGTGGCTGCTCCTGTTCGCGCCCGGCCTGTGCATCGCGCTCCTGGCGCTCAGCCTCACACTCATCAACTTCGGCGTGGACGGCATCTCGAATCCGCGCCTGCGGGAAGGGAAGGGCCGATGAACGCGACGACGACCGCGTCGACGCCGGCGGAGCCCGAGGTCCTCCTCGACGTCCGGGAGCTGTCCGTGGAGTACGCGTCGCCGGGGCTCGCCCCCGTGCGGGCCGTCGAGGACGTCTCCTTCACCCTGCGCCGCGGCGAGTTCGTCGGCCTCGTCGGCGAGTCGGGATCCGGCAAGTCCACGCTCGGCTTCGCGCTCACCCGCCTGCAGAAGCCGCCGGCGCGCATCAGCGGGGGACGGATCCTGTTCGGCGGTCGCGACATCCGGGAGCTCGATGCGGAGCAGCTGCGCCGCCAGCGGCAGGGCGGCTTCGCCATGGTGCTGCAGTCCGGGATGAACGCGCTGAACCCGGTGCGGACGATCCGCTCGCATTTCGCCGACGTCTTCGCGGCCCATGACCACGTCCCGCGCGAACGCCGCGACGAGCGGATGCGGGAGCTCGTCGGCAAGGTCGGGCTCGGGCCGGAGGTGCTGGCGCGCTACCCGAGCGAGCTGTCCGGGGGCATGCGGCAGCGCGCGTCGATCGCGATCGCGCTGTCCCTCGAGCCGCAGCTCATGGTGTTCGACGAGCCGACGACGGCGCTCGACGTGCTCGTCCAGCACGCGGTGATGGACACGATCCGGTCGCTGCAGCGCACGGAGGGGTTCACCGCGATCCTCATCAGCCACGACCTCGGTATCGTGCTGGAGGCGACGGACCGCGTGATGGTGATGCACGAGGGACGCATCGTCGAGGACGCGCCGAGCCGGGACATCCTGGAGCGGCCGCAGGACGAGTACACGCGGATGCTGCTGAGCCACTACGCCGACCCGCGCGCCGAGTCGATCTCGATCCCCGGCTTCGTCGACCTCGGCACCCGCCGGCGCGAGGGCAAGGCGCGCACGGACGTGACCGAGACCGTGCCGACCGTGTCCGCGCGCACCACCCGCCGGGCCGATGCGGCCATCGTCGTCGACGGCGTGTCCAAGGTCTATCCGGCGCCCCGCCGCGGCGAGCGCCCGGTGACCGCCGTGGACGACGTCTCGTTCCGGCTGGAGCCGGGGGAGGCGCTCGCCCTGGTGGGCGCGTCCGGATCCGGGAAGTCCACGCTGGCGAAGCTGATCACCGGGGTGGAGCGCCCGACGGCGGGTGCGATCCGCTTCGGCGACGTGGACGTCCCGGCCCTCCGGCGACGGGGCCTTCGCGACCTCCGCAAGGACGTGCAGATGGTGTTCCAGGACCCGTACGCGGCGCTGAACCCGCTGCATACGGTGGAGTACGCGCTGACCCGTCCCGTGGTGAACTACACCGGGCTCCGGGGGCGCGAGGCGCGGGCGCGCGTCCTGGAGCTGCTGGAGACCGTGGGCCTGACGCCGGTGGAGCAGTTCGCGGCGAAGCTCCCGCATCAGCTGTCCGGCGGCCAGCGCCAGCGCGTGGTGATCGCGCGGGCGCTCGCGAGCGACCCGCAGGTGCTCGTCGCGGACGAGCCCGTGTCGATGCTGGACGTGTCCCTCCGCGCCGGGGTGCTGGCGCTGCTGGAGGATCTGCGCGAGCGCTGGGGGATCAGCATGCTCTACATCACCCACGACCTGCTGAGCGCGCGGCTCGTCACCGAGAACATCCTCGTGCTCAACCGCGGCCGGGTCGTCGAGCGCGGCGAGACCGCCCGGGTGCTCCGCCACCCGGAGGACCCGTACACCGTCGAGCTCCTCGACGCCGTGCCCAACCCGGCGCGCGCCCGCTGAACCGGCGGCGCCGCGCGCGCCGACACCGAACCGCAACGAAACGACAAGAAGGGAGCACTCGTGCTCGCATTCCCCGATGGCTTTCTCTGGGGAGCCGCCACGGCGGCCCATCAGGTGGAGGGGAACAACATCGCCAGCAACTGGTGGGTCATGGAGCATGCGCCGGGCACCACGATGGTGGAGCCCTCCGGCGACGCGGCCGACCACTTCCACCGGTACCCGGAGGACATGAGGCTGCTCGCCGAGGCGGGGCTGAACTCGTACCGCTTCTCGGTCGAGTGGGCGCGCATCGAGCCGGAGCGCGGCTTCGTGTCCCGGGCCATGATCGACCACTACCGGCGCATGATCGACGCCGCGCGGGAGCACGGCCTCGATCCCACGGTCACGCTGATGCACTTCACCGTGCCGCGGTGGTTCCAGGAGGACGGCTTCTGGCGTGCGGCCGACGCCGTGGATCTGTTCGCCCGGTACACGGAGACGGTGCTGCCGATCCTGGACGGCGTCGAGTACGTCTGCACGATCAACGAGCCCAACATCGCGGCCATGCTCGCGGGAGGGGAGGACGCCGCCAACCTCGTGGCGCACGGCCTTCCGAAGCCCGACCTGGGCGTCGCGGACACGCTGCTGGCCGCGCATCGGCGCGCGTCCGAGATCCTGCACACCGTGCCGGGGATCCGGGCGGGATGGACGATCGCCACCCAGGCGTTCCACTCGACGGGCGAGCCGGGCGCGGACGAGATGCTCCACGAGTACGGGTACCCGCGGGACTTCTGGTACCTGGAGCAGTCGGCGGGCGACGACTTCGTCGGGGTGCAGGCGTACACGCGCACGTTCATCGGGCCGGAGGGTCCCGTGCCCGTGTCGGCGGACGTGGAGACGACGCTCACGGGCTGGGAGTTCTTCCCGGACGCGTTGGAGCTCGGCGTGCGCAGCGCGTGGGAGCTCTCCGGCGGCGTCCCCGTGCTGGTGACGGAGAACGGCATCGCGACGGGCGACGACGAACGCCGCATCGCCTACACGCGCGGTGCGCTGGAGGGCCTGCACCGGGCGATCTCCGACGGGATCGACGTGCGCGGCTACCAGCACTGGAGCGCGCTGGACAACTACGAGTGGGCCAGCGGCTACCGGCCGACGTTCGGGCTCATCGCCTTCGACCACGAGACCTTCGCACGCACGCCGAAGCCCAGCCTCGCCTGGCTCGGCGACGTCGCTCGCCGAGGCGGCCTCGCCGACTGAACCCGTCTGGCGCGGGCGGCAGCCCTGCGTGCGGGACGGCTTCGTGCGGGACGGCTTCATGCGGCACGGCTTCATGCGGCGATGTGCGCCCGCGTCGGATCCTCGTGTCGGATCCGTCCGCAGAACCGACACATCTCCGCGCGGGCGGTCGGCCTCGCCGGTGAGGGAAAGCCCTTAGGGGCGTGGCCCGCGGCGCGGAAGTGCGGCAGGGTGGCGGGAGGAGGTCCCATGGACGCGATCGTCTTCCTGCTGATCCTCGCCGCCGCGGTCGCTGCGTTGCGCGCGAGACGGACGTGGGTCGTGCTGTGTTTCGTCGCCGTCGCCTTCGGGATGGCGACGGCGCTGTTCCTGCACCACGTGACGGATCCGCTGGGGGTGAGCCTGTGAGCGCGACGAACGCACTGCCCTCGGGGCCGGAGGCCGGGACGGCGCACGACGGCGTCGCGACGCCGCGGATCCTCGGTCTGCTGTCGTTCTGGGCGCACGTGGGATTCCTCGCCGCGTACGTCGGCATCCTCAGCACGGCGATGTTCTGGTTCCAGTTCGCCCAGGGCGAGTTCCCGTGTCCGCTGTGCATCACGCAGCGGATGGCGATGATGCTCGCCTGCCTGGGGCCCCTGTACGTCGTCGCGCGGGCGCTGCGCGGGACGAGCTCGCTCGCGGCCCTGGCGACCGGATCGGGGATCGCGATCCTCGGTGCGGTGCTCGGGATGGCGATGTCGGGGCGCCAGGTGCTCCTGCACATCGCGCCGGGGGATCCGGGCTACGGGACCGCGGTCCTCGGGATGCACCTCTACACCTGGGCGCTGGTGAGCTTCGTCGTCGTCCTGGTGTTCTGCGCGGCGATGCTGGTGCTCGGCCGATGGGTGGTCCCGGTCGCCCCCGCCGGGCGGGCGGCGCGCGTCCTCGTCTGGGCCGTCGTCGCGCTGTTCCTGTTGACCGTGGCGATCAACGCGGTGGTCGTGTTCGCCGAGGCCGGCTGGAACTGGTACCTCCCCGACAACCCGACCGGCTATCGCCTCTTCGAGGGGTGACCGATCGCGCGACGCCCCTGGACTGTAACCCGCGCGGGGGCGTCGCCGGTCCCGCCTAGAATCGAGGGCATGCCCGCAGGCGAATCGTTCTACATCACCACGCCGATCTACTATCCCTCCGACGTGCCGCACATCGGCCACGGCTACACCTCCGTCGCCGTGGACACGCTGGCGCGCTGGCACCGCCAGGCCGGGGACGACGCGTGGATGCTCACCGGCACGGACGAGCACGGGCAGAAGATGCTGCGCGCGGCGGCCGCCAACGGCGTCACCCCGCAGGAGTGGGTGGACCGCCTGGTCGGGGAGAGCTGGTTCCCGCTGCTGAAGACGCTCGACGTCGCCAACGACGACTTCATCCGCACCACGCAGGAGCGGCACGAGACCAACGTGCAGAAGTTCTTCCAGGCGCTGTACGACCGCGGCTACATCTACGCCGGAGAGTACGAGGCGCTGTACTGCGTGGGCTGCGAGGAGTTCAAGCCCGAGTCCGAGATCGTCGACGGCACGGGTCCCTTCGAGGGACTGAAGGTCTGTGCGATCCACTCCAAGCCGCTGGAGCTGCTGCAGGAGAAGAACTACTTCTTCAAGCTCAGCGAGTTCCAGGACCGCCTGCTGGAGCTGTACCGGACCGAGCCTGACTTCGTGCGCCCGGACTCCGCGCGCAACGAGGTCGTGTCCTTCGTTTCGCAGGGGCTCAAGGACCTGTCCATCTCCCGCTCCACGTTCGACTGGGGGATCCCCCTGCCGTGGGATCCCTCGCACGTCATCTACGTGTGGGTGGACGCCCTGCTGAACTACGTCACGGCGGTGGGCTATGGCACCGACGAGGAGCAGTTCGGCCGCCGCTGGCCCGGCTACCACGTCGTGGGCAAGGACATTCTGCGCTTCCACGCGGTGATCTGGCCGGCCATGCTGATGGCGGCGGGCCTCGAGGTGCCGCGCGGCGTCTTCGCCCACGGCTGGCTGCTCGTCGGCGGCGAGAAGATGTCGAAGTCCAAGCTCACCGGCATCGCGCCGACGGAGATCACCGACGTCTTCGGCTCCGACGCGTACCGGTACTACTTCCTGTCCGCGATCGCCTTCGGGCAGGACGGCTCGTTCTCCTGGGAGGACCTGTCGGCGCGGTATCAGTCCGAGCTCGCCAACGGCTTCGGCAACCTCGCCTCCCGCACCGTCGCGATGGTCGAGCGGTACTTCGACGGCGCCGTCCCCGCGGCGGGGGAGTACACGGAGCAGGACCGCGCCGTGCAGCAGGTCGTGGCGGCTGCCGCGGCGGACGCGGACGCCGCGATGGAGCGCTTCCGGATCGACGAGGCGATCGGCGCGATCTGGACCATCGTGGACGAGCTGAACGGCTACATCACGGAGAACGAGCCGTGGAGCCTGGCGAAGGACGAGTCGCAGCGCGCGCGTCTCGGCACCGTCCTGTACACCTGCGCGGAGGGACTGCGCGCCCTCGCCGTGCTGCTCTCGCCGGTGATGCCACAGTCCACCGCGACGCTGTGGGCGGCGCTGGGCGCGGAGGCCGAACTGGGTCCCCTCACGGCGCAGCCCGTGCGCGAGGCCGGACGCTGGGGCCAGCTGCCCGCGCAGACGCGCGTGCGGACGCTCGCCCCGCTGTTCCCGCGCGTGGAGGCGACGGCCTGAGGAGGCGACGGATATGACGCATCCGGACACCTACGTCCGTGAGCGCTCCGCGGACGGCCGGAAGGACCTGCGCTACCCGCCCGCACCGGAGCCGCTCGCGGTCCCGGTCTATGACAACCACTGCCACCTGGAGATCGAGGACGGGGACGACCCGCTCACGCTCGCCGAGCAGCTCGATCGCGCCGAGGCCGTGGGGATCGCCGGGGTGGTCCAGGCGTCCGGCGACATCGAGTCGTCGCGCTGGGCCGTCGCGGCGGCCGAGGCCGACCGACGGGTGCTCGCCGCCGTCGCGATCCACCCCAACGACGCGCCGACCTATGCTGCGCACGGACGGCTCGACGAGGCGCTCGCGGTGATCGATGAGCTCGCCGCGCATCCCCGGACGCGGGCGATCGGCGAGACCGGACTCGACTACTTCCGGACCGGCGAGGACGGGCGCGCCGCGCAGCACACGTCGTTCGAGGCGCACATCGCCCTGGCCAAGAAGCATCGTCTGGCGATGCAGATCCACGATCGCGACGCGCACGACGACGTCCTCGCGACGCTGTCGCGGGCGGGTGCGCCGGAGCGGACGGTGTTCCACTGCTTCTCCGGAGACGACGCGATGGCCCGGACGTGCGCCGACGCGGGGTACTACCTGTCGTTCGCCGGCACCGTGACGTTCAAGAACGCGCAGAACCTCCGCGACGCCCTCCGGGTGACGCCTCTCGACCGGATCCTCGTCGAGACCGATGCGCCGTTCCTCGCGCCCGTGCCGCTGCGCGGGCGCCCGAACGCCCCGTACCTCATCCCGATCACCCTGCGGTTCATGGCCGCCGAGCTCGGCCTGGACACGGACGCGCTCGCCGCGCAGGTCGCGGAGAACACCCGCGCGGTCTACGGCGCGTTCGACTGATCGCGCGTCCGGCGCAGGCGCGTCAGGCGGGGTCGGGCTCCGCCGCCGGCTCGGCGTCCGGGATCGGTTTCGCGGCCGCGATGTGCGAGATGGGGCGCCACACGAGCGCCAGCGTGATCGCGGCGCCGACGAAGGCGAACCACCACGGCGCCGTCAGTCCCCAGAACTGCGCGATCGTTCCGCCCAGCGCCTGGCCGATCACCATGCCCGCGAAGACCCCGACCATGTTGACCGATCCCACTCGTCCCTGCAGCTCGTGCGGGACCAGACGCTGGCGGACCGTCGTCGAGATCGTCCCCCACACGAACGCGTACGCCCCGAACCCGACCATGATCGCGAGGGCGACGGTGCCGGATGTGGTCAGGGCGAAGGCGAGGTGCATCACGACCTCGAGCGAGAGGCAGATCCGCATCAGCGCCGCGAACGACACGTGCCGCTCCAGCCAGCCGAAGCTCAGGGTCGCCAGCAGGCCGCCCGCGGCGGACGCGGTCGTGAGCGCGCCATAGCCGACCGCGCCCATCTTCAGGTGCTCCGTCGCGTACAGCACGAGCACGCCCCACGGCGCCGCCCAGGTGACGTTGAAGGCGAGGATGATGATCACGAGCATGCGCACGGGCGGGTTGCGCCAGAGCCAGCGCATGCCCTCTGCGATGTCGGTGTGCACCGCCGTCCGTTCGCGTGCCCGGGACGTTCCCGCTCCCGCGGCGTCCTGGTCGGGGCGCGGAGGCACCGGTGTCCGTGCGATCCGGGCGATGAGCACGATCGCCAGGCCCAGGCACAGCACCTGCACGAGGAAGGGCCAGAACGCGCCCAGCGCGAAGAGGAACGCGCCGAGGGGAGGCCCGGCGAACTGGTTCGCGACCAGGAACCCGGCCTGAAGGCGGGCGTTGCCGATCCCGAGGTCCGCCTTCCGGACGAGCATGGGCAGCAGCGTGCTGCCGGCGGTGTCCACGAACACCTCCGCCGTGCCGTAGAGGAACGCGGCGGCCAGGACGATGCCGATCGTGGCCGATCCGGTGAGGAGGAACACCGCCAGGGCGAGGACCACGACGCCGCGGGCGGCGTTGGCGACCATGACGAGGCGTCGTCGGTCGAAGCGGTCGGCGATGGCCCCGGCGTGCAGACCGAACAGCAGCCAGGGCAGGAACTGGAGCATGGCGCCGGCCGCGACGAGGAACGGCGCGTCCGTCATCGAGGCGATGAGCAGGGGAGCGGCGGCCAGGGCGATCCCGTCCCCGACGTTGCTCGTCCAGGAGGAGGCCAGCAGCCACCGGAAGTCCGTTCCCATTCGCCGCGGTGCGATGAGCTCCCCGAGAGTGGTCACCCGCTTGATCATAGGGCGGGGCGAGGACACCGGGAACGGCCTGCGGATGCGGGATGATGGGGGGATGACCGTCACCCTGCTCGGCGCGACCGAGATCCGCCGCCTGGCCGCCGAGCTCGACGTGACCCCGACGAAGAAGCTGGGGCAGAACTTCGTCGTCGACGCGAACACGGTGCGGAAGATCGTGCAGGCCGCGGACGTGCGCGAGGGGGAGTCGGTCGTCGAGATCGGCCCGGGGCTCGGATCCCTGACCCTCGCGATCCTGGAGGCCGGTGCGCGGGTGACCGCGGTCGAGATCGATCACCGCCTGGCGGCGCATCTGCCCGAGACGGCACGGACGCACGGCGTCCCCGAGGCCGCGTTGACCGTGGTCGACGCCGATGCCCTGCGCGTCACCGAGCTCCCCGGCGATCCGACGGTGCTCGTCGCGAACCTGCCGTACAACGTGTCGGTGCCGGTCCTGCTGCACTTCCTGGAGACCTTCGAGCGGATCCGGCGGGGCGTCGTGATGGTGCAGGCGGAGGTCGCCGAGCGGCTCGCCGCGAAGCCGGGATCCAAGATCTACGGCGCTCCCAGCGTGAAGGCCGCCTGGTACGGCCCGTGGCACCTCGCCGGCACGGTCTCGCGGCAGGTCTTCTGGCCGGTGCCGAACGTCGACAGCCTGCTCGTGGGGTTCGTGCGCGATGCCGAGCCGCGCGGATCCGAGCAGGAGCGGCGCCGGACCTTCGCGATCGTGGACGCGGCGTTCAACCAGCGGCGGAAGATGCTGCGCCAGGCGCTGTCCGGGATGTTCGGCGGCTCGGCGGCGGCGTCCGCCGTGCTGGAGGCCGCGGGCGTCGCCCCGACGGCGCGCGGCGAGGACCTGACGGTGGACGACTACCACCGCATCGCGCGCGCCGCGGCGTGAGATCCGGGGCGCGATCCGCGGGTTCGGGGCGCCGGATGGGGCTCGCCGGCACCGGGAGGCGCCCCGAAACCCGGGAATGCGCCCCGAAACCGGAGCCTGCGGCCGGCGCGCGAGGGCTACCCTGACAAGCGTGACCGATTCGCGTTTCCGCCCCGACGTGCCCGATGTCCACCGCCCGTACTCCGCCGCGCCGGACCGGTACGAGCGCGCCCGGTTCCGCCAGGTCGGCTCCTCGGGGCTGTACCTGCCCGCGATCTCGCTGGGGCTGTGGTGGAACTTCGGCGACAACATCCCGCTCGACAACCAGCGCGCGCTCCTGCGCCATGCGTTCGACCGCGGGATCACGCACTTCGATCTCGCCAACAACTACGGCCCCCCGTACGGCTCCGCGGAGAAGAACTTCGGGCGCATCCTCGCCGAGGACCTCCGCCCGTACCGGGACGAGCTCATCATCTCGTCCAAGGCCGGGTGGGACATGTGGCCGGGTCCCTACGGCGACCTCGGCAGCCGGAAGTACATCCTCGCCAGCGCGGAGCAGTCGCTGACCCGGATGGGGCTCGACTACGTCGACATCTTCTACTCGCACCGGGTGGATCCGGTGACGCCGGTCGAGGAGACCGTCGGGGCGCTGGACACCCTGGTCCGCCAGGGCAAGGCGCTCTACGTCGGGATCTCCTCGTACAGCGCCGAGCGCACCGAGGCCGCGATCGACGTGGCCCGCGACCTCGGGACGCCGCTGGTGATCCACCAGCCCGCCTACTCGATGCTCAACCGCTGGGTCGAGGACGGTCTCACGGACACCCTCCGCGAGGAGGGGATGGGCGCGATCGCCTTCACACCTCTCGCCCAGGGGCTGCTCACCGGCAAGTACCTCCAGGACGGCACGGCGGAGCGGGCGCAGAAGCGCGGCTCGCTCCCCGACGCCCCGCTGAGCGAGGAGGGGCTGACGACGCTGCGTGCGCTCGCGGACATCGCTCGCGAGCGGGGTCAGTCCCTGGCCCAGCTCGCGCTGCAGTGGGTGCTGCGCGACGACGTCGTGGCGTCCGCGCTGATCGGCGCCTCGCGGCCCGAGCAGCTCGACGAGAACCTCGCGGCGCTGGACGCCGCGCCGCTCACGGACGAGGAGCTGTCGCGCATCGACGAGCTCGCGGGGCGCATCGACGTGAACCTCTGGGCGCGCTCCTCGGAGCTGTGAGCCGATCATGAACCCGGCCGCCCTCCCGTCCGTGCGCGTGCGGGCGCCGGGGAAGATCAACCTCTTCCTCGGCGTCGGCGGACGCCACGACGACGGCTACCACGCCCTCGCCACCGTGTTCCAGGCGGTGTCGCTCACGGAGGACGTGGTCGCGACCGCCGCCCCCGGCTTCCACCTCACCGTCGAGGGCGAGGTCGACCCGGAGTCCGTGCCGACGGACGACCGGAACCTGGCCATGCGTGCGGCCAAGCTCCTGGCGTCGGCGACGGGATACGAGGGCGGCGTGCACCTCGCGGTGCACAAGAGCGTCCCGGTGGCCGGGGGGATGGGCGGCGGCTCGGCCGACGCGGCGGCGGCGCTCGTCGCGTGCGACGCGCTGTGGGGGACGGGGCTCAGCATCGCGCGTCTGCACGAGCTGGCCGCGCGACTGGGCGCGGACGTCCCGTTCGCCCTGCACGGCGGCACCGCGGTCGGGACCGGCCGCGGCGATGTGCTCACGCCGGCGCTGGCGCGCGGCCGGCTCGACTGGGTGCTCGTGCCGAGCGACGAGGGCATGTCCACGCCGGCGGTCTACGGCCGCCTGGACGCGCACCGCGACGAGGAGGGGGTGCTCGCGGACGACCCGCCGCTCTCGCTCGACGTCCCGCCGGCCGTGCTGCAGGCGCTGCGCGCGGGCGATCCGCACGTGCTCGCCGACGAGCTGCACAACGACCTGCAGGTCGCGGCCCTGCTGGACCGACCGGATCTGCAGACGGTGATCGACGAGGGCGTGGCCGCCGGGGCGCTGCGGGGGATCGTCTCCGGCTCCGGCCCGACGGTCGCGCTGCTGTGCGAGGGGCCGGGCATCGCCGCACGGGTCCGGGAGCGTCTGGGCGCGTCCGGACGCCGGGCGCTCCACGTGCATGGCCCGGTCCCCG
This sequence comes from Microbacterium sp. CCNWLW41, assembly GCF_037083505.1. Lineage (NCBI taxonomy): Bacteria > Bacillati > Actinomycetota > Actinomycetes > Micrococcales > Microbacteriaceae > Microbacterium > Microbacterium sp. CCNWLW41. The sequence continues at coordinate 438,072 of NZ_JBAOJP010000003.1, forward strand.
GCGCGCGGGTCATCGGCTGAACCCCGGATGAACGGTCGCCGACGACTCCGAATCCGTGATCGGGAGCGCCGGGTCCTTCCGTAGCGTGACGTCCGGACGCAGCGGAATCGCTGCCAGGACGACGGGAGATCCGGATGGGACTGTTCAACCGAAAGTCGATGCAGGAGCGCCAGGCCGACGCTGCCAGGATGGCCGAGGACATCGCCGAGGGGCGCGGGTTCATGGGCAGGATGACCAAGGCCTTCATGGGCAGCGAGTTCACGGACAGCATGAAGCAGGGGATGGCGGCGCTGAACGCGCCCGAGCAGTTCGCGGCGCTGGTCGCGTCCGGCGTCCCGGTGGAGATCGCGACGGTCGTGTCGGTGCAGGACACCGGGATGACGATCAACGACAACCCGAGCGTGGTCCTCGTCGTGGATCTCGACGGGCGGCAGCAGGCGCTCACCACCTTGGTCTCGCGCCTGGAGATCCCGCGGGGCGGCGACCGGGTGCGGCTGGCGCGGGACCCGCAGACGACCCAGCTCCTCTACGGCGGACTGGCCTAGCGCCGGCGCGGATGCGGCGGACCCGGAGGCAGGTCATAATGGGGAGACCCATGTGACCGTGCACATTCCGGGAGGCCGTGTTGTCCAGCCCTCCCGATCGCGCCCGGATGCCGAGCATCCGGGACGTGGCGCGGTTGGCCGGCGTCTCGCACCAGACCGTGTCGCGGGTGCTCAACGAGCATCCCAGCATCCGCCCCGAGACGAAAGCCCGGGTCCTGGACGCGATCGCGGTCCTGGACTACCGGCCGAACGTCGCCGCCCGCGCGCTGGCCACCAGCCGCTCCAGCACGCTCGGGATCCTCTCGGCCACCACGGGGGAGTTCGGCCCCACCTCGTCCATCGCCGCGATCGAGGACGCCGCGCGCGCCGAGGGATACTCGGTGAGCACCCTGAACCTGCCGGAGACGACGCCGGAGGCGATCGGCGCCGCGGTGCGGCAGCTCGTGCGCGAGCACGTGGACGGGATCGTCGTCCTCGCGCCGCAGGTCCGCGTGTTCAACGTGCTGCGGGGGACGGCGGTCGCGGTCCCGTTCGTGAGCCTGCAGACGGCCTCGGGATCCGACGGTGTGAGCCTGTCCGCGGACCAGGTCGCCGGCGCCCGCATGATCACCGAGTACCTGATCCGGCTCGGGCACACCGACATCCTGCATCTCGCGGGTCCGCAGGACTGGATCGAGGCCGAGTCGCGGATGCGGGGGTACCTCGAGGCCCTGCGCGACGCGGACCTGCCGACGTTCCCCCCGATCCGCGGCGACTGGACGGCGGACTTCGGGTACTTCGCGGGACAGGAGCTCGCCCGCCGCCGTGACTTCACGGCCGTGTTCGCCGCGAACGACATCATGGCGATCGGGCTGATGCACGGCTTCCGCGACGCCGGGCTGCGCGTGCCCGCCGACGTGAGCGTGGTCGGGTTCGACGACATCCCGGTCGCGGCGCACGTCGCCCCGCCGCTGACGACGATCCACCAGGACTTCCCCGAGCTCGGGCGTCGCGCCGTGCAGATCCTGCTCGCCCTCATCCGCGGCGAGGAGCCTCCGTCGTTTGGGCCGGTGGTGCCCGTCCTCTGCGGTCGCGAATCCGCCGCGTCACGGTCCTGACGCGAATCGCGCGCCGCACTTGACAGTACGGGGGCGGCGATGCACGATGTTACCCAATGTGAACGGTCACATCGGAGGTGGCCGTCGGTATCGAGGAAGTCCCGTGAGCACCACAGCAACGTTGCCGGCCGTGTCGGGCCCCATCCTGGAGATGCGGTCCATCACGAAGCAGTTCCCGGGCGTGAAGGCGCTCGCGGACGTCTCGCTGACGGTCCGGACCGGCGAGATCCACGCAATCTGCGGGGAGAACGGCGCCGGCAAGTCGACTCTGATGAAGGTCCTGTCCGGCGTCTACCCCTACGGCTCCTACGACGGGGAGATCCTGCTCCACGGGCAGGAGCAGCGCTTCCGCGACATCGCGGCGAGCGAGGCTGCGGGCATCGTGATCATCCACCAGGAGCTGGCGTTGATCCCCGAGCTGTCGATCACCGAGAACATCTTCCTCGGCAACGAGGTCCGCCGCGGCGTCCGCATCGACTGGACCGAGCAGAAGCGCCGCACGGTGGAGCTTCTGGCGCGGGTGGGACTCAACGAGGATCCCGACATCGCCGTCAAGCATCTCGGCGTCGGCAAGCAGCAGCTGATCGAGATCGCCAAGGCGCTGAACAAGGACGTGAAGCTCCTCATCCTGGACGAGCCGACGGCCGCGCTGAACGAGAGCGACTCGCAGCACCTGCTCGATCTCATCCTCGGGCTCAAGGCCAAGGGGATCACGTCGATCATCATCAGCCACAAGCTCAACGAGATCGAGCAGATCGCGGACGAGATCACCATCATCCGCGACGGCCGCATGGTCGAGACGCTCGACATCGGCCGGGGGGAGATCAACGAGGACCGCATCATCCGCGGCATGGTCGGACGCTCCCTGGAGAGCCGATACCCCGACCGCGAGCCCGAGATCGGCGAGGTCTTCTTCCAGGTCAAGGACTGGTGGGTCCAGCACCCCACGGTCTCCGAGCGGATGGTCGTGAAGGGGTCGAGCATCGAGGTCCGCCGCGGCGAGGTCGTCGGCATCGCCGGGCTCATGGGCGCGGGGCGCACCGAGTTCGCGATGAGCATCTTCGGGCGCTCCTACGGGACGTTCCTGTCCGGGACCGTGATCAAGGACGGCCGCGAGATCACGATCCCCGACGTGCGCAGCGCCATCCGCCACGGCCTGGCCTACGTCAGCGAGGACCGGAAGGTGCTCGGGCTCAACCTCCTCGACAGCATCAAGAGGTCCATCGTGTCGGCGAAGCTCTCCAAGATCGCCCGGCACGGCGTCGTCGACGACCGCGCGGAGGCCTCCGTGGCCGAGCGGTACCGTCGGTCGCTGCGCATCAAGACACCGACCGTGGAGCAGGGCGTGAACACGCTCTCCGGCGGCAACCAGCAGAAGGTCGTGCTGGCGAAGTGGATGTTCACGGATCCGGATCTGCTCATCCTCGACGAGCCCACGCGCGGGATCGACGTGGGCGCGAAGTACGAGATCTACGCGATCATCAACGAGCTCGCAGCGCAAGGCAAGGGCGTCATCGTCATCTCCAGCGAGCTGCCGGAGCTGCTCGGCATCTCCGACCGCATCTACACCGTCTTCGAGGGACGCGTCACCGACTGCATCCCCGCATCCGAAGCCACCCCGGAGGCGCTCATGCGCAGCATGACCTCCCTGACCCAGAAGGCGCAGACCACCGCATGAGCACGACGACCGAGACCGAGAAGCGCGGCTTCCATTTCGGCGACATCCGGAAGATGTTCGGCGGAGGGCAGTCCACCGGCCGGCAGTTCGGCATCCTGGGCAGCCTGATCGTCATCATCGCGGTGTTCCAGATCTGGACGCTGGTGGCCAAGGGCACCGGGCTCACGCTCGCGCCGGGGAACGTCATCAACGTCGTCAACCAGTACTCCTACATCCTGATCCTCGCGATCGGGATGGTGATGGTCATCATCATGGGCCACATCGACCTGTCGGTCGGCTCGGTGGCCGCCTTCACCGGGATCATCGTCGCCAAGTCCATGGCGGAGTGGCACTGGCCCTGGTGGGCGGCCATCCTGCTGGGCGTGGGCGTGGGGGTCCTCGTCGGGGCGTGGCAGGGCTTCTGGGTCGCGTTCGTCGGGGTCCCCGCGTTCATCGTGACCCTGGCCGGCATGCTCTTCTTCCGGGGCGCCAACCAGTTCATCGGGGACTCGGCGACCGTGCCGGTACCGAAGGAATTCCAGTACATCGGGGCCGGATACCTCCCGGAGCTGGCGCTTCCGCTGAACTTCAACGTGCCGACGATGATCCTCGCGGTGCTGGCCGTCTGCTGGGTGGTCGGGTTCGAGTTCTGGCTGCGCCGGTCGCAGCGCAAGATCGGGGCCGAGCAGGCGCCGCTGTGGGTGAGCATCGTCAAGGTGGTGCTGATCTCCGCCGTCATCCTCTACGCCGGCTGGCTGTTCGCGACCGGCCGCGAGGGCACCAGCTTCCCGATCTCCGGGGTGATCCTGCTCGTGCTCGTCATCCTGTACACCTTCCTCACGCGCAACACCGTGTTCGGGCGGCACATCTACGCCGTGGGCGGCAACCGCCAGGCCGCCCGGCTCTCGGGCGTGAAGGATCGCTGGACGGACTTCTTCGTGATGATGAACATGTCGGTCCTGGCCGCGGTCGCCGGAATGATCTACGTCGCCCGTGCCACCGCCTCCGGTCCGCAGGACGGCAACGGCTGGGAGCTGGACGCGATCGCCTCCGTCTTCATCGGCGGCGCGGCCGTCTCCGGAGGTATCGGCACCGTGATCGGCTCCATCATCGGTGGCCTCGTCATGGCGTTCCTCAACAACGGTCTCGCGCTGCTCGGCTTCGGCGCCGACGTCGTCGCAATGATCAAGGGCCTCGTGCTGCTCGTCGCGGTCGGCATCGACGTGTGGAACAAGCAGCAGGGACGCCCCTCCGTGACCGGGTTCCTCACCCGGCGCCTCTCCCGGCGCGAGCCGGAGCCCTTCCCGACCCCCGCGAGCCCGTCGGCGAGCGGAAAGTAGGCGGTCGTCGCCGCGACCGCCGGACACCAGAAAAGAGATCACATGAAGAAGCGAATCCTGCTCGGGGCGACAGCGCTCGTCGCCGCCGGCGTCATGGCTCTCGCCGGCTGCTCCTCGGAGCGCGGCGGCGGCTCGGGCGGCACCTCCGAGGGCGGATCCGAGACCTCCGCTCCCGCCGGTTTCGAGGCGGGCGCGACGATCGGCGTCGCCCTCCCGGACAAGACCAGTGAGAACTGGGTGCTCGCGGGCAAGCTGTTCACGGACGGGCTCGAAGAGGCCGGGTTCAAGGCCGACGTCCAGTACGCCCCGGCCAGCAACACCGTGGCCGAGCAGCAGAACCAGATCCAGGCCATGGTCACGGGCGGAGCGAAGGTCATCATCATCGGCGCGAAGGACGGCAAGCAGCTGTCCACGCAGGTGCAGGCCGCGCACGAGGCCGGGGCGACGGTCATCGCCTACGACCGTCTGATCGAGAACACGGACGCGGTCGACTACTACGTCGCCTTCGACAACTTCAAGGTCGGACAGCTCCAGGGCCAGGCGCTCCTGGACGGCCTCGAGGCCCGCGCCGGTCACCCGGCCCCCTACAACGTCGAGCTCTTCTCCGGGTCGCCGGACGACGCCAACTCGGCAGTCTTCTTCGACGGGGCCATGGAGGTCCTCCAGCCGAAGATCGACGACGGCACGCTCGTCGTGGCGTCCGGGCAGACCGACATCAAGCAGACAGCGACCGACGGCTGGAAGGCCGAGAACGCGCAGCGCCGGATGGACTCGATCCTCACCTCGACGTACGGGGACAAGACCGTGGACGGCGTGCTGTCGCCGAACGACACGCTGGCCCGGGCGATCATCACCTCCGTCCAGCAGGCCGGCAAGCCGGTTCCGGTCGTCACGGGGCAGGACTCCGAGGTGGAGTCGGTCAAGTCGATCATGGAGGGCATCCAGTACTCCACGATCAACAAGGACACCGCCCTGCTCGTGGAGCAGTCGATCAAGATGGTCGGCCAGCTCCAGAAGGGCGAGGAGGTCGACGTCAACGACACCGAGCAGTACGACAACGGCGTGAAGGTCGTTCCCTCGTACCTGCTCGACCCGGTCATCGTCACGAAGGAGAACGCCGCCGAGGCGTACGCCAACGTGCCGAACCTGCTGGAGATCGTCAAGCAGTACCAGTGACCGCCGGCGGCGTCCTCGTCGCAAGCGGAACGCCGAAGGGCCGCACGGTCGTGACCGTGCGGCCCTTCGCGATGGCCGGGGCATCGGAAATCGGGCGTCAGCGGCATCGCCGCATGCGACGGATCGCCGCGGATGAGCGAGGGCGTCAGCCGGTGAGAGACAGCGGGGGATCGGTCCTCGCCCGCCCGCCGAGGCGCGGCGTGCGCGCCGGATCGGTCCACGGCGGCGGGAGGAACCACACCCGCGCCGCAACGCCGGTGCCGTCGATCCGGATGTCCCAGCCGTTGTCGTGGATGAGATGGTGGCAGGTCTCGCAGAGGAGGACCCCGTTGTCGAGATCGGTGGGGCCGGTGTCGCGGGTCCACCACCGGATGTGGTGGACCCGGGTCAGATGCGGCGGGAGACCGCACATCGCGCACCCGCCGTCGCGTTCGGTCAGCGCGAGCTTCTGAGCCCGGCTGAAGAGCCGCCGCCGTCGACCCCAGTCGAGGATCTCTCCCCGGCTGCCGCAGACCCAGGGGATGACGCTTCCCCCGGCGGCCATCCGGCGGGCCGTGGCGATGCTCACCGGCTGTGCGATGCCGTCGATCGTCGCGGACCCCGTGCCCGTCTGGAGATCGTCGAGCCCGACGCGCACCACGACCGTGGCGCCGTTCAGGGGCATGCTCCGCTCGCAGCCGAGCGGATGGGCGGCGAGATGCGACAACGCATCCGCGCGGATCTGCGCGACCGGGCGGCGGTCGGCGTCCACGGCCCCGGGGCGGCGCCCCTCACGCGTGGCCGCGAACTCCGCGGAGACGTATCCGTCGATCGCGGCGAGGAGAGGGGCGCCGGATTCCGGGTCGAATCGGCCGTCGAGGTGGATCATGCCGTCCCGCTCGACGATCGTCAGCGAGCGCTGCGCGCGCAGCTGCTCCTCCCGGGGCGCAACGCCGTCCGGGTCCAGCCAGGCCTCGGCGCGAACGATCAGTCTCCGGATCTCGTCCATCGAGAGTCCCGGCACCTGCTCCGTCAGCACCTGCTCCGCTTCGGCGACCCGCTGTGCGCCGACCGTCACGCGCACCCGGTCGAGCAGCGCGATGACCGCACCGGCCGCGGACGCGCCGATCGTGCCCGCGTGCAGCGCGGCCTGCACCGCCGGATACCGTGCCGGCATCGGCTCACCGATCAGGTTGGTCCGCGGTGCCGTGGCCTCGCCGACCTTCACCAGGCGCTGCGCCTCGCCCGCGGAGGCGCCGGTGCTCGTCGCGATGAGGTGGGCGGGCGTACGGAACCCCTGCTGCTTCGCCAGGCTCTCCGGCCCGAGCTCCGGGCGGGACTCCTCCGCGATGCGGGCGGCGATCTCGGCGTGCACCGCGTCGAGCCGGCGCCGGACCAGGCCGGCGGCGTCGTTCGCGGCGATCAGGTCCGCGCGGGTGAGCGTGGCCCCGTCCGACCGCGCCGACGCCAGGGCGGCGGCCGTCTGCTGGAGGATGCGGATCAGATCGGGCATACTCCGAGCCCAACTTCGGACGGCCCGACATTCGAAGAGATGTTCGAAGAGAGACTCATCCGTGACCTGGAATGCAGGCATGGCGGATCCTCCGCCGTCCGGGGCGACATCCTCAAGAACGACGAGGGGTGCGAGCCCGCTCCCGGCGGGCGCGGAACGTGCGCGCGGAGCCGTCTACCCTGGTAAAGACATGGCACATCTCCTCGGGGCCGAAGGCCTCCACCTCGAATTCCCCACCCGCATCGTCTTCGACTCCGTCACCCTCGGGGTCGAGGAGGGGGATCGCATCGGGATCGTCGGACGCAACGGCGACGGGAAGTCGAGCCTCCTGGCGATGCTCGCCGGTCGCCTCGATCCCGACGCCGGCCGGGTGACGGTCCGCGGCGGAACGCGGATCGGCGTGCTCGACCAGGCCGACGTCCTCGACGACGCGCTGACCGTCGCCGCGGCCATCGTCGGCGATGTACCGGAGCACGAGTGGGCGGGGGACCCGCGGGTCCGCGACGTCATCGACGGCCTGGTCGGCGACCTCGAATGGACGGCTCCCGTGGCGGCGCTCAGCGGTGGCCAGCGGCGCCGGGTGGCGCTCGCGCGGCTGCTGGCGGGCGACTGGGACATCATCGCGCTGGACGAGCCCACGAACCACCTGGACGTCGAGGCGATCACCTGGCTCGCGGCCCACCTGAGGAAGCGCTGGGCGGCGAACCAGGGCGCGCTCCTGGTCGTCACCCACGACCGGTGGTTCCTCGATGAGGTGTGCACGGAGACCTGGGAGGTGCACGACCGGATCGTCGAGCCCTTCGAGGGCGGGTACGCGGCGTACATCCTGCAGCGGGTCGAGCGAGACCGCATGGCGGCGGCGACCGAGGCCAAGCGGCAGAACCTCGCCCGCAAGGAGCTCGCGTGGCTCCGTCGCGGCGCCCCGGCGCGGACGAGCAAGCCGAAGTTCCGCATCGACGCGGCCAACGCCCTCATCGCGGACGTGCCGGAGATCCGGGACCGCGTCGCGCTGCAGTCGCTCGCGGTGACGCGCCTGGGCAAGGACGTCGTGGACCTGGTCGACGCCGGCGTCACGTATCCCGCGACCGACCTGAGCCCGGAGCGGACCGTGCTGCGTGACGTGGAGTGGCGGATCGCGCCGGGGGAGCGCACCGGGATCCTCGGCGTCAACGGCGCGGGGAAGTCCACGCTCCTGGGACTCGTCGCCGGGACCCTCGCGCCGACCTCGGGGCGCGTCAAGCACGGCAAGACGGTCCAGGTCCGCACGCTGACCCAGCGCCTGGACGAGCTCACGGAGGTCTGGGACGACCCCGTGCGCGTGGTGATCGGGCGCCTGCGGACCACGTACACGTTCGGGACCGGATCCAAGGCCGCCGAGCTCACGCCGGGCCAGCTCCTCGAGCGGCTCGGGTTCTCCTCCGCGCAGCTGTCCACCCCGGTGAAGGATCTGTCCGGCGGGCAGCAGCGGCGACTCCAGCTGCTGCTCGTCCTCCTCGACCAGCCGAACGTGCTGATCCTCGACGAGCCGACGAACGACATGGACACCGACATGCTCGCGGCGATCGAGGACCTGTTGGACTCGTGGCCGGGCACGCTGCTGGTCGTGAGCCATGACCGCTACTTCCTGGAGCGGGTGACGGATCAGCAGTACGCGATCCTCGACCAGCGCCTGCGTCATCTTCCCGGCGGAGTCGACGAGTACCTGCGTCTGCGGGAGCGCGAGCAGGCCGCCGGAGCCTCGGTCGTCGAGCGAGCGAAGCGAGACGAGGCGCCGGCGTCGGCGACGGCCCTCGACGGCGCGGCGCGCCGGGCGGCGGAGAAGGAGGTCTCGGCGCTCGAGCGGCGCATGCAGAAGCTCGCGGCCCAGATCGATGCCGCCAGGCACGCCTTGGCCGAGCACGACCAGTCCGACTACGCCGGTCTCGGCGAGCGGATGAAGGAGATCTCCGCCCAGGAGGCGGAGGTGACAGAGCTCGAGGAGCGCTGGTTCGCGCTGACCGAGCAGCTCGGCTGAGGGCGCGATTCCTGGACCCGGTTCCAATATCCCGGTTGCACCGCGAGGTGCGCCGCTCGCTACAGTGGAGCGGATGAGCACCGGGAGCCCTGCCGACGTGACCCGAGCCCGCCTCCTCTCCGCCGCCGCGGAGGAGTTCCTGGAGCGCGGCTATGCGGCCGCGTCGCTCTCTCGGATCGCCGAGCGGATCGGGCTCACCAAGGGCGCCTTCAGCCACCATTTCCCGACGAAGGACACGCTCATCGACGCCATGATGAGTCACGTCGTGACGCACGCGCCCGAGATCGTCCGCGCCGCGGAGGAGGCGTTCCCCGAGAGCCCCGTCCGCGCGTGCGTGGCGGTCATGGGCGGGACGGCGGCGGCCGCCCACCGCGATCCGGTCGTCGCGGCGGCCATGCTGCTCTTCCAGGATCTGTCCGTGGACAGCCGCCGGGTCGCGCCGATGCGTCGCACGATGGCGGAGATGCTGGAGGGCAGGCTGCGCGGCGCGGTCGAGCGGGAGGGATACACGCTCACGATGCCGATCGACGACGCCGTCCAGTACCTCGTCATCGTCCTGGAGGGGTTCCTCCCGGCGAGTCGGTTCCCGGACACGTTCCGCCCCCGTCATGAGCCCCTGTTCGTCCGAGCAGCGCTCGCGGGGATCGGGATCGGCGACGCGGAGGCGGTCGTCCGCGACGCTCTGACGCACCTGACCGTGGCGGAGAGGGCCGACTGAGATCCGACGCGGACGCGCCGGCGGTCCTGCGCGGTTGCGTCGTCGCTCGGTGGCGTCTACGCTCGACGGACGGGATAGACGACCGTCTATCTCCACTGGGGGCGAAGTCCGGGGGAGCCGGTCAGGGGGATGACCGCTCGCGCCGGACCTGGGCCCGTGCACGGTCGGACGATGCGCGGGCCCCGCCCGCCCCTGTCGTGACCGCGTCGCAGGGAATACCGTGACCCTGTCGGACGCTGAGACCCCCGCGGGCCTCGCCGCGCCCGCCCCTCGACGCCGCGATCGTCCGGACCCCGGACGCCCGATGGCCCGCGCCTCCGGAGGTGGACATGGAAGGTCTCGAGATCACGGTCCTGCTCGGACTCACGATCCTCGTCGGCACTCTGCTCGCCCCACGGCTGCGCCTCGCGCTGCCGCTGGTCCTCGTGGTGCTCGGGCTCCTCCTCGGTTTCGTCCCGGCGCTGCGGCAGGTGCAGCTCCCGCCGGAGACGGTCCTGCTCCTGTTCCTCCCCGTCATGCTGTTCTGGGAGAGCCTCACCACGTCGCTGCGCTCCATCCGCCGCGATGTCCGCCACATCCTGCCGATGAGCACGCTGCTGGTCGTGGCGTCCGCGTTCGCCGTGGCGGGAGCGGCCGTGCTCCTCGGTCTGCCGTGGGAGATCGGCCTCATCCTCGGCGCCGCGGTCGCGCCGCCCGACGCCACCGCGGTCGCCGCGCTCGGACGGCTTCTGCCGCACCGCATGTTCATGAAGCTCAAGGCGGAGAGCCTCACCAACGACGGCACCGCGCTCGTGCTGTACGCGATCGCCGTGACGGTCGCGACCGGTGGGCGCATCACGCCGTGGTCGGTCACCGGGACCGTGATCGTGTCCTATCTCGGCGGGATCGCCGCCGGCGCGGCGGTGGCCGGGGCGGCCGCGATGGCGCTGCGCCGGATCCGGTCCACCCTCGCGATCAACCTCACGCTCCTGCTCGTCCCGTTCGCCGCCTTCCTCGTGGCCGAGCTCGTGCACGCCTCCGGGGTCCTCGCCGTGGTGGTCGCCGGTCTCGTCGTCGCGTACGTCCTGCCGCAGATCACGACGGCGGCCTCGCGCCGCCAGGCCGACGCCGCCTGGCCCTTCGGGGTGTTCCTGCTCAACGGAGCGCTGTTCGTCCTCATCGGGCTGGAGGTCCAGTACGTCGTCCACGAGGTTCCGTTCGCACGCATCGGCCGGCTCGCGCTCGTCACCCTCGCCGTCTGGGCGACCCTGTTCGTCGTCCGCTACCTCTTCCAATGGCTGAGCGTCCCGTTCCTGCGCTCCGGCGGTCCTCGGCCGGCGACCGGCGTTCGCGGTCGGGCGCGGCTGGTCTCGACGGTGGCGGGTATGCGAGGGGCAGTGTCCTTGGCCATCGCGCTGTCCGTGCCCCTGACGACATCCGACGGCGCTGCCCTCACCGGACGGGAGGACGTCATCGTGGTCACGGCCGGGGTGATCCTGCTGAGCCTTCTCGTGCAGGGCCCCCTCCTGCCGGCGGTGGTGCGCTGGGCACGTCTGCCTGTCGATCACACCGAGGACGAGGAGTACGAGCTCGCCGAGAGGACGATCTCCGGTGCCGCGCTCACGGCTCTCGACGACCTGGCGCGCGAGCACGGCGTGAGCGACGAGGTGCGCGACCGGATCCGATTCGAGGGGTACCAGATGCTCGAGCTCGCCAACGCCAGGACCATGGCGCGGGAGCAGGCGCTCATCGATGCCGAGGCGGAGGCGCTGGACGTGCTCCTCGACGAGCCGGATCCGCTGGCCGCGTCGACCGGCGCCGCGGTCGAGGCGACGCCGTTGCAGATGATCGCCTCGTCCACGGACGTCGACCTGCGGCAGCGCTCGCCGATCCTGCGCCACGAGGAGCACACCCGGCTGAAGCTGGCGATGCTGGACCGCAAGCGCGAGGTGCTGCGGGGACTGCGCCGGGCGGGCACCGTGGACGATCTGGTCGTGCGCCGGGTCTCGGCGCGACTGGATCTGGAGGAGGTCAGGCTGCGAGGCGTCGAAGAGTTGGCCTGAGGGCGCGCGGACCGGGCAGCGTCGGCACGTCGGTCAGGGGCGGATGAACACCCCGGTGCCCTGGGGGAGCTCCGCCAGCTTGGCGATCGCGGCCTCGTCCACCCGCAGGCAGCCGTTGGAGTTCGCCCCGGTGCGATCGTCGTGATAGTGGAACGCCGTGACGGCGGCCTCGGCGCCGCCGAAGCCGTCCAGCGTCGGCGACTGCACCGACAGGTAGACCAGGGGGTGACCCCGGGTGTACTCGAACTCGGGCACGGTACGGGTCATCATGATGAAGGACCGGCCCACTGGCGTGGGCGACTCCGCCATGCCGGAGCCGAAGTCCGTCGCGATCGTCTCGCGCGCGCCGCCGCGGACGATCTCGATGGTGCGGGCGGAGAGGCTGACCTCGACGACGGCCTCGGCGGGCGCGAGCTCGACGTCGGCCGCACGCAGCCACCCCGTGATCTGGCCGGCGTTGCCGCCGGAGGGCAGGGCCTGGCGACCGGTGAGGAGCACCCGGACCCAGTTCTGCTGACGCTCCACCACGGCGACCGTGGTGCCGTCGAACGTGTAGTCGCGGGGGAGGGCGGCCACGGGCGGCCCGAGGGGGTCCGCCCAGACGGGTGCCGCCTCCCCGGTCACCCGGGCGGTCAGCCCGAGGAACGGCGCGTCGGGCGTCGGATCGACGGGCAGGGCCGGGATGACGGCGAACACGTCCGCCTGGGGGAGGGTCGCCGTGTCGTACGCGATGTTGTTCGCGGGGAATCCGGCGGGAGCGGCGGAGGTCGGCGTGGGGGTCGCGGACGCGGACGCCGTGGGCTTCGGCGTCGGGTGTGTCACGGGCTCGGCGGAGCGGGGCCACAGCAGCACCGCAAGCAGGGCGACCAGCAGCGCCGCGATCAGGGCGACGAGCACCCACCCGCGGCGTCCGAAGCGGCGGCGGGGCGGGGTGTCGACAGTCTGGTCAGCGGCATCCACGGATCCATCCTCCGACGGGCGGCCTCCGTGCGGCAACCGCGGTGTTCCCCTGCACGGCGCGCGGGGCCCCCGCCGCGCTCGCTGTGACGCCGTGTGACGGCCGGATTCGGACGGGACCGGATCCCGCATCTACCGTGTCTGAGTCCCCCGAGAGAGGAACCCACAGCCATGTCCCGTCGTCTCACCTCCGTGCTCGCCGCCGCCACCGCGGCCGCAGCGCTCGTCGTCTCCCTCGCCGGCTGCGCGTCCGGCTCCGCCGGTGCCGAGAACGGCTCCGCCCCCGACGAGGTCGTCACCATCGGCGTCGTCGGCAAGAGCGACGCCCAGTGGCCCGCCTTCGTCGCCGCCGCGAAGAAGGAGGGGATCACCGTCGAGCTGAAGGACTTCACGTCCTACGAGGAGCCCAACCCCGCCGTCACCGAGGGCGACCTCGACCTCAACCAGTTCCAGCACATCGTCTACCTCGCGCAGTACAACGTCGCCTCGGGCGAGGACCTGCAGCCGATCGGCTCGACGGCGATCTACCCGCTGGGCCTGTACTCGCAGAAGTACGACGACGTGAAGGACATCCCGGAGGGCGGAAAGGTCGCCGTCCCGGACGACGCCTCCAACCAGGCGCGCGCCCTCCTCGTCCTGCAGTCGGCCGGGCTCATCGAGCTCAAGAGCGGCGGGACGATCTTCTCGGACCTGGCCGACGTCGACGAGGGGAAGTCCAAGGTCGCCGTCACGGCTCTCGAGGCCGCGCTGATCCCGACCTCCCTCCCGGACGTGGACGCCGCGATCATCAACAACGACTTCGTCGAGCAGGCCGGTCTCTCCTTCGAGGACGCGATCGCCCAGGACGACCCGCAGGACGCCAACGCGCTGCCGTACGTGAACATCTTCGCGGCGCGCGCGGAGGACAAGGACAACGAGACCTACAAGAAGCTCGTCGAGATCTTCCAGACCGACCCGGCGGTGCAGAAGGGGCTGCTCGAGTCCTCGGGCAACACCGGCGTGCCGCTGCAGACGCCTGCGGAGGACCTGCAGGCCTCGCTGACGACGGTCGAGAAGGACGTGAAGGCCCACAAGGGCTGACCGCGGTCCCACCCGCGCAATGAGAGAATCGGGCGGCGCCACGAGCGTCGCCCGATTCGTCCTGTCGAAGCACACCGGAGCACCACCATGCCGATCGTGAGTCTGCGAAACGTCACGAAGTCCTACCCGTCGCCGCAGCGAGACGCCCCCGCCGTGACCGCGGTCGACGACGTGTCCCTCGACATCGAGAAGGGCGATGTCTTCGGCATCATCGGCTATTCGGGGGCGGGCAAGTCCACCCTCGTACGCCTGATCAACGCCCTGGAGCCGGCCTCCTCCGGCTCGATCGTGGTCGACGGCACGGACATCACGACGCTGCCGGAGAAGGCGCTTCGGACGCTGCGCGGCGGCATCGGGATGATCTTCCAGCAGTTCAACCTGTTCTCCTCGAAGACCGTGCGGGCGAACGTCGCCTACCCCCTGAAGCTCGCCGGCTGGTCGAAGGCGGACATCGACGCCCGGGTGAGCGAGCTGCTGGCGTTCGTCGGCCTGAGCGACAAGGCCCGCGCCTACCCGGAGCAGCTCTCCGGCGGCCAGAAGCAGCGCGTCGGCATCGCGCGCGCGCTCGCCACCCGCCCCGCGATCCTGCTCGCCGACGAGGCCACCAGCGCCCTGGATCCCCAGACGACGCACGAGGTGCTCGCGCTGCTTCGTCGGGTGAACGAGGAGCAGGGCGTGACGATCGTGATCATCACCCACGAGATGGACGTGATCCAGACGCTCGCGACCAAGGTCGCCGTGATGGAGAACGGACGCGTCGTGGAGAAGGGCGACGTCTTCCAGGTCTTCTCCGACCCGCAGAACCCCGCCTCGCAACGCTTCGTCGGCACGGTGATCAAGGGCGTGCCCTCGCCGGCCGAGATCGCGACACTGCGGGAGCGGCACGCGGGCCGACTCGTGACCTTCTCGTTCCGCGACGGCTCCGCCTCCCAGGCGCAGGTCTTCGTCGACCTCGCCCAGGCCGGGCTGGAGTTCGAGCTCGTCTACGGCGGCATCAACGACATCCGCGGCCGCGCGTTCGGGCACCTCACGCTCGCCATCCGCGGCGACGAGGCCGTACTGCGACGCACTCTGGCGGCGATCGCCGAGAGGGTCGACGTGACCGAGATCGGGGAGGTGCGCTGATGGACCGGCTCATCGAGCTTGCCCCCGAGTTCTGGACCGCGGCGGCCGAGACGCTGTACATGGTCGCGATCGCCCTCGTGGCGGGCGGGCTGCTCGGCGGCGTGATCGGCACGGGGCTGTACACGACACGTCCGGGCGGACTGCTGCGCAACCGCGTCGTCTACGGCATCCTCAACCTCCTGGTGAACTTCTTCCGCCCGATCCCGTTCGTGATCTTCATCGCGGCGATCCAGCCGCTCACCCGGGCGGTGATCGGCAGCGGGATCGGCATCAACGCGGCCGCGTTCGCCCTGTCGTTGGCCGCGTCCTTCGCCATCGGGCGCATCGTGGAGCAGCATCTCCTCGCGGTGTCGCCGGGGGTGATCGAGGCGGCCCGCGCCATGGGAGCGGGCCCCTGGCGGATCCTCGCGACCGTCGCCATCCCGGAGGCCCTGGGCGGGCTGATCCTCGGGTACACCTTCATCGTCGTCGGCATCATCGACATGACGGCGATGGCGGGCGCGCTCGGTGCGGGCGGGCTCGGCCACTTCGCGCAGTCGTACGGTTTCCGCCAGTTCGAGCCCGTGGTGATGTGGGCCGCGATCGTGCTCATCGTCGTCTTCGTCCACCTGGTGCAGACGCTCGGAACCTGGCTCGCCCGCGTCGTGATGCGGCGCTGACGCGGGGCGAAGATCATCCTCCCGTAGGGGGTCGGACGGTACCGCAGGAGGACGAGGGGCGGGGGAGCGTCTTCGTACCGTGGTGTCATGGCCGACCTCCTCCCCGCGCTCCTGACGACGCCGTGGCTGCCCCTGGTGGTCTTCGCGTTCTGCCTCATCGACGGCTTCTTCCCTCCGATCCCGAGCGAAACCGTCGTGATCGGGGCGCTCACCCTGATGCTGTCGGCGGGCACGGCGGCCGGGGGAGCGCCGTACGCTGCGGCCGGGGTCATCGCGGCGGCCGCGCTGGGCGCCGCGGCGGGGGACAGCATCGCCTACTACCTCGGCCGCCGATTCGGGCTCGCGCGCTGGGCGTGGCTGCGCCGGCCGCGCGTGCAGAAGGCGCTGGAGTGGGCAGGGGCCCGGGTGCATGCCCGCCCGGCGATGCTGCTGCTGACGGCTCGCTACATCCCCGTCGGGCGGGTCGCGGTGAACATGACCGCCGGCGCCACCCGGCTGCCGTACCGGCGCTTCCTGCCGCTGAGCCTGCTCGCGGCGGTCTGCTGGACGGCGATGAGCATCCTGCTGTCCGTGTTCGCGGCGAGCTGGCTGGGGCACTCGCCGGTCCTCGCGGCCGTGGTCGGCGTCGTGATCTCGGTGATCCTCGGTCTGGCCGTCGACCTCGTCGCCCGGCTCGTCCGGCGGATCCTGCAGCGCCACGACGGCGCGGCGGAGGCCGCCGACGCGGCCGGCACGGTCAGCGCCGGGGAGCGGCGCTCAGAGCTCGTCGGGTGACGAACCGGCGGTCCTCGCCGGTGAGCGGATCGGTGAAGCGCAGCTCCCGGGCGAGCAGCTGGAGCGGGTGCGCGAAGTCGTCCGGCGCCTCCGGGAGAAGGTCCGGGTAGAAGCCGTCCCCGAGGATTCCCGCCCCGAGCGCCGCGAGGTGCACACGGAGCTGATGCATGCGTCCGGTGTGCGGGCGAAGGCGGGTGTGCAGGACCGCGTCGTCGAACCCGATCAGCTCGATCCGCGTCTCGGCGTTCGGCTCGCCCTCCCGGTCCACCTGGACCGTGACGGTGCCGCGGAGCTTGTCGATCCGATTGCGGTAGACGATCGGGAACTCGTGACCCGCCAGCCGCGGGCGCGTCGGGTCCCAGTCCGCGGGCAGGGCGGAGACCGCCTCGTACACCTTCTCGACCTCGCGCCGCTCGAACAGGAGCTGGTACGCGCCGCGGGTCTGCGCGCGGGCGGAGAACATCAGCAGGCCCGCGGTGGCGCGGTCGAGACGGTGGATCGGCGTCAGCTCGGGGTTCTCCAGGCGGTTGCGCAGCCGGACCAGCGCCGAGTTCTGCAGGTACTTGCCGCCCGGGGTGGTCGGCAGGAAATGCGGTTTGTCGATGACCACGAGGTCGTCGTCGACGTGGAGGATCTCCTCCTGGAACGGGATCTCCCGCTCGACGGGCGGCTCGCGGTAGTACCAGACGAAGTCGTGCGCGCCGAGGGCGGTGCCCCGCGTGAGCGCGGAGGCGTCCGCCGCGACGATCTCGCCCCGGTCGAAGCGCCGCAGGAGCCGCTCGGGGTCGAGGTGGAAGAACCGCTCGACCATGTAGTCGGCGATCGTCGGCCACGGGCCGGTGCGGGGGACGCGCAGGCGGGTGGCGCCGACACCGTCGCGGACGGGGAGCGGGGACGCCATGCCCATGGGTCGACCGTCGCCGGGCTATCGTGCGTCGTAGCGGCAGGTGACCGTGCCCGTGCCCGTCTCCTCCACGACGATCTCGCCGTTCCAGAGGATCTGGCACTCGACCTGCGCGGAGGCGTCCTCGCGTGCGGCCTCGACGGTCAGCTCCGCCCAGGAGCCGGTGGTCGGGAAGCTCTTGTATCCGCCGTCGGAGGGCCAGGTCATCGTGTCCGACTCGCCCTCGGAGGAGAAGGTCGCGTACAGCGTGCCCGGGCCCTGTCCGCGCAGCTCGACCTGGTCATGCGGGGCGGACAGCGCGGCGAGACCGAAGAGGAAGACGGCGAGCAGCGCCACGTCCACGGCCAGCGCGACGATCGCCGAGACCAGGGCGGCGCGAGGACGGCGGGCACGGATGCCGAGCACGAGCCCTGTGACGGCGGCCGCGGCCGCGATCAGCAACAGGATCCCGAAGACGACGTTGCGCGGTGCGAGGTACGGGATCACCAGGGCGGCGCACAGGAGCAGGGCCGCGGACGACAGCCAGATGGCGGTCGTCGCCGTGCGTGACCGGACCCGCGAAGGCGCGTCGGATGCGGCCGGGAGAATGGTGTCGTCAGACATGAGGCGCTCTCGAAACTTCTGGGGGCGTGCCCGACATGCCGCAGGGCGTGGACTACTCTACCTGCGGGGGGAGAGTCGCGCTTCTCGTGCTCTTCGATCCGTCCTCATCGGGCGAACGACGAGCGACGGGCTCCCCGGACGACGATGCAGGGAGATGTGCGGTGGCGACCTACGGCGAACTCGACACGATCATCGGCCAGATGAAGAAGGCGGCGATCGACTGCTGGATGGCGGATCAGGACTTCGACCCCACCTGGGGCAACGCGGACTGGTCCTACAACAAGTGGGGCTGGGCCCCCTACCAGTACCGACGGCCCGCGGCGGACGGCAGCGGGGGCGGTCAGAGCGTCGGCTACGGCGACGGCGTGACGTGCGAGGCGCAGTTCGACGAGATCCGTTCGGCGATCGACAGTCTCGTCGAGCGCTGGAAGGGGCTGCCGACGGGATCGGCCGCGGAAGGGCCGCAGGGGCAGAACGCCGCGGCGGCCGCGATCCTCGGCAGCGGCGGAGCCGGGCCCTCGGTGCAGAACAGCGGTGAGATCTCCGACGCGAACAACAAGGTGTACGGTGCCGTCCAGGAGATGAAGGGCCTGTTCGTGGCCCCGTTCCTGATGAAGTACTGCACGAAGACCTCGACGATCCAGAGCGGACTGGCTCAGGCGAACGTCATCCTGCACGCGAACTACTCCGCGCAGGCCGCGATGTGGACCGCGGTCCGCAACGACGTGGCGACGATCTGCGACAACGCGCGCAAGGCATGGAAGACGCAGGCGGAGACCGCCGCCGCCGAGAACGCGAAGTTCCAGCTCTCCGTCGCGGGGGCCGTCGTGTCGGCCATCGCCGCGGTGGTGACCGCACCGACCGGGCTCGGCGTCGCCGTCGGGGCGCTGGCCACGGTGGCGGCCGGGATCACGACGGCCGTGGCCAAGGTCTCGGAGAACGCCGCCGTGGAGATCTCCGGGAACTCCTACAGCAGCATCTACAGGTCCACGGCCGAGGCGCTGAACAAGCTGAACGAGTCGATCACGGCGCAGGAGAGGGCCCTGAACGACGCGATGACCGAGGCGATGAACACGATCCACGGCAACATCGCGGACTACAACCTCGACGCCGTCTCGCTCGGAGACATCCCCGCCACGGACGGGACGATGCAGATGGACCGGACGCTGTCCTCGACCGCCTCCAGCCACATGGTCCTCGTCGACGAGGCGCTCGCCGAGGCCCACACCGCGCTGGGGAGCCCCCCGGGATCGAACCCGACCCCGCGCAGCTCCCTGGTGGGCGTCTATCAGGGCACCCACACGTCGGCGACCGCGCTGTGGACGCTGACCGCGCGCTGCCTCGAGCTGACCTCGGCCGAGTACAGCCGCGGACGCTCGCTGTTCGACGCGACGGTCGAGGACTACTTCTCGGCGGACGCCTCCGCGAAGCAGAAGGTCGCCGAGCTCCTGGCGGACGAAGCGCTGACGACCGAGGTGGGAGTCTGACATGTGGGAGAGCCGAGTCCTCGGGCCGATCGAACTCGACGGCGGGTCCGGAGGCGGGTGGATGGACACCGAGATCGACTTCCTGGGCACGCCCCTGCCGGTCCGTCTGGAGATCGACCACCCGGACCGTCTGACGCAGTCGTTCATCGACGGGCTCGACGTCGTCCTGGAGCGGCTGGAGATCCCGGACCGGATCTCGCGGGACGCCATCGCCTCCGCGCTGCGCAACGAGGCGTCCGCACCGGCGCAGCTGTACCGGGCGTGGGAGCGGACCCCGTCGGGCGCCCGGCGTTCCGCCGACGAGTTCCTCGCCGGGCTGCAGCCGAGGAGGATGACGATCACACCGGACGGCGGGCGGGTGAACCTCGACCGGGTCGTGCTGAAGTACGGCCTGGCGGACGCGTCGGTGTCGGGCGAGATCACCGTGCGTCTGCCCGCGGCCTCCAGCGGACCCGAGATCGATCCCGCGCCGCGTCAGGGGTACTGAGGGGCCGCCCTCAGAGGTCGAAGCTGAGGCTGAGCTTTCGCAGCAGGGCCGCGAGGCGGTCGCGGTCGCCGCGGGAGAGCGCCGACAACAGCGTCGCCTCGGCGTCCACCAGCCGGGTGATCGCGGCGTCCACGCGGACGCGCCCGTCGTCGGTGAGCGTGACGAGGACGCTGCGTCCGTCGCCGGGATCGGACTCGCGTCTCACCAGGCGGCGTCCGACGAGGCGGTCGATGCGGTTCGTCATCGTCCCGCTCGTCACGAGGGTCTGCTGCATGAGCTGCTTCGGCGAGAGCTGGAACGGCGCCCCCGCGCGACGCAGCGCCGAGAGCACGTCCCATTCCCACGCCTCGAGGTCGCTGCGGCGGAACACGTCCCGACGCGCGCGGTCGAGGTGGTGCGAGAGCCGGTCGACGCGGGAGAGGACCTCCAGCGGCGAGAAGTCGAGGTCGGGGCGCTGACGGTCCCAGGCCGCCACGATCCGATCGACCTCGTCGCCCTGTGCGGCCGCGTCCGTGCTCATCCGCCCATTATCCCGCCCGCGGCCCGCTGGCCGGTTCTCCCGGGTCCCGCGGACTGTTTCCCCGGTGTTCGCGCAGGGGAGCGGCGTCGGCGCGTGGCAGACTTGTCGGGCGGCCCGGGCGGCCGCGGTCCGCCGTGGTGTAATGGCAGCACGACAGCCTTTGGAGCTGTGAGGTTCAGGTTCGAGTCCTGGCGGCGGAGCATGACCGGTAACGACCTCGCCATCATCGTCCTGGCAGCGGGCCAGGGGACGCGCATGCGTTCGCGCCTGCCCAAGGTGCTCCACCCCATCGGCGGGCGTCCGCTCGTCGGGCACGTCCTGGCCACGGCCTCCCGGCTGGGCGCCGCGCACGTGGAGGTCGTCGTGCGCCACGAGCGCGATCAGGTGGTGGCCGCGCTGGCGGACGCCTATCCCGGGGTCGTGTTCGTGGACCAGGACGAGGTCCCGGGGACGGGGCGCGCGGTGCAGGTCGCGCTCGAGTCCCTGCCGACGGAGTTCGTCGGCGACGTCCTCGTGCTCTCCGGCGACGTGCCGCTCCTGGAGGCCGACACGCTGCGTGAGCTCGTGGACGCGCACCGGGCGGCCACGGCCGCAGCGACGCTGCTGAGCGCGGTCGTTCCGGATCCGACCGGCTATGGTCGCGTCATCCGCGACGCCGACGGACATGTCGCCCGCATCGTCGAGCAGCGCGACGCCACCGCCGAGGAGGCCGCGGTCACGGAGATCAACGCGGGGATCTACGTCTTCCGCGCGCCGCTGCTGCGCTCGGCCCTCTCGCGCGTCGAGCGGCACAACGCGCAGGGCGAGATGTACCTCACCGACGTCGTGGCGCTGCTGCGCGGCGACAGCGAGCGGGTCTCGGCCACCGTCACCGCCGACGTCCCGTCCACGTTCGGCATCAACGACCGCGTCCAGCTCGCCGAGGCGGCGCGCACGCTCAACGACCGGATCGTGCGCCGCTGGCAGCGCGAGGGCGTGACGGTCCTGGATCCTGCCACGACCTGGATCGACGACGAGGTGACGCTCGCCCCGGACGTGACCATCCTGCCGAACACGCAGCTGCTGCGCGCGACGGTCGTCGCGGAGGGCGCCACCATCGGCCCGGACACGACCCTGACCGACTGCGAGGTGGGGGAGGGCGCGACGGTGCGGCGCACCGACGCGAACCTCGCCGTGATCGGCGCCGGTGCCACCGTCGGGCCCTTCTCCTTCCTCCGCCCGGGCACCGTGCTCGGCGCGAACGGCAAGATCGGTGCCTACGTGGAGACGAAGAACGCGCAGATCGGCGAGGGCAGCAAGGTCCCCCACCTCTCCTACGTCGGCGACGCGACGGTGGGGCGCGGGGTCAACCTCGGCGCCAGCACCATCACCGCCAACTACGACGACGTCAACAAGCACCGCACGGAGATCGGCGACGAGGTGCACACTGGCGCGCACACGGTGCTCGTCGCGCCCGTTAGGCTGGGGGACGGCGCGAAGACGGGTGCGGGCGCCGTCATCCGCAAGGATGTCCCCGCCGGTGCCCTGGCCATGACCGTCGCCCCTCAGCGCAACGTCGAGGGGTGGGTCGAGAAGAACAGGGCAGGCACGGCGGCGGCGGAAGCCGCCGCGCGGGCCGATTCGGCGGAATAGGCGGGTCCGATGGGGCGCAGCAAGAAGAAGACGGTCGAGCTGGATCGGGACAACGGCATCGCGCCCGGCCTGATCGCCAAGACGAAGAAGCGGCTCGTCGTCGCGGGAGGGCGCTCGGTCCCCGAGCTCACTCGCCAGGTCGCCGATGCGCTGGGCACCGAGATCGCCCCCGTCGAGCACCGCACCTTCGCCTCCGGCGAGATCTACGCGCGCTTCGAGGTCTCGATCCGCGGCTGCGACCTGTTCATCGTGCAGTCCTTCGGAGAGCCGGTGAACGAGTGGCTCATGGAGACGCTCATCATGCTCGACGCGGCCAAGCGGGCCTCCGCCAAGCGCATCACCGTCGTCGCCCCGTACTATCCGTACTCCCGTCAGGACAAGAAGGGGCGCGGTCGGGAGCCGATCAGCGCCCGTCTCGTGGCGGATCTGCTCAAGACCGCCGGCGCGGACCGCGTGATGAGCGTGGACCTGCACGCCGCGCAGATCCAGGGGTTCTTCGACGGTCCGGTCGACCACCTGTTCGCCAAGCCCGTGCTGCTCGACCATTTCGAGCGGAACCTCACCGCGGAGGACCGCGAGACGCTCACCATCGTGTCGCCGGACATGGGCCGAGTGCGGGTCGCCGACACCTGGTCGGACAGCCTCGGCGCACCGCTCGCCATCATCCACAAGCGCCGGGATCCGAAGGTCGCCAACCAGGTCTCCGTGCACGAGATCGTCGGCACCGTCGAGGGCCGCACGTGTCTCCTCGTCGACGACATGATCGACACCGGCGGCACGATCGTGAAGGCGGCGCAGGCGCTCAAGGCCAACGGCGCCCGCCGCGTCATCGTCGCCGCGACGCACGCGGTCTTCAGCGACCCGGCCTCCGACCGACTGCAGGACTCCGCGATCGACGAGGTCGTCGTGACGGACACGATCCCGTTGACCGAGTCCCGTCGCTTCCCGACGCTCACGGTCCTCCCGATCGCGCCGCTGCTGGCGACCGCGATCCGCCAGGTCTTCGAGGACGGCTCCGTCACGAGCATGTTCGGCGGCGACGCCTAGGCACGGCTCCGTCCCGATCTGCACACTCCGTCCCGATCTGCACACCAATTCTGTCCATTCGCCCGCGGATCGGATCTTGGTGTGCGGATCGGACCGTGGGCCGCGGAACGGTCGGGCCCCGATCTGCACACGCCGTCCCGATCTGCACTCGAATTCGACCGGTTCGTCCGTGGATCGGGATCTGGTGTGCGAATCGGGACACGGGCGGGCGGGTCGCCGCTAGGCGGGACGGCGGTCGGTGGCTACGATCGTCCCATGGTCGCGTCTGCAGCACCGGAAGGTGATGCGAGGGGGGACGCCGCCGGACCGGGACGCCCTGGCGGTCCCGGACGGCTCCTTCTCGCACTGACGATCGCGTGCGGCGTGCTGCTCGCGACGACTCTCGGCCTCGGCGTCGCCGTGCTGGCGTTGTCCGGGGCGCGGGCGGATGCGGCGCGGCCGGCGCCGACCGCCTCCCCGACGCCGTCTCCGACCGTGTCGATCCCCGTTCCGGACCTGCAGGAGGTGCAGGGGTTCGAGATCGGCGTGGTCTCCGATCTCGAGATCGGCGGCGTCGTGATGGCGAAGGCGCCGACCGGCGAGTTCAGCAGTGTCCACGCCGTGATCGTCAACCGCGCCGAGACGGCGATCGACGCGTTCTTCGACGTCACCTCATATGACGCCGAGGGCGGGATCGTCGCCCGCTTCCCCACCAGCGCCTACCTGCTCCCCGGGCAGCGCTCCCTGCTCACCGGCATCCTTCCACGCGACCTGACCGGCGTGTCGCGGATCCTGATGGAGCAGACCCGCGGCGGAGAGACCGAGACCGTGGCCGCCGGCACCGTGGAGCTGAAGGACGTCCGCAGCGCCGCGGAGGGACGGGTGGAGGCCCAGTTCGTGTCCACGCTCGACCGACCGGCGCCGCTCGCCGACGTGTACGTGGTCGGGTTCAGCGGAGACGAGATCTTCGCCGTCGGGCAGACGGTCGTTGACATCCCCGCCGCCGGCGAGTTCGGAGCCACGCTGTCGATGTATCTGGCGACCAAGGGGGACCCCGCCGAGTTCACCGAGATCCCCGCCGACGCCGATTATGAAGCGTTCTTCGAGTTGGAGCGGCCGCGATGAGCACACCTCCGGTTCCGCCTCCTTCCGGTCCGCCCGCACGGACACTGGCCCTCCCTCGGCGCCGGCCCCTCATGTTCGCGCTCGCGGTGGGTGCAGCGGTGCTCCTGGCGGCGACGATCGGCCTGGGCGCGCGGACGCTCCAACTGCTCGCCGACGCGCAGGGGGCGTCTGCTCCCGCGTCGTCCTCGACGCCGACGCCCGACGCGACGACGCCCCCGCCCGATCCCCTCGGCGCGGCGCCGGGCTACACCCAGGAGCCGCTGACCGCGCAGGGCGTCCAGGTCCTGGTGAACTCCGTGTTCACGGTCGAAGAGCTCGCGCTGACGCGCTGGGTGTCGGACGACGCCTTCACGACCCTCTACGCCCCGGTGCGCTATGACGGAGAATCGCCGTTGTCCGGTTCCTTCTCCTTCGACGTGACCGCGTACGACGCCGAGGGCAGGATCCTCGAGCGATCGCCGACCAACATCTCCTGGCTTCCGGACCAGCGCGAGGGGATGCTCTCGGTCGCCCTCCAGACGGACCTTCCGGAAGCCGCGCGGTTCGTGATCGACCAGACCGTCGCCGAGGAGGCGCCTGCGCCGCTCGCCGGTGCGCTGTCGCTGCAGGGCGTGGAGGTGGAGGACGGGATCCTCCGGGCCGTGATCGCGTCCGGTCTGACGCAGCCGACCGGTCAGGCCGACATCCTGATCGGCGGCTACGCGGACGGCGTGCTCTTCGCCGCCTGCAGCGTTCCGACGCTCGGGATCCCTGCCGGCGGGAGCCTCGAGGAGTCCTGCATCTTCAACGCCGTCGGCTCTGAGTTCGTCCC
Source organism: Microbacterium sp. CCNWLW41 (assembly GCF_037083505.1). Classification (NCBI taxonomy): domain Bacteria; kingdom Bacillati; phylum Actinomycetota; class Actinomycetes; order Micrococcales; family Microbacteriaceae; genus Microbacterium; species Microbacterium sp. CCNWLW41. Next base: position 463,343 of record NZ_JBAOJP010000003.1, read on the forward strand.
CGAAGGGGAGATCCCGGTCGTTCCCGACGAGGCCGAGTACCGGATCACCCTCTCCCTCTCGCCCTGGTCATAGGACACGACCGGCGCTCGCCCGGCCGTCTCGACTCAGTGCGCGAGGTCAGATGACGGGCGCCCGGGGAGGACGTGGTCGCCGCTCGCGGACTCCGGGCTCGTGGCGTCCGGAGCCGGGGCGTTCGGGGTAGGGGCATCCGGAGCGGGATGCGCGAGGGGCAGGCGGATGAGGAACTCCGTGCGGCCCGGCTCGCTCGCCACCTCGATGGTGCCGTCGTGTCCCTCCACGATCGCCTTCGTGATGGCCAGGCCCAGCCCCGTGCCGCCGGTCGCGCGGGTGCGGGACCGGTCGCCGCGGGCGAAACGGGCGAACAGCTCGTCGCGCACCGAGGCGTCGATCCCGGGACCGTCGTCGAGGACGCGGAGCACGGCGTGCGCAGGCTCCGTCCCGAGCCGCACGACGATGCGGGTGCCCACAGGCGTGTGCGTGCGGGCGTTGGCCAACAGGTTCGCGATCACCTGCTGCAGACGGCCGGAATCCCCCCGCACCTCCACGGGCTCCGCCGGGACGTCGATCTCCCACTCGTGGTCCGGTGCGGTCGGGCGTGCGTCCTCCACGCCCTCGATCGCGAGCCGGGTGAGGTCCACCGGCGTGTGCACGAGCTCGCGGCCCTCGTCCAGCCGGGCCAGCAGCAGCAGATCCTCGACGAGACGGGTCATCCGCAGGGACTGGGCCTGGATGCGCTCCAGCGCCGTGTGCGCGGTCTCGGCCGCCGCCGGACCCTGGCTCTGCCGCAGCGACCGCAGCGACAGCTCCGAGTACCCCCGGATGGAGGCGAGGGGGGTCCGCAGCTCGTGGCTGGCGTCGGCGACGAACTGCCGCATCCGTTCCTCATTGCGCTGCCGCGCCGCGAGCGAGGTGTCGACGTGATCCAGGAGGGTGTTCAGCGCCGCGCCGACCAGCCCGGTCTCGGTCCTCGGGTCGGCCTCCATGGCGGGGACGCGCTCCTGGATCGAGACGTCGCCGCGGTCGAGCGGCTGGTTCGCGACGCGGTTCGCCGTCGCGGCCACCGCACGCAGCGGCCGCAGGCTCACCCGGATCGTGATGGCGGTGGTGACGGCCAGCAGGATGAGCCCGCCTGCCGTGGCCAGCGCGATCACCGTGAACAGCGTGGACAGCGTCTTCTGGATGTCGTTGCGCGGCAGCCCTACGATCATCGTGAACGCCTCCGTGCGCCCTCCCGAGACGAGCTGCACGGAGGGGACCTGCACGGCGTCGAGCTGGTAGGAGCCGAGCTCGCCCAGGCTCGCCGTGCTGTTGCCCGTGCGCAGTGCCGCGACGGCGCGGACGATCTGCTCCTGGCCGACCGTCGTACCCTGGTAGTCGGCCGTGACGATCAGGCCGTCGGGCGGCGTGCCCTCCGTGGGGATGACGACGAGCAGGAGGCCGGGCTGGACGTGCTGCTGGTCGAGGATCGTGCTGGCGCTGGGGGCGCTCACGGACATCCCGGAGCGGATCTGGGCGACCTGCTCCAGTCGGTCGGTGTGGGTGCGGAGCTGGTTGGCGAGGCTGTCCTCGAGGGCCCGCCCGAGGAAGACGCTGGTCACGATGGCCACGATCACGAGGATCAGCGACACGATCCCGATCACTGCGCCCATGAGCCGCGTCTGCAGCGTGAGCGGACGCCGCGGCGGCTCGGGGCTGTCGACCGGGGTCATCGGGTCCGGCTCACTGCGGCGCCTTGATCATGTAGCCGACGCCGCGGACGGTGTGGATGAGGGGGGTGCGCCCGGCGTCGATCTTCTTGCGCAGGTACGAGATGTACAGCTCCACGACGCTCGAGCGTCCGCCGAAGTCGTAGCTCCACACCCGGTCGAGGATCTGGGACTTGGACAGGACCCGGCGCTCGTTGCGCATCAGGTAGCGCAGCAGCTCGAACTCGGTCGCGGTCAGCTCGATCTCGGTGTCGCCGCGCATGACCTCGTGGCTGTCCTCGTTCAGCGTGAGGTCGCCGACCTGGAGGACCGAGTCGCCCGCGTCCGAGGCCGCGCCGCCGCTGCGCCGGATGACGGCCCGCAGCCGCGCGACGACCTCCTCCAGGCTGAACGGCTTGGTCACGTAGTCGTCGCCGCCGGCGGTGAGCCCGGCGATCCGGTCGGTCACCGCGTCCTTGGCCGTGAGGAACAGCACCGGCACCATGTTCCCGGACTCGCGCAGGCGCTTGAGCACCCCCATCCCGTCGAGGTCGGGCATCATCACGTCGAGCACCAAAGCGTCGGGGCCGAACTCCCGGGCCACCTGAAGGGCCTCGAGCCCGGAGCCGGCGGTGCGCACCTCCCAGCCCTCCATGCGCAGTGCCATCGAGAGGAGGTCCGTGAGCATCGGCTCGTCGTCCACGGCGAGGATGCGGAGGGGACTGCCGTCGGGGCGGCGGAGGTCGGGATGCGAGTGGTCGCTCATGCCCCCATTCTCCTCGGTCTGCTATGTGTTTCCTATGAGAGCGGCCGGACCGGGGGACCGGCGTCCGTAGGGATGTCGGTGGCCCGCCCTAGTGTCGGCGGAATGAACCCCGCAGAACTGCAGGATCACGTCTCCGGAACCGTGCTCACGGCGAAGGACACCGGGTGGGACGAGGCGCGTGCGTTCCACTCCGGACGAGGGGAGCCGGATGCGATCGTCCGCCCGGTGGATGCGTCGGACGTCGCCGCCGCGGTGCGGATCGCCGCGGCGTCGGCGACACCCGTTGTCGTCCGCGGCGGCGGACACAGCGCCTGGGCGCGTCTTCCCGGCGGCCTCGCGCTGGACCTCCGCGACCTCGACGACGTCGAGGTCGACGGGACGCTGGTGCGCATCGGGGGCGGCGCCACGTGGGGCGCCGTCGCGGAGGCGCTGGCGCCACACGGGCTGGCCATCAGCTCCGGCGACACCCGGTCGGTCGGCGTCGGCGGGCTCACGCTCGGCGGCGGCATCGGGCTGATGGTGCGCGCATGGGGCCTCGCGGTCGACCAGCTCGTGGGCGCGCAGGTGGTGACGGCGACGGGCGACATCGTGGAGACCACCGCGCACGACCACCCGGACCTGTTCTGGGCGCTGCGGGGCGGCGGCGGCAACTTCGGCGTCGTCACTCGCTTCGACTTCCGCGCTCACGCGCTGCCCGGTGCGGTGCACGGGATTCTCACCGTCCCGGAGGATCCTCGGCCGGCCCTGCGCGCGCTCCGCGACCTGCTGGCCGACGCGCCGCGAGAGCTGACCGCGTCGTACATGGACGTGCCGGCGATGGATCCGAGCGCCCCGGCGGGCGCGTCGATCGTCGTCGTGTGGGCCGGTGACGACACCGCCGCGGCGGAGCGGGCGCTGGCCCCTCTGCGGGCGGTCTCCGGCGTCGAGGGCGAACTTCGGCGCGTGCGTTATGCGGACATCCTGGAGGAGATGCCGGGGGTGGACGAGACCGGGCAGGAGATGCCGGGGTTCGTCGGCGGGAACATGCTCGCCCGCGTCGTGGACGACGATCTGATCGACCGCCTCGTCGCGTTCCGGGCCGCTTATCCCGCCTCGGTCGTCTTCCTCCGTTCGCTCGGCGGCGCCTTCGCCGATGTCGCGCAGGAGGACACCCCCTTCCCGGCTCGCGACGCGACCATGTTCGTGATGGCCGGGGCCTTCGACATGCCGCAGTTCCTCGACGACGGGGAACGCGAGCGGGTCCGCGCGGACTGGGCGGAGATCGCGGCACGGGGATCCGGGATGTACGGCAACTTCATCGCGGACCCGATCCCGGGACTGGCCGAGCAGCTGTTCGCACCGGCGGCGTGGGAGAGGCTGCGGGGGATCAAGCGCACGTGGGACCCGGAGAACCTCTTCTCCCGCAACCACAACATCGTCCCGGAGGGCGGGGCCTGAGCGTCGGGGCGGTTCCGCCCAGGGCGGGACCGCCCGACGCCGCCCCGGGGCGGAACCCCGCTCACTCGGCGGCGCGCTCCTCCAGCTCCCGATCCCAGATCGAGCTCATCTCGGCCAGAGCGCGCTCGGTGATGAGGACCATGGCCTGTGCGGCCTTGTCGGCGTTGCCGGTCTGGATGGCGGTGGCGATGTCGACATGGTTCTGCAGCGCCTCGACCGCGGGATAGCGCGGCATGAGGTCGTACTGCGTGCGGCTGCGCAGCACCTCCTCGACGAGGTGATGCAGCTGCGCGAACATCTCGTTGCCGCTCATCTCCAGCACCAGGCCGTGGAACTGCAGATCGAGGCGGACGAACTCCGCGGTGTCACCGCGCTTGCCCGCGGCCCAGAGACGCCCGGACAGGCCGACGAGGTCGCTGGCCAGGTTCAGCGGTGCGCGGATCGCGGCGAGTCGTGCCGCGGCGGGCTCGATCGCACCACGCAGCTCGGTGAGGGAGCGCAGCTGCGCCACCCGGCTGGGGCCGGCCAGTCGCCAGCGGATCACCTGCAGGTCGTACGCGTTCCATGCCGTCGCCGGGAGGACCCGCACGCCGACGCGGCGCTTCTGGGCCACGAGGCCGAGCGCCTCGAGCGCACGGAGCGCCTCGCGGACGACGGGACGGGAGACCTGGAAGCGGGTCTCCAGCGACTCCGTGGTGAAGGTGCTGTCCGCGGCGTACACGCCCCCGCAGATCTCGCGGCCGAGAGTGTCGAGCACGAGGTCTCGCAGGTCGCCGGCCACGGCCGGGGAGCGCGCGGCCAGAGCGTCGCCGGACGGGGGGACGGTGTCCATGAGGAGAGCATATCTTTTTGATCCCGGGGATTGATATGTCTGACTTATTCGGGTTACGGTGACGATTGAGCAGATGTAAAGCGGCATCTGCGCCCACCCGCACCCAGGGGAGTCGTCGCGAGGTTGCGCGGCTCAGGATGGAGTCACAGTGAAGTACGCATCGAAGCCCGCCCGCCTCGCCGCCGTGGCCGCGGTCGCCGTCGTCGCCGGAACGCTCGCCGGCTGCAGCACCGGATCCGCGGTGGACGAGAACGCCGACATCGACGGGACCACCCTCCGCGTCACGCTCGTCAACCACGTGTGGACCGAGGCGATCAAGGAGCTGATCCCCGAGTTCGAGAAGGAGACCGGCGCCAAGGTCGAGGTCACGCAGCTGGCCGAGGACCAGCTCTCGGACCAGTACAACGTCAAGCTCAACGCCGGCACCGACGAGATCGACGTCATGATGTACCGCCCGCTCCAGGAGAACAAGCTGTTCGCCGGCAACGGGTACCTCGCCGACCTCACCGAGCTCGCCGAGGGCGACGAGGAATGGGACTGGTCCGACTTCCAGGAGGGGCCGGCGTCCCTGACCTCCTACGAGGACGAGATCGTCGCCGTGCCGATCATCACCGAGCGCACCGTGCTGTACTACCGCAAGGACCTCCTCGCGGAGGCGGGCCTCGAGGTGCCGACGACGCTGGAGGAGCTGGACGCGGCCGCCGCCGCCATCCACGAGCGCCACCCGGATGTCGCCGGCTACATCGGCCGCACCGGCAAATCGGCGGCGGTCACGCAGTTCAGCGCCTTCCTCTTCAGTGAGGGCGGCGCGTGGATCGACGAGGACGGGAAGTCGGCGATCGGCAGCGACGAGGCCCGCAAGGCCTACGCCTTCTACGGCGACCTGATCCGCAACCACACCACCGCGACGATCAACCCGGAGATGAGCTGGGCCGAGGCGTTCGCCGTCTTCCAGCAGGGGCAGGCCGCGTTCATCGCCGATGCGGACAGCCTGTACAAGAACATGACGGACCCGTCGCAGTCCACCGTCGCGGACCAGGTCGGCTTCGCGCCGTTCCCCGCCGGCTCTGCGGGCTCGAAGCCGTACAACGTCGCCGCGTGGGCGCTCGGGATCAACGAGACCTCGGAGAACCAGTCCGCGGCCTGGCAGTTCATCACCTGGGCGACCTCCAAGGAGATGACCGCGGAGCTCACCAAGCTCGGCGTGACCGGCGCGCGATCGTCGGTCTGGGAGGACGAGGACGCCACGGCCGACTACCCGGCCGAGCTCATCGAGGCCATCAAGGTCAACGGTGAGAACGGCGTCGGTCAGGACCGGCCGCTGGTGGTCCAGGTGGCGCAGGCGCGCGAGATCGTGGGTGAGCCCATCGTCGCCGCGATCGCGGGCGGGGACGTGGACGCGGCGGTCGATGCCGCGGACAAGGCCTTCGGGGACTTCCTCGTCGAGGACGCCGAGTAGATCCGACCGACCGTCACCGCGGCGGCCCCGAGCGGGCCGCCGCGGTCCGATCCAGGGAGTCATCATGACCGCTCTGCGCACTCCGGACGCCGTGCGCCCGCCCGAGGCGGTGAGCACGGGGGAGCGCTTCAGCCGCTGGGCCGATCGGCACCGCAAGTGGCTGTTCGCCGGCCCGTCCGTCGTCTTCACCGCGCTGCTGCTGGCCGTTCCGCTGGGATGGACGCTGTTCCTGAGCCTGACCGACGCGAAACGGTCCGTCCGCCGCGACTTCGACGTGATCGGGCTCGGCAACTACGCGGACGTCCTCACGGACACCGAGCGCTTCTGGCCGTCCGTCTGGCGCACGTTCGCCTTCACGGGCGGGGCGCTGTTCTTCGAGCTCATCCTCGGGATGATCATCGCGCTTCTGCTGTGGAAGCCGTTCCGCGGGCAGGGCGTGGTGCGCACGATCGTCCTGCTGCCGCTGGTGGCGACGCCGGTCGCGGTCGGGATGATGTGGCGGCTGCTCTTCGAGCCGAACATCGGCTTCGTCAACGAGATGCTGGGGTGGGTGGGGATCCCGCCGCAGCCCTGGCTCGCGGACCCGGCCACCTCCCTGCCGACGCTGATCTTCGTCGACATCTGGCAGTGGACCCCGATGGTCGCGCTCATCCTCCTCGCGGGGCTCACGAGCCTCTCCGACGAGCCGCAGGAGGCGGCCCGGGTCGACGGCGCCAACGCCTGGCAGCGCTTCTGGTACATCACCGTGCCGCTCATGCGCCCCGTCATCATCGCGGCCGTCCTGCTGCGCGGGATCGACGCGCTGAAGACGTTCGACATCCTCTACGCGACCAAGGGCAAGGGCGGAGGGGCGTTCCACGATGTGGAGACGCTCAACGTCTACGCGTACGGCCTCAGCTTCGACTACAACGAGTACGGCGTCGCCTCGGCCGTGCTGATCCTGTTCTTCCTGATCATCCTCGTCGTGATCTGGGTGCTCCAGATGCAGAGAAAGGGCAAGCAGTCATGACCGCCCTCGCCGACACTCGCACCGTCGTCACCGGCGGACGCCCGGCGCCGCGCCGGCGCCGCACGCGGCCCGGCTCGATCGGCCGGTTCCTCGGACTGGCGCTGATCGTCCTCGCCTTCCTCGGCCCCATCGTGTGGATGGTGCTGGCCAGCTTCAAGCACAACGTCCAGATCTACGACGCGGCGCAGGCGCTGCTGTTCCAGCCGACGCTCGACAACTACGGGACGGTGTTCGACCCCCGGCGGGGGAACTACCTCGTCTACATCTGGAACTCGTTCTTCGTCGCATTCATGGCGACGGCGCTGTCCCTGGTCCTCGCGGTTCCGGCGGCCTATGCGATGAGCCGCTTCGTCATGGACAAGTCCGCCATGGTCGTGCTGCTGGCGAGGATCATCCCCGGGGTGAGCCTGCTCGTGCCGTGGTACTTCATCTTCGCCCAACTGAAGATGACCGGCGGCTACATCCCGCTCATCCTGTCGCACATGTTCGTCTCGCTGCCGCTGATCCTCTACATCATGATGTCGTTCTTCGACCAGCTGCCGGAAGAGCTCGAGGAGTCGGCGCAGGTGGACGGGCTGACCGCGATCGGCGCGTTCTTCCGGATCACCCTGCCGCTGTCGGTCCCCGGCATCGCGACGGCGACGATCCTGTCGTTCATCTTCTCGTGGAACAACTTCATGTTCGCCCTCGTGCTGTCGGGGAACGCGACCAAGACGCTGCCGGTGGCGATCTTCGACTTCATCGGCTACGCGTCGATCGACTGGGGAGCCCTGATGGCGGCCTCGGTCGTGGTGACCACGCCCATCATGCTCATCGCGCTGTTCACCCAGCGCTACATCGTCTCCGGCCTCACCGCCGGGGCCACGAAAGGTTGACCATGGCCGTGACCGGCGTCATCTCCCGCGTGGAGTCGTTCCCCGTCGCTCCGCGCTGGCTGTTCGTGCGGATCGAGACCGACGACGGCCTGGTGGGCTGGGGCGAGGCGTCCCTCGAAGGCTACGTCGACGTGGTCCGCGCGGCCGTCGACCAGTTCGCCCTGACGCTGGTCGGCGCCGACCCGCGCCGCATCGAGGACCACTGGCAGGTGCTGACCAAGGGGCAGTTCTACCGCGGTGGGCCGGTCCTGGCCAGCGCCGTCTCCGGGGTGGATCAGGCGCTGTGGGACCTGCAGGGCAAGCGCCTGGGGGTGCCGGTGCACGAGCTGCTCGGCGGTGCCGTCCGTGACCGGATCCGCGCTTACGGCTGGGTGGGAGGGGACGACCCCGACGAGGTCGGCGACCACATCGCCGCCCAGCTGGAGGTCGGGCTCACCGCCGTGAAGATGAACGCCTCGGGGCGGATGAGCCGCAACGGCTCGAAGTCGGAGCTCGACGCCGTCGTGGCACGGGTCGCCAGGGCGCGGGAGGTGCTGGGGCCGGACCGCGACGTCGCCGTGGATCTGCACGGGCGTTTCACGCTCGGGACGGCGCGCCGACTCGCATCGCTGCTGGAGCCCCTTCATCCGTTCTTCCTCGAGGAGCCGGTCGTGCCGGAGAACTCCCATGTGATCGAGCGGATGGTCGAGGCGACCACGATCCCCATCGCGACGGGGGAACGGCTCTACAGCCGGCAGGAGTTCCTGCCCGCGCTCCAGGCCGGGATCGCGATCGGCCAGCCGGATCTCGCGCACGCGGGCGGCATCTCGGAGAGCCGCCGCATCGCCGCGCTCGCCGAGACCTTCGACGCCATGATCGCGCCGCACTGCCCGCTCGGGCCCCTGGCGCTCGCCGCGTGCCTGCAGGTGGGCTTCGCCACGCCGAACCACCTCATCCAGGAACAGTCGATCGGCATCCACTACAACAAGGGCGCCGAGGTGCTCGACTACGTCGTGGACACCGAGCCGCTCCGCTTCGTGGACGGCGGGTTCGAACGGCTCACGGGGCCGGGACTGGGGATCGAGATCGACGAGCAGGCGGTGCGTGCCGCCGCAGGCCGCTGGGAGACGTGGCAGAACCCGGTGTGGCGGCACGCCGACGGATCGATGGCGGAGTGGTGAGCACGGCGGTGGCCGGACGAGGGGTGCAGGACCCCGGGACGATGCGCGCGGTGGTCAAGCACGGGCCGGGGCCGGCGGGCATCGCGGTGCAGGACCGGGAACGGCCGGTGGCCGGGCCCGGGGAGGCCGTCGTCGACGTCCGCGCGACGGGGATCTGCGGGACGGACGTGCACATCGCGCACGACGAGTACGCGCACCGGACGCCGGTCGTCCTCGGCCACGAGGTGCTGGGCGTCGTGAGCGCCGTCGGATCGGAGGAGGACGTCGACTGGATCGGGAGCGTCGTGGCGGTGGAGACCTACTTCTCCGCCTGTGAGCGCTGCGAGCAGTGCCGTGCGGGGAAGCGCAACCTCTGCGAGCTGCGTCGGTCGATCGGCTCGTTCCGCGACGGCGGGTTCGCGGAGCAGCTGCGCGTCCCGGTCCTCAACCTGCATCGCCTTCCGGAGACCCCCGGCGAGCTCGACGGCGTGCTCTCGGAGCCCCTGGCGTGCGTGGCGCAGTGCCTGCTGGACCCGCCGGTCGTGCAGCCCGGCGATCGTGTGCTGGTCACGGGACCGGGCGCGATGGGGCAGCTCGCCGCGCAGGTCGCGCGGGCGTGCGGGGGGATCGTGACGCTCGCGGGACTGCCCGCGGACGCGGAGCGGCTCGCCGTGGCGGCGGAGCTCGGCCTCGGCACGACGACCGAGACGCCGCCGACGGAGGCCTTCGACGTCGTGGTGGAGTGCTCGGGCGCCGCTCCCGCCGCGGCCGGAGCCCTGCGTGCCGCCCGCCGCGGCGGACGGTACGTGCAGGTCGGGATCTTCGGCCGCGACGTGACCCTGCCGTTCGACCTCGTCCTCTACAAGGAGCTCGTCGTGACGAGCGGCTTCGCGTCGACGCCCGCGTCGTGGCGCGCGGCGATGCGACTCATCGCGGCGGGCGCCGTCGTGCTGACGCCGCTCGTCACCCGCCGCGTCGGGATCGAGGACTTCCGGGAGGCGCTGGACGCCGCCGAGCGCGGCGAGGGGCTGAAGACGGTGATCGTCCCGGGCGGATGACGCGGTGGTCGCCCCGTTTCGTCTCGTCGCTGCGCTCCTCGCTCAACGACCGGTGGGCGTCGGTCGTTGAGCGAGCGAAGCGAGACGAAACGCGGTGACCCGTGGCTGGCGCCGTTTCGTCTCGGTGCTGCGCTCCTCGCTCAACGACCGGGGGTGGCGCGGTGTTCGGTCGTTGAGCGACACTTCGACTCGCTGCGCTCGCTCAGTGCGGGTCTCCGCGAGACGAAACGCGGTGACCCGGGGCGTCAGTGGGTGTCTTCGGCCTCGACCTCGGTGCGGTCGCCCGACCACAGCGTGTGGAACGTGCCCGGCTTGTCGATGCGGCGGTAGGTGTGCGCGCCGAAGAAGTCCCGCTGGCCCTGCACGAGCGCGGCGGGGAGGCGCTCGGCGCGGATCCCGTCGTAGTAGGACAGGGACGACGAGAACGCGGGAGCCGGGATGCCGGCGCGGGCGGCGGCGATCACCACGCGGCGCCACGCGTCCTGACCACGGGTGAGCGCCTCGGCGAAGTAGGGCGCCGTCATCAGGACCGGCAGGTCCGGGGTCTGCGCGTACGCCTCCGCGATGCGGTTGAGGAACTGGGCGCGGATGATGCAACCCCCGCGCCAGATCTTCGAGATCGCGCCCAGGTCGATGTTCCAGCCGTACTCGGCGGCACCGGCGCGGATCTCGTCGAAGCCCTGCGAGTACGCGACGATCTTTGACGCGTAGAGGGCCAGGCGCACGTCCTCGATGAAGGCGTCCTCGTCGGCGACGGTGAACGCCTCGCTCGGGCCGGGAAGGCCTGCGGCGGCGGCACGCTGCTCCGGGTGCGACGAGAGGGAGCGGGCGAAGGTGGCCTCGGCGATGCCGGAGACCGGCACGCCCAGCGCGAGCGCGGTCTGCACCGTCCACGCGCCGGTGCCCTTGGCCCCGGCCTGGTCGACGATCACGTCCACCAGCGGCTCGCCCGTGGCGGCGTCCACCTGTCGCAGTACCTCGGCGGTGATCTCGATGAGGTAGGACTCCAGCTCGCCGCGGTTCCACTCCGCGAAGATCTCCGCGATCTCGGCCGGGGACTTGCCCGTCCCGCGGCGGATCAGGTCGTAGGCCTCGGCGATGAGCTGCATGTCGGCGTACTCGATGCCGTTGTGCACCATCTTCACGAAGTGGCCCGCGCCGTCGTGGCCGACGTGCGTGACGCACGGCTCGCCCTCGGCGACGGCGGCGATGGACTTCAGGATCGGCCCGAGCGTCACCCAGGACTCGTCGGACCCGCCGGGCATGATCGAGGGACCGGTCAGCGCGCCCTCCTCGCCGCCGGAGATCCCCGCGCCCACGAAGTTGATGCCGGTCTCGCGCACGGCGCGTTCGCGGCGGATCGTGTCCGGGAAGTAGGCGTTGCCGCCGTCGACGATGATGTCGCCCGGCTCGAAGACCTTCACGAGCTCGTCGATCACGGCGTCGGTCCCGGCGCCGGCCTTGACCATGATGATCGCGGTCCGCGGGGTGGACAGCGACGCGGCGAACTCCTCGTAGGAGAAGGCGGGGAGGAACCCGGCCTCGGGGTGCGCGGCGACCAGCTCGTCGGTCTTCGCCCGGCTGCGGTTGTACACCGCGACGGTGTTGCCCTCGCGGCTGGCGAGGTTGCGGGCGAGGTTCGACCCCATGACGGCGAGTCCGACGACTCCGATGTTCGCTGCGGCGTTGGGCACTGTGATCTCCTCGATGTCACCGTTGGGGGATGCGTTCAGCGTATCGCTGTCACCGGGATCGGTCGTCCTGTGCGTCGCGCTCGCGTCGTCGACAGGACCGGTGCGCGGCGCACGCCGTGCGCGGTCGCCGAGGGGTGCGTCGTCGCCGAGCCCGTCGCGGGATGCGACGGGCGACGACGCTGGCCCGAGCCGGGTCAGTCCTTGCGGTAGCCCGAGCGGCCCATGCTGAACAGGGCGCCGAGCGAGAGGACGGTCGCGCAGACGGTCATGGCGCCGATGAGCCAGAACAGGGCATGGGACAGGAAAGCGCCATCGAACATGGAACTCAGCCTATCGGCAGATCCGGTACGATGGAGACGTTCCTCGGCGAGGGATGGCGTGCGTGCGCGCTCATCCGTGATCGACGCGGCGATGCGAGCCCGGTGCTCTCCTCACGTGTCCGCTGCCGAGACGACACCACCCAGACCACCGCGCAGCCCCGCCTGCTGCGCGCCTGAAGGAGAACATCATGAGCGAAGACACCACCGTCCACGCGGAGGTCCGCACCAGCTTCGGCAAGGGCTTCGCCCGCCGCCTGCGCGCCGCTGGCAAGATCCCGGCAGTCCTCTACGGGCACGGCACCGACCCGGTCCACGTCGCCCTTCCTGGCCACCAGGTCAGCCTGCTGATCCGTCGCGCCAACGCGCTGCTGGACCTCGACATCGAGGGCAAGAGCCAGCTCGCGCTCGTCAAGGACGTGCAGAAGGACCCGGTGCACCAGGTCATCGAGCACATCGACCTGCTCATCGTGAAGAAGGGCGAGAAGGTCGCCGTGGACCTCCCCGTCGTCGTCGTCGGCGAGCCCTTCTCGGGCACCATCGCCACCCTCGACGCGACCACGCTGGCGGTCGAGGCCGAGGCCACCCACATCCCCGAGCACGTCGAGGTCTCGGTCGAGGGGCTCGAGGAGGGCGCGCACATCACCGCCGCCGACGTGAAGCTGCCCAAGGGCGTCACGCTCGTCGCCGACCCGGAGACCCTCGTCGTCGCGGTCTCGGTCCCCGCCGCCACCGTCGCGGAGGAGACCGAGGAGACGGCTGCCGAGGAGGCCCCGGCCGAGGAGACCGCCGCGGAGTGATCCGTCCGGACGACACGAAGGGGGTGCGACGCGGTCGCGCCCCCTTCGTCGTCTCCGAGCGGTGAGCCCCTTCACGATCCGGAGGACAGGACATGGCGCAGACGTGGCTCGTGGTGGGCCTCGGCAACCCGGGGCCGCGATACGCGGCGACCCGCCACAACGTCGGGCAGATGGTCGTCGACGAGCTCGCCGCGCGCCGCGGCGAGAGCTTCCGTGACCACCGTGTCCGCGGACAGGGGAGCGGCGCACAGGTCGTCGAGACCTGGGTGAGGCCCGGAGGCGACAAGATCGTGCTGGCCAAGCCCACCTCGTTCATGAATGTGTCCGGGACGCCGGTCGCGTCGCTGGCCCGGTTCTACTCGGTCCCGGCCGAGCGCGTGGTGCTGGTGCACGACGAACTGGACATCCCCTTCGACACCATCAAGCTCAAGGTCGGCGGGGGGCACGGCGGACACAACGGCATCCGCGACGTCGCCCGGGCTCTCGCCACCCCGGACTTCCCTCGGGTGCGCGTCGGCATCGGCCGCCCGCCCGGTCGGCAGGACCCCGCGGACTGGGTGCTCGCGCCCTTCGGAGCGGCGGAGCGGCCGAACCTCCCCGTGCTCGTGTCCGATGCGGCGGACGCGGTCGAGCAGCTCATCGAAGAGGGGCTCGTCGCGGCCCAGCAGAAGCACCACGCCCCCCGACCCTGACGGCGGGATCGGGCCGATCAGGACAGGGCGTTGATCCCGGCCGCGGCTCCGGCCGTGAACAGTGCCCAGGCGACGCCGGCGAAGACGAACGGGCCCACCGCGGCGATCACCAGGCCGGCGATCCCCGCGCCTCGCCCGCGCCGCTTGACGGTGGCGACGATCCCGAGCACGAACGCCACGACGCCGAGGGCGGTCGCGGCCCAGAAGGTGATCTCGGCCCACAGCACCACGTCGCGCACGGGGGTGAGCAGGCGCAGCGGGTTGGTGGTCGACGAGGTCAGGTTGTCCATCGAGACGACGCCGCGACCGATCTCGAACGCGGCCCAGGACCCGAGCGCGGTGCCGAGGACCACCGCGATGAGGGCGAGCACCAGCGAGAGGACACCGGTGGTCGAGGTCGTGGGCCGCTCCGGCTCCGGGACGAACGGCGCCGCATAGCCCGCCGCGGGACCGGCGTAGGCGCCGGGAGGCGCTGCGTATCCGGTCGGTGCGGGGGCGCCGTACCCCGACGGAGCCGGTGAGCCGTACCCGGAGGGGGCCGGTGTGCCCGCCGGGGGAACGGGAGCCGCGGGGTACGCCGGCGCGGACGGCGCCGGGTGGCCCGGTGCAGGCGGGGCGAGCGGAGCAGGCTGCGCCGACGGACCGGCCGGGGCCGCAGGTGCGGCGGGCGACGGCGGAGGAGGCACGGACGACGGCTGCTGGGGATCGCTCACGCCCCCCATCCTAGGAGGCCGCCGGAATCCGGATGACCCGACGAGGACGCGGCGGTGTCGGCGCCGGACCGTAGACTCTTTCGGTGACTGTACAGGGGATCATCCGTGCCTTGGACCAGGAGGGTTCGCCGTTCCGCGACGCCCTGACATGGGCGCAGACCGACGCCGATCTGCTGGCCGTCGGCGGGATCGACGCCCCGACGATCGCCGGGCTGCTGGAGCGGCGGGCGGCCGCCGGGCGCCCCGCCGCCCTGCTGGTGGTCGTGCCCACCGGGCGCCGTGCCGACTCTCTGGCCGCGGCGCTGGCGTCGTACATCCCCGACGGCGAGATCCTGTCGTTCCCGGCGTGGGAGACGCTGCCGCACGAGCGTCTGAGCCCGAGCCCGGACACCGTCGGGCGCCGGCTCGACGTCCTGCGACGGATGCGCCGCTTCGAGGGCGCGCGCCCGCTCGTCGTGGTCGCCTCCGTCCGGGCCGCGCTCCAGCCCGTCGCTGCGGGACTCGGCGACGTCGAGCCGCTCGTGCTCCGTGTCGGCGGACGCGGCTTCGACCTCGACGCGATCGCCGCGGACCTCGTGGAGCGGGCGTATTCGCGGGTGGACATGGTGTCCCGTCGCGGGGAGTTCGCCGTCCGAGGCGGAATCCTCGACGTGTTCCCGCCCACGGCGGAGCACCCCGCCCGCGTCGAGTTCTTCGGCGACGAGGTCGACCAGATCCGGCTCTTCTCCGTCGCGGACCAGCGCTCCCTCCCCGGGGACGTCGGGGAGGTCGAGCTGGCGGCCAGCCGCGAGCTGCTGCTGACCCCCGAGGTTCGGGCCAGGGCGGGCGAGCTCGTGGAGGCGTACCCCGGCATCGCCCAGATGCTGCAGCGGATGAGCGAGGGCATCCCCGTGGAGGGGATGGAGTCGCTGCTGCCGGTCGTCGCCGGCCCCGTCATCCCTCTGTCCGACTATCTCCCCGAGGGCGCCGCCGTCGCGCTCGTCGACCCGGAGCGGGCCGGTGCGCGCGCGGCGAGCCTCGGCGAGACCAACCGCGAGTTCCTGGAGGCGGCGTGGAGCGCGGCCACCGCGGGGGCCACCGCGCCGATCGACCTCCAGCAGGGCGACTTCCTCTCCGTCGCGGAACTGCGCGAGGCCGTGCACGAGCACGGCGGCGTCTGGTGGCGGCTGAGCGCCTTCGACCCCGGCTCCGAGGACGCCGCGTTCGACCAGGGTGCGGACGGCCAGGCGGCGGCGCCGATCCCGTCCTTCCACGGCAACGTCGACGGCGCGGTGGAGTTCGTCGCCGCACGCGTGGCCGAGGGGTGGCGTGTCGTGCTGGTCGCGTCCGGCGCCGGTCTCGTCGACCGTGCGCGGGACGTGCTCGCCGACCGAGGTGTGGCGGCCCGGGTGGTGGCGGAGCTCCCCGACGTCCCGGACGCCGGGGTGGCCACGCTCGTCGTCGGCAGCATCGAGGCCGGTTTCCAGGTGCCGGCGGCCGGTCTCGCCGTCCTGACGGAGAACGAGTTCTACGGCCGCACGATCGGCGGCGACCAGCGCGTGGTGAAAAAGCTCGCCTCGCGGCGCAAGAACGTCGTGGATCCGATGCAGCTCAAGGCCGGCGACTTCGTCGTGCATCAGACGCACGGCATCGCGCGGTTCGTCGAGATGACGCAGCGCGAGGTCTCCTCGGGCGGGCGCAACGCCACCAAGACCACGCGCGACTACCTGGTCCTGGAGTACGCGCCGTCCAAGCGCGGTTACCCGGGGGACAAGCTATACGTCCCCACGGACCAGCTGGATCTGCTGTCCAAGTACGTCGGGGGCGAGGCGCCGACGCTGTCGAAGATGGGCGGCAGCGACTGGGCGGCGGCCAAGGGCAAGGCGCGCAAGGCCGTGCGCGACATCGCCGTCGAGCTGGTGAAGCTGTACTCGGCGAGGATGGCTGCGAAGGGGCACGCGTTCGGCCCCGACACCCCGTGGCAGCGGGAACTGGAGGAGGCCTTCCCGTTCGCCGAGACCCCGGATCAGCTCCAGACGATCGACGAGATCAAGGCGGACATGGAGCGGCCGATCCCGATGGACCGGCTGCTGTCCGGCGACGTCGGCTTCGGCAAGACCGAGGTCGCCGTCCGGGCCGCGTTCAAGGCCATCCAGGACGGCAAGCAGGTCGCCATGCTGGTGCCGACGACGCTCCTCGTCAAGCAGCACCTGGAGACGTTCACCGAGCGGTTCGCGGGGTTCCCGGTGAAGGTGCGCCCGCTCTCGCGCTTCCAGACCGACAAGGAGGCGCGACAGGTCGTCGACGGCCTGCTCGACGGCACGATCGACATGGTGATCGGCACGCACCGGATCCTCACCGAGAAGGTGCGGTTCAAGGATCTCGGGCTGATGATCATCGACGAGGAGCAGCGGTTCGGCGTCGAGCACAAGGACGCGCTGAAGAAGCTCAAGACGAACGTCGACATCCTGGCGATGAGCGCGACGCCGATCCCGCGGACGCTGGAGATGGCGGTGACCGGAATCCGGGAGATGTCGACACTGGCGACCCCGCCCGAGGACCGCCACCCCATCCTCTCCTTCGTGGGGGCCAAGAGCGACAAGCAGGTCGCCGCGGCGATCCGTCGGGAGATCCTCCGCGAGGGGCAGGTCTTTTACGTCCACAACCGGGTGCAGTCGATCCAGCGCGTGGCCTCCGAGATCGCCGAGCTCGTCCCCGAGGCACGGATCGCCGTCGCGCACGGCCAGATGGGCGAGCATCAGCTGGAGCAGGTGGTGGACGACTTCTGGGAGCGGAAGTTCGACGTGCTGGTGTCGACGACGATCATCGAGACCGGACTGGACATCTCGAACGCGAACACGATCATCATCGACCGGGCGGATCGCTACGGGCTGTCGCAGCTCCACCAGCTCCGGGGGCGGGTCGGGCGCGGGCGCGAGCGCGCCTACGCCTACTTCCTCTACGACGACGCCAAGCCGCTGTCGGAGACGGCGGCCGACCGGCTGCAGACCATCGCCGTCAATAACGACCTCGGCTCCGGCATGCAGGTGGCGCTCAAGGACCTGGAGCTGCGCGGCGCGGGGAACCTTCTGGGCGCCGAGCAGGCCGGCCACATCGCCGGCGTCGGATTCGACCTGTATCTGCGGATGATCGGCGAGGCCGTGGCGACCTTCCGCGGCGAGGAGACGGAGACCGGGGCGGAGCTGCGTCTGGAGCTGCCGGTCGACGCGCGCATCCCGGACTTCTACATCGACAGCGAGCGACTGCGGCTCGAGGCGTACCAGAAGCTGTCGTCCGCGGCGACGGCCACGGCTCCGGACGACGCGATCGATCTCGTGGTGGAGGAGCTCACGGACCGGTACGGTGCGCCGCCGGAGGAGGTGGAGGGGCTCGTCGCGGTCGCGCGCCTGCGCCGCCGCGCCGCGAAGGCCGGGCTCACCGACGTCGTCGCCATGGGGTCGAACCTGCGGATCGCGCCCGCACGCTTCGAGGACTCGATCAAGGTCCGTCTGCAGCGGCTCTATCCCAAGGCGAAGCTCGTCGGCGGGGGAGAGGCCCTGGTCGTGCCGATGCCCACGGTCCCCGCCGCCGTCGGCGTGGGGCTGGAGGCGCCGCCCGCGGGCGAGTTGCTGGAGTGGGTGGGTCAGCTCTTCACGGCGCTCTTCCCCGCCTCCATCCCCGACCTGCCGGCCGAGGGCTGACCCGCCGCCGCCTCGGACGGAGATCCGCGCCCCCCGCGGAGAGAATCCGGGGAGTCGTCCGCGGGGGACGCGGATCCGCGACGGAGGGTCCGGCGCCACGGATCAGCGCAGGCCGAATCCTCCATCGCTGGTGAGCACCTGCCCGGTGATCCACGCACCCGCATCCGTGCACAGCCACCCGATGAGGCGCGCGGGATCCTCGGGGCGTCCCAGGCGCCCCGAACGGCGTCTGCGCCAGCCATTCCTCGATGCCGGCGAGGTCGCGATCGGTGGTGTCCGCATCCAGGTAGCCGGTGTTCACGGGGCCGGGGTTCACGGTGTTGAGCAGGATCCCGACGTCGAGGAGCTCGGCGGCGACGGTCCGGGTGACGCCGGCGAGGGCCGCCTTGCTCGTGGCGTAGGCCACCTCGCCGCGCATCGGCCCGTCGAGCTGTCCCGAGGTCATCCAGATCACGTGCCCGGTCGGTGACGCGAACGGGCCCACATCCACGACCCGGTCTCCGGGTCGGGCGGAGCCGCGGGCGCCGCCGAGCTCGTCGCGTCGGCGGCGCGCGAGACCGGCGGTGAGCAGCAGGGTGGCGCGCGCGTTGGTCTCCCAATGCGCGTCGAGGGACGCGGCGGTGAGGTCGAACACGCTGCCGTCGGATCCGCTGAGCGCCTGGTTGCACACGAGGATGTCCAGGCGCCCGGTGAGCGCGGCGGCGGCATCGAGCAGTGGCTCGATCGTGGCGGGGTCGCGCAGGTCCGCGGCGATGTCGGTCATCGAGGCGCCTGGTGTCAGCGCCTCGGCGAGGCCGGAGCGGACGGCGTCGAGGTCGTCGGCTCCCCAGGGCTGGTCGACGTCGTGCGCGCGGTGGTGATGGATGACGACGTCCGCGCCCAGGCGGGCGAGGGTCGTCGCGACGGCGAAGCCGATCCCGCGTCGACGGGAGACGCCGGTGACGAGCGCGGTGCGGCCGGAGAGGGGGTGAGACATGGGAATCCTTCGTTCGAGAGCCGGGCGCGCGGGACGCGCGCCGCACGGCGGGTCGGGGACGGGATTCACCGGCATTGCATGCCGTCACCTTAGCAGCGCACGGGCGCGGACGACGGAGGGGCGGAGCCGTCACGGCCCCGCCCCTCCGTCGCCTCGCGGCGCGTCGTGGTCAGCCCTCGTCGGGGGAGACGGGGACCGGCGAGGCGCCGCGCCGACGCACGGCCGTCGCGGCCAGGGCGGTCGCACCTCCGAGGAGCAGGATCGTCGCGGTCACGAGGACGCTCGGATCGATGCCGCCACCGGTGGCGGGAAGCCCGCCCGGTCGGTTCGCGCCCGGTGCCGGGGGAGTCGGCTCCGGCGCGGGGACGAACGGGGTCGGCGTGCCCGAGGGCTCCGGCGCCGGCGTGGGAGACGGCTCCGGGGTGGGTTCGGGCGCCGGCGTCGGTTCCGGAGTCGGTTCGGGCGTCGGCTCCGGAGTCGGCTCGGGCGTCGGTTCCGGAGTCGGTTCGGGCGTCGGCGTCGGTTCCGGAGTCGTCGTGAGCGTGTTCGTCACGACGACGGCCACGGTGGTCTCCGGACCCACCGTGAAGGACGAGGGAGTGATACGCGCGTCGCCCCAGACGCCGCCGTCCACCGGATCCGGCGTCCGCTCGGCGAGGGTCACGACCGCGCCGAGAGGGAGATCCGGACTCTCGACGGGCGTCCCGTCCGCCGGGATCACCAGGGACCCGGATCCTGCCGGGAAACCGTCGCCCGCGGGGTAGTCGTAGTCGACGGTGAACGTGGCGTCGCCCGGGACGAGGGCCGCACCGCTGCCCTCGATCCGCTTCGCGACGGAGAAGCGCCCGACGCCCTCGCCCTGCCCGGTCCCGCCGCCGCCCTGCCGGACGACGGTGGAGGCCACCGGGACCGTGCTCTCGGTCCCGATCGTCACCTCGGCGCGGTTGCCGTACTCGCCCTGCGCTCCGCCGTCGACGACGCGGGTGGTGAACTTCACCTCGTAGAACCAGCCCTTCTCGGCGACGAACGACACCGTGGTCCCGTCGGGGGAGACGGTGACCTCGTCCGCGGGCTTCACGGTCCAGTCGCCCGGCCACTCGTAGCCGTTCTCGCCCACGACCAGTCGATCGGTCTCCATCACCCGGCCGGTCTCGGCGCCGTCCATCACGAGCTCCTGTCCGGGACCCGGGATGTCCGTGACGGTGATCCGCTCGCCTCCGGCCATGCCGTCGCGAGGAGCGGCCACGGCGACGGTCCAGAAGATCAGGTCGTTCTCGCGGTCGTACCAGCCCCACTTGCCGTTGTCGCGGCCGGTGAAGTCGCAGGACTCGGTGCACGGAGCCGGAGGGGGAGTGACGACGACGGTCGCGGGGACGTCGTCGAACCGGTACTCGACCACGGTCTCCTCGGAGACCTCGGTGGTGACCTCGACCCAGAACTCGAACGAGCCGTGCAGATTCCACGGGTGCGCCTCGATGTAGCCGGTGTCGATGTCGCAGAACAGCTGCGTCTCCGTCACCGTGCACTGCCCCATCTCGGTCCCGTCCGGAGCGAGGAGCGGGAAGGCGTCGGTGAGCCCGCGCAGGCCCTCGGGGAGGTCGACGACGAACCCCGCGGGCGTGGCGGGGTCATCCGGCAGGGACCAGGACGCCTCCAGGCGGGCGCTCGACCCGGACGGCACCGACTCCTCGGTGAAGCGGACGTCGTCCAGGACGGCCTCCGACGCGTACGGCGGCGCGGCGTGCGCCGGTGCGGTCATGCCGAGGACCACGATCCCGGCCGCGATGATCGCCGCGACCGCTCGTCGTCCCCAGCGTCTGACGTCGATTCTCGACATGATGTGTCCCCAGTCCTCTCGCGGCGGGTGACCCGCCGGTGCGGTACGGCGGTTCCCACGACCGCCATAGGCCACGAGGCGCCGCGCCCGTGCGAGCGCGTCCCCCGCCCCGTGTTCACAGGAAGAGAACCCCGATCGCGCCATCCGTTACGCCGAAATGACGGAATCCCGGAAGGCGATTCCGTGGGGCCGTCCCCTCGGAGGGCGCGGAGTACGCTGACGGTCATGATGTACGAGCACCTCGGGGCTCGCCCCCGGATCCACGACACCGCCGTCGTCGCTCCCACCGCCGTCGTGTCCGGCGACGTGGAGATCGGGCCGCACTGCCAGGTGCTCCATGGAGCGGTGATCACGGCGGAGGGCGGACCGATCCGGCTCGGGGAGCACGTCATCGTCATGGAGAACGCGCTGATCCGCGCGACCGCGGCGGACGCCGTGCACGTGGGCGATCACTCCCTGCTGGGCACGCTCTCCAGCGTCGCGGGGGCGGACATCGGGGAGGAGGTGTTCCTCGCCTCCGGAGCCCGCGTGTTCAACGGCGCCCGGATCGGCCGCCGCAGCGAGGTGCGCGTGAACGCGATCGTGCATCGGCGCAGCGTCCTCCCCGAGGGCACCGTCGTGCCGATCGGCTGGGTGGCGGTGGGCGACCCCGCGCGCCTGCTCTCGCCCGACCGCCACGAGGAGATCGCGGAGGCGCAGCCGGAGCTGGACTTCCCGGGCTACGTCTTCGGCGTGGACAGGGACACGCCCGATCTGATGGTCCAGCTCACGGAGCGCTACGCGAGCTCCCTGGCCCGGCACGCCGACGACCGCGCGCTCTGAGCCACCCACGTGCACTGACCCCTCCCACGTGCACTGACCCCTCCCACCCCCTCTGATCCTTGCGGCTTCTGGGTCCGTCCGTCCCATCTCCTCGCCTGTCTCCTCGTCGAGACCCCCTCTGCACGCCGAAACCCCCTCAGGAACGCGCGTTCCTGAGGGGGTTTCGGCGGCGAGAGGGGGTCTCGAGGAGAGGAACGGATCGGGTCAGATGACGCCCTGGGCGATCATCGCGTTCGCGACGCGCTCGAATCCGGCGATGTTCGCGCCGGCCACGTAGTCGCCGGGCACGCCGTAACGCTCGGCGGCACGGAACGAGGCCGTGTGGATGTCGGCCATGATGCCGCGGAGCTTGCGCTCGCTGTCCGCGAAGCTCCACCGCTGGCGCGCCGCGTTCTGGCTCATCTCCAGGGCCGACGTGGCGACGCCGCCCGCGTTCGCGGCCTTGCCCGGGGCGAACAGCACGCCCGCCTTCTGGAACAGGTCGACGGCCTCGGGGACGCACGGCATGTTGGCGCCCTCGGAGACCGCACGGACGCCGCCCGCGATCAGCGCCTCGGCGTCCGCTGCGCTCACCTCGTTCTGCGTCGCGGACGGCACGGCGATGTCGACCGGGACCTCCCACACGCTGCCGCCCTCGACGAAGCGCGCGCTCGGGCGCCGGTTCGCGTACTCGACGATGCGAGCGCGCTCGACCTCCTTGAGCTGGCGGAGCAGGCCCAGGTCGATGCCCGCGTCGTCGACGACGTACCCGGACGAGTCCGAGGCGGTGACGGCCTTGGCGCCGAGCTGGGTGGCCTTCTCGATCGCGTAGAGGGCGACGTTGCCGGAGCCGGACACGCCGACCCGCTTGCCCTCGAGCGACTCGCTGTGCACCGCGAGCATCTCCTGTGCGAAGAACACGGCGCCGTACCCGGTCGCCTCCGTGCGCACCTCGGCGCCGCCCCAGCCCGTCCCCTTGCCGGTGAACATCCCGGACTCGTGACGGTTGGTGATCTTCCGGTACTGCCCGAACAGGAACCCGATCTCCCGGGCGCCCACGCCGATGTCTCCCGCGGGGACGTCGGTGTGCTCGCCGAGGTGACGGTACAGCTCGTTCATGAACGACTGGCAGAAGCGCATGACCTCGGCGTCCGAGCGGCCGTGCGGATCGAAGTCCGACCCGCCCTTGCCGCCGCCGATGCCCTGGCCGGTCAGCGCGTTCTTGAAGATCTGCTCGAAGCCGAGGAACTTGATGATCGAGAGGTTCACGGAGGGGTGGAAGCGCAGGCCCCCCTTGTACGGGCCGAGCACCGAGGAGAACTGGATGCGGTAGCCGCGGTTCACCTGCAGGCGCCCCGCGTCGTCGATCCACGGCACCCGGAACATGATCTGTCGCTCGGGCTCGACGAGACGCTCGAGCACGCCCGCGTCGAGGTAGCCGGGGTTGCGCTCGAGCACGGGGGCGATCGAGTGCAGCACCTCGTGCACCGCCTGGTGGAACTCCGGCTCGTGCGGGCTCCGAGCCAGGACGGTGTCGAACACCGGCTGCACGGAGTCCGCGAGCGGATGGAAATCGGTGGTGGGGGAAAGAGTGTCGGTCACGCGAAGGGGACTTTCTGGACGACGAGTCTGGAGGCGCGTTCGTGTCGCGCGGAAGGAGGCCGGATGGGGCGAGTTTTCACCCTACCGCGCTCCGTACGGTCGGTCGCACGGGGTCAGCCGGTGTTCTGCAGGCCGGCGGCGACCCCGCTGACGGACAGCAGGAGGAGGCGCTTGAGCTCCGGATCGTCCGCCGGGCCGGCGTCGTCGCGGAGGCCACGGAGGGCGCGCAGCTGCAGGAGCGAGAGCGCGTCGACGTACGGGCTGCGCATCTTCACGGCTCGCTGCAGCACCGGCTTGTTCTCCAGCAGCTCGTGGCCGCCGGTGAGCCGGATCACCCACTCCCGGGTCAGTGCGAGCTCCTCCAGCACCATGGCGGCGAGCTCCGGCCGGTCGCCGAGCTCGAGGTAGCGGCGGGCGATCCGTTCATCGGTCTTCGCCAGGCTCATGGCGACGTTGTCGATCATCGTGCCCAGCAGCGGCCACTCCCGATAGGCCGTGCGCAGGAGGTCTTCGTCGCCGACCGCCTCCAGCGCGGTGCCGAGGCCGAACCAGCCGGCGAGGTTGATCCGCGCCTGGGTCCAGGCGAACACCCACGGGATCGCACGGAGATCCTCCAGCGACTCCACCGAGAGCCCGCGGCGCGCGGGGCGGGACCCCAGGGCGAGCAGGCCGATCTCCTCCAGCGGCGTGACGGTGGCGAACCACGGGGCGAAGCCCTCGGCGCGCACCAGGGCGAAGAACCGCTCGCGCGAGGCGGCGTCCATGGTGGCCGCGACCTCGGCGAACCGGTCGGCGGCCTCGCGCGTGCGCTCCTCCACCGTCGGCGAGGAGGCCAGCAGGGTCGCCGCGGCGACCTGGTCGATGTGGCGCATCGCGATGGCCGGCTCGCCGTAGCGCGCGAAGATGACCTCACCCTGTTCGGTGAGCTTGAAGCGCCCCTCGACGGAGTGCGGCGGCTGGGCGAGGATCGCGGAGTTCGCCGGTCCGCCGCCGCGCCCCAGCGCGCCTCCGCGGCCATGGAACAGGGTGAGCTCGTACCCGGCCTCGTTCGCCCAGTCGCCGATCCGCGCCTGAGCCTCGTACAGCGCCAGGTTGGCGGCGACGGGCCCGACGTCCTTGGAGGAGTCCGAGTATCCGAGCATGACCTCCAGGCGGCGTCCGGTCTGCGCCAGACGCGCCGCGAACTCGGGGCGATCGACGACCTCGGCGAGGATCCCCGGGGCGGCCTGGAGATCGGCGAACGTCTCGAACAGCGGGACGACGTCGAGGACCGGGCCGTCGCCGTCCGGGAAGGCGTGCGCCGCCAGCCGGTGGACGTTCGCGAGGTCCTGGGCGGACTGCGTGAACGAGACGACGTAGCGTCCCGCGGCGCGCAGGCCGTGCCGGCGTTGGATGTCCGCGACCGCGCGGAAGACCTCCAGCACCTCCTCGGTGCGGGCGCTGATCGCGTCGCCGGCCTCGAGCTCGGCGAGGGCCTGCGCGTGCACCTGCGAGTGCTGGCGGACCTCCAGTTCGGTGAGGTGGAAGCCGTACGTCTCGACCTGCCAGATGAGGTGCTGGACCCCGCCGAACGCATGGCGGTCGGCGCCCGCGGCGTGCAGGGACTCCTGCACGGCCCGCAGGTCCGCGAGCAGCTCCTCGGGCCCGGAGTACGCGCGCTCGTCCGCGGCCCCGCCCTGCAGACGGCGGGTGGCGGCGACACGGCGCGACATGAGCAGGAGGACCCGCCGGTGCGGCTCGGAGGGAGAGCGCTTGGCGATCTCGGCGGCGGCCTCGGCGTCCGCGGCGCTCAGCCGCTCCCACAGACCCACGACCGCGACGCTCGGCGGCGTGCCCTCGGCGTCGAGCGTCAGGGTCCGGCCGATGCGCGCGATCGCCTGCTCGAGCCCGCGGAGCACGTGCTCGGACGCGATCTCGGCGGCCTCCCGGGTCACGGCGGCGGTCACGAACGGGTTGCCGTCGCGGTCCCCGCCGACCCAGGAGCCGATGCGCACGAAGGCGGGGGCGAGCGGGGCGGAACTGCCGGAGTCCTCCCCGCGCAGCTCGTCGTCGATGCGGCGGTAGACGTGCGGCACGGTGGTGAACAGGGTCTCGTCGAAGACGCTCATCACCGTGCGGACCTCGTCCGTCGGCGTGGGCTTCTCGGCGCGCAGCGGCGCCGTCCGCCACAGCGTGTCGATCTCCTCGAGCATGCGGCGTCGGGCGCGGCGCTCCTCGGCGCCGCCGGGGCTCGCCGCGTCGTGCTCCACGAGCAGCCGGGCCAGGCGCCGGATGCTGGACGACACCGCGCGCCGCCGCGCCTCGGTGGGATGCGCGGTGAACACCGGGTGGAATCGTAGCGCCGTGAGCCGCGCTCGGGCCTCGTCCTCCCCGACCTCGTCGCGGAGGCGGGCGAACGCCGTGGCCACCGTGTCGGCCGCCGCCTCGCGACCGGGCTGGCCCGCTCGCTCGCGGAGCACGCGCACGCGCTGGTGCTCCTCGGCGAGGTTCACGAGATGGAAGTAGGCGGTGAAGGCGCGAGCGACCTCGTCGGCACGCGCGACGCTGAAGCTCTCGGCGATCGCCGTGGCGCGCTCGAACGCGTCGGAGCTCTCCTCGGCGTACGCCTGGATCGTCGCCAGCCGCAGCCGCTCCACGTCCTCGAACAGGGAGTCCCCGCCCTGTTCGCGCAGGACCTGGCCGAGCAGGGCTCCCAGCATCCGCACGTCGGCGCGCATCGGTTCCGGAATGCCGTCGGAGGCCTCGAAACGGCTGATGACGCGGATGGCCTCGGTGTGGGTGGGTTCGGGGGTCACGGTTCCGAGCGTAGCCCGCTCCGTGGGCGTGTCTTCCCCGTCGTTACGTCGCGGGATCGTCGACGATGCGGATCGCCGGTCCCCGCGTGGCGGCGGGCGCCGGCCATACGATGAAGGGGATGCGAATCTCGGCGAATCCCCTCCGCGGCCAGCAGTTCCCCGCCGTCCTCCTGCTCGTGGCAGCGGGCATCGGACTGCTGCTGGCGAACCTCCCGACGCACGACGCGATCGCCGGGGTCCTCGACGCGCACATCGCGATCCCGGGCACGGCCCTGGACCTGTCCGTCGCCCACTGGATCTCGGACGGGCTGCTGGCGGTGTTCTTCCTCGTCGTCGCGATCGAGCTGCGGCACGAGCTCACCCACGGGGAGCTGAACAGTCCGCACAAGGCCGTGCAGCCCGCGATCGCCGCGGCCGGCGGGGTCCTGGTCCCCATCGCGGTGTACCTCCTGATCGCGGGGGGCGCGGAGACCTCGGCGGGCTGGCCGATCCCCACGGCGACCGACATCGCCTTCGCGCTCGGGGTCCTGGCGATGTTCGGCCGCGGCCTGCCGCCGGCGATGCGGGTGTTCCTGCTCGCGCTGGCGATCCTCGACGACATCATCGGCATCGTCTTCATCGCCGTGCTCTTCGCCCACGACGTGGACCTGCTCCTGCTCGGGCTGGCCCTCGTCGGCGTCGTGGCCTTCTGGCTCCTGAGCCGGTGGCTGCACGCCTCGGGCCACGCCGGGATCGCGGTGACCATGGGCGTCGTCGGCGTGGTCACCTGGGGACTCGTGGCGTCGTCGGGCATCCACGCGACCATCGCCGGCGTGCTGCTGGGGCTCGTCATGGCGCCGGTCCCGGCCGAGCGGGTGCGTCACGGGCTGGAGCCGACGGTGAACGGGCTGATCCTGCCGCTGTTCGCCTTCGTGGCCGCCTTCGTGGTGATCCCCACCGTCTCCGGCGGCGGACTGTCCCCGGCGTTCTGGGGGATCCTCCTCGCGCTGCCGGTCGGCAAGATCGTCGGGATCACGGTGTTCGGCTGGATCTCGATGCGGATCGGCCCGCGCGGGACCGCCCCGTCCCTGCGGCTGCCCGACCTCATCGCGGCCGGAGCGCTCGGAGGGATCGGCTTCACCGTCTCCCTGCTGCTGGCCAACCTCGCCTTTGCGAGCGACCCGGCGGTGCGGGACCAGGCGATCCTCGGCGTCCTCGCCGGGTCCGTGATCGCCCTGCTGCTGTCCGCGGTGCTGGTGTCGTTGCGGGCGCGACACTTCCGGCGCGCGGCGGTCGGGACGGAGTCCGCATGAGCGAGGTGCGCGGCATCGCCGGCGGCGGATCCGCGGCCGATCCGCTGCGGACGGCCGCGGAGGTGATGCGCCGCGTCCGCGAGGACTGCCCGTGGTCGCAGCGGATCACCCATCGGGACCTCGTGCCGTACCTCGTGGAGGAGTCCCACGAGCTGATCGACGCCGTCGAGACCGGCGACCGGGCGGAGCTGCGCGAGGAACTGGGCGACC
Organism: Microbacterium sp. CCNWLW41; assembly: GCF_037083505.1. NCBI lineage: Bacteria > Bacillati > Actinomycetota > Actinomycetes > Micrococcales > Microbacteriaceae > Microbacterium > Microbacterium sp. CCNWLW41. The sequence continues at coordinate 491,034 of NZ_JBAOJP010000003.1, forward strand.
TGCTGTGGCAGGTACTGTTCCACTCCGCCGTCGCGGCGCAGGACCCGGAGGACCCGTTCGACATCGACGACGTCGCCCGCACGCTCTCCGAGAAGATGGTGCGCCGCCACCCGCACGTGTTCGCCGACGCCGTCGCCACGACGCCGGAAGAGGTCCTCGTGCACTGGAACGCCGCCAAGGCGGCGGAGAAGCGGGAGCGACGCAGCGTCCTGGACGGGGTGCCGCGCGCCATGCCGGCGCTCGCCCGCGCGCAGAAGATCCTCGGCCGCGCGGAGGCGGTGCGACGGTCGCCGGCCGAGCCGGGCACCGCGGATCCGGGGGTCCCCGACGTCCAGCGCCCGGCCAGCGAGGAGGAGCTCGGCGAGGCGCTGCTCGCCCTCGTCGAGACGGCCCGCGCCCACGGCTGGGACGCCGAACGGGCGCTGCGCGAGCGGCTGCGCACGGTGGAGGACGAGGTGCGCGCCGCCGAGGCCGCGGACTGAGCCGCGTCGGCGTCCGGTGACGAGCACCCCGCGAGCGGGGTCGCTCACGCGACCTGGGAAGATGGATCCGTGGCCACCGTGAACCCTCCGCGCGGGATGCGCGATTTCCTGCCCGCCGACAAGGCGCGTCGTGAGCGCGTGCTCTCCGTCATCCGTGAGCGCTACCGGGCGCACGGCTTCGACGAGATCGAGACGCCCGTGGTCGAGGAGTACGACCGGCTGCACGCCGGGATCGGCGGGGACAACGAGAAGCTGTCGTTCACCATCCTGCGCCGCGGCCTCGACGCCGAGGCGATCCAGCGGATCGGCGCGGCGATCGGCCAGGCGGCCGACAACATGGCGCAGCTGTCCGACCTCGGTCTGCGCTACGACCTGACGGTCCCGCTCGCGCGGTTCTACGCGACGAATCGCGGGCAGCTCCCCGGGGTGTTCCGCTCGATCCAGATCGGCCCGGTCTGGCGCGCCGAGCGCCCGCAGAAGGGCCGATACCGCCAGTTCGTGCAGTGCGACATCGACGTGATCGGCGACGACTCTCCCCGCGCCGAGGCCGAGCTCATGGTCGCCTCGCTGGACACCATCGACGCGCTGGGGCTCGAGGGCGGCGTGGTCCGTGTCAACGACCGCCGGGCGCTGGATGGAATGCTGGACGCGTTCGGCTTCCGCGACGACGAGCGTCCGGGTGTGCTCATCACCATCGACAAGCTGGACAAGATCGGCGAGGACGGCGTCATCGCGGAGCTCCGCGAGCGGGGGGCGACCGCTGCCGCGGTAGACGCCTTCGAGGCGTTCCTCCGCCGGCCCCGGACGACGGAGTACCACCCGTACGGTGAACGGCAGATCCGCGCGGCCCTTCCCGAGGGGGTGTCCGACGAGATCGTGGCGCACATGGTGGGCCTGGGCGAGGCCGTGGCCGCCGCCCGGCCGTCGGCGGCCGACGCGATCGACCCGATCCCGCTGGTGTTCGACCCGTTCCTCGTGCGCGGCATGGGGTACTACACGGGCACGATCTTCGAGCTCGGTCACCCGTCCGTGGACTACTCCCTGGGCGGGGGCGGACGGTACGACGGCATGATCGGGCGGTTCCTCGGACAGCAGGTCCCCGCGGTCGGCTTCTCGATCGGCTTCGAGCGGATCGTCGACCTCGTCACCCGCGCCGAGGCGGTGCAGGAGACGGCGGTGGTGCTCGTGCACGACGCCGACGTCCCGGTGTCCGAGCTGCTGGCGCACAAGGCCGCGCTGCTCGCGGACGACGCCGTGTCCCGCGTGCGACTGGAGCGCCGGACCAAGAACCTCAAGGCGCTGCTGGAGCGGGCCGCCGCCGACGGCTACTCGGCGTTCGCGACCGTCCGCGCCGGAGACGCGCCGGGGACGCTCGCGTCCAAGCCCCTGGCCTGACCGGATGACGCCTGTCCTGACCGGACGGGGCCTGTCCTGCCCGGGGGGCGAGGTCACCGTCCGTTCACGTCCGCGCGCTGTCATGAGCACATGCAGTCGGAACGGGCGCGGAGCGCGGCGATCACCGGCACGTCGGTGCTCGTGCTGACCGCGGCATCGCTGGTCGCGACGAGAGCCGCCCTGGCGCGGCAGGCCGCGATCGCCCGCCGCCGGATCGGCAAGCCGCTGGGGGAGGAGGCGCTGGACGCCGATCGCGTGTGGCGGCGTCGCATGGAGGGGAGTCCCGTCGAGCTCCTGGTCCTCGGCGACTCCCTGGCGGCGGGGCTCGGCGCGGAGCACCGGAAGCAGACGCTGGGCGGCCGGCTCGCCAAGGGGCTGGCGCGACGCCTCCGACAGCCGGTCCGGCTGCGGACCGGCGCCGTGGTCGGATCGGAGTCGCCGGACCTGGAGGGGCAGCTGGACCGGCTCCCGGACGGATACCGTCCCGACGTGGCGGTGATCGTCGTCGGGGGCAATGACGTGACCCATCGCATCCCCGTGTCCGTCTCCGCCCGCCATCTCGAGCACGCGATCGCGCGGCTGCGGCGCCGGGACGCCGAGGTGGTGGTGGGCACGTGTCCCGACCTCGGGGCGCTGCGTCCGGTGCCGCAGCCGCTGCGGAGCCTCATCTCCCGCCAGTCCCGGCGCCTCGCGAGGGCGCAGGCGGAGTCGGCGCGGCGAACCGGTGCCGTGCCGGTGGATCTGCGCCGCTCGGTCGGGCCGATGTTCTTCGCCGAGCCGGAGGAGATGTTCAGCATGGACCGCTTCCACCCGAGCGCCCTCGGGTATCGGCGCACGGCCGAGGCGCTGCTCCCTGTCCTCGAGCGCGCGGCGCACACCGCTCTCGCCCGAACGGGCCCGGCCGCGCTCAGGCCTCGGCGGTGACGCCGGCGGAGAACGAGGCCGCCCACTCGGCGACCCTGCGGGCGCTCTCCTCCTCCGAGAGGTCCTCGATCCGCGTCATCACCGACCAGCGCACGCCGAACGGATCCCGGATGCTCGCGTAGCGGTCGCCGGAGACGAAGTCGCTCGGCGCCTCGCGCACCACGGCCCCGGCGGCGACGGCGCGCGCGACCACCGCGTCCACGTCCGGGACGTACAGCCCCATCGAGTAGCAGTCCTCCTCGCCGGCCGGCGGGGCGACCAGGTGGTACTCGGGGTTCGGCTCCCCCAGCTGCAGCAGCCCGGTGCCGAAGTCGAGGTCCGCGTGCGCGACGGCGCCGCCGAACTCGGTGACGTCCACGACGCGGGCGCCGAAGACGTCCCGGTAGAACGCGATGGCGTCCGCCGCCCGGGGGAGGGCGAGGAACGGGGTCAACGAGGTCGCCGAGTGCGGACGGCCGTCGGCCGTGTGGCGCCCGGTCACGCCGGTGCGCGGGGTGGCGGTGCGAGGGGTGTCGGTGTCGGCGTTCGTCATGCCGCCACGGTAGGCCGGCCCGGCCCGGCCGGGCTTGCAGTTTCGCGACAACCTCGGACGGGCGTGGTTCGGGGCGCGTTTCGGGGCCGGATCGCCCCGAATCGGGCCCCGGATCCCCGAAACGAGCCCCGAACCGGGTTCGGCCTACGCTGGGCGCATGGTCGACCCCACTCGCGGCGTGCTGTACCCGGCCCGGCTCCCGACCTTCCACCGGCTGCCTCCTGCGGCGGAGGCACGGGACCTCGTCTCCTGGTACTGGATCCCGGAGTGGGACCTCGGTCCGGAGGAGTCCTCCCCGCAGGACGTCATCGGCTACCCGGCGGCGAACCTCGTGGTGGAGCCGCAGGGGGTGTCGCTCGTGGGCCCGACGACGCGGGCCGCACGGCGCGAACTGCGCGGACGAGGGTGGGCGGTCGGCGCGTTGCTGCGCCCCGCGGCGACGGCCGCCCTCGCGACCGACCCGGCGGCCCTCGTCGACAGCGGACGCCCTCTCGACGCCCCGGACCTGCACGCCGCCGTGTGCGCCGCGATGGCGTCGGGCCACGGACACCGGGAGCGCGCCGCGGCGGCGACGGGCACGTGGCTGGCGGCCCGCTCGGGGCCGCCGGGGGAGGCCGCCCGACAGGCGAACGCGATGGTCGACCTGCTCCTGGGCGACGCGACGGTGCGGACGCCCGAGCAGGCGGCGGCGCGGCTGTCCGTGTCGGTCCGCACACTGCAGCGGATGGCGCACCGGTTCGTCGGCCTGCCCCCTGCCGCGATCATCCGCCGGCGCCGGTTGCAGGAGGCGGCTCAGGCGGTGCGTGCGGGACGCGCGGCCGACCTCGCCGCGCTCGCGGCGGAGTACGGATACGCCGACCATGCGCACCTGGCGAACGAGTTCCGGGCGGTGCTCGGGCTCACCCCGTCGGAGTACCGCTCGGTGTCGGGGAGGTCGGCGGGGACGCCGGAGGAGGCGTGAACCGGAGCCGCAGCGCGCGGATCAGGACGCCGACGATCACCACCCCCGTGCCCGCGAGGGCGGACGCCGGGGGCAGCGTCAGCACGAGCACGGCGCAGCCGACGGCCCCGATCACCGCGAGCGCCCGCGGGTAGCGCCGCGCCCCGGGTCCCTGCGCGAGCGCGGCCGCGTTCGCGACGAAGTAGTACAGGAGCACGCCGAACGACGAGAACCCGATCGCGCCGCGCACGTCCGCGACGGCGACGATCCCCAGCACGACCGCCCCCGCGGCGAGCTGCGCCCGCACCGGCACATGATGACGCGCGTCCACCCGGGCGAGGAACCCGGGAAGGTCGTGCTCGCGGGCCATCGCGAGCGAGGTCCGGCCGATGCCGGTCAGCAGGGCGAGCAGGGCGCCGAGGGAGGCGGCGGAGGCGGCGACGCGCACGACCGCGTCACCGGCGGGTCCCCATCCGGCGGACGACACCACGTCGGCGAGCGGCGAGGCGGAGCCGACGACGGCTCCGCCCTGGGCGAGCAGGACCGCCCCACCGACGACGACGTAGACGGCCAGGGCGACGGGCAGGGCGATGCCGATCGCCCGCGGGATCGTTCGCGCGGGGTCGACGACCTCCTCGCCCATGGTGGCGATGCGCGCATAACCGGCGAAAGCGAAGAACAGCAGGCCGGCGCCCTGCAGGACGCCGTAGACGGTGGGATCCGGCAGCGGCGCGGGCGCGGCGTGGGACAGGGTCGTCCCGGCGGCGACGACGACCGCGGCGAGCCCGGTCAGGGTCACGGCGACGAGGATCTGCGTCAGCCGGGCCGTCCGCGTGATCCCGACGCAGGTGACCGCGGTGAGCGCCGCCACGGCCGCCAGCGCCACCGGCGTGCGCCATGCCGCCGGCGCGGCGTAGGCGGCGAAGGTCAGGGCCATCGCCGCGCAGCTGGCGAGCTTGCCGATGACGAAGCACCAGCCGGCGATGAAGCCCCACCACGGACCGAGCTCGGCGCGGCCGTAGGCGTAGGTCCCGCCCGAGACGGGATGGGCGGCGGCGAGCTGTGCGGAGGACGTCGCGTTGCCGTACGCCACGACCGCCGCGATCACGAGGGCGATGACGAGCGCCTGCCCGGCGGCACCCGTCGCCGGACCCCAGACCGCGAAGACCCCCGCGCCGATCATGGATCCGAGCCCGATGGAGACGGCGTCGGGGAGGGTGAGTCGGCGGGCGAGCGGCACCCGCCCATCGTGGCACGACGCGGTGAACGGGCGGTGTCGTGCCCGGTGTTCAGGCGCGGGCGGCGGTCACCCGCTTCTTCTCGCGGACGTAGACCTCGCGGCGGACCCGCGCGACGACGTCGCCGGATCGGTCGGTGATCTCCGTCTCGAACCACTCCAGGACCTTGGCGCCGCCCCGTGCTCGCTCCCGGATCCGGTCCGCCTGCTCCGTCGGCACGTGGAACTGCGCGGTCAGGACCCCGCGTCCCGGCTTGAGGAACTCGATCTCGCCCTTGGTGTCCCACACCACGTAGTCCCGGCCGAGCTGGTGCATGACGAGCATGAAGAAGTACGGGTCGGTCATCGCGGACATGGATCCGCCGAAGGCGGTCTTGACGTAATTGCGGGTGAAGACGTTGACGTGCAGCTCCACGGTCGCGTGGGTCCAGTCGTCGCTGAACCGGCGGACGCGGATGCCGCTGAACAGGTTGGGGATCCACAGGCTCATGCCCACGGCGAGACGGCGAGGGGTGATGCGCATGGATCCAGTGTGGATCGTCTCGGGTCTGCGTCCGACTTCTCTGGAGGGTAGAGACAATAGTTCTATTTGCACTAGATTAATTGAAGGAAGGGGGTGGCATGCTGATCAGGATCGACGAGGAGAGCACCCGGCCGATCTTCGAGCAGATCGCCGCCTCCGTGCGCGCGGACATCCTGCTCGGATCCCTGCGGCCCGGCCACCGTCTTCCCTCCGCCCGAGAGGTCGCGGAGGGGCTCGGCATCAACGTGCACACCGTGCTGCGCGCCTATCAGCAGCTCCGTGACGAGGGCCTCGTCGATCTGCGGCGCGGCCGGGGAGCGGTGATCGCGTCCTCCGCCGCGACCCTCCAGGAGCTGCACGACGACATCCGGGCTCTGGTGGACCGGGCCGCGACGCTCGGCCTCTCGGCCGGGGCGCTCGCCGCGCTCGTCCAGGAACCCGCGTTGCGGCGCGCCCCCGCACCCCGCCGCCCCGATACCCAGGAGCAGAACGCATGACCGACACCGACATCCGCCGCGCCCGCGCCGCCTTCGTCTGGGTCGGCGTGATCGTGCCGCTCGGCATCCTCGGGATCTCTTTCGGCACGGTGGCCGCGTGGCTGTCCGAGCTGCCCGACCCTGTGGCCGTGCACTGGTCCGGCGGCGGCCCCGACGGGTTCGCGCCGCCGCCGATGCTGCTGATCACCCCGCTCATCGGCATCGCCCTGGTGCTCCTGTTCGCGGCGACCGCCCTGTTCGCGCACCGCCTGCCGCCCGCGATGCTGTCCGGCGGGGGCGGTGTGGTCTCGGATCGGACGGGTCAGCCCCAGTGGTCGGTCACCGCCCGCTTCCTCGGCGCCATGAACCTCGGCCTGAGCGTGTTCATGGGCGTGCTGTCTCTCGTGACGGCGGGCGTGCAGCGCGGTTTGGACGACGCCGCGGAGGCGCCGGAGATCATGCCGTGGACGTTCGCGGGGTTCGGGATCCTCGCTGTCGTCGCGGTGATCGGCTGGTTCCTGCAGCCGAAGGTGGCGCCCGCGCAGCCCCGCCCCGCCGATCCCGGGACCGTGCCGATCGGCGCCGGAGAGCGCGTCGTCTGGTTCGGCTCGGCGTCGATGGCGAGGGCGGGGCAGGTGGTCGTCGGGGTCGCGGTGCTGCTGATGGCCGGGCTGACGGCCTTCATCGTCGCGACCGCCGCGGACACCGGCGAATGGTGGCCCGCGGCGATCATGGTCGTCGCGACGTTCCTCGTCCTCGTGGCTGCGGGGTCCGGCTTCGCCTTCCGCGTGCGGGTCAACGCTGACGGCCTCCGGGTCCGGTCGGTGGTGGGCTGGCCCGACACGCGGATCCCGATCGCCGACATCGCGCGGGTGGAGGTCGTGCCCCTCAACCCGTTCGCCGAGTTCGGCGGGTGGGGATGGCGGCTGGCCATGGACGGTCGCCGCGGGGTGGTGCTGCGCGCGGGCGAGGCGCTGCAGGTCACCCGCGTCGGCGGGACCGTGTTCGTGGTCACGGTCGACGGGGCACGGGAGGCGGCCGCCGTCCTGGAGACCCTGCGGGCCGCGAAGGGCCCGGGGCCGGAAGGGCGCGGGGAGCGAGCGTCGCGCACCGATGAGACCTGAGCACCGATGAGATCTGAGCACCGACGAGAGGGAGTCCGCATGACGAATCCGCCCGTTCCCGACGCGCCCGTTCCCGCGGCGCCCGGCGCCCCCGGGCCCGTTCCCGCGAGCGGCGGGCCGGAGCCGGTCCGGGTCGGCCTCGGACCGACCCTCGTGTTCCTCGTGCTGGCCCTGGGGCTGGCCTGGCTCGTCGCGCTCCCGCTGTGGCTGGGCGAGGGGCTGGCGAGCCCGATGTTCGGCCTCCTCGCGCAGCTCATGATGTTCACGCCCGCGATCGCTGTCGTGCTCGTGATGCTGATCCTGCGCCCGGTGCCCCGCGGGGAGCGTCTGCGGTTCCTCGGGATGTGGCCGCTGCGCCCCGCCAAGCGGGTCGTCTGGCTGAGCGTGATCGCGCTCTTCGCGCCGATCCTGCTCGTCGCCGCCTCGGTCGCGGTCGCGGCCGCGTGCGGCTGGGTGCAGCTCGACCTCGCCGGATTCTCCGGGTTCGCGCAGGTCCTGGAGGCCTCGGTGCCGGAAGGCACGCCGCTCCCGCCGCCCCTCGTCGTCATCCTCTCGCAGCTGCTGTCCATCCCGATCGCCGCCGCGACGATCAACGCGCTCGTCGCCTTCGGCGAGGAGCTCGGCTGGCGTGGCTTCCTCGTGCCCGCGCTGCGGAGGTACGGCACGTGGCCGGCGCTGCTGGTCAGCGGGGTGGTCTGGGGTCTCTGGCACGCCCCGGTGGTGCTGCTCGGGTATAACTTCGGTCGCACGGACCTCACGGGCGTACTGTTCATGATCGGCGGCGCCGTCGCGTGGGGCGTCCTGCTGGGGTGGCTCCGCCTGCGCTCCGCCTCGGTGTGGCCGGCGGTGTTCGCGCACGGCGCGCTGAACGCCTCGGGCGCGATGATCGGGTGGTTCTTCCTCGCCGGCACGACGTTCGACATGGCGCTGGCGGGTCCGCTCGGCGTCGCCGGTTGGATCGTCTGCGCGCTGGTGATTGTGGTCCTCGCGGTCACCGGGCAGTTCCGCCGACAGCCGTCCCTCGCGCCGGCGCGGGTTTCGGGGTCCGTTCCGGGGCCCCGGGACACCGCCGTGGACCCCGGAACACCGGGCAGCGTCCCAAACCGAGAGGCTTGACCGACGGGGGAGCGGCGCAGTTGGCTGAGCGTATGGAACCCACTCCGCAGAACTGGCGCGCCGCCGACGACTTCCTCGCCGACACCCTCGTCGGGAACGACCCCGCCCTGGAGGCCGCCCTCGCCGCGCAGCAGGCGGCGGGCATGCCCGCGATCGAGGTCGCACCGGTGTCCGGAAAGCTCCTCGGCCTCCTCGTCCGGATGAGCGGGGCGCGACGGGTCCTGGAGATCGGCACGCTGGGCGGCTACTCGACCATCTGGATGGCCAGGGCGGTCGGGGACGGCGGGCGGGTCGTCACGATCGAGGCCGAGCCGGGCAACGCGCGCGTCGCCCGCGCCAGCATCGACGCGGCCGGCGTCGGCGGCGTCGTGGACATCCGGATCGGACGGGGCGCGGACATGCTCCCCACGCTGATCCGGGAGGAGCCGTTCGACCTGGTCTTCATCGACGCGGACAAGGAGTCCAACACGCTGTACCTGGACTGGGCCGCCCGGCTCGGCCGTCCCGGCACCGTCGTCGTGCTCGACAACATCGGCCGGGACGGGGACATCGTCGACCCCGACAGCACGGACCCCAAGGTGGTGGGGACCCGGGAGGGACTGATCATGCTGGGCGAGGACCCCCGCTTCGACGCCACGGCGCTGCAGACGGTGGGGACGAAGGGATGGGACGGGGTCGCGATCGCCCTCGTCCTCTGATCCGCGTCCTCGCCGTTCGGATCGGCACGGCGTCGCTAGACTGGCCCACGGACCGACGCCGCTCCACCCCCTTCCACCCCTGCGAGCAAGGAGCACACCCGTGGCACTGATCGAGGCTGTAGGCGCACGCGAGATTCTCGACTCACGCGGCAACCCGACCGTCGAGGTGGAGGTGCTCCTCGATGACGGCATCGTGCAGCGCGCCGCCGTCCCCTCCGGTGCATCGACCGGCGCCTTCGAGGCGTACGAGCTGCGCGACGGCGACAAGGGCCGCTACGCGGGCAAGGGCGTGCAGAAGGCGGTCGAGGCCGTCATCGACGAGCTGGGCCCCGCCATCGAGGGCGTCGAGGCGAGCGAGCAGCGCATCGTCGACGAGATCCTCATCGAGGTCGACGGCACCGACAACAAGAAGCGTGTCGGTGCCAACGCCATCCTGGGCGTGAGCCTCGCCGTGGCCAAGGCGGCGGCCGACTCCGCGGACCTCCCGCTGTTCCGCTACCTCGGCGGCCCGAACGCGCACGTGCTGCCCGTGCCGCTGTTCAACGTCATCAACGGCGGGGAGCACGCCGACAACGGCATCGACATGCAGGAGTTCTTCCTCGCCCCGATCGGCGCCGAGACCTACGCCGAGTCGCTGCGCTGGGGCGTGGAGACGTACCACGTGCTGAAGGCCGAGCTGAAGGCCGCCGGATACGCCACCGGGCTCGGCGACGAGGGCGGCTTCGCCCCGGATCTGCCCAGCAACCGCGAGGGGCTGGACTTCCTCGTCAAGGCCATCGAGAAGGCCGGCTTCACCCCGGGCACGGACATCGCGCTCGGCCTGGACGTCGCGGCCACCGAGTTCTTCGCCGACGGCGTGTACCGCCTCGACGACAAGGACTGGGACGCCGCGGCTCTCACCGAGTACTACGTCGGCCTGGTGAACGACTACCCGATCGTCACGATCGAGGACGCGCTCGCCGAGGACGACTGGGACAACTGGAAGGCCCTCACCGACGCTCTGGGCACCAAGGTACAGCTCGTCGGCGACGACCTCTTCGTCACCAACCCGCAGCGCCTGGCGGACGGCATCTCGCGCGGCGTCGCCAACTCGCTGCTCGTGAAGGTCAACCAGATCGGCACGCTCACCGAGACCCTCGACGCGGTCAGCCTGGCGCAGCGCTCCGGCTACACGGCGATGCTCTCGCACCGCTCCGGCGAGACGGAGGACACCACGATCGCGGACCTCGTCGTCGCGACCAACGCGGGCCAGATCAAGGCCGGTGCGCCTGCTCGGAGCGAGCGGGTGGCGAAGTACAATCAGCTTCTGCGCATCGAGGAGGAGCTGGGCGACGCCGCGGTGTTCGCCGGGCGATCCGCCTTCCCGCGCTTCACGGCCTGATCGGGGCCGCGAACGGACGAGGGTCTCCGACCCGCACGGATCTCGACGAAGGGGGAGTCATGGCACGACGGCCGGCTCCCCCTTCGGCGTCCCCGGAGCGGCGCAGCCCGCAGGCCGCGGCTCGGGCGGGACGCCGCTCCAGCGCCGCCGGGATCGACGCGCGCGGCTGGGTCGGCGGGATCCGCCTGTCCGGCTTCATGGTCATCATGCTGTCGCTGGTGATCCTGGGCGCCTGGGTGCTCGTGCCGACCCTCGGGACGTACCTCGACCAGCGACAGAAGATCGCCGCGCTCGAGCAGTCCGTGCAGGTCAGCAAGGACCGGATCGCCGAGCTCGAGCTCGAACGCGAGCGGTGGAACGATCCGGCCTACATCACCACCCAGGCGCGCGAGCGCCTCTACTACTTCCGTCCGGGCGAGGTCGTCTACCTCGTGGACGACGACCTGGATCCCGCGGCGGTTCCGCGCGACCCCGAGCCCGTCAGCGACACGATCGAGGAGAAGCCCTCGGACTGGGCGCCGCAGCTGCTGCGCTCGCTCACCGCGGCGGGCCTGGCCCGGACCGCGACCGAAGCCCCCGCGGGCTCGTCCGGGGAGCCCGCGGAGGGCGACCAGACCCCGGCCCCCTGAGCCCTTCGGAGCCCGGCGGTCCTCACGGAGATCACAGCCGCCTCCCGTACGCTGGAGGGGTGACCGCCCCCGCCTTCGCTCCGCCCACGGACGCCGAGATCGCCGTCGTCTCCGCACAGCTCGGACGCGCCGCGCGCGGGGTCGTCGGCATCGCCGCGCGCTGCGTGTGCGGCAACCCGACGGTGGTCGCGACGTCCCCGCGCCTGGCGGACGGCACCCCGTTCCCGACGTTCTACTACCTCACGCATCCCGCCGCCACCGCCGCCATGTCGGCGCTCGAGGCGGGCCAGGTGATGCCCGAGATCGCCGCGATGCTGGACGACGAGGAGGTCGCGGACGCCTACCGTCGCGCGCATGACTCCTACCTCGCCGACCGTGCGCAGTACGGCGAGGTTCCGGAGATCGCGGGTGTCTCGGCGGGGGGGATGCCCACGCGCGTGAAGTGTCTGCACGCCCTCGCCGGTCATGCCCTCGCGGCGGGCCCCGGGGTGAACCCGCTCGGTGACGAGGCGCTGCGGCGTTCGCGGTGGTCGCCGCAGCGCTGCGAGTGCGACGAGCCCGGAGCCGCGGGAACCGGTCCTGCGGGGGAGTGACCGGGACGCCATGAACGCGACGGGGGGAGCGCAGGTCCTGCTGCGCACGACGCTGGCGGCCATCGTGGTCGCCGCGTCCACCCTGCTCATCGCGACCACGCCGAGCCCGACCCCGAGCCCGACGCCCACCCCGACGCCGGACCCGGTGCAGACCGCCGAGTACTGGCTCGACGGGGCCAAGATCCGGGACGCCTGGGCGGTCACCCGCGGCGCGGGCGTGACGATCGCGGTGATCGACACCGGTGTCGCTCGGGGGCCCGCGTTCGATGCTGCGGTCAAGGACGGCACCGACGTCTCGGACCTCGGCAGTCCCGACGGGCGCACGCCGGTGGGGCCGCTGGACAGCGATCACGGCTCGTTCGTGGCGTCGCTGGCCGCCGCGCGCCCGAAGGCCGACGGCAGCGGGATGATCGGCGTGGCGCCCGAGGCCGACCTGCTCTCGATCTCTCTCGGATTCGGCTCCTCGGCGCCGGTGCCGTTCGCGAAGCAGGTCGCCGATGCGATGGTGTGGGCCGTGGACCACGGCGCGGACGTCATCAACCTGTCCTTCACGACCAACACGCTCGACTGGGACCCGAGCTGGGACGAGGCCTTCCTCTACGCCTACGAGCACGACGTGGTCGTCGTCGTGGCCGCCGGCAACCGCGGCAGCGGGACGACGCAGGTCGGCGCCCCGGCGACGATCCCGGGCGTGCTCACGGTCGGCGGCGTGGACCAGCACGGGATGGCGAGCCGGTCCGCCTCGACGCAGGGCATCACGATCGGCGTGTCCGCGCCGAGCGAGGGGCTGCTCGGCATCGCCGCCGACGGCGAGGTCAAGTCGTGGAACGGCACCAGCGGCGCGGCACCGATCGTCGCGGGGATCGCCGCCCTGGTCCGCGCCGCGCACCCGGACCTCGACGCCGGCGACGTGATCAACCGGATCACCCGCACGGCCCGTCCGGCGCCGGCCGCCACGCAGCGGCCCGACCCGCTGTACGGGTACGGTCTCGTCGACGCCGAGGCGGCCGTGAACGCGGCGGTGGACCCCGTGGACACGAGCCCGAAGGACGAGCTGACGGAATGGATCCGGCTGCACCGGCGCGGCGAGGCTCCCGAGCTCCCGCAGCCGACCAGCGCGCCGGTGAGCATCCCGCCGCTGGAGGCGGCCGAACCGCCCACCGTGCCCGGTTCCCCGCTGATCCCCAGCGCCGATTCGCTGCTGTACGGTACCCTGCCGCTCATCGCGGTCACTCTGCCTGGTATTCTTATCGGGCTTGGCGTCACCGCAGCTGCCCGGCGCATCCGATCGGCGCGCGCCCGACGCACGCCAAGTCCCTGACGACGACGAGGAGTTGTCCCCCTGTGGCGAAGAATTCTTCTGTGCCCAAGATCCTGATTGTCGGCGGAGGTTATGCGGGGTTCTACACCGCCTGGAAGCTGGAGAAGCACCTGCGAAAGGGCGAGGCCGAGGTCACGATGGTCGACCCGCTGCCCTACATGACCTACCAGCCCTTCCTGCCGGAGGTCGCCGCGGGCTCGATCGAGGCGCGCCACTCGGTCGTCGCACACCGTCGCCACCTGAAGCGGACCCACGTCGTCACCGCCAAGGTCACCGGCATCGACCACGCCAACAAGATCGCGACCATCACGCCGCCGGCCGGCGAGCCGTACGAGTTCGCGTACGACCACATCGTGGTCACCGCCGGCGCGGTGTCGCGCACCTTCCCGATCCCGGGCATCGCGGACAACGCGATCGGCCTGAAGACGATCGAGGAGGCCGTCGCGATCCGCGACAAGCTGATGTCGAACTTCGACAAGGCCGCGTCCCTCCCGGCCGGCCCCGAGCGGGACCGCCTGCTCAGCGTGGTCGTCGTGGGCGGCGGCTTCGCCGGCATCGAGGTGTTCGCGGAGCTGCGCTCGCTCTCGTCCGCCCTGGTGTCGAAGTACCCGCAGATCTCGTTCGAGGACACCCACTTCCACCTCATCGAGGCGATGGGCCGGATCATGCCGGAGGTGTCGCTGAAGACGAGCGAGTGGGTGCTCAAGGATCTCGCCAAGCGCGGCGCGAACGTGCACCTCGACACCCAGGTCACCGGTGCCATCGACGGCAACGTCGAGCTCTCCACCGGCGAGGTCATCCCGACCGACCTCATCGTGTGGACCGCCGGCGTGATGGCGAACCCGACGGTCGTCCGCGGCGGGGACCTCCCCGTCGAGGAGCGCGGCCGCATCCGCACGCGTGCCGACCTGCGGGTCGGCACCGAGGAAGAGGCCGTCGAGGGCGCGTGGGCCGCGGGCGACGTCTCGGCCGTGCCGGATCTGACCGGCGGCGGCGTGGGCGGCTACTGCGTGCCCAACGCCCAGCACGCGGTCCGTCAGGCCAAGCTGCTCGCGAAGAACCTCGTCGCCGTCCTGCGCGGCGAGGAGACCAAGCAGTACGTCCACAAGAACCTGGGCGCCGTGGCCGGTCTCGGTCTGTACAACGGCGTCTTCCAGTCCGGCAAGATCGCGCTGAAGGGCTTTGTGGCCTGGGTCGCGCACCGCGGATACCACGGTCTGGCGATCCCCTCGTGGGAGCGCAAGTGGCGCGTGCTGTGGGGCTGGTGGCACAACCTGTGGCTCGGTCGCGACCTCGTGAACCTCGAGACGGTGCAGAACCCGCGCTACGTGTTCGAGGAGTTCGCGGCGCGGCCGCGCCCGGCCGCGGACGCGGCGCCCTCGGCCACGCCCAAGGCGGCGGCCCCGGCCGCGGAGAAGGCGGCGCCCGCGAAGAAGGCACCGGCGAAGGCCGCGACACCGGCGGATGAGGCGAAGCCGGCGGATGAGGCGAAGCCCGTGAAGAAGGCTCCGGCGAAGAAGTCCGCGCCGAAGAAGGCCGAGGCGGCTGCGAGCTGACCGCCTGACGGAGAACGCCCCGGGACCCGTGAGGACCGGGGCGTTCCTCGTATCAGGAGGTGGGACTCGTGCGTCGCGGTCGGGTGAGCAGGGCGGCGACGATGCCGCCGATCGCCCCAAAAAGGTGCGCCTGCCACGAGACTCCGGCGGGCGCCGCGACGATGCCCGCGAGCATGGAGCCCCCGTACAACGCCATCACGACGAGCGCGACGAGCGCATAGGCGATCCGATGCCCCACGGACCGGGCGACGAGGACGCGACAGAGCACGTAGGCGAAGAAGCCGAAGACCAGTCCTGACGCACCCACGGTCACGGTTCCCGGCGGGTTCAGCAGCCAGGTCCCGGCACCGCCGACGACGGCCACGACGACGGTCACGAGCCAGAACCGGCCGGCCCCCTCCACCGCCACGAGCGCGCCGAGGACGAGGAACGGCAGGCTGTTGCCGATGAGGTGCGCCCAGCCCGCGTGCAGCAGCGGCCCGACGACGATGCCGGGCAGGCCGCTCGGGTCCCAGGACCGCAGTCCCCACACCGTGAAGGTGCCCGGAAGCACCGCGTCGGCGATCTGAACGGCCCACATCACGGCGAGCAGCACGACGGGGGCGAGCAGCGGAGCGAGGGTCGAGGTGCGACGGGGGCGGGGATCGCTCATGCGCACCTCCGTGGAGTTCGACGATCCGGGGCACGCCCGACTCCGCCCCGAGACGCCTCAGCCTAGCGAAGGGTCGTGCGAGTCTCGGCAACGGGCGGCGCCCCGAGTTGCGGTCGTCATTGTCCTGGCATAAAGTGAACGAACGTTCATTTGAAAGGAGAGTCATGCCGCGGACGACGGAGCAGAACGAGGCGCTGCGCTCGGCTACACGATCCGCCGTGGAGACCGCCGCCGTGCGGGTGTTCGCGCATCGTGGTTTCGCGGCCGCGAGCATCCGGCAGATCGCTGACGAGGCGGGCCTCAGCATCGGCTCGATCTACCGGCACTACGACAGCAAGGAACAGCTCTTCGACGCGCTCCTCGACCAGGCCACGACCGGACTCGCGGCAGCCGCCGCCGAATTCTCGTCGGAGGGCGATCCCATCGAGATGATCCGCTCCTTCACGGAGGCGTATGTGGCGGACCTCGCAGCAGACGACGGAGCGGTCGAGTTCTCCGTCCTGATGAACCAGGCGTTCACGACAGATACGCCCGAGGGCGCGACCGCGCGGCTCGCCGAGACGCAGAACGCGCTCTGGCGGTCGTTCGCCGCGCTCGTCGAACGGGGGCAGGCGGCGAAACAGATCGCATCGGGAGACCCCGAGCGGATGACCGCCCACTACTTCGCCATGCTCACGGGCCTCACGATGATGCGCGCTGCACTGGGCGCGAGAACGCCGGTGGCGGATGTCGACCTCATCCTCCGGCTGATGGAAGGGGGCGACGGATGAGAATAGACGTCGCACGCGCGGACGAGCTGGGGGAGTCGTACCGGGACCGGGTCGCCGGGGTACTCGTCGGCGGGTTCGCCGAGGACTTCGCCTTCTTCTCCGCGGAAAGGGAGGTGCTCGTCGCGGCCTTCGGACCCATGCTGATCCTGGAGCGCTTCCACGTCGCGCTCGTCGACGGCGAGCCCGCGGCGGTCGCGGTCGTCACCGAAGGGGCTCAGGAGTGTTTCGCGCCCGATCGGCGTCATCTCCAGCGGGTGCTCGGTCCGGTGCACGGGCTCGTCTGCTCCTGGATCGTCCGGCGGCAGTTCATGGGAGCCCACGATGACGCGCGTCCGGGTCTCATGGAGATCGCCTATGTCACGACGGTGCCGCAGCATCAAGGCAAGGGCGTGGCCACGGCGCTCCTGCGTCGACTCCTGGAGTCGCCCTCGGACGAGGTCGTGCTGCGGGACATCAAGGACACCAACGCCCCCGCGCTCGGACTGTACGCGAAGCTCGGGTTCGCCGAGACGCAGCGGCGACGCGTCCCGTTCGCGAAGCGGGCGGGCTTCTCCGCGTACGTCTCCATGGGTCTGCGCCGCGCGCGGTCGGGCGATACGGGCTGAGCGCGAGCCCGACGTGTCGGATCACGGTTCGAGGCGTGCACGGCGGGTGCCCCCGCTGGGATTCGAACCCAGACTGAAGCGAGTTTAAGTCGCCTGCCTCTGCCGTTGGGCTACGGGGGCGTCCGCGACGGACGGCCCTCCGAGCCTAGCCGCCGCCGCTCGGCGCGTCGCCGGTGTCCGTGCCCGGCGCGGCCCCGACCGGAAGGCCGTTATGGTGGGGGAGTGCTCGACCTCATCGGTGACCGAGTCGGCTCTCCGGCGCCGCGCCCCGCTCGTCCGCCGTGGCACGACCCGGCCTCCTGGTGGCCGCGCCTGACCGCCGCGACGGCGCACCTGCCCGCGCCCGTGGGCGTGATCGATCTCGCCGCGCTCCGGTACAACGCCCTCGACATGGTCGTGCGCGCGGGAGGACGACCGATCCGGATCGCGACGAAGTCGGTCCGGGTCCGCGCCGTGATCGATGCGGCACTGCGGGTCCCCGGCTACCGCGGGCTGCTCGCCTTCACGCTCCCCGAGGCGCTGTGGCTCGCCGAGGAGCACGACGACATCGTCGTCGCGTACCCGACGGTCGACCGGACGGCGCTGGCCCGCCTGCTGGCGGACGAGCAGGCGGCCTCGCGCATCACGCTCATGGTCGACGCGGTCGAGCATCTCGATCTCATCGATGCGGTCGCCCCGCCGCGCGGGCGTCCGCCGGTCCGCGTCGCGATCGACGTGGACGCGTCCTGGCGGACGGCCGCCCTCGGCCATGTCGGCGTCCGCCGTTCGCCGCTGCATGCTCCGGACGAGACCCTGCGGTTCGCGCGGGCGGTCGCCGAGAGGGACGGGTTCCGCCTCGTCGGCCTGCAGATGTACGAGGCGCAGATCGCCGGCCAGGGCGACGACACCGGCAGCGGCGACGCGCTGATCCGCTCGGTGCAGGCGCGGTCGCGACAGGAGCTCCGGGTCCGCCGCACCGCGATCGTCGACGCCGTGGGCTCGCTCGTGCCGCTGGAGTTCGTCACCGGCGGCGGCACCGGATCGCTCGAGTTCTCCGGCGCCGACGAGGCGCTCAGCGAGATCACGGCGGGAAGCGGACTCCTCGCAGGACATCTCTTCGACGGCTACCGGACCTTCGATCCGGCTCCCGCCGCGGCGATCGCGTTCGACGTCGTCCGTCGGCCGGCGCCGGACATCGCCACGGTCCTGGGCGGCGGGTGGATCGCGTCGGGACCCGCGCTCGCGTCGCGCCAGCCGCGGGCGGTCTGGCCCGAGGGACTGCGCACGATGACGAGGGAGGCCGCGGGCGAGGTGCAGACACCCCTGCAGGGGCCGGCGGCGGCGGAGCTCCGCGCCGGGGACCGGGTGTGGTTCCGGCATGCCAAGAGCGGCGAGGCCTCCGAGCGCCTCGACCGGTACCACCTCGTCGACGGCGATCGCGTCGTCGGCGAGCTGCCCACCTATCGCGGCGAGGGAAAGGCGTTCCTGTGACACGTCCCGGCGGGATCTGGCAGAACTGGGGGCGGACCGCGTCCGTCCGTCCCGTGCGGGTCGAGCGTCCCCGCACGCCCGAGGGCGTGCAGCGCGCGGTCGTCGCCGCGGCCCGCCAGGGTCTGCGGGTGAAGGCCGTCGGCGCCGGCCACAGCTTCACCGGCATCGCCGTCGGCCCGGACGTCCTGCTCGAGCTGGACGACCTCCAGGGTGTGACCGCCGTCGACGAGGCGCGGCGCCGGGTGACGCTCCTCGCCGGAACCCGGCTGCACCGGATCCCGCGGCTCCTCGCCCCGTACGGACTCGCGATGGAGAACCTCGGCGACATCGACCGGCAGTCGATCTCGGGGGCGATCTCGACCGGCACCCACGGCACGGGGACAGGGTTCGGCGGGCTCGCGACCCAGGTCGTCGGGGCGACGCTCATCACCGCCTCAGGGGAGTTCCTGCGCGTCGACGAAGAGCATCAGCCCGAGCTCGTGCCCGCGATCGCCCTGGGCCTGGGCGCACTCGGGGTCCTCGTCGAGGTCACCCTCCAGTGCGTCCCCGCGTTCGTGATGCACGCGGTCGACGCGCCGGCGCCGCTGGACGAGACGCTGGAGCGCGTGCACGAGCGCGCGGCGGACGCCGACCACTTCGAGTTCTACTGGTTCCCGCACACGGACGTGGCACTCACGAAGACGACCGACCGGCTGCCCGAATCGGCGGTGCGCCATCCGCTGCCGCCGGTCGGGCGGTGGGTGGACGAGACGCTGCTGTCCAACGGGGTCTACCGGCTCGTGTGCGCCGCCGGCGTCGTGGCGTCGCCGATCACCGCGCCGTTCAACCGTCTCGCGGTGAGACTGACCGGGAACCGTGAGTACACGGACCTCTCGCACCGCGTGCTCACGCAGCGGCGCACCGTGCGCTTCCGGGAGATGGAGTACGCCCTCCCGAAAGACCAGGTGGTGCCCGCCTTCGAGGAGATCCGCGCTCACATCGCACGGCGCGGATGGCGGATCGAGTTCCCCGTCGAGGTGCGCTTCGCCGCGGCCGACGACCGATGGCTGTCGACCGCGCACGGCCGAGACAGCGCGTACATCGCCGTCCACCGGTACTGGCGGCATGACCCTCGGGCGTACTTCGACGCCGTCGAGCGGATCTGCCTGGACCACGGCGGACGCCCGCATTGGGGCAAGCTCCACGGTCTGGATCGCGACGCGCTCCGGGAGCGTTACCCGCGCTTCGACGACTTCGTCGCGCTCCGCGACCGGCTCGACCCGGAGCGGCGCTTCGAGAACGCCTATCTGACGCGGGTGCTCGGCGACTGACCGCGCCGGCGTCCAGCGGGCGTTCGGGGCCGCGGGGATAGGATGGGCCGAAAGAGCTGAAAGGGGGGCCGGGATCCATGGAAGGGCTCATTCCGGTATTCATCGTCGTCGGTGTGATCGTCGTCCTGGCCGTCGTCGTCGGCATCTACCTGTGGTCGACGTACAACTCGCTCGTGCAGCTGAACGTCCGCGTGGACGAGGCCTGGAGCGACATCACCGTGCAGCTCAAGAGGCGCGCCGACCTCATCCCCAACCTCATCGAGACGGTGAAGGGGTACGCCGCGCACGAGAAGGCCGTGTTCGAGAACGTCACCCGCGCGCGCGCCGAGACGCTCTCGGCGAGCGGCCCGGCGGAGGCGGGGGTCGCCGAAGGACACCTGCAGCAGGCCCTGAAGAGCCTGTTCGCGGTCGCCGAGGCGTATCCGCAGCTCCAGGCCAGCCAGAACTTCCTGCAGGTCCAGCACGCCCTCGTCGACACCGAGGACAAGGTGCAGGCCTCGCGCCGCTTCTACAACGGAGGCGTCCGCGAGCTGAACACGAAGATCAAGGTCTTCCCGAACAACCTGTTCGCACGGAACCTCGGATTCTCCGAACGGGAGTTCTTCGAGGTCGTGGACGGCGCCGCGATCGCCGAGCCGCCGCGCGTCCAGTTCTGAGGCGGGAACCGCCCGCGAGAGGTCCCGCGTCCGAAGAGGGCGCGGGACCTCTGCGCGTCTCCCCGGGGGCGTTCCGAGCCGTGTGATCGGCTCAGCGCACGGCGAGCCGTATCACCTCTGCGTCCACACGGACGTCGCCGTAGACGCTCCATGCGTCCGTCCGGTAGGTGACCGACGCCGCGGACCCGGCGCGGTCCGTCCCCTCGGCGGTCGCGACGAGGACGCCGCCGGTGGCGGAGAACGACGGCGGGTCCAGCTCCAGCGCCGGCATCCGTTCGATGCGGAAGCTCAGGCGATCCAGCGTCGACAGGTCGGCGGCCCAGGGCACCCGGATCCCGCAGTTCTCGGGCGGGGACCCGGCGGACGCCGTCTGCGTGCAGGCGGTCAGATAGTCCTCGAGCTGCGCACGGGCGCTCGCGACGCCCTCCTCGGTGAGCCGCGGGCGCAGGGAGACGGCGGCCTCCTCACCGGGGAGCACCACCGCGCGCACCTCGCCCGACACGAGGGAAGCGGGCGCCGAGGCCACGTCGTAGACGCCGGGAAGCAGTGCCACCGGATCATCGGCCTCGCCGAGCGGCGTCGTGCCGATCCGGGCGCCGCCCCAGGGGCGGGACACGAGCAGCCCGCCGACGGGCGCGTCCGTCAGCCTCCACGCGCCGTCCCGACGTTCGAGCCGCGCGTCCGTCTCGTGCTCCCGGCCGTCGAGCGTGAAGGACACGCGGACCCGCGCCTCGTCCCCGCGCTCCGACGCGGTGAGGACGCGGGGCGCGCTCGGACGCTCGCGCGCGGCCTCCAGCGCGTCCGCGGCACGCTCGTCGACCCCGACCCCGACCCCGACGCCGAAGGCCCTGACCGCCTCCGCGTCTCCGTCCGCGATCGCGCGGAAGGCCGCCAGCGCGGTGTCCGCCGCCGATGCGGGCGGCCGGGAGACCGACCACCAGAGTGCGCCCCCGCCGACCAGCACCAGGAGCGTCAGAGCGATCGCGACGAGCCGCCCTCGGCGGGACCGAACCGGGGCGGACGTCACGCCGCGGGCTCCGTCTCGTCTGCGTCGTCGACCTCGCGCGCCGCGTCGTCGGGCTCTCGGTCCTCGGAGGCCGTCGGGGATCCCGAAGGCGTCCCGCTCGAGTGCGGAGGGCGTCGATCGACGGCGTGGCGAGAGACGGCGCCGCCGACGCGGAGCGCATCCGCGAGGTCGTCGCTCGCGTCGCCCCAGTGCGAGACCGACAGGTGAGCGAGCCGCTGCCAGGCGGCGGCGAGACGCAGCTCCTCCGCGATGCGGGGCGCGTCCTCCGCGGGGCGGGCCTGCGGCTCCCACCAGGCCGACTGCACGCGCAGGGTCTCGGTCGCACGCTCGGCCTTCAGGTCCACCCGCGCGGCGATCCGGTCCCCGACGAGCACGGGGAGGGAGTAGTAGCCGTAACGGCGCTTGTGGGCCGGGGTGTAGATCTCGATCCGATAGTCCAGTTCGAACGCCCGCAGGGCACGCTCGCGGAACCACACCACGGGGTCGAACGGGGTCAGCAGGGCCGTCGCGTCGATGCGACGGGGGAGGACCGCCTCCGCGTGGATCCACGCCGGCAGCGCGCGTCCGCCGCGCTCCCATCCCCGGACCCGCACCGGACGCACCTCGCCGGCGTCCTCGAGATCCCGCAGCGACCGCTGCACCAGCGCCCGGTCCCGGAGGCGGTAGTAGTCGGCGATGTCGGCGGCCGTGCCCACTCCGTGGGCGCGGGCGGCGCGACGCACGAGCTCGCGCACCGCGTCCTCCCGGGGGATCTCCCGGGCGCGGACCTCGGCGGGGATCACGTCCTCGGCCAGTGCGTAGCGCCGCTCGAACCCCACGCGCCCGGCGATCGCGACCTCCCCGACGCGCCAGAGGAACTCCAGGGCGTGCTTGACCTCGTCCCAGTCCCACCAGGGCCCGCGGGGACGCGGTGCCTCCCCGCGGATGTCGGCCGGTCGGGAGGGGCCGCGCTCGCGGAGCTCGGCGCGCACGGCGTCCAGCGTGCGCGGAGACCCCCGGTAGGCGTCCCCGCCGTACTTCGCGCGGAAGTCGTCCATCCGGAAGCGCCACAGGGCCCAGTCGTCCGCGGGGACGAAGGTCGCCTCGTGCGCCAGGTACTCGACGTACCGGGACGAGGGGCGCAGGAATGCACGGTCCAGGACGGCGGGATCGTACGCGCCGAGGCGGGAGAACAGGGGCAGGTAGTGCGACCGGGCGAAGACGTTGACCGAGTCGATCTGCAGCACCCCCATGCGCTGCATCGCCGTGTGCAGGTGGCGTGCCTGCGGGGATGCGGGACGTCGTCGGGACAGGCCCTGCGCGCCGAGGGCGACGCGCCGGGCCTCGGCGGAGCTGAGGGTGTCGGTCACGCGGGCCAGCGTACCCGCCGGCTCCGACATGGCCGCGGGGCCCGGCGCGTGTGGTCGTGCACGCCCGCACGAGCCGGGGCCTGCCCGTAGACTTGGCGGATGAGCGACCGGCGTTCGAACGAGACAGGCCGTCAGCGCCTGCGCGAGCTGCTCCAGAATCGCACCGTGTCCGGCGAGGTGGACCAGGGACTCCCCTCCGGTCTGCGCATCGCCACCGCGTACTCGTGGCGGTTCCTGGTGATCGCGGCCGCCGCGGGAGTGCTGATCTGGCTCATCATGCTCCTGAAGCTCCTGGTGATCCCGTTGATGGTGGCCATCCTCGTGACCGCTCTGCTGTGGCCGGCGTTCGCGTGGATGCTGCGGAAGCGGTTCCCGCGCTGGCTCGCGGTGACCGTGTCGCTCGTCGGCACCCTCGTCATCGTCGTGGGTCTGCTGTGGCTGGCGATCTGGCAGATCCGCCAGCAGTGGGGAGAGGTCCAGGCCCGCACCGCGACGGCCGTGGAGGATCTGCGGACCTTCCTCATCGAGGGGCCCTTCCACCTGTCCGCCGCGCAGATCGAGGCGTACATCGACCAGGGCATGGCCCTGCTGCAGGAGCAGGGCGAGGCGTTGTGGTCCGGCGCCCTGGCCATCGGCACGACCTTCGGGCACGTCGCGACCGGCGCGGTGCTCGCGCTGTTCATCCTCATCTGCCTCCTCGCAGACGGCGCCGGGATCTGGCGCTGGACGCTCAAGCTCTTCCCGAAGGCCGGGCGTCCCGCCGCGGACGCCGCCGCACGCAACGGCTGGGCGACGGTGATGAACTACGCGCGGACCCAGCTGCTGGTGGCGACGATCGACGCCACCGGCATCGGGCTGGGCGCCTTCCTGCTCGGCGTGCCGCTGGCCGTGCCGGTGGCGGTCCTCGTGTTCCTCGGCTCGTTCATCCCGATCGTCGGGGCCGTCGTCACCGGGGCGCTCGCGGTGTTCCTGGCCCTCGTCTACAACGGGCCGTGGATCGCCCTGTGGATGCTCGTGGTGGTCCTCGGCGTCCAGCAGCTGGAGGGACACGTGCTCCAGCCGATCCTCATGGGCTCGGCCGTCAAGGTGCATCCGCTGGCCGTCGTCCTCGTCGTGGCCGGCGGTGCGATGATCGCCGGGATCCCCGGCGCCCTGTTCGCCGTGCCCCTCGCCGCGTTCGCGAACGTCGCGGCGGTGACGATCGCGAGCGGCGCCTGGCGCACCGGCGCCGATCCGCACGGCGACTACATCTGGCGGACCGTCCCCGCCCCCCGACGACCACGCAACGGGGAAGCCCGATGACCCCCGCGGACCCGACCACGACGACGAGGAGCGAGCACACGGTGCAGAACGACCACACGGATCCCCGGCCCGGATCGACCCCGACAGCGGTACCGTCCCTGGCCGAGATCGAGGAGGCCGCGCGCGGACTCGACGGCGTGGTCACGCACACGCCGACGCTGCCGTCGCGCGCCGTCGGGGACGTCCTGGGGTCGCCCGTCCTGCTGAAGATGGAGAACCTGCAGCGGACCGGGTCGTTCAAGATCCGCGGCGCCGTGCACCGCCTGTCGCGGCTCACCGCCGAGGAGCGGGCGCGCGGGGTCGTGGCCGCATCGGCCGGGAACCACGCGCAGGGCGTCGCGCTCGCCGCGCAGGCCCTGGGCATCCGCGCGACGATCTTCATGCCGATCGGCGTCCCGGTGCCCAAGCTCCTGGCCACGCGCGGCTACGGCGCCGACGTGGTGCTGGAGGGAGAGACCGTGGCGACCTCGCTGCGGCTGGCCGCGGAGTTCGCCGAGCGCACCGGCGCGGTCCTCATCCACCCCTTCGACCACCGCGACGTGGTCATCGGGCAGGGCACTCTCGGGCTGGAGATCGTGGCGGACGTCCCGGAGGTCGACACCGTCATCATGGGCATCGGCGGGGGCGGCCTGATCGCGGGCGTCGCCGCGGCCGTCAAGGCGTCGGCGGCGCGGGCGGGTCGCACCGTGCGCGTCATCGGCGTGCAGGCGGAGAACGCCGCCGCCATGCCGCCCTCCCTCGGAGCGGGGGAGCCCGTCGAGATCGTCACCCGCCCGACGATCGCGGACGGGATCCTCGTGGCCAAGCCCGGCGACGTGCCGTTCGAGATCGCCCGGGAGCTCGTGGACGAGGTCGTCACCGTCAGCGACGACGACATCGCCCGCGCGCTGCTGGTCCTGCTGGAGCAGGCGAAGGTCGTCGTGGAGCCGGCGGGGGCCGTCGGCGTCGCGGCGATCCTCGCCGGCAAGGTGACCGGCACCGGGACGACGGTCTCCGTCCTGTCCGGCGGCAACATCGACCCCCTCCTGCTGCAGCGGATCGTCTCCCACGGCCTTGCGGCCTCGGGCCGCTACCTCACGATCCGGATCCCCCTTCCGGACCGGCCGGGACAGCTCGCGCGCGTGTCAGAGCTCATCGCGCAGGCCGGCGCGAACGTCATCGAGGCCATGCACACCCGGCACGGACACGGGCTGCAGATCAGCGACGTCATCCTGGAGCTCAGTGTGGAGACGCGGGGCCCCGAGCACTCCGAGCTCACGCTCGACACGCTGCGGGCCGCGGGCTTCGAGCCGATCGTCGTCCCGGACTGACCGCGCACACGACACCGCCCCTCTCCGGATCGGAGAGGGGCGGTGTCGTGCGGGCCGGCGCTGCGGAGAGCGTCAGCCGGCGAAGGTCTCGACCTTGACGATCTCCACGTCGATCATCCGGCCGTTCGGGGCCTCGTACGAGGTCTTCTCGCCGACCTTGAGGCCCTGGATGGCGCTGCCCAGCGGGCTCGCCTCGCTGTAGACGTCGAGGTCCGTGCCGCCCGCGATCTCGCGGCTGCCGAGGAGGAAGACCTCCTCGCCGCCCGCGACGACGGCGGTGACGACGGTGCCGGGCTCCACGATGCCGCGGCTGGCGGGAGCCTCGCCGACCTTGGCGGTCTTCAGCAGCTGCTCCAGCGTGCGGATCCGGGCCTCCTGCTTGCCCTGCTCGTCCTTGGCGGCGTGGTATCCGCCGTTCTCCTTGAGGTCGCCCTCCTCGCGAGCCGCTTCGATGCGCTTGGCGATCTCCTCGCGGCCGACGGTGGACAGGTGCTCCAGCTCGGCGACGAGGCGGTCGTACGCGTCCTGAGTGAGGAAGGGGACCTGAGCGTCGTTCGACACGGCGATACTCCTTAATTCGGATCCCCGCGGCGACGGCCTGCGGGGATATGGCAAGACGCCCCGGCACCGTGCCGGGGCGTCGTTGATCGAGACGAGCCTATTCGACCCAGCAGGTGTTCACCAAACCCGTCGTCGCGAGACCGACGGTCGGGACCTTCTCGGTGAACGCCCGCGAATGCTCCGCGGAGGCCGGGTAGTCGAGCACGCGCCATCCCACGATCCCGAACTCCTCGTCCTGGGCCTCGACGATGCAGTGCACGTCGCGATCCCGCGGAGCGGTGATCTGGAAGGAGACCGTCACGGCGTGCTCGTCGAGGACCTCGAACCCGGTGCCGGTCACGTCGACCTGATCCGCGGTGGAGCGCACGGTGATCCATCCGGCGACGACGATCACGATCGCCGCGAGGGCGCCGCCGATGATCCAGGGAAGCCTGCCGCGTCGGGTGCGGCCGTAGCGCTCGTCGAGCTGGGCGGGCGTGGTCACGGGTGGGGTCTTCCGATCGTTAGGCTGGATTCCAGGCTAACGCGTGGGGCCAGGAAGGGCGGACACATGATCGATGCGCTCGTGCGGGCGGCGGTGTCGCCGTCTCCGACCCCGACACCCACGGTGGACCCGGAACTGGTGACGCCGGGGCCCTGGGGCTTCGCGATCGTCGCGATCCTCGTGATCGGGGTCGTCGTCCTCATCTGGGACATGCAGCGCCGGATCCGCCGCGTGCGCTACCGCGAGGAGGTCCGCGCCGAGCTGGACGCGGAGGCGCAGGCAGACGCGGCCGTCGAGGCGACGACGGCGGACGACCAGGCGGTGGATCCGGAGGACGCCGCAGGCGACGGACCGCGGGGCTCAGCCGGGAAGACCGAGTGAGGGCGACGCCGGCGCCAACGCGATGAGCAGGCACGCGGTCCAGTGGCAGAGGAACGCCAGGACCGTGCACACATGGAAGATCTCGTGGAACCCGAAGTGGCCGGGAGACGGGTTCGGGCGCTTCATCGCGTAGACCACGGCGCCGAGCGTGTAGAGCACGCCGCCGACGCACACGAGCACCATCATCGCGACGTTCGCGAGGACGAGGTCCACGATGTACATCACCGCGGCCCATCCGAGCAGCAGATAGAGCGCGACGTACAGCCAGCGCGGCGCGTGGATCCAGAACACGCGGAACAGGATCCCCAGGATCGCGCCGCTCCAGACGAGCGACAGCAGGAGGATCCCCTTGTCCGGGGGAAGCGCGAGGACGGCGATCGGCGTGTACGTCCCCGCGATCAGGAGCAGGATGTTGGCGTGGTCGATGCGCTTGAGCACGACCTTCACCCGAGGACCCCAGTTGAACCGGTGGTACACGGCGGAGTTGCCGAACAGCAGCAGGGACGTCGCCATGAACACGGCCGCCGCCCACTTGGCGGGGACCCCGTGTGCGAGCACGATGAGGACGACGCCGGCGGCGATCGCGACGGGGAAGGTGCCCGCGTGGATCCAGCCCCGCCAGGTCGGCTTGATGTCCGCCTGTGCGTCCGTGGCCGCAGCCTCCATGAGCGGCAGCTGAGGGAGGTCGGGGGCGGCGTTCGGGTTCGCGCTGCTCATCTGCTCACTCTAGGCGCCCGCCCATGCCGACATCGGCACATATTCACAGGCGACGCCCGCCCGTACGGGTCCGCCGACCAACCCCGCGGAGGCGGGGCGCGCGCGGTAGCGTAGGGGAGTGAGTGCACGGTCAGAACAGGGGAGCGGACCGCTCTACCGGTTGTACGGTCGGCGACTGCGGCGTCGCCTGGACCCGGCGACCATGCCCCATCACGTGGCGATGATGATCGACGGCAACCGGCGGTGGGCGCGTCAGCTCGGCTACGAGTCCGCCGCGCACGGGCACCGCGCCGGGGCGGCGAAGATGCGGGAGTTCCTGCAGTGGTGCGACGACCTCGGGATTCGCGTCGTCTCGCTGTACCTCCTCTCCGCGGACAACCTCCTCAAGCGCGACCCGCGGGAGCTGGCCGACCTCATCGAGATCATCGGTGAGCTCGCCGACTCGCTGTCGCACCAGCCGACCTGGAGGGTGAAGCACGTGGGGCGTGCCGAGATCCTCCCCGAACCGTTGGCCCGCGTGCTCGCCGACGCGGAGGAGCGCACTCGCGAGAACACGGGGCTCCACGTGAACCTGGCCGTCGGGTACGGCGGGCGCAACGAGATCGTGGACGCCGTGCGGAGCATCATCGTGCAGCACGAGGCCTCCGGAGGCACGCTCGAGGACCTCGCCGCGCATCTGACCCCGGAGATGATCGGGGAGCATCTCTACACGGGCGGGCAGCCGGACCCGGACCTCGTCATCCGGACGAGCGGCGAACAGCGGCTGAGCGACTTCCTCCTCTGGCAGAGCGCCCACAGCGAGTTCTACTTCGTCGAGGCGCTCGGACCGGACCTCCGCGAGGTGGACTTCCTGCGCGCCATCCGCGACTACGCCGACCGGGATCGCCGCTTCGGGAAGTGACGCCGCGCGTCCGGTCGTCCCGACCGCGGGTCGCCCTCGGGCAGAATGGCCGGATGGGTGCGCTCGAGGACTACGTCGACTCCTTCGCCGGCACGGACGGCTACCTGAACTGGGCCGCGTTCGGCCCGTTGTCCCCGGCGGCCCGCACCGCTCTGATCGCCGACGCCGAACGGCAGGCCGACGGTCGCCCGGCGGCGCTCGCCGCCGTGTGGGCCCGCGAGGGGGAGGCCCGACGCGGACTCGCCGGGCTCCTCGGGGCCGCGGAGGAAGACATCTCCCTCCACTCGGCCTCCGGACCCGCTCTGCAGCACGCCTTCGCGGGGCTCTCCGGCCACGTCGTCTGTTCCACGGCCGAGTTCCCGAGCATCACCGTGGCGCTCGCCCGCGCCGCCGAGGCGTCGCGGGGCGCCCTGGTGCCGAGGTGGATCCGCCCCGCGGAGGCCGTCGTGACGGCCGCCGCCGTCCGTGACGCCCTCGACGACGACGTCACCGCGCTCGCCGTGAGCCACGTGGACTTCCGCACCGGTCACCGGGCGGATCTGGCGGCTCTGCGGGAAGCGCTCGGGCCGGATCGACTCCTGATCGTCGACGCCGTGCAGTCCTTCGGCGTCGTGGCGGAGGACTGGGCGCTCGCCGACGTCGTCGTCGGCCACGGGTACAAGTGGCTGCGTGCGGGCCGGGGCACCGGGTTCGCGCGCTTCGCTCCGTCCGCCCGGGAACGGATCGCCCCGGTGCTGAGCGGCTTCGCCGGGACGTCCGCCGCGGGCTACTTCGCCGATGTCATCCCCGACCCCGCACCCACCGGGCGCGCGTACGCGGTGAGCAGTCCCGATCCGCTGGCCGCCGGCCGTCTCGCGGCCGCCGTGAGCGAGACCGCCGCGGCGGGCGTCGGCGCCGTGGCGCGGCGGGTGGATGAGCGGGTGGGCGCCGTCCTGGACGTGCTGGACCGCCATCGGGTACCGATCGTCTCGCCCCGGGACCCCGCGAGACGGGCCGGGGTCGTCGCGCTCGCGCCGCGGGATCCGGCCGGTCTCGGCGGCGTCCTCGCCGACGCGGGGATCACCGCGACGGTGCGCGACGGCCGGGTGCGCTTCGGCGTGCACGCCGGCACCGGGGAGCCCACGGTGGCGCTGCTCGACGACGCCCTCGCCACGGCGGCGGAATTCATCTCCGCTTAACCGACGCTGCCGCGTGTCGGAGTCGCGTCGCGTGCTCCCGCGGTCGTACGGTCATGGCATCGGGCACGGTGCCCGATCGAGTCGGCCGTGAAGGATCGCGACTCGTGGCCCTGGTCGACTCGCCTAACACCGGGAATCCCCGGGTCGGGAGAGGGTCGTGGCCGCACCGTTCACTCAGCAGACTCAGGCAGCTCACCAGCGCAGCACCCGCGACGGCGGGGAAGGCGGGCCCGGACAGGACCTGCGCACCTACGTGCTCGACACGTCGGTGCTGCTGTCCGATCCCCAGGCGTTCTTCCGCTTCGCCGAGCACAGCATCGTCCTCCCCGTCGTCGTCATCGGCGAGCTGGAGGGCAAACGCCACGACCCCGAGATCGGGTACTTCGCGCGGCGGGCGCTGCGCCACCTCGACGAGCTGCGCGTCGAGCACGGACGTCTGGACTTCCCCGTCCCCATCGGCTCGGGCGGCACGCTGCGCGTCGAGCTGAACAACACCGATCAGTCCGTGCTCCCCAGCGGGATCCGCCTCGGCGACAACGACAGCCGCATCCTCTCGGTCGCCATGCACCTCGCGCAGGACGGCCAGGACGTGACGGTGGTCTCGAAGGACCTCCCGATGCGGGTGAAGGCGGCCTCGCTCGGCATCAACGCCGAGGAGTACCTCGCCGAGCAGGCCGTGGACTCGGGCTGGACCGGCATCGCCCCGATCGACCTCTCCGGGGACGAGATCAGCGACCTGTACGAGAGCGAGGTCGGATCCAGCGACCAGGTGACGGGCCTGCCGGTCAACACCGGCCTCATCATCCACTCCGAACGCGGCTCGGCCCTGGGCCGGGTCACCGGGGACGGGGAGTTCGCGCTCGTCCGCGGAGACCGCGAGGTGTTCGGGCTGCACGGGCGCTCCGCCGAGCAGCGCATCGCGATCGATCTGCTCCTGGACCCCGAGGTCGGCATCGTCTCCCTCGGCGGGCGGGCCGGGACCGGCAAGTCGGCTCTGGCGCTCTGCGCCGGTCTCGAGGCGGTGCTGGAGCGGCAGCAGCAGCGGAAGATCATCGTCTTCCGGCCGCTGTTCGCCGTCGGCGGGCAGGAGCTCGGCTACCTCCCCGGTGACCAGGGCGAGAAGATGAACCCCTGGGGCCAGGCCGTCTACGACACCCTCGGATCGGTGGTGTCGACCAACGTCATCGACGAGGTGGTCGAGCGCGGCATCCTGGAGGTCCTTCCGCTCACCCACATCCGCGGGCGGTCCCTGCACGACGCCTTCGTGATCGTGGACGAGGCGCAGTCGCTGGAGCGCAACGTCCTGCTCACGGTGCTCAGCCGGATGGGGCAGAACTCGCGCGTCGTGCTCACCCACGACGTCGGCCAGCGCGACAACCTCCGCGTCGGCCGCCACGACGGCGTCGCCAGCGTGATCGAGACGCTCAAGGGGCACGAGCTGTTCGGGCACGTGACCCTGCAGCGGTCCGAGCGTTCGGCGATCGCCGCGCTCGTCACCGAGCTCCTGGAGGGCGGCGAGCTCAGCTGATCCGACGACGAGGGGCCGCCGGAACATCCCGGCGGCCCCTCGTCGTCCCGGCCCGGCCGTTCCCGCCGCGTCGGATGCGCGTGAGCGGTCGTCCGGGTTAGCGTCGATGCAGCAGGACGCGGACGAAGGAGTTCAGATCATGCAGAGAGCAGACACGGCGGAACGGAGTCTTCCCCCGGTCGCGGTCGACGAGAAGCCGCGGTGGACACCCGTGAAGATCGTCGTCTGGGCGCTCATCGCCCTGGTCGGCGGCGTGGCGTGGACGATGCTCGCGATCGTCCGCGGCGAGACGGTGAACGCCATCTGGTTCGTCTTCGCCGCAGTCGCGACCTACCTGATCTTCTACCGCTTCTACTCGAAGTACATCGAGCGGCGGCTCACGCGACCGGACGACCGCCGCGCGACGCCCGCGGAGGCCAAGGCGGACGGGAAGGACTACGTCGCCACCGACCGCCGCGTGCTGTTCGGGCACCACTTCGCGGCGATCGCCGGCGCCGGGCCGCTGGTCGGCCCCGTCCTCGCGGCGCAGATGGGCTATCTGCCGGGGACCATCTGGATCATCGTCGGCGTGGTGCTCGCCGGCGCCGTGCAGGACTACCTGGTGCTGTTCTTCTCGATGCGGCGCGGCGGGCGCTCCCTGGGACAGATGGCGCGCGACGAGCTCGGGCGCTTCGGCGGAGCCGCCGCGATCCTCGCGACGCTGCTCATCATGATCATCATCACGGCGATCCTCGCCCTCGTCGTCGTCAACGCGCTCGGGGAGAGCCCGTGGGGCGTCTTCTCGGTGAGCATGACGATCCCCATCGCGCTGTTCATGGGCGTGTATCTGCGTTGGATCCGACCCGGACGGATCACCGAGGTGTCGATCATCGGGTTCGTGCTCCTCATCGCCGCCATCGTCGGCGGCGGCGCGGTGGCGGCCACCGACTGGGGACAAGCGATCTTCCATCAGGAGCGCCTGACCATCGCATGGGCCATCATCATCTACGGCTTCATCGCGGCGGTCCTGCCGGTCTGGATCCTGCTCGCCCCGCGCGACTACCTCTCGACGTTCATGAAGATCGGCGTGATCGTGGCGCTCGCCGTGGCGATCGTCTTCGTCCGGCCGGAGATCTCCGTCCCGGCCTTCAGCGAGTTCGCCGGCGGCGAGACGGGACCGGTGTGGTCGGGCCCCCTGTTCCCGTTCCTGTTCGTCACGATCGCGTGCGGGGCGCTCAGCGGGTTCCATGCGCTGATCGCCTCGGGCACGACGCCGAAGATGGTCGAGAAGGAGAAGCAGACCCGCTTCATCGGCTACGGCGGAATGCTGATGGAGTCGTTCGTCGCGATCATGGCCCTCGTCGCGGCGGTGTCGATCGACCGGGGCATCTACTTCGCCATGAACTCGTCCCCGGCGGCGACGCTCGGCACGATCGAAGGCGCCGTGCAGTTCGTGAACGGGCTCGGGCTCGCCGGCGTGAACCTGACGCCGGAGATGCTCTCCACGACCGCGGCGAACGTGGGGGAGGAGTCGATCATCTCCCGCACCGGCGGTGCACCGACTCTCGCCCTCGGCCTCGCGCACATCATGCAGCAGTGGATCGGCGGCACCGGGATGATGGCGTTCTGGTACCACTTCGCGATCATGTTCGAGGCGCTGTTCATCCTGACCGCCGTGGACGCCGGCACCCGGGTCGCGCGCTTCATGCTGCAGGACTCGATCGGGAACGTCATCCCGCGCTTCAAGGACACGTCCTGGCGGGCCGGGGCGTGGATCTGCACGGCGGTCATGGTGGCCGGGTGGGGTGCGGTGCTGATCATGGGCGTCACGGATCCGCTCGGCGGCATCAACACCCTGTTCCCGCTGTTCGGGATCGCGAACCAGCTGCTGGCCGCGATCGCGCTCGCGGTGGTGCTCACGATCGTCGCCCGCCGGCGCACGTTCGGGGTGCTCTGGGTGGTGGTCGTCCCGCTCGCATTCGTGACGGTGGTGACCGTCACCGCGTCGCTGTACAAGATCTTCTCCCCGGTGCCGGCGGTGGGCTACTGGGCTCAGCACTTCGCGTTCCGCGGGGCGCTGGAGGCGGGCGAGACGAGCTTCGGGACCGCGGGCACGGTCCAGGCGATGGAGGCGGTCGTGCGCAACACCGTGGTGCAGGGGACGCTGTCGATCGTGTTCCTCGTGCTCACCCTCATCGTGATCGCGATGTCGGTCTGGCGGGTGATCCAGGCGTTCCGCGGCACGGAGGTCATCGATCACGAGGATCCGGCGGTCCCGTCGCGTCGCTTCGGGGCGGCGGGCCTCATCGCCTCCCGCGAGGAGCGCGCCGTGCAGAAGCAATGGGACGCGCTGCCGGACGAGCTGAAGCCGGTCCAGGGGCACTGACATGATCGGTGTGCACGATGCGGCGCCGGGCGCCCGTGCGGCGTCGGCCCCGCACGGCGTCGGCCCCGGAAGGCGTGGACCCGCGGCCTCAGCCAGGGACGGCGTGGCTTCGCGGGTGACCGTGGGAGGGGACGCCCGCGGTCCGGCCCGGCGCGCGGTCGAGGGGCTGCGGCGCGCGTGGCGGGCGGTGGCCTGGTACGTCAACGGCGTGACCGGTCAGTCGCGGTACGCGGCCTACCTGGCGCATCAGCGCGCGGCGCATCCGGACCGCGTTCCGATGACGGAGCGCGAGTTCTGGCGGCGACACTACGCCGCGCAGGACGCGGATCCGGGCGCCCGCTGCTGCTGACCGTCTGCCGCCCGCTGCGGACCGTCTGCCGGCGTCCATCCCGGCCTCATCCTGGCCTCATCCCGGTCCCGATCTGCACACCTTGTCCCGATCTGCACACGGTTCATGAGTATTCGTGTGCAGATCGGGCAGATGTGTGCAGATCGGGGGGGGGGGGGGGGGGGAGGGAGAGAGAGACGAGTCGGGAGAGGGACCGTGAAAGGGGTCACCGATAGTCCTGGAGACGGCGGAGAGCTCCGAGGATCGCGGCCTGGACCGTGGGCCAGTCATGGATGATCTGCGCGTAGTCGAACCGCAGGGTCTCGTATCCGAGCCGGGAGGCCACAGCGTCGCGGCTCCGATCCCGGTGACGGTGGGCCGAGTCGTCGTGGTTCTCCTTCCCGTCGGCCTCCAGGATGAGACGGCCGCCGACGACGACGTCCACGACGCCGACGCCGTCGATACGGACCTGACACTCCACCGGGATCCCCAGGATGTGCAGGCGCAGGCGAAGGAGCGACTCCAGACCGCTGTCCGCATCGCCGCGGGCGAGGTCCACGAGCCACCGTGCCCGAGCCGGGAGAGCGGCACGGATGCGGCTGCGCGCCGCACGCGATAGCAGGCTCATCCGCCACGCCGACTCGAAGGCGGCGAAGAAGGCCTCGTCGCCTTCGCACCGATGGAGATGCACCAAAGCCGTCGGCAGATCGGCGCGCCCGAGCGGGGGACGACCCCGATAGTAGTGCGATCGACAGTCACAATCGGCATGGGGGTGCACGTGCCGGGCAGCTCCCATCCACACGTGGAGGCTGGTGGAGTCGGACAGCACCCAGATCCCTCGCCTCCGCAGTTCGCTGACGCACGTCGGTGCGCCTCCGTGCGCGATCGCCGTCCGGAGGTCATCCGCCACGGACGGCACCGCGAAGACGCCGTCACGGATCCGGATGATCTCGCCCTCGGCGACCAACCGCGACAACATTCGGCGGGTGAAGCCGAGAGCTTGGAGCTGTGTTCCTCGGGCGACGCCGCCGAGGCGGGCGAGCGTGAGCGGCGCGGAGAGCATGCCTGTCACGCTGCCGCATCCCGACCGCCGAGAGAGGACGGTCGCACGATCGGTGGACAACGTGGAGGATCGCCGTGAGGTGGAGGAGGAAGCTCGTGCCCCGATCTGCACACTCGAGCCCGATCTGCACACCTTCGCCGGGTTCTCCTGTGCAGATCGGGACGAAGTGTGCAGATCGGGACAGGGGCGGAGCCAGGGGGGAGGGGGAGGGGGAACGGACAGGCCCGGAGACGACGGATGCCGCGGCCCCGAAGGACCGCGGCATCCGCGGAAGCGGGTTGTCAGCCGGCGTGCGTCATGGAGAGCAGGTCGAGCTTCTGGTCGAGCACCTCTTCGGTGATCTCGCCGCGCTCGACGTAGCCGAGGTCGATCACCGCGTCGCGCACCGTGATGCCCTTGGCGACGGCGTGCTTGGCGATCTTCGCGGCCGCCTCGTAGCCGATCACCTTGTTCAGCGGCGTCACGATCGACGGCGACATGCCGGCGAAGGCGGCGGCGCGCTCGACGTTGGCCTCCAGGCCGTCCACGGTCTTGTCCGCGAGGACGCGCACCGCGTTGGAGAGCAGTCGGATCGACTCGAGCAGTGCCGTGCCCATGACCGGGATCGCGACGTTCAGCTCGAAGGACCCGGAGGCGCCGGCCCACGCCACGGTCGCGTCGTTGCCGATGACGCGGGCGCAGACCATGAGGACGGCCTCCGGCACCACCGGGTTGACCTTGCCCGGCATGATCGAGGAGCCCGGCTGCAGGTCGGGGATGTGCAGCTCGCCGAGACCCGTGTTGGGGCCGGAGCCCATCCAGCGCAGGTCGTTGTTGATCTTCGTCAGCGACACTGCGATCGTGCGCAGCGCGCCGGACGTCTCGACGAGGCCGTCGCGGTTCGCCTGGGCCTCGAAGTGGTCCTTGGCCTCGGTGATCGGCAACTCGGTCTCGGCGGCCAGCAGCGCGATGACCTTCTGCGGGAAGCCGAGCGGGGTGTTGATGCCGGTGCCGACGGCGGTGCCGCCCAGCGGCACCTCGGCGACCCGGGGGAGCGCGGCCTGGACACGCTCGATGCCGAGGCGGATCTGACGCGCGTAGCCGCCGAACTCCTGGCCGAGGGTGACCGGCGTCGCGTCCATGAGGTGGGTGCGGCCGGACTTGACGACGTCCTTCCACAGCTCCGCCTTCGCCTCAAGGGCGACGGCCAGGTGGTCGAGGGACGGGATCAGCGTGTCGATGAGCGCCTGGGTGACGGCGATGTGCACGGAGGTCGGGAACACGTCGTTCGAGGACTGCGACGCGTTGACGTGGTCGTTGGGGTGCACGGTCGCGCCGAGGATGCGCGTCGCGAGCGTCGCCAGCACCTCGTTCATGTTCATGTTCGAGGACGTGCCGGACCCGGTCTGGTAGGTGTCGACGGGGAACTCGCCGTCGTGGCGGCCCGAGGCGACCTCGTCCGCTGCCTGGGCGATGGCGTCCGCGATCGCGCCGTCGAGCGTGCCGAGCTCCTTGTTCGCGAGGGCGGCGGCCTTCTTGATGCGCGCGAGGGCGGCGATCTGCGCGGACTCCAGCCCCTTCCCGGAGATCGGGAAGTTCTCCACCGCGCGCTGGGTCTGCGCCCCGTAGAGCGCGTTGACGGGCACGCCCACCTCGCCCATGGTGTCGTGTTCGATGCGGAACTGATCGTCCGCGCCGGTGTGCTGGGTGTCGGTCACTTGCTGTTCCTCCAGTTGTGACGGGGTGACGGAAGGGGGATGACTCAGGGCGCCGGGATCAGCGCGGGGCGTCGAGCGCCGTGTCGTCGGCGAGGCCGACCGACACGATGGGCACGGCCGTGCCCTCGGCGAGCCGGTAGTTCGCGCCGACGATCCCGAGGCGTCCCTCGGCCACGGCGGCGCTGATCAGCTCGGAGGACTGGATCAGGTCGGCGACCGTGTTGCGCAGGTGCTCTCGGCCCACCAGTTCGGCGTCGATCTCGTCGGGACGGGTGACACCGGTCGCCGCGACGACCTTGCGCGCGGCGGGCACGATCGGGGCGATGAGGCGCCAGATGTGCGGGGGGAGCGGGGCGGCGTCGATCGCCGTCCCGTCGATCGCGGCGCGCACGGCGCCGCAGCTGTCATGCGCGAGCACGACGATCAGCGGGACCCGCAGGATCTCCACCGCGTACTCCAGGCTCGCCACGATCGACTCGCCGAGGACCTGGCCGGCGTTGCGGACCACGAACAGGTCGCCGAGGCCCTTGTCGAAGATGATCTCGGCGGCGAGGCGGGAGTCCGCGCAGCCGAACAGGGTCGCCATGGGCGCCTGTCCCTCCGCGAGCTCGTGACGCTTGCCCACGTCCTGGTGCGGGTGCTCCGGGCGGCCGGCGACGAAGCGACGGTTTCCCTCGAGCATCTCCTGCCACGCCTGGTCCGGGGTGAGCTGAGTCGTCATTCATCCTCCTGACGCGCGTCGATCTGCGCGAGCTGTGGTTCCAGTCCCTTCGCGATCCGGGCGGCGTCGTCGGCGCTGAGCGACCCGTAGATCAGCACGTAGTCGTCCCCGGCGGGTGCGCCGAGCGCGTACGAGACGTTGCCGTTGTCCGCGGGGCGGGCGATCGTGAAGACCTCCCATTCGCGCCCCTCGATCGTGACCCGGTCCTTGGGGGAGGCCCCGTTGAGGGGAATCGCGGCCCAGGCCGGTTCGGCATCGATCGCCTGAGCGATCCGGGCGAAGCCGCGCGCCGTGTCGCCGGTGGGAGCCATCGTCACGTCCCAGACGGTGTACGCGCCGCCGGAGAGCTCGGCCTTGTTCACCCGCCAGTTCTTCGGCACCTCGGGCACGACGACCGGACCGCCGACGGCGGTCTCCGCGTCCTTCGCGATGGCGGCGAGGTCGATCGGCGGGCGCTCGCCGGGCTCGCCGCGGGGGACGATGAAGACGATCACGAGGACGACCCCGAGGGTCACCAGCATGGCGGCCAGGAGGTTGCGGAACGTCTGGCTCGACCGGTACGCGGCGGAGGAGGCGGCCTTGCGGTCCGCCGTCTCCTGGGGGGTCTCGGGGCGGCCGAGCTCGGCGACGACGGGGGCGGAGGATCCGCGGGAGGAGCGGCTCACGACGCGGACACCTGCCCGT
Organism: Microbacterium sp. CCNWLW41; assembly: GCF_037083505.1. Classification (NCBI taxonomy): domain Bacteria; kingdom Bacillati; phylum Actinomycetota; class Actinomycetes; order Micrococcales; family Microbacteriaceae; genus Microbacterium; species Microbacterium sp. CCNWLW41. Next base: position 529,020 of record NZ_JBAOJP010000003.1, read on the forward strand.
TCGCGCCTTCCCTGGCCGATTCGAGCCGGCGCTTGGCTCCGAGAAGCCACTCCTCGCAGCGCGCGGCCAGCGCTTCGCCACGCTCCCACAGCGCCAGCGAGTGCTCGAGGGTCGGAGCGCCCTGCTCGAGCTCGGCCACGACACGCACGAGCTCGTCGCGGGCCTGCTCGAAGGTGAGGGTGGCGGGGTCGGCGGTGCCGCCCGCCGGGGCGGTCTCGAACTCCTCGCTCGCGCTCACCCCTTCATCCTACCGGCGCGGTTCGGACATCCGATCCGGGGCGGAGCCCGCCTCTGTGGCGGGTGCCTCCGGTCGTTCCCCCTCGGACACGGCATCGACGGAGCCGTGGTCGAGCGTCACCGTGATGCGGGTGCCGGCCGGGGCCTGGGCAGCGTCACGGAGGATCACGCCGCCCTCCCGGTGCGCGATCGCATAGCCGCGTGCCAGCGTCGCGGCGGGGGAGAGCGCCCGCAGAGACGCGCGCAGCTCGGCCGTGCGCCGCGAACCATGGTCGACGCCCCGGACGACGGCGTCGCGCCCGCGGGCCACGAGCAGGTGGATCTCCTGCGCGCGACGCTCGATCAACGGCTCCGGAGAGCGCAGCACGGGGCGGGAGCGGAGCTGTTCCAACTGCGCGATGTCGTGCGTCAGGCGCTGGGTCAGCCGCGTCGTCGCCCGGGCGCGCAGCTGCGCCACGAGCGCACGCTGCTCGCCGACGTCGGGGACGACGCGCTTGGCGGCGTCGGTCGGGGTCGAGGCGCGCAGGTCCGCCACGTCGTCCAGCAGCGGGTGGTCGTTCTCGTGCCCGATGGCGCTGACCACGGGCGTCGTGGCGGCAGCGACGGCGCGGATCAGGCGTTCGTCGCTGAAGCCCAGGAGCGTCTGCGGATCCCCGCCGCCGCGGGCGACGATGATCACGTCGACCTCCGGGTCGGCGTCGAGCCGCTTCAGCGCCGCGAGCGTCTCCGGCACGCATCGATCGCCCTGGACGGCGGCGTGCACGGTGCGGAACCGCACGTGCGGCCAGCGCAGCTCGGCGTTGCGGTGCACGTCCTTCTCCGCGTCGGAGTTCTCACCCGTGATGAGACCGATGACGTGCGGGAGGAAGGGGATCGCCCTCTTGCGGGACGCGTCGAACAGGCCCTCCTGTCGCAGCTGGACCCGCAGCCGCTCCAGCCGCTCGAGCTGATCGCCCAGGCCGACGTGCTTCATCATCGAGACGGCGAAGCTGAAGTCGCCCGCCTTGACGAAGTAGTCCGCCTTCACGGCCGCGACGACGTGGTCGCCCACGCCGAGGTCGGACGGGATGCGCGCCCGGACGCTGGACCAGATGCGGATCGAGATCTGTGCGTCGGAGCGGGTGTCCTTGAGCCGGGCGAAGACGTTGCCGCCGCGGAAGTTCCAGGAGGTGATCTCCCCCTCGACCCAGACGGTGTTCCATCGCGCGACGAAGTCGCGGATCGTGGCGTTGAGGCGGGCGACCGACGTGGGGGCGTCCGGCGTGGAGTCGCGCGGGGCGACGGCGTCGGCGGGCGGCGGCTCGCCGGGCACGTGCGCGGCCTCGAAGGAGGTCATGTCCAGGTCCTCCTCGGGGGAAGCGCCGGTAGGATCGGCATTGTGACTTCGACTGCTGTTGCGCTCCCCGTGCCGCGGGTGCCGCGCGAGCGCCGCGCCGAGCGGGCGCGTCTTCAGGATATCCCCGTGGACGGACACAAGCGGGTGCTGCTGGCCGCGCCCCGGGGGTACTGCGCGGGCGTGGACCGCGCGGTCGTCGCCGTCGAGAAGGCGCTGCAGCGGTTCGGCGCACCGGTGTACGTGCGCAAGCAGATCGTGCACAACATCCACGTCGTCACCGAGCTCGAGGCCCAGGGCGCGATCTTCGTCGACGAGGTCGACGAGGTCCCCGAGGGGGCGCACGTCGTCTTCAGCGCGCACGGCGTCTCTCCCGCCGTCGTGAACGCCGCCGCGGATCGGGGCCTGCACGCCATCGACGCCACGTGCCCGCTGGTCACCAAGGTCCACCGAGAGGCCGTGCGCTTCGCCCGCGACGACTACGAGATCCTCCTCATCGGCCACGACGGGCACGAGGAGGTCGAGGGCACCGCGGGGGAGGCTCCCGAGCACGTCACCATCGTGAACTCCCCGGACGAGGCGGACACCGTCGAGGTGCGCGACCCCTCCAAGGTCGTGTGGCTGTCGCAGACGACGTTGTCCGTGGACGAGACGATGGAGACGGTGAACCGGCTCCGCGCCCGGTTCCCCGAGCTCCACGATCCGCCCTCCGACGACATCTGCTACGCGACGCAGAACCGGCAGGTCGCGATCAAGAAGGTCGCCAAGGACGCCGATCTGGTGATCGTCGTCGGATCCGCGAACTCCTCCAACAGCGTCCGCCTCGTCGAGGTCGCGCTGGAGTACGGGGCCCGCGCCGCCTACCGCGTCGACTACGCCGACGAGGTCCGCCAGGAGTGGCTGGACGGCGTGACGACCGTCGGCGTGACGAGCGGGGCCTCCGTCCCCGAGGTCCTCGTGCGGGAGGTGCTGGACGCGCTCGCGGAGGCGGGATACGGCGATGTCGACGAGGTCCGCACCGCCGAGGAGGACCTGATGTTCTCCTTGCCGAAGGAACTGCGTCAGGACGTGTCGGGCCAGCGCGACGACCGCGCGCTGGGCGGACGACTCCGATGAGCGCCGACGGATCCGAACCGACGCTGATCGGATCCGTGCAACGGGCGCTGCGCCTGGTCGACATCGTCGCGAACTCGCCGCGGCCGATCCCGGTCAAGCTGCTGGCCCAGGCGACCGGCCTCACCCCGGGGACGACATACAACCTCGTGCGGACGCTGATCCACGAGGGCTACCTCGCGACCGAGCCCGACGGCCTCGTCCTCGGCGCGCGCTTCCCGGCGTTCCAGGACGCGGCGCCGGCGCGCGGCGTCTTCCTCGCTCAGGTGCGTGCGGCGCTGCGGCAGGTGGCCGAGGATGTCGGCGCGACGGCGTACCTGTCCCGTTTCGACGACGGCGAGGTGCATCTCGTGGACATCGTCGACGTGGACCACGACCCGCGGGTGGAGCTGTGGGTCGGCATGCAGGACGGTGCGCATGCGACCGCCCTGGGAAAGCAGATCCTGTCGGTCCTGCCGCAGGACGAGCGCATGGACTACCTGGCGCGGCACCCCCTGGCAGAGCTCACCCCGCGGACCATCAGCGACCGTGAGCGGCTGTTGGAGCAGCTCGAACGCTCGCGCCGCTGGACGGTCGAACGGGGGGAATACGCGCTCGGGTTCACGTGTCTCGCGGTGCCGGTGCTCGCTCCGGGGATCATAGCCTCCCTCGCGATCTCGGTCCGGGCCGACGGAGAGCATCCCGTGGGCGAGGACGTGATCGCGCGACTGCAGGATGCGGCGCGCCAGCTGTCGGTCGCGCTGGGCACCGCCGGGCTGTCGGGGCGCGGGCAGTTCACTATCTGAATTCCTGGCTCTCGTGCAGGAATGAGGAGAGCGCTATCCTTGGTCGCACGACGTCGTAATCGCGTCCACGGGAGGGTCAGCGTCCCCAGCGCTCCTGATCCCTGAGCCCCGGGAGTCCCCAGCCCCCGGGGCATTCTTCTTTTCCGGCCCGGCCGGTCGAGCGGGTGCACAGGCCACCACGGCTACGATGTCGGGGTGTCCGATCCCCGACCCCAGTACGGCGAGTACGCCACCCCGGAGGAGCAGCGCCGTCGCGCAGGCCTGCCCGAGGAGGTGACACCGCCCCCAGCAGCCACGGTGGCGCCCGCCACTGCCGCCCCGGCGACCGCGGCACCGGCCCCGACCGACAGGGCCGCTGCGCGCACGCCGCGGCCGGCGGATCGACTGATCACCATCGCGCTCCTCGCCTACGGGCTGGTCAACGTGATCATGTCCGTGATCTCGTACTCCGACGTGTCGCGGCTGATGAGCGAGAGCATGCGGATCCTCGGCATCGACGGCGAGTTCACGAACTACGAGCAGGGGCGGCTGTGGGCGACGATCGCATCGATCGTGCTCATCGTCGGGTGGACCGCGACCGCGGCGTGGGCGGTGACTCGTCTCCGCCGTGGGCGCACCTCGTGGTGGGTCCCGCTCGTCGGGGCCGTGGTGTCGACGGTCCTCGCGTCGATCTGCCTCAGCGTCGCCCTGCTGGGCGACCCGGCCTTCCTGGCGTACCTCGGCGGTGCCTCGACCCGCTGACCGCGCGGAGGGCCGGCGCGGGTGCGGACGGCCGCTCAGACGCTCCCCTCCCACACCGCGCGGGCGCCCGCATCGCCGGTCAGGATCACCAGGACGAGGGTCCCGATCGCGCTGACGAGCGCGGCCGCCGCGATCACCACCCGCACGGGACGGGGCCAGGCGGCACTCTCCTCCGACGGGTCGGGCCGACGGCGGTCCGCGATCCACACGGCCATCCCGGTCGGGGCCAGCGAGATCGCCCAGGGGATGAGCATGAGCGCGAGCGCCTCGTGACGCTGGACCGCCGGGGCGCGGCCGACGGTGTCGGCGAGGGACCCGCCGGTCGCCGCCGTGAGCGGGATGAGCACGGCCACGAGGACGGCCGCCGCCGGCAGTGCCGCACCCACACGGCGTCGTGCGGCGGGCCACAGCGCGCAGACGATGAGCGCGATCGCGGTCAGCGGGGTGAGGACGACCGCGGCATGCACCAGCAGCGGATGCAGCGGCAGTCCGGCGAACGAGGCGGCCTCCAGCGGCGTCATCGCGTCCATACTGAGAGAACGACGCACACCGCGTCCGGGTTCAGATGAACCGCCGGCGCTTCCGTCTCGTGTCACAGAGGGAGGCGGACTGTGGAAGACGACGAACGGCTCGCGGCGCTCTACGACGTGCACGCCGGGCCCATCCGGCGCTACGTCGTGCATCTGACCGGCAACGCGTCGTCGGCGGACGACGTCGTCCAGGAGACGCTGCTGAGGGCGTGGCGGACGCCGAGGATCCTGGAGCAGGAGGCGGCCACCTCGCGCGCCTGGATGCTGACCGTCGCCCGCCATCTCGTGATCGACGAGGCCCGGAGCGCCCGGCGCCGCCACGAGCGCGCGGTTCCGGAGGTGCCCGAGGGCACCGCGCCGGACGACACGGACCGCCTCATCGACGCTCTGCTCATCGAGGACGCGCTCGCCGCGCTGAGCGCGGAGCACCGGGCCGTCATCGTCGCGGGCTACTTCGGCGGGCGCAGCGTGGAGGAGATCGCGGGCGAGCTCGGGATCCCGAAGGGGACCGTGAAGTCGCGCATGCACTACGGACTGAGAGCGCTGCGACTGGCACTGCAGGAGAGAGGGGTGACCCGGTGAGCGGGGAACACGAACGCTACGCGACCTGGGACGCCGCCTATGCGATGGGGGCGTTGTCCGCCGCGGACCGATCCCGGTTCGAGGCGCACCTGGCGCACTGCGCGCGGTGCCGGACCGCGGTGTCCGAGCTCACTCCGGTGGTCGGACTGCTCTCCCGGATCCCCGCCGAGCGGGCGGAGAGCCTGGGCGCCGCGCCGCGGGACCCCGCCGCCGATCGGCTCCGTGAGATCGCCCGGGCGCGACGGCGTCGCCGACAGCGCCTCGTCTGGGCGGCCGCGGCCGTCGCCGCCGCGGTGGCCGTGGCCGTGCCGATCGCCCTCGTCGCCCTGAGCCCGCACCCCGCGGTGTCCGTCGCTCTGGAGCCGGCGGTCTCCGTGCCGGTCACGGCCACGGTCGAGCTGACACCGGTCGCCTGGGGCACACGGATCGACATGGAGTGCGCGTACGGGGCGAATGCGCCCGATGCCGGCTGGACCTACGTGCTCACGGTGATCGACGCCTCCGGCGCGGCGACGGAACTGTCCACGTGGACGGTGGAACCGGGCCGTACCGCGCGGGTGTCCGCCGGCGTCGCCGAACGGCTGCCGGACATCCGAGCGGTGGAGGTCCGCAACGCCGCCGGCGATGTCATCCTGCGCCAGGACCTGGAGACCGAGCGGATCGGATGAACCGCGGGCCGTGTCGTCTCGTTTCACCGGTGACGCTTCACGGCGGAGCGCGGGAAGGACGAGATCATGCGCAGGACACTCGCGATCGGGGCGCTCGCCCTCGGAATGCTCCTGGCGGGCTGCGGCTCGCCGGGAGCGGCGGAGACCTCGGCGCCTCCGGCCTCGGATGCCGGCGGGTACGGCGACGCCCCCTCCTCGGGTGCGGACCTCATGCTCGCCGAGACGGCGCTCGGGGAGATCGTCGTGACCGCCGACGGAATGACGGCGTACGTGTTCGACAAGGACACCCAGGGCGCGGTCGAGAGCGCGTGCACCGGTGCGTGCCTCGGCAACTGGCCGCCGATCCTCGCCGCCGGATCCGAGCCGGTGGGGGACGGGATCACGGGTGAGCTGGGCACGATCGACGCCCCGGACGGGAAGAAGCGGATCACGCTGGACGGGTGGCCGCTGTACACCTTCGCCGGGGACGCGGCGGCCGGGGACGTCGCCGGGCAGAGCGTTCAGGACGTGTGGTGGGTGGTGGACGCGACGGGGGCGAAGGTCGGGGGATGAACGACACCGCGCCGCCGGGTGATCCGGCGGCGCGGTGGTCCCGGCTCTCCGGGATCAGGTCGGTCGGCGCCGCTGCAGCGGCACGCGAACTCAGCTCTGGGACTGGCCGTACGAGCCGAGCTGACGGGTCGACTCGACGACCCGTGCGGCCATCGCGGTCTCGGCGACCTTGCCCCAGGCGCGGGGGTCGTAGAGCTTCTTGTTGCCCACCTCGCCGTCGACCTTCAGCACACCGTCGTAGTGGGAGAACATATAGCCCGCGATCGAGCGGGTGAAGGCGTACTGCGTGTCGGTGTCGATGTTCATCTTGATGACGCCGTTGGCGACCGCCAGGGCGATCTCCTCGTCCGTCGAGCCCGAGCCGCCGTGGAAGACGAGGTCGAGGGGCTTCGCGTCGGTACCGTACTTCTCCGCGACCTGGGCCTGGATGTCGCCGAGCAGTTCCGGGCGCAGCTTGACGTTGCCCGGCTTGTACACGCCGTGCACGTTCCCGAAGGTGAGCGCCGCGATGTAGCGCCCGTGCTCGCCCAGACCGAGGGCCTGGACGGCCTGGTCGACGTCGGCGAAGGTCGTGTAGAGCGCGTCGTTCGAGCCCTCGTGACGGACGCCGTCCTCCTCGCCGCCGACGACGCCGATCTCGACCTCGAGGATCGCGTTGATGTTCTTCATGCGGGGGAGGAGATCCTTGGCGATCTCGATGTTCTCGGCGAGCGGCACCGCCGAGCCGTCCCACATGTGCGACTGGAAGATGGGGTTGCGGCCGGCCTTGACCTCTTCCTCGGAGGCGGCGATGAGCGGCTCGACGAAGCCGGCCAGCGCGTCCTTCGGGCAGTGGTCCGTGTGCAGCGCGACCGTGACCGGGTACGACTTCGCCACCTCGGTCGCGTACTTCGCGAAGGCGAGGGCGCCGGTGGCGCGGGCCTTCACGGTGTGCCCGGCGAAGTAGTCGGCGCCTCCGGTCGTCACCTGGATAATGCCGTCCGATCCGGCCTCGGTGAGGCCCTGCAGGACGGCGTGGATCGTCTGCGAGCTGGAGACGTTGAACGCGGGGTAGGCGAATCCGCCCGCCTTCGCGCGATCGAGCATCTCTGCGTACTGATCCGGGGTGGCAACGGGCATGGCATCTCCTGTGCTGAGCGACGGGGTCAGTGCCACTCTATCGCCGCAGATCCGCGTGATCCGATCCGTTTCGGACGCCGTCGAACCGTCAGAACTTCGGTGCGCGAAAGAAGCGTGTTTCTTTCGGTCGACGTGGGCGCAAAAGCCGCGATCCCTGCGCGCTCTGCTTCTAGGCTGGCGGCATGGTGACCCCCGTCGAGAAGACCGCCCCTGCCGATTCGTCCTCCTCTGCGGAGCTGAGCCCCCTGCGTCCCGACCGCAACCTGGCCCTGGAGCTGGTGCGTGCGACGGAGGCGGCGGCGATCCGGGCGGTGCCGTTCATCGGGCGCGGCGCCAAGGAGGCCGCGGACGGCGCCGCCGTCGACGCCATGCGGGCGTTCCTCGGGACGGTCGACTTCGACGGCCGCGTCGTGATCGGCGAGGGGGAGAAGGACAACGCCCCGATGCTCTTCAATGGCGAGCAGGTCGGCACCGGGCGCGGGCCCGGATACGACATCGCCGTGGATCCGATCGACGGGACCTCTCTGACCGCCGCCGGACGCCAGAACGCCCTGTCGGTCATCGCGGTGTCCGACCGGGGCACGATGCTCGATGCGTCGAGCATCTTCTACATGGACAAGCTGGTCACGGGTCCCGCCGGCGTCGGCGTCGTGGACATCCGCCTCCCGATCGGCGAGAACATCCGTCGTCTCGCCGCCGCGCTGGAGAAGCCAGTGGAGGAGATCGTCGTCTCGGTCCTCAACCGTCCGCGACACGACGACCTCATCCGCGAGATCCGTGAAGCCGGTGCCGGGACCCGCCTGATGAGCGACGGCGACGTCGCCGGGGGGATCAACGCGGCCCGGCATGGTGCGCGCACCGACATGTGCGTCGGCATCGGGGGCAGCCCCGAGGGCATCGTCACCGCCTGCGCGATCAAGGCCCTCGGCGGGCACATCCAGGGGCGGCTGTGGCCGCGGGACGACGAGGAGCGCCAGCGCGGCATCGATGCCGGTCTCGACATGGACAAGGTCTACGAGGCCGACGACCTCGTCCGCGGCAACAACACGATCTTCGTCGCGACGGGCGTGACGGACGGGCAGCTCGTGGCGGGCGTGCGCCGCGAGGGCGGCTACCTCTACACCGAGAGCATCGTGCTGCGCAGCCACTCCGGGACGCTGCGCCGCATCGCCTCGGAGCACCTCGTCTCCAAGTGGCTCTGAGCCGGTACGGCGCATCGTCGGGGAGTGATCGAGGCCGGCCGGGGAGCCGAACGAGTCGGTGATCGCCGGTCGGTCGTCCGCGGCATCGTTATCGAGCCGAAACAGCCTTCACATCGTGGCGCGGGGACTTCCCGGCTGAGCCTGGCACAATAGGTCCCGCCTGCAGCGCATCGGGAGGGCTCCGGTCGCGCGCGACGAGAGGGGCGAACGGATGGCTTCCGAGAACGTGTACCGGCAGACCTCGGTCACCGACACCGGCACCGTCACCGTCATCGAGATGGACGCGGCGCGTCGGCCCGATGTGCTTTTCCGCGTCCGCAGGCCCGAGGGCCAGGAGATCAGCGCCTGGTGGATGATCGGTGCGTTCGTGCTCTTCTCCGGCGCAGTGATCGCCCTCCTCAGTCTCGTTCCCGGCGGGGCGTGATCTGCTCCGACTCCTGACCCGACTCCCCGGCACTCGTCAGGTCGTTCGCCCCGTGGTCGTCCGCCGCGTGGTATCGGTTCTCCTCGTCACCCGGGTCCGCCGGGTCCAGCCTCGTGCGGAGCTCCCCGAGGTCCGCGGTGATCAGAACCGTCTGATCGCCCTCTGACGCCGCGCTCGGTTCTTCTGCGCTGAAGGTCAGTTCTTCGGCGCTGAACCGGCGCGTCGCGTCGGTGATCCTGGCCGGCTCGGCGAGGGCGGAGGCGTCGACACCGGGGAAGCGCCGGGCGGTGACGAGAACACGGCTCTCCAGGGATCCGGCGAATCGGTTGTAGCTGTCCACGGTCCGCTCCAGTGCCCGCCGGAGGTCGTCGGCGTGCCCCGCGAGCGTGCCGAGGCGGTCGTATAGCTGGGTCCCGAGGGAGAGCAGCGCCCGAGCCTCGTGAGACACCTCCTGCTGGGTCCAGGTGTAGGCGACGGTCTTGAGCACGGCCCAGAGGTTCACCGGTGAGGCGAGGGCCACACGGCGCGAGAAGGCGTAGTCGAGGAGCGTCGGATCCTCGTCGATGGCGGCGGCCAGGAGCGATTCCGTGGGCAGGAAGCAGATGACGAACTCGGGCCCGGCATCCAGCCCTCCCCAGTAGGCCTTCTTGGCGAGCGCGTCGACGTGGGCTCGGACCGCGCGGACGTGCTGCTGCATGAGCGTCCGGCGCCGTGCGTCGTCGGTCCCGGACAGCGCGCTTGCCTCCAGATAGGCGTCCAGCGGCACCTTGGCATCCACGGCGATCGACGCGCCGCCGGCCAGGCGGATCACCATGTCCGGGCGGCCCCGGCCACGATCGGACGTGATCGTCGCCTGCAGGTCGAAGTCCACGTGTCGGGTCAGCCCCGCCGCCTCCACCACGCGGCGGAGCTGCGTCTCGCCCCACACACCCCTCGTGGCGCTGGAGCGCAGCGCGCCGGCGAGGGACTCGGTCGTGGCGCGCAGCGCCGCATCGGACTCCTGCGCGAGGCGCAGCTGCTCGCTGAGCGCACCGAACTGCGCGTGGCGGTCCTGTTCGAGCGTGGAGACCTTCCGCTGCATCTGCTGCAGGGACTCCGCCACCGGCGCGAGGGCCGTGAGCACCGCGTTCTCGCGCTGCGCTCGATCGGCGGCGACGCGCTGCTGCTCACGCGCGTGCTCGACCGCGTCCCGATACAGGTCGTACTGGCGATCCCTGTCTTCGCGAAGCGCGGCGGCCTCGGCGGTGAGCCCGGCCACCGCGGACGCGGATCGGGCACGCGCCGCGAGCCAGCCGAGACCGGCGCCGACGGCGAGGGCCACGAGGGCCACGACGACGATGGTTGCTTCCATGCGCCCATCCTGAGCGGTGCCACCGACATCGGCGGGTTCGGCTCGGTTTCGGGGCGGCAGTCGGGGCTTCGGGGTCCGCTTCGGGGGGTGATCACCCCGAGATGCGCCCCAGAACCGGCATCGGGACTCGAAGGACTCAGGCGACGGCGCGCGCGGGCTCCGGCACGGGCGCCGGAGCGATCCGGACGCCGACCGCGTCGGCGAGCTCCTCGATCGTGCGGGAGTCGTTGCGACGGGCGGCGTCGATGACGATCTGCGCACAGGCCCGTGCATCGGCGAGGGCGTCGTGGTGCGGGAACTCGCCGAACCCGGCGGCGGCCGCGGCTCGGGGGAGCCGGTAGGAGTCGAGGTCGTAGACGCGGCGAGCCACGTTCAGACTGCACAGCGAACGATACGGCGGCACGGCGTCGCCGGTCGCCTCACAGGCGCGCCGGAGCACGTTCAGGTCGAAGCCCGCGTTGTGCGCCACGAGGACGTCTGCGCCCGCGAAGCCGCACAGGCGATCGAGCTGATCGCTCCATGCGGGGGCATCGGCGACCTGATGCGCCTGGATCCCGTGGATCCGCACGTTCCACTCCTGGAAGTGGTCGTGGCCCGCGGGCGGGCGGATCAGCCAGCCCGCCGTGGCCACCACCTCGCCGTCGCGGACGCGGACGAGCCCGACCGAACAGGCGGATGCGGGGGAGGAGTTCGCCGTCTCGAAGTCGATCGCGGTGAAGTCCAGGGGCACGTCCCCAGCCTCCGTCCGAAGACCCCGCCCGGCGTTCAGGCGCGCCGGGTGACCGTGGATCGGCGCGTAGGCTGACGCCATGGGATCGGAGCGCGCGACGAGTTTCGGGTCGGAGAGCGGAAGCTACGAGACCGGGCGCCCCGATTACCCGGCGGAGGCCGTGGCCTGGCTCCTCGAGCCGCTGGGCGACGGCCCGCGTGCGGTCGTGGACATCGGCGCCGGAACGGGCAAGCTCACGCGCGGCGTGCTCGGGCTCGGCGGCGTGACCGTGACCGCCGTCGACCCCGATCCGCAGATGCTCGCCGCGCTCCGGGCGCGCACACCCGCCGTGCCCACGGTGCGGGGGACCGCGGAGGCCCTTCCTCTGTCGGACGCCGTCGCCGACGCCGCCGTCATGGGGCAGGCCTGGCACTGGGTGGAGCCGGTGGCGGCGTCCCGCGAGGTCGGGCGCGTGGTGCGGCCCGGTGGCGTGCTGGGTCTCATCTGGAACGTGCGCGACGAGCGGGTCGCGTGGATCCGGCGGCTCACGGCGATCATGCACGGCAGCGCCGCCGAGCGGATGATCGCCGAGAACAGCGTGGTCGTCGCCGATCCTTTCGGTCCGGTGGAGGAGCGGCGATGGGAGTGGACCCGCGCGATGACGCGTGTCGAGCTTCACGCCATGGCTCGCTCGCGCAGCTATGTGATCACCGCCTCCACGGACGAGAAGGACCGGATCCAGCGGGAGATGGACGCCCTCTTCGACGAGCTCGGGCTGGCGGAGAACGAGACCCTCGACATGCCGTACGTCACGGTCGCCTATCGCGCGATCCGCGGATCCTGAGGCGGGCCCCGCGCCGGTAGACTCGTACCCCGTGGCTCTCACCATCGGAATCGTCGGACTGCCCAACGTCGGCAAGTCCACCCTCTTCAACGCCCTCACCAAGAACGACGTGCTCGCGGCGAACTACCCGTTCGCGACGATCGAGCCGAACGTCGGCGTCGTGAACCTCCCGGACGCGCGGCTGGACGTGCTCGCCGGGATCTTCGGGAGCGAGCGGATCCTCCCGGCCACGGTGTCGTTCGTCGACATCGCCGGGATCGTGCGCGGGGCGAGCGAGGGGGAGGGGCTGGGCAACCAGTTCCTGGCGAACATCCGCGAGGCCGATGCGATCGCGCAGGTCGTGCGCGGCTTCGCCGACGACGACGTCGTCCACGTGGACGGCGAGATCAACCCGAAGGGCGACCTGGAGACGATCAACGCCGAGCTCATGCTCGCCGATCTCCAGACTCTCGAGAAGGCGATCGTCCGCCTGGAGAAGGAGGTCCGCGGGCGCAAGACCGACCCCGTCGTCCTCGAGACCGCCAAGGCGGCTCAGGACGCGCTGGAGCGCGGACAGCTCCTGTCCGTGTCGGGCATCGATCTGGCCCCGATCAAGGAGCTGGGCCTGCTCACGTCCAAGCCCGTCATCTTCGTCTTCAACGTCGATGAGGCGGTGCTCACCGACACCGCCCGCAAGGCGGAGCTGGAGGCGCTGGTCGCCCCGGCGAAGGCGATCTTCCTGGACGCGAAGATCGAGTCCGAGCTCATCGACCTCGACCCGGAGGACGCGGCGGAACTGCTCGCCTCCACGGGCCAGGAGGAGTCCGGGCTCGACCAGCTCGCGCGCATCGGCTTCGACACCCTCGGGCTACAGACGTACCTCACCGCCGGGCCCAAGGAGGCGCGCGCCTGGACCATCGGCAAGGGCTGGAAGGCCCCGCAGGCCGCCGGCGTCATCCACACGGACTTCGAGAAGGGCTTCATCAAGGCGGAGGTCATCTCCTTCGACGACCTGGTGGAGACCGGCTCGGTCGTGGAGGCCCGCGCAAAGGGCAAGGCGCGCCTGGAGGGCAAGGACTACGTCATGCAGGACGGCGACGTCGTGGAGTTCCGCTTCAACGTATAGCGCAGGAAAGAAGGAGCGACACGCTTACATGAGCGTCTCAGCTGCGTGTACTCCCACGACATCTCGGTTGCCGGGAGCGAACCGCGGCGTGACCCGTGACCGTGTCAGCGCCTCGCTCAAAGCGCGCTTCGCGCGAGAGACGGCCGACGGGAGAGAGAGCACTGCCACGGCTACCCTCGAAGCTGTGACGGTGCCGTCCCGAAGGTACGGGTGAAGGCGTAAGAGAATGCGGAGGGCGTGGCGTAGCCCAGTCGTCCTGCGACGTCGGCGACACTCTGGTGACGCAAGAGTGGTATCGCTGCGAGGAGACGAGCGCGGGATCGCCAGGAAGCTGGACTCATCCCGGTTTCTGCGCGGAATCCCCGGGTGAAGGTTCGTTCGCTCATCTGAGCTTCCCCCGCCCAAGTGGCGTTGTCGGCGGCGAGGTCCGGGGCAGCGAGATAGTGCCGGCACAGTTGCGCGAAGGGCGCGGCCCTCGGGATCGGGATGTGCAGTGGCACGTCTTCGAGCAGGGACGACTCTTGCAGGATCAACTCCAGCACGCACTTGTCCCTGTCGCTCAGTCCGTCGCGCGGATCGATGTCCGACGAGGACGCGAGCAGTTCCCTGAGGAGCGGCCCGACCTCGACGACCCGACATGCTGATTGTGGCCACCAAGGGACCGCCGACGGTTCGATGTAGAGACTGTGGGTCTCCACGTCCAGCATCCGTACCTGATGGCGTCTCCGAGGGGGAATCAGGACGGCTCTCTCCCGAGGGACCGTCCACGCTCCGTGTTCGGTCTCTACCTGCATGGTTCCGGTCGCGGCGTAGAGGAACTGCGCACGGCGATGCTCATGCCATGCCAAGAGGTGTGTCGGGGGGTAGGCGGTTGCGATGGGAAGCACCGGCGTCGGCAGCGCGTCGACGGCGGCAAGAGTGACATCCCGCATCTCTCCAGGCTAATGGCCGAAACTCGAAGCATCTCGGCTGGTGATCGAATGCATGCGAGGCGTCCACCCACTGGAATGAGTCCAGTGATCGTTCTCTCACTCGTCCTCATCGGTGTTATCACCGGCCTGACCACGGTGCTTTTCGGATTCGGCGGCGGGTTCGTCACCGTCCCTGTGATCGTCTGGGCGGATGCCGTAGTCGGACCGCAGGCCGGAACAGTCGCGATCGCCACCTCAGCTGTCGTCATGGTCGTGAATGCATCCGTCGCCACGGCGACCACTTCCCGTCAGACGCTCTCTCACCTTCGAGGCCGAGGTGCGCTGGTGGTCCTGCTCGCCGTTGGCGGGCTCTTGGGGGCCGTGGTCGCCTTGCTCGTGCCGCCGGGAATCAGCTCGTGGGGATTCATGGCGTACGTCGCCGTCACGATCGTCGACGTTCTCGTCCGGCCCGGGTTCGTCCGTTCCGTTGACACCACACCCGACGGCGTCTCCCGCTCTGCGATCCCGACCGCTTGGGGCCTGCCGATCGGCGCGATCGCGTCGCTCCTCGGAGTCGGCGGCAGCGTCATGACCGTGCCGCTCCTGAGACGCGGCGGATCGCCGATGAGTCAGGCCACGACGCTCGCGAACCCGCTCACTCTCGCGATCAGTGTCCCCGCCGCCGTTGTGTACCTGTTTGCGCGCCACGACGAGGGAGCAGGGGGGATGGTGCTAGCGGTCGGAGTGGTTGATCTGGGCGCTGCGGCGCTTCTTCTCGTCGGTGCGGTTCCGATCATCGTGCTGCTGAGGCGTCGCCCGCCTCGAATCCCGGACCGCGTCCACGCATGGACCTACGTCGGGCTCCTTGTCGTCGCGTTGGGAGCGATGCTCGTCTCGTCGCTTCCGACGTCTCCGGTGCCGGTTGAGTGACGGATCGCGGATGTAGGTCCCCAGGGGCAACGCGACGCTGCCGGGCGTTTCTGACCTCATCCGGATCAATCGTGTCGGGGAGGGGGCCTTCGGCAGCGAGAGGTGGAGACGCTGATCTCAAGGATCCCGTTCACGCTGGCAATTCGTTACGCGTAACGTTATTGTCGGGGGATGACCTCCCGACCCACGGTCGGCGCAAGATCCGGCCGGAAACCCTCGGTCGATCTCGGCCAACTGCTCGCCGCCGCAGCGGACCTCGCGGACGACAACGGACTCGACGCCGTCACCTTCCGTGCGCTCAGCGAGCGGCTCGGCGTCTCTCCCATGGCGGTTCATCGTGCCAGCGGTGGGATCGACGCCCTACGCCACGCGCTCATCGCGTCGCTCGTTGAGGAGGCTGTCGCCCGCGTCTCATGGCCGGAGGCGTGGCGTGATGTCGTGACGATCTTCGCCTACAGCCTGCGAGATCTGCTGCTGCGGCATCCGCTCGTGCTCGAAGCGCACAGGCAGGCGGCGCTCGATGCCCCCGCCGCCGACGACGTAGCGCATCGGGTCGTCGATGCCCTTGCCGTTGCCGGGCTCTCTCCGGAAGAAGCGGCGTACGGTTACGCCGCCGTGCATGACTTCGTCACAGGGCACGTGGCGATCCGGCTTGGGCGCGGCGAGATCGAACTGATGCGGATCTCAACGTCCCGCCGCGACGTCTCTGTGTTCGTTGAGCACAGCGACTACGACCGACGCTTCGAGGCCGGCCTCCAACTTCTGCTCGCGGGGATCGAGAAACAAACGTTCAAGGCTTGATCGGGGACCGACCATGGAGACTGTGGATCTTCCTGAGACTCGCACTCTCGCCGTAGCAGGCGGTCGTAGGATCACCTGGTGTGAACTCGGCGACCCGGGTGGTATCCCCGTGCTCGCATCGCACGGCTCCCCGGGCTCGCGTTACCAGCTGCTGCCCCTGCACAGCGCGGCTCGCGTGGCGGGTGTCCGCCTGATCGCTCCTGATCGACCTGGGTTCGGCGGTACGTCACCGAAACGCCAGGACGGGTTCCACACATGGGATGCCGACGCGCTGGCACTCCTCGAAGCACTCGGGCTGGGGAAGGTCGCGGTGCTGGGCTTCTCCGGCGGTGCCGGATATGCGCTCGCTCTTGCCTCAGCGGCACCAGCCCGTGTGTCTCGACTGGTCCTCGTGTGCGGCATGATCCCCGGCGCCCCGCGATCGGCACTGGTCGGACGCATCCCCATAATCTCGGTGCTGTATCGGGTGAGCAGGTGGTGCCCGGCACTTGCGACCGCAATGCTCGAGGGACGCGGCCCATTCCGGAACACCCGCGAGGCGAACGTCGCCGCCTGGCCGTCGGCAGACCGCGCCGTGATGTCCGACCCTCACGCGAAGACACTCGCGGCAGCAGACGTCGCCGCCAGCACCGCACAGGGAGCACGGGCCGGCGTCGAGGATCTCGGACGCTACCACCGCCCGTTACCCGAGGGGATCGAATCGATCGGACACCCGGTGCGACTGCTGCACGGCACCGCAGACGGCAACGTGCCCATCGGTGTCGCACGCTGGGCGGCATCACGCCTGCCATCCGCAACGCTGCACGAGATCCCCGGGGCAGGCCACTACTTCGCCATGACATCTCCTGACCTCGTCTTACGGGCATTGCAGGCGGCGCCCTGAGCCCAGGTGGAAGTCGTCGCAGTCTCCGGCTCAGTAGCCGGCGATTCCGCTCGGCCAACTGAGCTCGACCCCCTGCCGCTCGAGAGCGGCCTGGAATCGCGTGAGCCGGGCGGGATCGCTGTGGATCTCGCGGGGCTCGACGCCGTCGTCGATGCAGGTGGCGGCCAGGGCACCGGCCGCCTCGCCGATGTTCCACTCGACGGGGTGCAGTCGGTAGCACCCGTTGGTGATGTGCGTGGTGCCGATGTTCTTGTTGGCGGCGATCAGGTTGCGCATCCGCTGCGGGATGAGCGCTCCGAGCGGGATCTGGAACGGGCACGAGGGCACATCGATGTAGTTGTCGCCGCCCGTCGAGGGGTGCAGGTCGATGCGGTACATGCCGATCCCGACCGAGTCGTGGAACAGGCGGGCACCCGCGTCGCCGCGGATCGTCATCGAGATGTCGTTCTCGGTGACCGTCGTGAGCGCCCGGATGCGGCGAGACTCGCGGAAGTACGGGGCCTGCGCGAGACCGTCCGCCGTGCCCATCACGTCGGGGCGCAGCCGCAGGCCGTGCAGGCCGGTGCCGCCGTCGGGCCGGGGCGCCTCGGTCTGCAGCCAGTACAGCATCGACCGGCTCAGCTGCCGGGCGTCCTCGAGGCGGCGGGCGACCACGTCGGCGGGCTGATCGATCACCGGGGCATCGAAGTAGTCGATCGACGGCCAGTTGACGAGGGTGATGTCGCTGTCATAGAAGCCGGGCTCGAAGAGCTTGCGGGCCGCGATCCTCCGGTAGATCCAGAGGTTCTGATCGCCCGGGTCCTTGCTCTGATCCGCCTGCACGGTGAACGGATCCTCATCCGTGTTCGGCACGAACGAGCGGGGAGCGGCCTCGAGGGTGCGCGGGTGCGGCGAGGTGAGGCCGAGCAGCGGGCCCCACCAGAAGTCCGGCCGGACGGCGCGCCACTTCTCGTACTGCGTGGGCTTGTCGATGGTGTGGTCGCCCTCGACGTGGTCCACCGCGAAGCACACGCTGAGCGCCTGCCAGTTGTCGGGCTGCGCCTCCTCGGGCGCGCTGGGCTCGCCGGTGTCGTGACGGGACTCGAACCCCGTGACGTATTCGGTGCCGGTCAGTGGCAGCAGCTCGCCCGTCTCGGTCGCGTCCAGGACGTAGCGCGCCTGCACCCGCACCTCGCGCTGGTCGTCCAGGCGGCGCACGTGCACGGCGGTCACCTCGTCGCCGTCTACGTCGGCGCCGACCGCGACGGCGGGCTTGATCAATTGCAGCCGACCCGCGGACAGCCACGGGGCCAGCATGCCGGTGATGACGGCCGCACCCACCCGGGGCTCGGAGCAGAGCTTGGACACCGAGCCCGCGCCGGGGTTCAGACGGGGGTGCTGCCGGGCCGCCTCGGTCAACGGGAAGTGGTCGCGGTAGTACTGCCGGATACCGTCGCGCAGCGCCCGGTAGCGGCGGGTCGCGCCCATCTCCTCGATCCACGGGTGCTCGTCGACCGGCACGCCCTGCGAGGTGAGCTGACCGCCGAGCCAGTCGTACTGCTCGACGAGGATCACGCGCCGTCCCGCCTCCAAGGCGGCGAGGGCGCCGGCGACTCCGCCGAGGCCGCCTCCCACGATCAGGATGTCCGCGGTCATGTCCGTACTCACAGTGCTGCCACCGTCTCTCCTTCGGCGAACGTGCACGGCAGCAGCCGTTGCCGTTCGAGGTCGTCTCTTCCCTGGATCTGCGCGGCCAGCAGCCGCAGAGATTCCAAGCCCATCTCCTCGCGGGGAACCCGGAACCCGGTCCAGCGCTGCTCCTCGGCGAGAGCCTTGGTGGGCTGGCCGAGGATCGCGAGGGAGAGGTCGTCCGGCACCCGGACGCCGTGCCGGTCCGCCTCCGCGCGGATCTCCTCCGCGCGGTAGTCAGCGCCGAGGACCGCGGCGGTGGCGGCGTGGTCACGGATCAGCGTGAACGCCTCCGACGCCGAGAACGCCTCACCGTTGAACAGCATGGGCCGAAGGCCCGCGGACGCCATGGCCTCGCGGTAGCCCTGCACGCGGTCGGCGGCCGACTCACTGGTGCCGAGGTCGCCGAGGAAAGCGATGCGACGGTGGCCGAGGGTCAGCAGGTGCTCGATCACGGTACGGGTCGCGCTGCGGTAGTCGGCGCCGACGTAGGGCACGACGCACTCGTCGGAGTCGCGGCGGCCCACGAAGACGAACGGGAAGCGCTGGGCCGACAGCGCCTGGATGTCGTACTTGTCGCCCTGGCGTCCGAGCAGGATGCATCCGTCGGTGATCGAGATGCGGTTCCATCCGGTGTCCGACAGCGTGCGGCGGCCGCTGCTGCGCGTCGGCGCGCTCGTGAACAGCATGAGGTCGACGCCGACCTCCTCGGCGCCCGCCTCGATGCCCTCGAGGAAGGGCGAGTAGTAGTCCGCGCTCCCCTTCGGGAAGACCGACTCGTACGTGAACACGCCCACGATGCTGTTGCGGCCGCTGGCGAGCGCCTGCGCGAACGGGTTCGCGGTGTAACCGGTGCGCCGGATCGCGTCCAGCACGCGGGATCGCGTGTTCTCGCCCACGCGGTGTTTGGCGTCGGACGTGCCGTTCAGCACGTGCGAGACCGTCGCCTGGCTCACTCCGGCCATGCGTGCGACGTCTGCCTGTGTGACTCGCTGTGTCACTGATCCACCACCGTTGATTATGCGTATTAGCGCCGAGGATTCGGATGATTCCCTACCACCATGACGGGCGCACCGGCGCGGGTCAAGCCCGCTGATGAACGCTTTCGGAGCATAGAACTGCGGAGAGCCTTTGATTCCCCGGGTTCAGCGGGGAGGGGGTTAATGATCACGTTCTGGTAACAGGGCGGATCAGGCCGATCGTCTGATGATGCGTATAACCTACGCGCGCGACACGCGTCAACTCGGTATGGCCGCGGTCATCCGTCCCTCGACACGGGAGTTGAGCATGCGGAAACCCGGGAGAGCGCCCATCGAGGTCGAGGGCGACGTCCCCGACACCTGAGCGCCGACGCCGGGATCAGCCCACCAGATCGTTGAGGCTACGCAGAAGGAGTGGATCGTCGAAGGATCCGGCGCCGTCCGGATAGGACACGCGGAACGCGACGGACTCCCCGGGCAGCAGTGTGACGAGCGCGTCGTCGACCTCGGCATCGGGATGCACTCGGTCCGCCATCAGAGTGAGGTCGCGCACCAGGTTCTCGGCGGTGACGCGAACGACGGAGCCGCCGTCGACGGGTGTCGCCGCGACCTCCAGTCGTGCCGGCTCCAGGGCGGTGTCCCGGGGCTCGGCAAACTCTCCGACCGCCCGGTGGGCGCCCGCGGCCGCCACGAGGAGCTCGGCGCGAGGATCGTCGGCCTTCTGGACGGCTGCGGGGATCGGGAGGCGGGACGCTCCGCGGGGCGCGACGACGAGGGGGAGCGAGGTCTCGGCACGCACCGCGCCCGAGAGGTCGATCCGTCGCAGGACGAGGTCCGTCTTCCAGGGCTCGGCGGCGCCGTTGAGCAGAACGATCTCGCCGTCGACCGGATCCGCCACGATCCGTCGGGGCGCGTAGGCCTGACGCAGCGCGTACCAGAGCGGCTTGCGTCGCTCGCCGTAGTCGATCGCCGACCACGAGGTCACGGGCCAGCTGTCGTTCAGCTGCCACAGGATCGTTCCGGCGTTGCCGGGCCGGGTGCGGAAGCGATCGATCGCGAACCGCATCGCCGCCGCCTGGTTCCACTGCATCGCCCAGTGCCAGTCCGCCATGTCCCGGGGC
This sequence comes from Microbacterium sp. CCNWLW41, assembly GCF_037083505.1. Taxonomy (NCBI): domain Bacteria; kingdom Bacillati; phylum Actinomycetota; class Actinomycetes; order Micrococcales; family Microbacteriaceae; genus Microbacterium; species Microbacterium sp. CCNWLW41. The sequence continues at coordinate 549,609 of NZ_JBAOJP010000003.1, forward strand.
ACCCGCGCATGGGCGAGAAGACCGTCGCGGAGCTTGGCGTTGCCGTTCTCCGCCTTCTGGTGCACGAGCATCCCCGGGGATTCGGGCGTCAGCGGCCGGTCCCGGACCGCGCCCGTCAGCGTGGTCCAGGTCGGCGGGCCCTGCCAGCCGAACTCGGCGGCGAAGCGCGGTGTGTGCCGTCGGTAGGTGCGCCAGTCGTCGCGGTTCCACTGCTCCCACAGGTGCGACGGTCCGTGCTGCTCGTCGTTCGCCCGTCTCCCGTCCGGGCTGAACGGGCTTCCGGGTGCGTACGGCACCCAGGGGGCGAGCTCATGGACCAGATCCGGGAGCAGCCCGCGATAGTACTCCTCGCCCCACGTCGCGCCGTCCAGGGAGCGCTGCCATCCCCAGTCGTCGTAGCCCATCAGGTTCTCGTTGTTGCCGCACAGCAGAACGAGGGACGGATGGTCCGCGAGCCGGGAGATCTGGGCCCGCGCCTCCGCCTCGATCTCGCTGCGAAGCGGCTCCTCCTCCGGGTAGGCCGCGCACGCGAACAGGAAGTCCTGCCAGGTGAGCAGGCCGAGCTCGTCGCACGTCTCATAGAAGTGCTCGGACTCGTACAGTCCGCCGCCCCACACGCGGATCAGGTTCACGTGCGCATCGAGCGCCTGCTGCAGCCGCCGGGTGCAGCGGGCGTCGTCCACGCGCGTCACCAGGGCGTCGTCCGGGATCCAATTGACCCCCCTTACCGGCACGGGCACGTCGTTGACGTGGAGGGCGAAGGGCGTGCCGAGGTCGTCGGGGTTCGTGTCCCAGTGCACCGTGCGGAAGCCGACCCGGCGCGTCCGCGTGTCGAGCAGGACGTCGTCTCGGAGCAGGGACGCCGCGACCTCGTATCTCGGCTGAGCGCCGTAGCCGACGGGCCACCAGCGCTGCACGTCGCGCACGTGCAGCGTGAGCGCGGCGTGGTCGCTGCCGCGGGGAATCGTGACCTCGGCGCGCTCCTCGCCCGTGCGCAGGACCAGGCGCACGTCGTCGTCGACGCCGGGTTCGCGACGGATCACCACGTCGGCTGTGATCGTGCCGTCGTCGTCCTGCGGTTGCGCGTGCAGCGTCAACCGCTCGATGCGCGCGACGGACCAGGACTCCAGGGCGACCGGTCGCCAGATGCCGCTCGTCGCGGTGTGGATCCCCCAGTCCCAGCCGAAGCTCGAGGCGGACTTGCGGATCGCCTCGTACGGCAGCGGATACGGCCGTGGCCGCGCCCCGAGGATCGCGCTCTGCTCGATCGCCCAGCGGACCGGCGAGGTGAAACGCACCTCGAGTCGGTTGGTGCCCTCGCGCAGCTGGGACGTGACGTCGGCACCGTGCGGACGGTGCTGGTTCCGCGCCGAGAACAGGGCCGCGCCGTTCAGGAACACGTCGGCGATCGTGTCGAGTCCCTCGAAGAGCAGGTCGTGGCGCGCCGCGGGGCCCGGATGCCAGTCGAACGAGCTCTCGTAGACCCAGTCGGTCTGTCCGATCCACCGTTGCGCGGCCTCGTTGTCGTCCACGAAGGGGTCGTCGATGACGCCCGCGGCCAGAAGGTCGACGTGCACGCAGCCCGGCACCTCTGCCGGCAGAGGATCCGTGAGGGCGGCGGCCGGCCCGGGTCCGCCTCCGGCGCGCACGGTCCACCCCTCATGCAGGAGCCGGCGCTGCAGGCTCATGCGCGCACCGCCGTCGGGGCGAAGCGTGGAGAGAAGCGCTGGTCCAGGACGAGGCATCCGGCCCCGATCGCCGTGACGTTGTCGCCCAGGGTCGTGCCGCGCACCACGACTTCGTGGAGCTGCCCCGGGACCGCCCGGCGGTTCACGGCCGGCCTGACGATCGGCAGGGCGTACGGCGCCAGCTCCTGCCAGATCGGCCCGCCCAGGATCACGGTGTCGAGGTCGAGCATGTTCGTGATCGTGACGATGCCCGAGCTGAGATAGTGCGCCATCTCCTCCAGCATGTCGCGGGCGGATGCCGAGCCGCCGTCCGCCAGCGCGCGCAGGACGCGGAACCCCGCGGCCGCCTCGGCCGGCTGCACCTCGCCGAAGTCCGGCGGGAGGATGCCGCGGCGCGCCGCGGCGCGCATCACGACGTGGGCCGAGGCGACCGCGCCGAGCGCGGCGAACGCGCGCGGCTGCTCATCCGGTTCTCCGATCGCCGACACCGGGAGCAGCCCGATGTCGCCGAGGTTGCTCGAGGCTCCGCGCAGCACGTGGCCGTTGAGCACCAGGCCGACGCCGATGCCGGTGCCGACGTAGATGAAGGCGGAGTCAGGCGAGCGACGGGGGCCGGCCGCCCACTGCTCGGCCACCGCGCCGGCGATCACGTCCTTGTCGAGCACGGTGGGTAGCCCGGTGTGCTCCTGCAGGTGATCGCGAAGCGGGACGTTGACCCAGCCCGGCAGGAGAGGCGGGTTCAGCACGATCCCGGCGGAGACGTCCACCGGACCCGGCGACGCGATGCCGACGCCGATGATGCTCTCGCGGGAGACGCCGGAGTCCGCGATCAGCCGCTCCACGTGTGCGGTGATCTCCTCCAGCACCGGGAGGACCTCGGTGACGGAAGGGGTGCGGTGCGACAGGGACGCGACGGGCCGGCCGTGGAAGTCGAGCATCACGTACGTGATCGCGGACGGATCCAGGTGCACGCCGACGACATGCACGCCGCTCGGATTCAGGCGGAGGATCGTGCGGGGCTTGCCCACGCCCGCCGGTGCCTCTCTGCCGCCTTCGCGGACGAGGTCGCGTTCGACGAGGCGGCGCACGATGTTCGTGATGCTCTGGCCGGACAGACCGGTGAGGTGCGCGAGCTCGACCCGGGAGCAGCCGTCCTCGCTGCGGCGGACGGCGTCCAGGACGATCGTCTCGTTGAAGTCGGCGAGGTGAGGAAGCGTTCCTCCCCGTAGCGGGCGCGCGGTGCTCGATCGGCTCATTTCCTCAGTTTATCCATGCCATAGAGATACTCAAGGCGCCCCTGGGGTGCGTAATCGAGGCGATCGGCAGATTCCGTCACTCGCTTGACCAGGAATTAGAAAACACTTTAGATTAATCCGACGTAGCCTCATCCCGTTGACGAAGGAGTCTTCCGTGCGCCTTGATCGATCGTCTCGCCGTGCGTTCACCGCGGCTCTCGCTCTCCTGCTCGCCGCCGCCGGCGGGACGCTCGTCGCGTTGCCTGCCGCGGCGGCGACTCCCGGCGCGCATGCGTCCGCGGTGCTCGCTGCCTCGCCTTCGTACGACGGGATCCGCGCGGCCTGGCCGGGCGATCGCGACAAGGATCCCGCACACGCGGCGACCACGGTCGACGGCACCGAGTGCTGGACGATGTCGCAGGACCCGCTCAACAAGTACCTGTACGTCGACGTCGACACGGCAGCCAAGCCGTCCGGGTCGCGCTACGCCAACGTCGCCGTCACGTACTTCGACGCCGCCGCCACCTCGATGCGGATCGAGTACGACGGCTCGGCCTCACGGTTCCAGGCCTCGCCCTCGGCGACGCTCGAGGGCACCGGGACCTGGCGCACACACACGTTCCAGCTCGACGCCATCCGCTTCCTCGACGGCGCCAACGGCGCGGACTTCCGGATCGGGGTGAACGCGGCCGGCGGGGTGATCCCGCCGGTGTGCTTCTCTGAGTTGTCCGTCACGTTCAGCGACGTCCCGCGGCTGTCACTGGTCGATCCGAGCCTGTTGCTGACCACCGACGACGCGACGCTGGACATCGCGACCATGGCGGACAGCGTCGACTTCACGCTCAGCGCCGAGGACGGCACGTCGTTGCGCACGGGCGTGTTGGTGCCGGACGCCGACGGCTCCGCCGCCCTGGACGTGTCCGACCTCGGGCCGGGCTACTACGGCATCGCGTTCGGGGGCGACGTGCAGGGGGAGAGACTCGAACGGCAGGCCTCGTTCGGCATCATCACGCCGACGCCCGAGGGCGCTCTCGACCCGTCGGCCTTCTTCGGCATCAGCAGCCACTTCGGGCACTACGGAGCGGCGGAGGACGCTCTGATGGAGTCGCTCGCCGACATCGGCTACGGACACATCCGCGGCGACGTCAACTGGGAGCTCATCGAGAAGAGCCAGGGCGTGTACTCGTTCGACCGTTACGCGTTCCATGCCAAGAGCGCGAAGGCGCTCGAGCTCGGCATGCAGCCGATGGGCGTCGTCGCCTATCGCAACCCGTTCTACGACGGCGGTGTGACCCCGAGCACCCCCGAAGGGCTCGCCGGCTACGGCGCCTTCGCCGCCGCGACCGCGGCGGAGTACGCGCCGGAGATCCGCGACTTCAACATCTACAACGAGTTCAACGGGCGAGGGTTCAACAACGGAGCGTGCGGGATCACGGCCGCCTGCTACGTCGATCTGCTCAAGGCCGCCTACGGTCCGATGCACGCCGCGAACCCGGACGTGAACGTCATGGGGCCGATCACATCCGGGATCGATGCGGCCTGGTTCGACGAGTTCTTCGCGAACGGCGGCATCGACGCGATCGACACGTTCGCCTTCAACGTGTACGGGTACGCGTTGCACGGCCAGAACACCCCGCCGGAGGACACGCTGCTCGTTTCGGCTCTCCCGGACGTCGTGGATCGCGTCGCGGCAGAGGCGGGGGACCGGGATGTGCCGGTCTGGATCACCGAGAACGGCTGGCCGACACATGCCATCGGATCCACTCCGGCGCAGCAGGCCGAGGACCTCGTCCGCGCGAGCGTGCTCGTGATGGCCGCCGGCGTCGACGTCTATACCTGGTACTCGGCCCTGGACGACGGCACGGATCCGAACGAGCGGGAGCACAACTTCGGCATCTTCACCCGCCCGGACGAGGCTGCTCTCGGCGTCTCGCCGAAGCCGGCCGCGGTGGCCGCCGCCGTGCTGATCCGACAGGTGACCGGCAAGCAGCTGCAGCCGCGTGAAGACCTCGGGGACGCGGGGGCGTACTCCTATCCGTACACCGACGCCGACGGGGCGATCCGGGTCCTGTGGGCACCTGACGGCGCGGCGGTGCGCGTCACCGGCACCGGGCCGCTCACGCTGACCGACAGCCGCGGCGCGGTGACCACCTTCACGCCCGGCGCGGACGGGACGGTCCTGGACCTCGACGCGGACCCGGTCTACCTGTCCGGAGCGGTGGATGCCGTGATCGCCTCGGAGGACGCCCCGGAGCTCGCCCTCCCGTCCACGAGCATCGCCGGCGATCCGGTCACCGCGGTCGTCACCATGGACCGTTCCGCGCTGCATGGTCCGCACCGGGGACTGACCGCGTCCGCGCCCGGTACCGAGAGCGCGGGCTTCTCCGTCGATGCCGGAGTGCTCACGAGCACCCTGACCCTGCCGGCCACACGCGAGCGCGGCGTCCGCGGCGTGCGCGTGGCCGTCTCCGACTCCCGCGGCGGGGGCGAGCCGACGACGCTGGCATTGCTGTCCGCCCGCACCGACACAGTCGACCAGTTCTCCGTCGCGGCCCAACCCCGCATTCTTCCGGGAGATGGCCGGAGGGAGCATGTCGTGGACGTGGCGGTGACGAACAACGGCCCGGCGCCGGCTGCTCCCGGGGCCATCCGGTTCGCGATCGCGAGCGCGCAGGGGGAGCGGCCGGCAGACGAGCCGATCGGCGCCGGTGAGACCGTCACCTATCGCGTGGACGCCGGGGATCCCGTCGGCTATGTGCCGCAGCGCTTCCGGATCGAGGCGGGGGAGGGGGCCCGCGGCGCCTCGGTGAGCGGCGAGCTCACCTTCAGCGCGATCGAGCGCGAGGGGAGCAGCGCTGCGACGTCGATCGATCTGAGCGCGCTCGGGTCCTGGGTGTCGACCACGGGGCCGTTGTCGGGACCCGCGGACCTCGGCGGCACGCTCGCGGTCGCGTACGACGACGGTGGCCTGGTCCTCGACGCGACCGTCGTCGACGAGTCGCATCACGGTGCGCGCGAACCGGCGGACCTGTGGCAGACCGACTCCATCCAGTTCGCCGTATCGGATCGATCACCCCGCGCGGACGGTGCGCAGAGCGTCGAGATCGGCGCCGCCCTCCTCGACGGCGGGGTCGCCGTGCAGACGTTCATCGCCCCCGTGGGGCAGGAGAAGGGCCCCACGCCGGAGGCCGCCGCGGACATCGTCCGGGACGAGGCGGCGGGGACCACGCACTACATCGTCCGGCTGCCGTGGGCGGCGCTCGGCTTCGACGGCGCTCCGTCCGAACCGTTCGCGATGTCGTTCCTCGTGAACGACGACGACACCGGGGCGGCCGCCGGGGATTCGCGCGCGGGATTCCTGCAGTGGGGATCCGGGATCGGCACGACCCCGAAGAACCCGCACCTGTTCCGCGACGCGCAGCTCGTCGGGTGACCGGCGCGGATCAGCGCCCGAGCTGGAGCGTCGCGGGGCGGGGGGAGAACTTGTTGTCGAGCACCAGGCAGGCGGCGCCGATGGCGGCGACGTCGGCACCGAGGGCGGTCCCGGTGATGGTCACCTCGTGCAGCTGGCGGGCGATCGCGCCCTCCGTGACGATCGGGCGGATGATCCGGAGGAAGCGCTCGGAGAGGTGCTCCCACATCGCACCGCCGATGATGATCGCATCCACGTCGAGGAGGTTCGCCACCGTCAGGATGGCGGACGCGGTGGAGCGGGCGGCGCGATCCAGGATCTCGATCGCACCGGCGTCTCCGGCGTCCGCGCGGGCGCACAGGTCGTGGAACGCGGCCTCCGCCGTGGCGGGCGTCGACAGATCGGTGTCTGGCGGGAGCACGCCGGCGGCGACGCCTTCGGCGGCGAGGCTCTGCGGCGATCCCGCCTGCCAGAACGCGCGGAACGGCTGCGTGTACCGATCGCCGAACTCATCGGCGGAGACGGGGAGCAGGCCGACGTCCCCGGCGTTGCTGGAGATCCCGCGCACGACGATGTCGTCGATCACGATACCCAGGCCCACGCCGGTCCCAAGATAGAGGAACACGAAGTTCCGGGGCCCGTCGGTGCCGCCCGCCCACTGCTCCGCGACCGCGCCCGCGATGACGTCCTTGTCCAGCAGGACGGGCAGCCCCGTCGCCTCGTGGATGTTGTCGCGCAGTGGGACCTGGTGCCAGTCCGGCAGGTGCGGCGGGTCCAGCACGAGGCCGCGGGTGACGTCTACGGGCCCGGGGGAGGCGATCCCGATGCCGAGGATGCGATCGCGCTCGATCGGGGCGGCAGCGATGAGGGATGCGATCTGCTCGTTGATCTGCGCCAGCACGGAGTCGGGATCCTGGACGGCGGGCGTCGCGTGGCTGGCGTCGACGACGACGCGGCCGGTGAAGTCGAGCAGCACATAGGTGATCACCGCCGGATCGATGTGCACGCCGATCGCATAGCAGCCGCTCGGATTCAGATCGAGCATGGTCCGGGGCTTGCCGAACGCCACTGCCTGCTTGCCGGTCTCCACGATGAGCTGCTGATCGAGCAGCCGCCGGCAGATGTTGGAGACGGTCTGCGCGGACAGCCCGCTCTCCTCCGTGAGCTCGACGCGGCTGCGTCCCCCTGGTGCGCGGCGGATGGCGTTGAGCACGACGGCCTCGTTGAAATCCGCCACCCGTGGCATGTTCGTTCCGCGGCTCTGACTCTGCGTCACGGAGACTCCTCCCTCACCGGCGACGTCGCTGGTGTGCGGCTGTCGCACGCGTCGGCTTATTCTAGTTGGTTTACAAAATGGCGATCCCGCAGATCGTCATGCGGATCCTCCGGCCGCCCCTTGTGCCCGCGCATCCGTTCCCCTAACTTATTCAATAGAAGTGAAGAAGTAAGTGGATCCGTCCTGCGCCATTCCGACGGAGCTCCGCGACGAAGAAGTCGAACAAGGGAGAACCATGCGTCTACGACGCCGAACGACCGCGCTCACAGGCGTGGCGACCGGAGCGCTCATCGCCTCGGTCCTGACCGGAGGGATCGCCGCAGCGCCGGCCGTCGCCCTCAGTCCCGACGCCACGGCCGTCTTCTCGGCCACACCTCAGCTCGACGGAGTCGCGAAGGTGCGGCCCGGCGATGCGTCGAAGGATCCCGCCGCCGTGGCGGCGACCGTCGACGGCGTCGAATGCTGGCAGATGCAGAACGATCCCTACGTCCGCTACGTGTACGTCGACGTCGCCGATGAGGTGATCCCCGACGACGCGGCCCGGGCCATCGTCACGGTCGACTACTTCGACGCCGGGACGAGCGGCTTCGACATCCACTACGACGCGAAGTCCGGGCCGTGGACCGGTTCCACCAACCAGCAGCTCACCGACACCCAGACGTGGAAGACCGCCACCTTCGAGCTGACGGACATCAACTTCGCGAACCGCTCGAACGGCAGCGACTTCCGTCTCAACGTCAAGGCGGGTCAGGGATCGATGCCGCCCGTGTGCTTCTCGAAGGTCGAGGTCACGTTCACGGATCAGCCCGTCGCGGCGCTCGACTCGCTGGCGATCATGAGCCCCTCATTGATCTTCAAGGAGGGGGAGTCCTCCGTGCAGGTGGCGACACCGGCGGACGAGGTGAGCTGGCGCCTGGGCGACGAGAACGACGTGGAGCTGCGCACCGGCACCGCCGCCGTGGCCGACGGGGAGGGCGCGGTCGACCTGACCGACCTGCCGTTCGGCTACTACACGCTCGACGTGACCGCCGAGGTGAACGGGGTGCCGGTGACGCGAACCACGAGCCTCGCGGTGCTGGACGATCCGCCGCCGGCGTGGAACGCCGAGAACGCCTTCCTCGGCACGCAGATGCACCGTGGCTGGCAGGCGCCGGTGTACGCCGACGCGCTCATGGATGCCATGGTGCTCTCCGGCTACGGGCTCAGTCGAATCGAGACGACGTGGGGCGAAGTCGAGAAGGCCGCCGGCGAGTACACCTTCGACGGCAAGGGCGTGGAGACCGTCACCGGACTGGCCGGGCGCGGCCAGCAGGTCATGTGGAACGCCGGCCTGGACAACCCGCTGTACGACGACGGACGCACCCCGGCCAGCCCCGAGGCGATCCAGGCGTTCGCCGCCTACGCCGCGGCGACCGCGGAGCACTACTCGTCGGCCGGGCTCTCGCATGACGTCGGGATCCTCAACGAGTACAACTCCTCGGGCTTCAACGACGGCACGTGCGGGCTCACGGCGGCGTGCTACCTCGACATCCTCCGCCCGACCTACGACGCCGTGCATGCGGTTGACCCGGACGCGAACGTGATCGCCCCGATCACGGCGGGAGTCCAGCTCGCCTGGGCACAGGACTTCATCGCCCAGGGCGGCCTGGACAAGGTCGACACCTACGCCACGAACTACTACGGCTACCAGGAGAACGGTCCGGGGACCCCGCCCGAGCAGGCCACGGACCTCGCGAACCTCGCGCAGCTCGCTCAGCTCATCGACGACGCCGACGGGGATCGCCATATCCCGCTGCGGGTGACGGAGAACGGCTGGCCGACGCACACCGCCGGCTCCACGCAGGAGCAGCAGGCGGACTACGCGATCCGCGGTCCTGTGCTGGCTCAGCTCGCCGGGGCGGACGAGTACCTCTGGTACGACCTCTACGACGACGGGTTCGACGGCGGCGAGCGGGAGAACCGCTTCGGTCTCATCAACCGTGCCGACGACACCGCGTGCTGGCTCTGGGTCTGCCCCGGCGGGGAGTACGGGTACGGGGCCGTGCACGGCATCAGCCCCAAGCCCGGCTTCGTGTCGCAGGCGGTGCTGATCCGCAAGACCGCGGGACTGGAGATCGGCGCCCGGGAGGACCTGGGCTCGGAGAGCGCCTACGCGGTCCCCTACGCCGGTGACGGCCGGTCGACCCGCGTGCTGTGGAGCACCGGGACGGACACCGTGACGGTCACGTCGGCCTCCGGCTTCACGCTGACGGACCAGTTCGGCGGCGCGCAGGAGATCCCGGCCGGCGACTTCACCCTCCAGCTCACGGGTTCGCCGGTGTTCGTCGAGGGCGAGGTGACCGTCGCATCGGCGGCGCCGTCCTTCACCGTGGAGGTCCCCGAGACCTCGGTGCAGCAGAAGCAGCTGCCGGTCACCGTGCGCGTCGCCGACGGGGTGAAGCGCACGGGCGAGAAGATCACCGTCTCGGCGGACGGCGTGGAGAAGACGATCAAGCTCAAGGATGGCGAGGCGCAGCTGACGCTCCCGGCGATCGACCAGCTCGGGGAGCGCGAGATCACCGTCTCGGTGGCCGACAAGCACGGGGCGCCGCTGGCTCAGGTGCGCGGCGCGACCCGCGTGATCGACCCCTACACGGTGTCGGCACGTCCGGTGATCGAGGGCGCTGACGGCGTGTATGCCTACGGGCTCGACATCACCGTCGTGAACAACGACGCCGATGACGCGCTGACCGTGGACACGATCGACTGGGCCCTCGGGGCTCGTCGCGGAACCGTCGGGGATCCGACCGCGGTCGAGGCCGGCGGATCCGCCACCGTGCGCGTGGACATCGCCGAACCGACGCTGTTCGGGACGGAGACGTACGCCGTCACGGCCCGTGCCGGCGTCGGGGATCGTGCGGACTCCGGTCCGCTGAGCTTCTCGCCGATCGAGCCCGAGGGCGCAGCCGCACTCGCGCCGATCGACCTGAACGCGCTCGGCCAATGGAAGCCGATCCGCTCCGGGACCCGCACCGGTCCGGAGGATCTCGGCGGCTCCCTCCAGTACACCGCGACCGGTGACGCCCTGGTGATGCATGCGACGATCACCGATGACGTCCATCTCGCCGACCGCGCCGACCCGGCGCTGAGCTGGCAGGCCGACTCCGTCCAGTTCAACACGTACGACCTGTTCCCGACCGTGCTCGGCGGAGAGCGCGTCGAGATCGCCGCATCACTCGGCCCGGACGGCCCCGCGGTGTACACCTTCACCCCGCCGGCCGGGCAGGAGGCCGGGCTCACCCCGGGCGCCGTGGCCGACATCGTCCGCGACGACGCGGCCGGCACGACGACGTACACCGTGTCGGTGCCCTGGGCATCGCTCGGCTACGACGGTCCGCCCGCGGGGGTGTGGGGCCTGTCGTTCCTCGTGAACGACGCCGACGGCGACGTGCCCGGAACGGATTCCCGTGCCGGATATCTGGAGTGGGGAGCCGGCGTCGGCGCGGCGCCGAAGAACCCGGCGCTGTTCAAGTCCGTGCAGATCGTCGGCCTCGGCTGACGGGTGAGGACGCCTCGGTGAGCATCTCCTCAGTCCGCGCTCGGCTGCGATCCGCGTGGCGCGGTGTCGTCGCCGACGCGCGGTTGCAGGATGAGCTCGCCGGGGCGTCCCCACGGCGCGTGCGGCTCGGCGCCCTGGCGCATCCGTCGCTGCGCGCCGGCTGGCTGTTCCGGCTCGCGGCCGGCGGCGGTCGGCTGGGACGGTGCGCCCGGAACGCGCTGCTGAGCCTGCATGCCTGCGACGTGTCGCCGGGTGCCCGGTTCGAGGGCGCCCTGCATCTGCCGCATCCGCACGGCATCACGATCGGGATCGGCGTCGTCGTCGGCGATCGGGTGGCGATCTACCAGGGGGCGACCCTCGGCGCCGACCGGGCCGGTCGCTATCCTGTGATCGCGGATCGGGTGCGCCTGTTCCCGATGAGCGTCGTCGCCGGAGGGATCCACGTCGGCGCCGGCGCGACCGTCGGTGCCCTGTCCTTCGTGTCGCGGAGCGTCGCTCCCGGAACGACGGTCCGCCGGGACGGCGCCGATCGACGCGAGAGCGCGCACCCGGAGGCGCGCGTCCCCGAAGGAGCATCATGACGACCCGCCCGAACGCGCCGTCCCCGCGGATCCTGCTCGAGGACTCGTACGCGACCTACCCGCACGGCAACGGCTACTACGGAGAAGGAGGGCGTCGGGTCGCCCTCGGACGGGCCGACGCCTCGGCCGAACAGGGCGCCGGTGAGATCGTCGGGGTCCGCTGGGACGTGGAGGGAGATCCGGAGCCGGAGGTCCTGCTGCCCGCCGACGTTCTCGCGGAGGAGGCCGGGACGGCGTTCCCGGTCTGGACGCCCGAGCACTCCACGCGGTCCGTGCCGTGGTTCGACATCGCCCTGGGCGCTCCGGTGCTGATCTGCGCACGGGGATCGGCCGTGCTGCGAGTGCAGCTCGCGGGGCCCGGGCGGACGCCGTCCGTCGTGTATCGCGCCGCGGACGGCTGGAGCCTCGACGGGCTGACGAGCGTCACGGCGGACGGCCGCACGGCCGTGATCTCCGAAGGACGCCGCCGAGACGACGGCGGATCGGAGCACCGCGCGCTGCTGCTGGATCTGGCGAGCGGCGCGACGCGCGAGATCGTCCGTCATCCATGGCGCGCGAACCACTTCCACTTCTCGCCCGCCGACGAGTCCTGGATCGGCTACGCGCACGAAGGAGCCGCCACCGCGATCGACGATCGGCTCTGGGCGTGGCATCCGCAGCACGCGCCCGAGGGGCGTCCGGTCGTGGACCAGCGGGCCCTCGCCGTGGAGCGAGGGACACGCGGAGAGCAGGACGCCGTCGCGCTCGGCCATGAGCGCTGGATGTTCCACGACACCGGCGCGGTCGTGATCGTCTACGGCGAGAGCCCCGTGGGGCCCCGGGGCGTGTACGAGGTGTTCGTTGACGAGCGCGCGCCGCGGCTCGTGTCGGCCGGCGACCGCGACTGGCATGTGGGCGTCTCGCGGGACGGTCGTCGGATCGTCGTCGACACCACCGGTCCCGCCGACGCGCCGGGTCGCGGGTGGGCGGACGCGGGGACCGCCAGCACGATCGTCCTCGTCGACGCCGCGACCGGGTCTCGTCGTACGCTCGCCGAGACCGGGTTCATCGCGCATCCGTATCACCCGCACCCGTCGTTCACCCCGGACGGCTCGGCCGTCGTGTTCTCCCACGTCGAGCGCGATGCGGCGGGCAGGATCCTGCGCCGGGGCGCCGCCGTCGTCCCGGTGGCCTGATCGCTGCCCGTCCGACCGTCCTTTCCCACCCTCCAGGAGAACCGTGCAGCACCTCACCCATGCCTCCGACGTGACCGTGATCGGCGGCGGCCCCGCCGGCGTCGCCGCAGCCATCGCCGCGGCGCGCAACGGGGCCCGCGTCGCCCTGATCAACAACCGGCCGGTGCTCGGCGGCAACTCGTCCAGCGAGGTGAGGGTGTGGATCGTGGGCGGCACCGCGCACGGGGCGCAGAAGTTCGCCCGGGAGACCGGGATCATGGGAGAGCTGTTCCTGGAGAACCAGTGGCGCAATCCCGAGGGCAACCCGGTGCTGTGGGATCACGTCCTCCTCGACGCGGTCCGTGCCGAGGAGAACATCACGCTGTTCCTCAACACGGATGTGCACGAGGTCGACGCGCACGGTCCCGAGGATGAGCGGATCATCCGCGCGGTGACCGGCTGGCAGGCGGGATCCGAGAAGCGCATCCGGTTCACCTCGCCGGTGTTCGTCGACTGCACCGGCGACGGGCTGGTGGGCCATCTGGCCGGCGCGCGGTTCCTGACCGGGCGGGAGGATCGTCGCGCGCACGGCGAGCCGTGGGCGCCCGAGGCCGCGGACGCCGAGATGCTCGGCAGCACGATCCTGTTCTACACGAAGGACACGGGAGCCCCCGTGCGGTTCGTCCCGCCCGGGATCACGAAGGACGTCGCGGCCGCGGGCATCCCGATCCACCGGCACATCGACACGTCCATGAACGGCTGCGACTACTGGTGGATCGAGTGGGGCGGCGAGCTCGATGCCGTCGACGACAACGAGGCCATCCGCGACGAACTGTGGGGCGCCGTCTTCGGGATCTGGGATCACATCAAGAACTCGGGCGAGTTCGACGCCGACACGCTCACGCTGGAGTGGGTCGGGACCGTGCCGGGCAAACGCGAGTACCGCCGGTTCATCGGCGACCACGTGCTCACGCAGCACGACATCCTCGGTCAGACGCGCTTCCCCGACAACATCGGTTTCGGCGGCTGGTCGATCGACCTGCATCCCCCCGGCGGGGTCTACTCGGATGCGGCGGGATCGCGGCACCTGCACGGTCCCGGCGTGTATGAGATCCCGTTCCGCTCGCTGTACTCCGTGAACGTGACGAACATGCTCATGGCGGGGCGGGACATCTCCGCCACCCACGTGGCGTTCGGGACGACGCGGGTGATGGCGACGTGCGCGGTGACCGGTGAGGCCGCCGGGACGGGAGCGGCGATCGCGGCGCGCCATGGCGTCACGCCGCGGGAGGTCGGCGCCACGCACCTCGCGGAGCTGCAGTCCGCCCTCGTGCGGCAGGACGCATCCGTTCTCGGCATCCCGTGGGCCGACGCCGCCGATCTGGCGTTCACGGCGACGGCGACGGCCTCCTCGACCCTGCGCGCGCTCGAGGCCGTGGGCGGCGACGTCCCGATCTCCCTCGCGGAGCGGGACTTCGCGCTGTTGCTGCCCGTGCATCCGAGGCTCGACGTGCTGCGGCTCGGGGTCGACGCGTCGGCGCCCGCGACGGTCGTCGTGGAGCTGTGGGGGACCGGCAACGGGATGAACCACATCCCGGTCGAGCGGATCGCGGTCCGTGAGGTGGAGGTGGGCGCCGGGCGGGGAGAGCTGGAGGTGCGGTTCGATCACGAGCCGGCGCAGCCCGCCGACGCCGTGGTGATCGTGCGGCGCCACCCGGACCTCGCCGTGCTCGTCGGCGACGAGCGGGCGCCCTACGGCGTGCTCGGACTGCTCGCCCGGGAGCCCGGTGTGCTGCGCGCGGATCCGCAGACGAACGAGTGGTCCGCGGTGGAACTGCGGCGCCGCGCACCGCGCTTCTCCGTGTCACCCCGTACCGACGCCTACGGCGCGGACCGGGTGATCGGTGGTCTCGCACGCCCGTTCGACGGCCCGCAGCTGTGGTCGTCCGAGACGCTCGCGGAGGAGGAATGGCTCGAGCTGCGGTGGGACAGCGCGCAGCGGATCGGGCGCGTGGAGCTGATCTTCAACGACGACGTCGACGAGGACCTGATCAACCTGCATCACCACGCGACGCCGTTCCTCGTGATGCCCGAGCTCGTGCGCGACTATCGCATCGAGGCGCAGGTCGGCGGGGCCTGGCGGGTGCTCGCTGAGATCGCGGGGAACAGGGTGCGGCGCCGGGTCCATCCGGTGGAGCCGGTGTCGGCGGATGCCGTGAGGATCGTCGTGACGGCGACCAACGGCGACCCTCGCGCGATGATCTCGGCGGTCCGCGTCTTCGCCTGATCCCGAGTACGCGGCCGCGGGCCGGGCGGCGAAGGGTGCGGTGGAGGCCGCGTTCGCGGATGCGGAGGCGCTGCACGAAGCGCTTCCTGCGGTGCGCACCGCCTGGGCGGCCGGCACGATCTCCGGCGCGCACGTGCGGCAGATCGTGAGTGCGGCAGACGTCGTCCGCGAGGCGATCCGGAACGGGGCCGTCGTGCCCGAGACTCTTGGGCTGTTCGAGGCGGCGGTCGTCCCGGTTGCGGAGGGGGACTCGGCGCCGCGCACGCGCGTGCACGCGCGGCAGGTCGCGGCGGCTCTCGTTCCGCAGACGGTCGAGGAGCGTCACCGGGGGGCGGCGGCGGAGCGCTGCGTCACGATCCGCTCGCTGGACGATGGTCTCGCGTTGCTCACGGCGGTGATCCCCGAGGTGTACTCGGTCGCGATCAAGGACCGACTCGCGCAGCTGGCTCAGGTGATCCGCGCGCAGAGCTCTCACCCGGGTCGTGACGACGAGTTCGAGGAGATCGTGGGCGGCCTGGATGAGTCCGGGCATGGCGTGTTCTGGCTCCATGAGAACGAACTGGATCCCTGGGATGCGGCTGTCGACGAGGTGACCGACGACCTCCCCGACAGCACCGGCGGCGCTCCGGTTCTGGGGCGGATCGTGGACGAGCGGACCGCGGATCAGATCCGGGCCGACCTGTTCGTGGACCTGCTGCTCGCCGCGGACCCGACTGCGGTGCACGGGACGGGGCTGGAGGGCATCCGCGGGCGCGTGCAGATCACTCTCTCCGCGCCGACGCTGACCGGGGCGGATGACCATCCGGCAGAGCTGGATGGGTACGGTCCGATGGATGCGGAGACGGCGCGGGCCCTCGCCGGGGCGTCCGGAGAATGGTCCCGGCTCTTCACCGACGCGACCGAGATGGTCACCGTGACGGACGCATACCGTCCCACCGAGGCCATGCGCCGACATCTGCGGGCGCGCGATCAACGGTGTCGGTTCCCGGGGTACCGCCAGCCCGTGCATCGGTGCCAGATCGACCACCATCACGATCACGCCCTCGGTGGTCCGACCGCGGTGGACAACTTGGCGCACTTCTGCCCTGCCCACCATGTGCTGAAGCATCCGGACGTTCCCGACCCGCACCGGTGGGCGGCGCGGCAGCTCCCTGACGGAACCATCGAATGGCGCAGTCCTCTCGGTCGCACCTACCGCGACAGGGCACCCCGCCGCGTCGCCTTCATCTGACGCACCGAGCCGCGATCGTGCGCACCGCGCGCCGAACATCGCGCGCCGAAACACCGCGGGACCAGGGGTTGACTCCCTCTCGTTGACAAAATCAATCAAGTTGAATTAGCGTAACGAGAAGCCGGACTGCTCCGGCATCCCGCCGGGATCACGGCATCCGCGAAGGCGGACGGGCTTCAACGAAGAGGACAGCAGTGCACGACAACCGGGTCATCACCGAGGAGCGTCTCGAGCGTTTCATCGCGGAGTTCCTCACGCCCGCCGTCTACCGTGCTGTGAGCCCCCTGCAGGTCTCCGCGTGGGAGGTCCCGGACGAGCCCGTCCCCGCCGCCGAGGCGCTCGCCGCCCCCTACGTCCCCGTCGAACTGCCGCTCGCCTGGGGACGCCCGTGGTCGACCGTCTGGTTCCACGGCGCCGGAACCATCCCGACGGAATGGTTCGACGACGACGGCGCGCTTCCCGCACGCACCCGCCTCGAGGTCGTCGTCGACCTCGGCTTCTTCGGCGATCGTCCCGGCTTCCAGTCCGAGGGGCTCGGATACCGCGCGGACGGCACGATCATCAAGGCCGTCTCCCCGCGCTCGTCCTACCTGCCGTGGAGCGGCGGTCCCGGCGATGAGGTGGACGTCTTCGTCGAGGGCGCCGCGAACCCGGACGTCGCGGGCGACTACGACTTCCTTCCCACCCCGTTCGGCGCCAAGGAGACCGCTCCGGACGCGCCCCTGTACACCCTGCGAACGTTCGGGGTCGCCCTGCTCGACGAGACGGTGTGGGAGCTGTGCCGCGACGTCTGGACGCTCAACGGCCTGATGCGGGAGCTGTCCGCGGAGAACCCGCGTCGGCACAGGATCCTGCGTGCCCTGGAACGGATGATGGACATCGCGGATCCGGCCGACATCGCCGGCACCGCCGCCGACGCCCGCACCGAGATCGCCGAGGTCCTGGCGAGCCCCGCCAGCGCGAGCGCGCACGAGGTCGTGGCGATCGGCCACGCGCACATCGACTCGGCGTGGCTCTGGCCGTTCCGCGAGACGATTCGCAAGTGCGCGCGTACGTTCTCGAACGCGCTGTCGCTGATGGACGAGTACCCGGAGTTCCGCTTCGCGTGCTCCTCGGCGCAGCAGCTGAAGTGGATGAAGGACTTCTATCCGGCGCTGTTCGCGCGGATCAAGGAGAAGGTCGCGGGCGGACAGTTCCTCCCCGTAGGCGGCATGTGGGTCGAGCCCGACATCAACATGCCGGGCGGGGAGGCGATGGCCCGCCAGTTCGTTGCCGGCAAGCGCTTCTTCCTTGAGGAGTTCGGCGTCGACACCCTCGAGGTGTGGGTGCCGGACACGTTCGGCTATTCCGCCGCTCTTCCGCAGATCATTGCGGCGAGCGGATCGAAGTGGTTCGTCACGCAGAAGATCTCCTGGAACCAGACCAACCAGATGCCGCACCACACCTTCCTCTGGGAGGGCATCGACGGAACGCGCGTCCTCACCCACTTCCCCTCGGCCGACACGTACATCTCGGAGCTGAACGGCGAGGAGCTGGCGCACGCTGAGCGCAGCTTCCGCGAGGCGGGGGCGTCCTCGCTCTCGCTTGTGCCGTTCGGCTGGGGTGATGGGGGCGGCGGCCCGACCCGCGAGATGATCGCGGCGGCATCCCGACTGCGCTCCCTCGAAGGGTCCCCCACGGTCACGATCGACTCGCCCGCACGCTTCTTCGAGCGGGTGGAGGAGGAGTACCCGGAGCCGCCGGTCTGGTCCGGCGAGCTGTACCTGGAGCTGCACCGCGGGTCGCTCACCTCGCAGCACCACACGAAGCAGAACAACCGACGCAGCGAGCACGTCCTGAGGGAGGCGGAGCTGTGGGCGGCCACCGCGGCGGTGCGCGAAGGCGTTCCCTATCCGTACGACGTGCTGGAGACGAGCTGGCACACGGTGCTGCTGAACCAGTTCCACGACGTCCTGCCCGGGTGCTCGATCGCCTGGGTGTACGAGGACGTGGCGCGCAGCTACGCGGAGGTCGCCGACGCGGCCGAGCGGATCATCGCCGACTCCGCGGCAGCCCTGGTCGGTGCGGGCGAGCGCACCCTCGTGCTGAATCCGCGGCCGCAGAACGACGACGCGGTCGCCGCCTTCGGCATCGCCGAGGCCGCGTCGTCCGCATCCACGGCGACAGTGACGGCGGAGGGCGACGGCTTCGTCCTCGACAACGGACGAGTCCGCGCCATGATCGACGGACGGGGCCTGCTGGTCTCTCTGATCGATGCCGCATCCGGACGGGAGGCGATCGCCCCCGGCGCGGCCGGCAACCTGCTGCAGCTGTTCCGCGACATCCCGAACAAGTGGGACGCGTGGGACATCGACGAGCACTACCGCCGGGTCGGGAGGGATCTCGTCGACGTGGACGCGATCCGGGCGGAGCAGGACGATCGCGGGGCCGCCGTGGTCGTCGAGCGCTCGTTCGGCGGATCCCGCATCGTCGAGACCATCCGCCTCGACACCGACGCCGACGCCCTTCGTCTGCTGTTCGACGTGGATTGGCACGAGACCAGGCATCTGCTCAAGCTCGCCTTCCCGCTCGACGTGCACGCCGACCGGTCGGCGGCCGAGACGCAGTTCGGCCACGTGTTCCGCCCCACCCATACGAACACGTCGTGGGACGCCGCGCGCTTCGAGATCTCCGCGCACCGCTGGATCCACGTCGCGGAGCCGGGCTACGGCGTCGCGATCGCGAACGAGTCCACCTACGGCCACGACGTATCGCGCACGACCCGTGCCGACGGCGGAGCCACCACGACCGTGCGGCTGTCGCTGCTGCGCGCCCCCGTCTTCCCCGACCCCACCGCGGACATCGGCACGCACACCCTCGCCGTCTCCATCCGCCCCGGCGCCGACATCCGTGCGGCCGTCGACGAGGGGTACCGGATCAACCTCCCCGTGCGCACCGTGACCGGGGCGCGCGAGGTGGCGCCGCTGGTGCGCGTGACCCATCCCGCCGTGCGCGTGGAGTCCGTGAAGCTGTCCGAGGACCGCTCGGGCGACCTCATCGTGCGTCTCTACGAGTCCGAGGGCGCACGGGCGACCACCGAGGTCGTCTTCGACGTCCCCGGCATCGCCGGCCTGCGCGTCGTCGATCTTCTCGAGCGAGAGGTCGAGCCGCCCGCGGACGCCGTCCTGGGCGGCGCCGATGCCCGCCTGACCCTCCGTCCCTTCCAGCTCCTCACCCTGCGCGTCGCGAGAGGAACGGCCGCGCAGGGATGAGCGCGGCGAGGCCCCGTGCCGTCGTCGCAGACCCGAAAGAAGCACCACGACCCGAACTCTCGCCATCCCGATGCACCACAGCGGACGCGGTGCCGTCCCCTACGAAGGAGTAGCAATGCACATCACCAGGAAGACCAGGGCGCTGGGCGTCATCGCCACGGCGGCCGTCGCCGGCATCACCCTTGCCGGCTGCTCGTCCGGCGCCCCCGCCGGCGGCGACGCGAAGCCGGATCCGGACGCCAAGGTCACGATCATCGTCGGAGAGATGCCGACGGCCGACCAGGCCGAGTCGCTGGCGACCTTCAACGAGCGCGTGGAGGCCTTCGAGAAGGAGAACCCGAACATCACGGTGAAGGGCGAGGAGACGAAGTACGACACCTCGACCTTCAACGCCCTGCTCGTCGGGGGCACCGCCCCCACGACGCTCGCCATCCCGTTCACGGACATGCAGGCGCTCATCCAGCGCGGGCAGGCCGCGGACGTCACCGAGCTCGTCGACGAGATCCCCGCGATCGCCGACCTCAGCCCCGAGCTGAAGTCGGTCGTCCAGGCCGACGACCGCACCTACGGGATCGTGCGCCAGGCCTACACGATGGGCCTCATCTACAACCGCGCGCTCTACACGCAGGCGGGCCTGGACCCGGACGCCGCCCCGACGGACTGGAAGGGCGTGCTCGAGAACGCGAAGACCATCGCCGAGAAGACCGGCAAGACGGGCTTCGTCATCCCGACCACGGGCAATCAGGGCGGCTGGCTGCTGACGACCATGTCGTACAGCAACGGCGCGCTCGTGCAGGAGGTCAAGGGCGACAAGGCCACCGTGACGATCGACACCGACGCGATGAAGGACTCGCTGCAGCTGTTGAAGGACGTCCGGTGGACTGCGAACGCGGCCGGAGCCAACTTCCTGCTCGGCGGTGACGACATCCGCAACGAGTACGCCGGCGGCAACGTGGGCCAGACGATCAACGGGGCCACGATCTACAACGACCTCGTGGTCAACCGCGGCATGAAGGGCGAGGACATCGGCATCGCCCCGCTCCCGCAGGGCTCGAAGGGCCTCGGCGCCCTCGGCGGCGGCGCGATCCAGTGGTTCAACCCCAAGGCGACGCCGGAAGAGCTGGCCGCGGCGGTGAAGTGGACCGACTACTACTGGCTGAGCAAGTACACCGACGAGGCCAAGGCGGTCGACCTCGCCGCGTCCCAGGCCGCGGACGGGCGCCCGGTCGGCGCGCCGGAGCTGCCGATCGTGAGCCAGGAGGCGTACGACCAGTACCTGGAGTGGATCGCCGGCAGCATCAACGTCGCGCGGGAG
Source organism: Microbacterium sp. CCNWLW41 (assembly GCF_037083505.1). NCBI lineage: Bacteria > Bacillati > Actinomycetota > Actinomycetes > Micrococcales > Microbacteriaceae > Microbacterium > Microbacterium sp. CCNWLW41. Next base: position 570,577 of record NZ_JBAOJP010000003.1, read on the forward strand.
AACTACACCGCGTACCTGGAGTCCGACCTCGACATCGTGCCGGAGCCGTCCGTCAAGGCGCAGGAGCTGTACGCCGCGCTCGACCCGATCGCGCAGGCGGTGCTGACCGACGAGAACGCCGACATCGACGCGCTGCTGGCCGAGGCCGAGAAGCAGGTGCAGGCGCTCGTCGACGCCGGCTGATCCGAACTGCCGGGTGCGGGGACATCGCCCTCGCACCCGGCACCCCACCCCTTCCATCCGCGAGAGGATCGAGCCCATGGCGCAACCGATCACCTCGGAGGCTCCCGACCTCCGTCCCGCGACACGCCGACCCCTCGGACGCCGTGTCGTCGCCTGGGTCCGAAACGGCGGGATCTCCACGTTCCTGTTCTTCGTCCCGATGCTGTTCGTGTTCGGCTACTTCGCGTGGTGGCCCATTCTGCGCAGCCTCACCCTGGCGCTGCAGAAGACGAACCTGGTCACCGAGCCCAGCTGGGTCGGCCTGGAGAACTTCCACCGCGTCCTCGCGGATCCGCTGCTGGCGACCGCCGTGGGCAACACGCTCCTGTTCGCGGTGCTCGCTCTGCTGATCGGCTTCCCCGTCCCGATCCTGCTCGCGACCTTCATGGCGGAGATGCGACGCACCCGCCAGGTTGCGAGCGTGCTCGCCTATCTGCCGGTGATCATCCCGCCCGTGGTGTCGGTGCTGCTGTGGAAGCAGTTCTACGACCCGTCGCCCAACGGCCTGTTCAACTCCGTGCTCGGTGTCTTCGGCGTCGGCCCCCTGCCCTGGCTGCAGGACGGCAACTCGGCGATGCTCTCGATCGTCATCCAGGCCACCTGGGCCGGGTTCGGGCAGTCCACGATCATCTACCTGGCCGCGCTGATGTCCGTCCCGCCGGAGCTGTACGAGGCGGCGGAGATGGACGGCGCGCGCGTGGTCCGCCGCTTCTGGCACATCACCCTGCCGCAACTGCGCGGAATCATGCTGCTGATGCTCCTGCTGCAGATCATCGGCACGATGCAGGTGTTCACGGAGCCGTTCGTGATGACCGGCGGCGGCCCCGTCAACCGCACCACCACGGTGCTGATGCTCATCTACAACTACGCCTTCCAGCAGGGCGACTACGGCAAGGCGACGGCGTTGAGCCTGTTGCTGGCCGTGGTCCTCACGATCGTCTCCGCCGTGTATCTGCGGCTCACCCGGAGCTGGAGCAAATCATGACCGACACCCTGATCCCGCCGAGCACCGAGGCCATCGTCACGGGAAAGCAGGCCACGCCGCGCGTGCGACCCACCCGCCTGGAGAAGAAGGCGGAGTCCCAAGACCGCACCAACCTCTCCGAGCTCGACCGCCGTCAGCGCAGCACCCGGATCGGCCTCGGCATCCTCAATGTCGTCCTGATCGCGGTGCTCGTGGTCATCTCGGCGGGGCCGCTGATGTGGCTCGCCAAGGCGGCGGTGTCGACGTCGCAGGACATCCTCCGCGAGCCCTTCGGCTGGTGGCCGAGCGGCATCCAGTGGCAGAACCTCGTCGACGCCTGGTTCAAGATCGACATCGGCACCTACTTGATGAACACGGTGTGGATCGCCGTGGGCGTCTGGTTCTTCGGGATGTTGGTCGCGCTCACCGGGGCGTACGGGCTGACGATCCTGCGACCGAAGTACGCCAAGGTGATCAACGGCGCCGTGCTCGCGACCCTGTTCATCCCGGGCGTCGTCTCGCTGATCGCGCAGTACGTCACCGTGCTGGACATGCCGCTGCTGCACCTGAACCTCATCAACACGTTCTGGGCCGTGTGGCTGCCGGGAGCCGCGAACGCCTTCAACGTGCTGCTGGTGTCGCGCTTCTTCGAGAGCCTGCCGCGCGACGTGTTCGAGGCGGCGCGCATCGACGGCGCGAGCAACGTGCAGATCTTCTGGCGGATCGTGCTGCCCATGTCGAAGCCGATCATCGGCGTCACGTCGCTCATCACCATCATCGGCGCATGGAAGGAGTTCCTCTGGCCGCTGCTGGTGCTGCCCAAGCCGGACATGCAGCCGCTGTCGGTGGGGCTGTACAAGGTCACGTCGAGCGCGGAGATGAGCCTGCTCATGGCGGGCATGTTCATTTCGGTGATCCTGCCGGTGCTGCTCTTCCTGATCTTCCAGAAGCAGTTCCTACGCAGCGCGGGTCAGGCCGGCGCGATCAAGGGCTGATCCGGGACGACGAGCGACGGTCGTCGTCCCGGGGCTCAGCGGCCGGACGGGAAGGCGCGCAGCCAGCCGCACATGCCGAGCCGGCCATCGGGCTCGGCACCGTGGATCCCGGCCTCCGCGAAGTGCGTGACGTCCCCGGCGGCGATCGCGGAGAGCTGGACGTCGGTGGCCGCGGTCGCGCTCCACGCGCCGGCGCGCCAGCGCTCGCGCCAGGCATCCGTGCGGTCCGCCACGAGGGCTGCGGCCCGGGCGTGGAAGGCGTGCAACGGTCCGGGATCGCCGGCCTCCGAGGCCCAGCGCAGCGCGAGGAAGCCGGTGACCGCGCGGTCACGACGACGACGGACCGCGGCGAGCCGAGCAGCGTCGTCCGCGCCCGTCACGCGCGCGGCGGCGTCGTACGCGACGCGGGCGCGCAGATCCTCGTCGGGAAAGGTGAGCACGGCGTCGCCGGCCTCCGGCAGCCCGGAGTTCTGCATGAGCACCACGAGCTCGAGATCGCCGTCGTTGACGAGACGGTGGATCGTGCCCGGCCCGAACCAGAGCAGCGCACCCGGGGCGAGCGCGGTCTCGCGGAACCCGTCGGCGAGGGTGAGCGTCTGCACGCGTCCTCGCCCGCCGGTGACCAGATACCCCTCGGTGCACACGGTGTGCAGGTGCGGGCTGCCCCCGTGCGCACCGTCCGGGGCGGCATCGGTGTAGACGCGCAGCAGGGAGACGCCGACGGCTCCCGGGAACAGCCCTCGTCCCGCCTGCGACGTCGTCATCGGGCGGCCTCGACGCGGTGTCTCTCCACGTCCTCGACATCCCAGGCGCCGTCCGCGACCGTCACCCGATGGGCGATGTCGATGCTCTCTCCTGGGGCGAGCGGGAACGGCTCGGTGAACGCCCACGACGGGTTCACGATCGCGAACTCGGCCGAGCGGACGAACCAGCGGGTGGCGATGCGTTCGGGGGTGAGGATCGGCTCGAACACGAGGGTCGAGGAACGGTCGACGCCGTCGTGGGCGCCGACGAACGCGAGCCAGGCGGCCTCCGCGCCGCGGGCGTCCTCCTCGGGCGTCTCCCCGCTCGGCAGGAGCACGCGCCCGCCGCTGAAGCTGCGCGGCCCTCGCCACATCAGACCGCTGTAGCCGGAGCCCGGCAGTCCTCGTGTGGCCGGGCTGCCGAAGGACAACGGCTCGGGAGTGAGAGCGGTGAGGGTGCTCCGCCACTCCAGCGACCAGGTCACGCCGTCGTGCGCGCGGAAGGCGAGGCGACGCTCCTCCCGCACCAGGTCGTCCCCGCGGGCGGTGCGCCACACGAGCCGATGGGAGAGGGCCCCGTCGGCGGCGGCGACGGGGCCGTCCGCGTCCATCCGCCCGACGTTGTCGAGCGGGACGTAGCCCTCGCCTTGCACCCACGTGTTCCCGCCCCAGAGGTTGGCGCCGGACAGGTCCGTGCAGGTGAGCTGCAGACCCTTGTGCCAGCGGTGGTCGTGCGGGCGGTGGTTCGTGACGACGTCTCCGGCCAGGGTCCGCAGCGGGTGCAGATACGGCTTGGGCCCCTCGAACGGCGCGGGATCCGGCGTGGTCGCGTAGTGCGCGATCTCGACGCCGTCGTGCACGACGGCCCATCCGCGGTCGGTCGGGCGCAGGCCCGGGAGCACCCCGCTCACGAGCGCCGCTCCGGGACGGGCCGGCCGCCGTCGAGCGCCGCGTGGAATGGATCGCCCTGGCGGATGCTGCCGCGCGCGACTGTCCGGCCGGTCAGCGCGGACTTGTACAGCGCCGTGACGAGCTCGAGCGCGCGGCGCCCGTCCTCGCCCGTGGCCGCCGGTCGCCGCCCCGCGCGCAGATCCGCGAGCACCGCACGCAGCTGCGGGGTGTGGGTGCTGTGCTCGTCGGGGAGCGGATTGGTCCATCCGGCGGCCTCCTCCGCGTCGACGTCGGGCGCCGGCGTGTACGTCCAGTCGTCGTTGCCGTGGCCGTACAGGTGACTCAGCTCGACGGTCGCGCGCTCCGCGTCGATCCGTATCCGGCTCTGCTGCGCTGCACCGAGCGGCGTGTTCGCGATCGTCGCGAGCGTGCCGTCGTCGAAGCGCACCCAGGCCACCGCGACGTCGTCCGTCTCGATGTCGCGCGCGCGGCGGACGACCTGGGCCGACACCTCCGCCCATTCCGTGCCGAGCAGATCGAGCATCAGATCGATCTGATGGATGCCGAGGGCCATGACCGGTCCGCCGTCGCCGGAGAAGGACCCCCGCCACGGCGCCGCGAAGTAGGCGTCGTCGCGGAACCAGGTGGTCTGGCACTGGGCGAGCAGCGGGCGCCCCAGCGCACCGGAGCGGAGCAGGTCCCTGGCGTGCCGAGAACCGGACCCGAAGCGCTGCTGGAACACGATCGGCGCCCAGGGGCCGCCCTCGCGTTCCCCGGAGGTCATGTCGTCGTACTCGGCGAGGCTCAGGGCGGGCGGCTTCTCGCACCACACGGTGACGCCCGCGGCGAGGCACCGCGCGACCTGGTCGCGGTGCACCGTCGGCGGAGTGCAGAGGATGACGAGGTCGGGGCGGCGCGTGAGCGCCTCCGTCAGGGAGGCCGTGGAGAACGGGACCCCCCACTTCGCGGCGAACTCCGCACCGCGGGCCTCGTCGACCTCGACGACGGCGTCAACGACGATCTCGTCGGGTCCGAGCTCGGTGATCGCTGCCATGTGCACGGCATCGGCGATGTGCCCCGCCCCGACGAGGACAGCGCGGACCGGCCGGTCCGGATCGATGCCGGTCACGAGCCCAGCACCCGTTCCAGGAAGTCGAGGTGACGGCGGGTCTGCACCCACTGGCCGCCCTCATGGCCGTTGTACGGGTACACGGCCATCTCCTTGTCGGTGCCCGCGTAGGCGTTGTACGCGGCGTACACCGTGGACGGCGGGCAGACCGCGTCGCGCAGGGCGACGGAGAACAGGGCGGGGGCGCTAGCGCGCGCGGCGAAGTTCACGCCGTCGAAGTACGACAGGGTTCGGAACACGTCGTCCTCCTCGCCCCGCCGCGACTGCAGGTAGGTGGCGAGCTCGAGGTACGGCAGCGCATCGGTGATCTGCACTGCGCGGCGGAAATGGCTGAGGAACGGCACGTCGGCCATCACCCCGGCGAGCCCGTCGCACAGTCCCGCGGCCGCGAGGGCGATCCCGCCGCCCTGGCTGCCACCGGCGACCACGACCTTCGCCGGGTCGACGGCGGGGTGGCTGCGAGCGGCCGCCACGGCGCCCACGGCGTCGGCGAAGAGCCGGCGGTAGTAGTAATCGCGCGGGTCGGTGATGCCGCTGGTGAGCCGACCGACGTGCTGCGGGCCGCTGCCGATCGGATCCGTCGTCGCGCCCGCGTTGCCCGCCGACCCCTGACCGCGGCTGTCCATGATGAAGTGGGCGTAGCCGGCGCTCGGCAGCAGCGTCCACTGCTCCGGCACGCCGCGGCCGCCGTTGTAGCCGATGAACTGCACGACGGTGCCGCGCACCGGGGCGTCCGGGTGGCGCAGCATCCAGCCCTTGATCGGGTGCCCCGCGAAACCGGGGAAGGTCACATCCTCGACCACGAGGTGCGGCATGCGCGTCTCGATCCGGACGAACTCGGCGTCGCCGTGACCGCGGGAGAGATCCCGGGTCTCCTGCCAGAAGGCGTCGAAGTCGGCGGGCTCCTCGCGCTCAGGTCGGTAGGTCTCGAGCTGGGCGAGGGGGAGATCGAACTGTGCCATGGGATTCCTTGTCTGAATCGGTGCGCGGTCAGCGGACGGGGGCCGGTGCGTCGGCCTGAGCGGGAACGAGGGCGTGGTCGAGGCGCGAGCCGGGCGTCGTCGGGGCGATGAGCACGAGCGGGGTGCGGTCGCCGCCCGTGTGGGCGAGACGGATCACGCCGTCGGTCTCGTCCGTGGTGAGCACGGCGTCGTCGTCCAGCTCGGCGGCGTCGGCGGCGTCCCGCATCCGCAGGCGGCCGGCGACCGTCGTGGCGCCGAGCTGCGCGATCACGAGGGGCAGAGGGCGCTCGCCGCGGATCCAGCAGATCTCGATCACCACCCGGTCCGCGTCGATCCGCACGGACGCCGGCCGGTCCGCGCCGTCGAACGCGGCGAGGGCGAGCTCCCAGTCGATCGCGACGGCCGGGCTGCGTACCGACAGGCGCCGGACATCGGGGTGCTCGGTGCCCGGGGCGGCAGGCTCGCCGTCGACCCTCACCTCGGCGAGCTCGGTGCCGGCGAGCGTGAAGCGCACGGCGAGCTCGGTGGTCGCCACCGCGGCACCGCTGGCGATCGCGTCCAGGTGGATGTGGGCGTCGCCGGAGGGCGTCGCCAGCCCGAGAGACCACAGGACGTCTCCGCCCTGCTGCGCGGCGCGGAACGACCCGCCGGCGAAGCCGTGCCCGTCGCGGATGACCTCGACCTCGATGAAGCGGGCGCGCTGGGCGGGATCCGTCGGGTCGTCGTCCTGCTCGACCCAGTAGCCGAGGAGCGGCCGCCGCTGCAGCCAGGTGTCGCCGTGGTTGACGGTGCCGAGGGTGGCCGTCGCCCCGCGCCAGGTCGCCCCGGCGGTCGGGACGACGACGGGCGGGAAGCCCTCGGCGGCTGCCGCCGAGACTCCGGCGACCTGGCCGGGGATGAAGTGCGTGTCCGCGAAGGTCTCGCGCACGAACGGCTCGGCGTCGCGATCCAGCAGCGGACGCAGGTCGGCGGGGATCCGGTAGTCGAGCACGGCATCCTGCGACAGGTGCACGCTCGGCGGAAGGGTGGACGGATCGAAGAGGGTCCACGACTCCGGGGCGACGCGCTGGACGACCAGCAACGGCCCCGGCCGCTCGCGCAGGTTCGTCTCGTAGCAGCGCGCCATCGGTCCCGACAGCTGACCGGTCGGCGGGTGCCAGCGGGCGAGGAAGTGCTCCCAGGCGACGCGTTCCAGCTCCGCCGCCGCCACGGCGTGCTCCGGCAGGTACTGGCGGATCGCCGAGAACGCCTGGATGACGACGTGCCAGTATGACGGCGAATTGTACTCGGCGATGCTGCGTTGCCTCATGAGACGGTCGTGCAACCGGGCGAGGCGCTCGGTCCCGTACGCCGTCAGGGCGGCGTCGTAGAGCAGAGACCCGGCGGCGAGGGTGACGAAGGCGCCCTTGACGGCGATGTTCGTGTAGTCCAGGTCCACGTTGCGGCGGACGATCGCGGCGGCGGCCCGGGCGAGGGCGGTGCGGATGCGCTCGACGAGCTCGTCGCCGAGCGCATCCGCGCGCCGGAACAGGATGAGAGCGAGGAGCTCGCCCATGAAGTCGGCCCAGTTGTGGTCCGGCGGCACCATCTCGGCGAGCGGCTCCTCGGCCCAGTACGCCCAGATCCCGAACGTCGGGCTGTCGGGATCGGTATCCTGCAGGTCGGCGACCGCGTCCAGTGTTCGCGCCGCCCGAGCGCGCCGGGACTCTCCGTCGACCGTGTGGTCGCCGATCCCGTCCAGCTCCAGCAGGGCGAGCGCGTACGCGAGGCTCTCGCGGATGCCGTGCGCGGAGCCGCTGACGATCCGGGTGTGGATCGGGTTGGGTTTCGTGGGGATGAGCAGCAGTCCGCGGGCCGGGTCGTAGGAGGCGTCTCCGCTGCGGCGGGCGGCGTCGAGGGCCAGCATGTCGGGGGTCACGATCATCCTTCGTTCGGAGGGAGCGGGGTCGTAGTGTGTGCGATCAGGGAGCGTGCGTGAGCGGCGAGCGGTGTGGTGGACGCGTCCGCGCGGGTCGGGATGCCGTGGGTTCCGAGGCGATCTCTTGCATCGGGACCATCCGTAGACCGAGGTTGTGAGCACGCGCGAGGATGGCGGCGAGGCGGTCGGGGTGGATGTGGTTGCCGGGTCCGCGCGCGGCGATGTCATGGGCGTACAGGATCAGAGACCCGTCGCCGTCGGCCAAGTCGTGCAGCAGGGTGTCCAGCACCGCCTCGTCCGCTAGATGAGCCTCTGCCCCGCGCCCGGTGTCGATTCCGCGTGCGGGATGCGTCGTCTGGGGGGAGTCGGCCGGCACGATCGCGCCCCGTGCGGCATCTGGGTCGAGAGTGCGTGGCCCACCGCCGCGCAGGCGGGAGAAACGCGTGAGGAGTGCGGCGTCGCTGGCGTCGTCGCGGCGGGAGTTCGGATAGGCGAAAACGGAAGGATAACCGCCGAGCGCGCAGAGCGCGTCGATGCTGGGGTCGATCTCCTCGGCGAGATAGGCCGCAGCGCCGCGCGCGGCGATTTCAGCGTCCGCGTTCCTGTGGCGAAGGCCGTGGCTCCCGATCCCATGGCCGGCGTCGAGGAGCGTGCGGATGGCAGCGCGTTCGTCGGCGTCGAGGAGATCCGCCTCGACGATGAAGAAGGTGACGCGGGCGCCGGCCGCGTCGAAGGCGGGCAGTGCGTCGACCCACGAGCGAAGGTGCCGGTCGTCGAAAGTGAGCGAGAGGAGGCCGGTCATCGGCATGGCTCCAAAAGACCGTCTCGCGGTCGGGTCCGTCCTGCGCGTGTGGATGACACCTGCTCGCCTCTCGCGACGTGTTCGGGATCCCCACTCTATTTCAAATCTTTAGATTAAGTCCACACGGGGTCGGTGAATCGTCGTTCGAGGACCGCGACCGGTTTCCGCGCCGGGCGGACGGAGGCTGATCTGTATCCTCGGAACGGTCTTGCCCGGTAGCGGGGGAGACCTCCCAGCGCCGGCGATCGCGCTGGGGTCAATCCCGAGCTTCGCGGGTCTGCGCGGCCTCAGTACGGCCCACCCGTCGGCCGGCAGGTTCGGACGACGAACCAGGTAGCCACCCGCGGCCCCGGACCCGAAGATCTCCTCGGACGTGAACACCGTCGCTCCCTGCGGGCGCCGGTACAGGCCTCGCGTCTCCTGCATCGCCTCACGGTCCTCGTGCAGTCGTCCCAGCCAGATCCGGAACGCGGTGAAGACCCGCGCGGCCTGCTCGGTCGTCCACCACACGGGGAGCGCGTGCGCGTGGTGGCAGGGATTCTCGGGTCGTGCCTTGCGACGGTGCGGGATCACGAGGAACCAGCGGTGGTGTCGGTCGACGCACGTGACGAATCCGCCGACACCGTCTGGTCCGAACTGCAACTCGGTCGGGAGCACCTCGGGGTCCTCGCGCCTCCAGCGCCGCCAGAACTCCGTGTAGGCAGTGGGGTCCTTCTCGAGCTGGGTCGCCCACTGCCCGCATGCTCTGACGATCCTGACGGCCTGCTCACCGCCGATCCGCACGTGGTCGCCGTCGATGCCGCCCCCGCCGAGGAGGATGGTCGCGACCGCGGCGTCCGACGGGTGCTTCCGTAGCCGCAACCGGTACGGATGCGCCTCGCACAGCATCGCGTGCCCAGCCACCCACGCGGCAGGCCCCCACGCGTGTCGCGGGTACAGGAGCAGGAGCAGACCCATCCAGACCATCGCTGCGAATCCTGCGGGGATCAGCGCCAGGACGGGGATCATCGTCCACGTGAAGTGCTCGGATGTCAGCTGCGACGATGCGGTATCGACGAAAGACGGCGCGAAGGAAGCGAGCACAGCTGATCCGATCAGCAGCGCGACCCCGGACACGCGGTTCGTGAGACCGCTCATCCTCCGCAGACGCGCGCTGAGGTCGTTTATGCGCGGGACCGAGGCGGGCCGGTCGGAGAGCCGCTGCGTCTTGGCGTGTCCTCGACGGCGGCCCATGCCGAGTCGGGGTTGCCGGGCCAGGGGCGAGTCATGATGCCTCTCCTTCGATCTTCGAGCGCACCTGATCCGCACGGTGTCCGCAGGCCACGTAGACCCAGAACCCCATCGGCACCGCGACGACGCTCGCCGCGAACACCACGACGGGCTGCAGCCAGGCAGGAAGGCCGCCGACCGTCTCCGTCCCGAAGATCAGCTCACCGACGAGGCTGCACAGCGACGCCATCAGGAGCAGGATCCCGCCGCTGCCGATCACGAAGCCGAGCCCCCAGAGAAACGACCACACGCGATACGCGGACGCTCCTCGCCCCCGAGGACGGGCCGGTTTCAAAGCTGCAATCTCATTCGGCCATTGCTCCACGAGCACATCGTCGGCGAGGGACGCATCGAGCGTCGTGTGGCGCACGAGCACTTCGCGTCCGACGAGCTTGCGCCCCGCGCCCGCGCCGAGCAGCGGGGAGGGCACGGTCCGCAGCAGCGTCACGGTCCCGTCGGGTCCCTCTGCCTGTATCTCGATCACCAGGTCATCGTCGAAGTATCCGCCTTCGGGGGGCTCGTCCGACCGCGCAGAGATGATCACTCCGACGGCACTGCGCCCACTCTGGAGCTCGGCGCGCGTGGGGTGGGGTCGCGGCTCCGGCGGTGGCGCGTACTCCCGGATCGTACGACCGATCCGCTGGAGCGCCGCGCGGATCGGACGCCGAGGAGAAGGAGTTTCAGCCATGATCGATCCTCCTAACCCATCCACGACGGCCAGGCGACGAGCCGCGGTCGCCGGTCGTGACCTGTCGGAGGCCGCCCTTCGTTCTGTACTCGATGCGGAACCCCCGCCTGCGGGCTTCTCGGTCGCGGGACCCGAGTGGAGGGGACGCTCACCCGGCAGGACTTCTGCATCCCGGCTCTCACAGCCGGCTCCCGGTCCGGCTGATGCTCACCGCAGCTCGGTATCGGAGTCGATCAGGCAGGTATCGCACCTGCATCCGCTGTCCCGTCGTTGCCTCGCCGGCGATGGTGTCGCTGGCCCAGCGGCTGTTGCCCTGTTGGTCGGTGAACTTCACGGTGACCTTCGTGACCCGCTGATAGTTCATCGAATAGCCACGGGCTCGCGTGACGACACCGGTGGTGGTGACGCCCGAGCGTGCGACTCTCTGCTGTAGAGCCTCATTGCGCTGGGCGCGTCTGCGCAGCGGGATCGACACGATGATCGCGACGATGCCGGCGACGGCAAAGGCGACGAACTGGAGATGCCACCATTCCAGACCACCGGGTGACACTGCGCCGCCGAAGACGGCTCCGACGCCCATGGCGATGAACAGGCCCGCCAGCGGCCAGACGACGTACCGTGAATCCATCTCGTCCGGAGTGCCGAAAGCGATGAGGAACGAACCGCCCAGGAGCAGCGGCAGCGGCGGGATCACCAGGAACACGAACCACTCGGGCAGCACGGAGGCTTCTCCGGCCATCACGTGCGCCATGCTCACCGCTGCCGTCACGAACGAGAGCCCGAACAAGACAGAGGCGAGGATCCGGCGCGTGGAGTCTCGGTTCCACCAGCGGGATTCCGGGTCGACGAGGCTCATGACGGGGACCCCTCTCCGATGCTGCGTTTTCTGCTCTCCGCGCCGTCGTCCGTCCAGCCGACCAGCTGCACGTCGTCGAACGCCTCCGGATCGAGCGTGTTGTGGCGGAACCTGATCGGGCCGCCCACGCGGCGGTCGTGTCGTTCGCCGTCGAGGTGCAGCCGTCGACGCAGCGTCGTGCCGTCGGACAGCTCCGCGCTGATCCGCAGGTCCCACCAGGTCGCGTCATCGCCGCTGCCGGGATGCTCGATCGCTCGATCCACGGTGCCCGTCGCTTCTTGGCCGTCGGCGAAGCAGGCCCGCTGCCGTCGCGAGGTGGCGACCAGGCTCGCCGCCGTCCCGCTCGCGAGCACTCCGAGTGTGACGCCCCAGATCCACCAGTGCAGCCAGGGTTGGTCGACGTCGCTCACGCTCGACCAGATCGCGACCGCGATCGAGGCGAACGGGGCCAGGCAGAGCAGCGCGATGCCCACCAGCGTCATGAGCATGCCGAGGGTCTCGATCTTCGACCAGAATCGGATGCGCGCCCGGGTCTCCGGAGTACGCGCCGCGGCCATCCACTCCCGGGTCTGCTCGTCGGTCGCGATCAGGCCGATGAGGGAGAGCTGCTTCATCACGTTCATCGCCCGCGCCTCTCGGCTCTCCGGCGCAGCGTCGACCGGATCTTCTCCCGCTTCTTCGGCACCGGCACCGGCGTGACGATCACGTCGCGCGCCTCGCCGTCGCGGGCAGGGGACTCCGTGATGAGCACCCACTGGTGCTCCGCCGACTCGCCCCCGGTCTGGGACACCGGCAGGTGCAGGAAGTAGTAGCCACCCTTCGCCTGCGGGCCGAACAGCGTCTCCGAGGAGATCGGCCCTGAACCGGAGGGCGGCGTGCCCGTGCCGGCGAGCCACTGCTCGAACGCCTCGTGGATCCGGGCGGCTTGTCTGTAGCCCAGCCGGTGATCCAGCGCGATGTGGGTCGCCCAGGTTCCACCCTCGCCGTCGTCGTAGCTCACCGATGCCGGGTGGATCGAGTGTGCGATGCCGTGCTCGTAGATCCACTGGTTCTCGCTGTCCAACCGTCTCCATGCGCCCAGCCGCAGCGCCAGCACGCAGACCGCCACGAGCAGCCAGACACCCACCGCGATCCAGACGAGCCAGAGGAACCATGCCGGCCAGACCTCCACAGTCTCGCCGAAGAAGGACTTGTTCCACCCCTGGCCCGTCGGGTCCGTGACCGTCTGCTGGATGAGGAAGCCGAGCGCCGCCAGCGGCAGCAGCACCCAGAAGACCGGTGCCGTGACGAGCACAGTGCGGCGGAAGTCCTCGCTGCCCGCCCACGCGGCGACCTCGTCGACCGATTCCGGCCGAGGCACGGAAGAAGGGCGCTGGACGCCGGGCGCCCGTCCGGCGATCACGCGCTCCCAGATCTCGGCGTAGGAACCTGGCGTGGTCTGCATCGCGGCTCTCTCCCTCATCGTCCAGGAGTGCCACGGCGGCGAGTCGACGGTGGATCGCGTGGTGTTCGGGAGCGGCAGGTGCCGCCTCGACGGACACCGGTGACGCCCCTCTCTTCCTCGACAGTGTCTCATCGGGCGCTCTCCCGATCACAGCTCACGACGGGCGGATCGGCTCAGACGACCGCTCTGACGACCACTCCCACTGTGGTGTTTCCGCACTGTCGCCTCTGCTCGTGGAGCAGATTCGGGGAACTCCTGAACCCCGACGACGCGGGTGAAGGCTTCCCGCAGATTCCGTATCAGGAGGCCATCGAGGCGATGGGCCGTGCCGCCGATACGGGCGACGTCGACTCCATGCGCGGCATATGGAACGACGAACTGAAGGCCATGTTCCGTGACCCCGTCGTCATCGATCAGATTCAGAACGAGTTGGATTCCGGAGACCTGACGGTGCTCAGCCAGATGTTCTCCTGACGGAAGCCTCTACCGCTGACGGAAACGCGGTGGCGTCCCGTTTCACGAACACCTCACGCTTGCGGCTCGCGACATGCCGAGCGCCGCGCTCGGAGAGGCGACCACGACGGGGACACCCGCGACGGTGCATCGGGCGAACGGCGCCCGATGCAGAGAAGGTTGGCGGAACGCGGTGGAGATCCCTCATCGAGTGACCTGCGGCGCCCGTCAGGGGACCACCGGCTTCGTCCACTCGACGGTGTGACGGAAACCGAGCTGCCGACGGAGCATTGCTCCCGGCATCGTCTGCCGCAGGGCGGTGCGGATCTGGGCGATGGTGTACTCCGGATCCCGGACGGGGAACGGCGGAATCGCCGAGGCGGGCTGCTGCGCCACCCAGGGGTGCTTCACGAACCCGATCACCGGGTTCGTGAGCATCGAGGCCACGTCCCAGGCCTGGTCGACGACGGAATCGGGCCGGGCCAGCCCGACGCAGAGGAAGCGCCCGCCGGGCTTCAGGATCCGAGAGACCTGCCGGAGCGCCGGGACGAGGTCGAGGTGATGCAGCACCGCGATCATCGTGACCACGTCCTTGCCTGCGGGCACGCCTTCCAAAGGGGTCTCGTCCACGGTGACCTTCGGAAGACCCGCGCAGCGCGCAGCGCTCGCCTGGCGCATGGCGGGGTCGACGTCGATGCCGTGTGCCGCGGTGAAACGCCCGCCCAGCAGCGCGAGGAGCTCGCCTCGGCCGCAGCCGACGTCCAGCGCCTCGTTCCGTCCCGGGGGGAGGCGGCTTTCGATCCATGGATGGAAGGCGTCGTTGTGACTCCACGGGTGTCGGGCGTTCAGGGTGCGCATGGCGGCGGCGGCCCGGGCTCCGACTCCGGTACGCAGCGCATTCCTCACCTGCATGCTGGCCAGTGTCGCACGCCGTCTTCGGGGGAGCCTTGTGCGAGGCAGCTTGCCCCCGGCGGCGCTGCCGGGCGCCCTGTCCCGCGGCCAGGTCCTTCCTATGCTGGAAGCTCGGTGTCTCCGCGCGGATGAGTTCTCGCGGCAAGGAGACTTTTCGGGGATGCGGCCGTCGGTTGGGACCGATGCGGTCGCGGCTAGGGGAGCCCATGTTTCGTGTTGCTGTTGTCGAGGACCATCTGCTTCAGCGCAAGTACGCGACGGCGTTGATCAATGCGCAGTCGGACATGACCGTCGCGTACGACGGTGAAGACCTGCCGTCGTTCGTGAGCTGGGTGGGGGAGCAGCCGCCGTTCTCCCGACCGGCTCTCCTCCTGCTCGACCTCATGGTGGAGCGTGGCCCGAACGCGAGCCCGGAGCTCGTGAAGCGTCTGGTGGCTTCCGGAATGAAGGTCGTCCTGTTCTCCGGGTTGGCGTCCCCGCCGTTGGCCAGACAACTGATCCGGGCTGGAGCGAGTGGCGTCGTCGGCAAGCGGGACAGTGAGACGAGCATCCTCGCCGCGCTGCGCGCGGTGCTCGCCGGAGAGGTCTGGGTGTCTCCGGACCTCGCCGTTCTGATCGTGCAGGACCCGAACCAGCCGAGGCTCAGCGATCAGGAGGAACGCGCGCTCGTTCTCTTCGCGTCGGGTCTGTCGATCGATTCCGTGGCGCGCTCGATCGGCGTCAAACCCGGCACCGTGAAGAAGTACCTTCAGCGGGTGAGGGAGAAGTACGCGGCCGTGAACCGCCCGGTCCGGACTCGCGAGGAGCTCATCAGGGCTGCCGCGTCCGATGGGTACCTCATGTCGTTCGGATGACGTACATCCCGCCGCTCCCAGGTCGGGGCACTCCGTGAACCGTCACGAGGCACGCCGGGCGAGCGACCACCACCGGTTGTCAATTCGAGATCGGCTGACCGCGCGGAGTGGTCATTTTCGATCCGCGAACAACCGGGTCTCGTGTGTGCGCGATTGGCTCGAGCCGAGGGAGGCTGCGTGACGTTCCCGCCGATACGACCGGGCGGTGTCACGCATCGTCGGTCGTTCGGCGCGCGGCGTCCGAGCGACCCTGTGTCATCACGCCCGTGATGCGCGCACGTCCCTCGTGGCGATCGACGTCATGAGGCTCCGAGGAGCCTCATGATCATGCGAGAGGAATCACGTGCACGACAGGAATGGATGGAGCCTTCGCGGCTCGGATCGCACTGAGGGGGTGGCGATCGATCGGAGACGGCGCAGAGTCGGCATCCGGGGTACGAGGTCTCTCGCTGCGGTCGCCGCGATCTCGCTGCTGACGGTCGGGGTCTCGGGGGCCGCGTACGCGGTGGAGTCGTCGACTCCGCCGGCGCCGAACCCGCCGATGCCCGGGCAGTGCGAACTGGACCTGGCGCTGAGCCTGGATCTGTCCAACTCGGTGGATGACACGCAGTTGCAGCAAATGCGCGACGGCGTGACCGAGCTGGCTCAGGCATTGAGCGAGTACCCGGTGCGGGTGGCGCTGCACAACTTCGCGTCCAATGCGCCGGCAACCGGCGGTGGGATCAACGCGCCGCTGCCACTGACGGCTCTCGACGACGCGGGGGTCACGTCGGTCACCGACTGGGTGCAGGGCATCCAGCGCCCGGCATCGGCGCAGGGCGGTACGAACTGGGATCGCGCCTTCGCGGCGGTCGATGCGGCTGACGAGTCCTACGACGCGCTGCTGTTCGTCACCGACGGCAACCCGACCCAGTACAGCAGTCCTGCTCAAGGTCCGGGGAACTCCACGAACGCCGCCACGATCACGGCGGCCGTGGACTCCGCGAACGCGCTGAAGGCCTCGGGCACGCGGGTCGTGGGCGTCGGCCTGACCGACAACATCACGAACATGGACGAGTTCCGCGAGCACATGTCGCAGATCTCCGGCTCGGTCGAGGGAAGCGACTACCTGTCCACCAACTTCGAAGACCTGGCGGACGTCTTGCGGGCGCTGGTCGAGGAGAACTGTGCCGTCACGCCGTCACCGGCGATCGAGCTCGTGAAGACCGCGAGGCTCGCGCACGGAGCGACCGGCGCGGTCGGCGACACCGTCGAGTACACCTTCGCCGCGACGAACACCGGCGACCAGACCCTCACGGACGTCACCATCGATGACCCGAAGCCGGGCCTGTCCGACCTCGACTACACCTGGCCGGGCGAGCCGGGAGTGCTGGAGCCCGGACAATCGGTGACGGCGACGGCGACGTACCACGTGGCCGAGTCCGACCGTGACAACCGGGTCGTCCAGAACTCGGCGAGCGTGTCCGGCAACCCGCCGACCGGCCCACCGGTCACGGACGAGGACGCCGCCGAGCTGACGCTGCCGGATGATCCGGAAATCGAGCTGGTGAAGACCGGCGCGCTCGCGCAGGGATCGACCGGCGCGGTCGGCGACACCGTCGAGTACACCTTCACGGTCACCAACACCGGCAACGTCACGCTGACCGGGGTCTCGGTCACGGACAAGCTCGACGGCCTGTCTGCGCTCGTCTACGGCCCCTGGCCGGGCACCGAGGGCACGCTGCGGCCCGGGGAGCAGGTCACCGCGAGGGCGACTTACGTCCTGACCCAGGCCGACGTGAACACCGGCCTGGTCGAGAACACCGCGACGGCGACAGGTACGCCGCCCGCGGGCGACCCGGTCACGGATGAGGACGTCGAGATCATCCCCGTCGATCCCGCACCCGCGATTGAAATGATCAAGACCGGCGGCCTGGAAGCGGGCGCGACCGTCGCGACCGGTGAGCGGGTCGAGTACACGTTCACCGCTACCAACACCGGCAACGTGACGCTCACGAACGTGTGGATCAGCGATGAGCTGGCGGGCCTGGCGGAGATCGTCTACGCGTGGCCGGGGGCGACGGGCGTTCTCGCGCCCGGGCAGTCCGTCACCGCGACGGCGACCTATGCGCTCACCCAGGCCGACATCGATGCGGGCACGGTGCACAACGCCGCGACGGTGGCGGGCACCCCTCCCTCGGGCAAGACGGTCGAGGACGAGGATGAGCACGATGTGCCGCTCCCGCAGCTGCCGAGGATCGACCTGGTCAAGACCGGGGCGCTCGACGGCGACGGCGGGGCCGGGGACGTCGTGACCTACGCGTTCACGGTCACCAACACCGGAAACGTCACCCTGTCGGGAGTCGCGATCGACGACGCGCTGGCCGGGCTGTCAGAGATCGCGTACGCGTGGCCGGGTGAGGCCGGCGTGCTCGCGCCGGGCGAACGCGCCACGGCGACGGCGACGTACGTACTGACGCAGGCCGACGTGGATGCCGGCGGCGTCGACAACACCGCGACCGCGACGGGGAACCCGCCCAGTGGCGCGCCCGTCTCCGACGAAGACGACGTGACCGTTCCGGTGGTGCCCGGCCCCGGAATCGATCTGCGCAAGACCAGCGGCCTCGACCGGGGTGCGGGTTCGGTCGCCGGAGATCCGGTGACGTACTGGTTCACCGCCTCCAACACGGGCAACGTGACCCTCACCGGCGTCTCGATCAGTGATGAGCTGGCCGGGCTGTCGGAGATCGTGTACGCGTGGCCGGGCGAGGCGGGCGTGCTCGCGCCGGGTGAGTCGGTGACGGCGACGGCGATCTACACGCTGACGCAGGCGGATGTCGACGCGGGGAGCGTGGATAACCACGCACTCGTGCGCGGAACCTCGCCCGAGGGGCGGACCGTGCAGGACGAGGACGAGGTGACCACGCCGCTGCCGCAGCACGCGGCGATCGGCATCGTGAAGACCGGGAAGCTGAGCGGAGACACGATCACCTACACGTTCGTGGTGACCAACCGCGGCGCCGCCACCCTGTCGGGCGTCGAGATCGCGGACAAGCTTCCGGGCCTGTCCGCGATCGCCTACGGCCCGTGGCCGGGTGAGACCGGGTCGTTGGCCCCGGGCGAGCGGGTGACGGCGACCGCGACCTACATCGTGACCGGCGCGGATCGCAGCCGCGGGCACGTGGACAACCACGCCTCCGTGACCGGGGTGCCGCTGGTCGGGGATCCGGTCACGGCCGGGGACGACGAGCGGATCGGGGTCGGTTCGCTCGCAGTGACCGGTGCCGAGCCGGCCTGGGGCATCTCGACCTTTGCTCTGCTGCTGCTGGCAGGAGGCGCCATCCTGCTGCTGCTCCGCCGCCGCACCGCGGCGAGTTAGCGCGCCGGTGCCGGAGCGGTCCTCCTTCCGCGAGGGGCCGCTCCGGCACCTACACCGGCAGCACCGAGGCGCGCGGAGGTGTCAGTCACGGCGATCGAGACGGACTTTGTCATATGGACGGCGGTCGTTGGCACTCGGGTCCTATGGGCGTGGCGATGAGCGTTGCTCAGGTATCGACTCCAGCATCTCTGAGAGCAAGTCGAACGTCACCAGCGGAGTCTCGACCTCCAGCTCACGTTCCGACATGTAGGTGTCGATTCCCTCAATGACGATCATCGCCAGATCGACATCGCGGCCAAGGGATCTCTCGCACCAGTCGCGTTTTCTGCGGAGCCTCGTTCGCCATTCATGGCTGTCGGGCCCGAGCTTCTCTGCGATGTTCCGGATCTTGCCCATCGAGAAGATCGACTTGCATTCGAGGACGAACAGGGCGTCGCCCCGGATCGCGAGGACATCGATCTGGCCAGGGAGCTGCGCGCCAAGCGGCAGATGCTCACGCCCCGTCTGAGTCGTCCACGTTCCGCTCCGGTCCACCGGACCCGCGGTGAACCCATGGGCGCGAAGATGCTCCACGACCTTGTCTTCGAACGGTTGCGATATGACCCGCTCGCGGAGATCGGTTCGCTGAATCGCAGAGAGGAGCCACGGGGCGAGGGAGTCTGCGAGGAGGTAGGAACTGGTCCAGCATGCTCCGGCGGAATCGATGACCGGATAGGCCGCAACCTCTTCGTCGCTATTGATGAGCAAGGTCCGGGCTTCGGGATACCCGAGCACGCGTGACTGACCAGTCTCGGAGTAGATCTGCGTGGAGAACTGCTCCGAGATCGGCGCAAGCTCCGGGTCCCACGGCGCCAGGCGAATGATCAATGAGAGTCGAAGGTACAGGGCCAGCCAGATCGGTTCGGCTTCTCCAGTCGCGGGAAGTCGTGAGAGATGGGGAAACCTAGCGGCGGGAAGAACGTCGCCAGGGTCCGTCCTGTGCGAGACGATCTCCGCGATCGCCATGATGCTGCGGCTGAGGTCTGACACCAGGGCGCGCGCGTCGCCCGCCGTAGGGAGGCGCGCGCCGCTGATCTGAATCGTCACCGCGCGGTCCGGCTCGGTCGACGTCCACAGGGCCGCGAGGTCCTGCGCATCGGCCTCGTGACGGAGCCAACATGATGACACCAGTTCGGCGAGGTCAGTGAGTGCCCTGGACCTACCGGTCCCCGGCTTTCTCTGCAGCAACTCCAGTGCCCGTTTCACATGCGGACGGACCGCGTCCCCGGGCGCACGCAGCGAGTTCCAGAATGCGAGCAGAACGATCGAGGCCCACTCCGAATCGATCTCGGCAGCGAGTTCGCCGAACTTCGCTCGTAGCCGGATCTCATCGATCTCGTGGTCGTCGCGCATCTTGTCGAGAAGGGTGGAGAGGCCGGCGGCATCGAGCTGCGCGCGCCTTCCGACATGACGCAGCTCTTTCCTCACCGTCTCTCCGATCTTGCCGGCCGCCTGTCGTTCGGTCGCCGTCCTCGGTTCGGGTTCAGCCGGGGGGCGACGTCCATGCTGGGCAGTGTATCTGTCATGTCGAGGCGCCTCAGGTCAGGTCGGTTGTCGGCCCTTAGTCCTTCCTGAGCCGTTTGGACGGGCGCTCCACCCGACGTTGCCAGAGGAGCACCAGCGCATAACCGAGAGCGATCCCGATCGGCTGCAGCGTGAGCAGCAGCGGGGCAGGGAGCGTGCCGCGCAGGAACAGCACAGCGCTGCCGGCGAGGACGCCGTGCATGAGCATCCCCGACAGCAGCAGCGGGAGGATCGCCGTCGGGCGGAACGGTCCGCCGCGGCCGGCCGTCGTCGCCATCGCCCAGATGCTCAACGGCAGGAAGAGCAGTGTCGCCGTGAGGAGCCCGGGGTCGTACTCGCGCGATGCGATCGCGGGAACGATGTGCACGACGGCGTTGACCGCGATGACGCCCCACAGGGTGAGGGCGATCAGCCGCGATCCGGCGAGTATGGCCGCCAGCGGCGCGGCGACCCAGACGAGCGGAAGGTTAACGAGCAGATAGAACCCGGTGGGCAGGGCGCAGTCCGGGTACGGCTGCTGGCCGAGGACCGTGCACAGGGAGTCGGGGAAGGCGTGCACGACGCCGGTGGCGGAGATCCCGTACTCCTCGACGTTGTGCACCATGTAGGTCGCGACGGCGAGGAACGACAGCCAGCGCGTGTCCTGCCACCGAGAGCGCCCCGCGTCGGCGCGGAGCAGATCGGTGGCGAAGAGCAGGACGAGGAGCACGGCGGCGAAGCACAGGCCGATCCACGGCCACGCGTAGTCGAACCATCCGAACACGCCCACATGATAGGCGCGTGGCTCCCGATTCGCACAGAGCGGGCCGCGTGACCTCCCGACGGCGGCATAGCGGGGGTCGGTACGATGTCGGAGCCGGCGTGATCCGCTGCGCAGCGGCGGTCCGCCCGACATCGGCACCCTTCGAGAGGACACACGAACAGTGAGCGAGAGCAGCATCTTCGAGCCGGACGGCCGCGCGATCCCGTACTTCGACGAGGGCGTGGGCGACGGACCGTCGCTCGTCCTCATCCCGGGGCGCGGCGCAGAGGGCGGAGCGCTCGGCTCGATCGCGCACATCCTCGAGGGGGAGGGCATCCGCGTGCTGCGGATCGGCACCCGCTCGACCCCGGAGGGGGAGGAGCTCTCGATCGAGCAGCGCGTCGAGGACGCGATCGCCGTGATGGACCACGTGGGATTCGCGGGCGGCTGGATCGGCGGCCACGGTACGGGCGGCACCGTGGCGCGCTCCCTCGTGCTGGCGCATCCCGAGCGGGCTCTCGGCCTCCTGCTGCTGGGCGTCGAGGACGTCGAGGTGCCCCTGGCCCCGGCGATCCCGGTCCTCATCATCCAGGGCTCGGCCGACGACGTGACCCCGCCCGTGAACGGCGAGCGCCTCCAGGCGACGGCGCCGGATCGGGCGAGCATCGTGACGATCGACGGCGGCGGGCACCTCTTCCCCGTCACCGACCCGGTCGACACGGCGTTCGCGATCGAGGACTACCTCGCCTGGGACTGACCCGTCCCGCCGGTGAGGCGGCTCGCCCGCATCACCGGCGCGAGAGCAACGAGGTGATCCTGAGTCGGTTGCTGTCTACCCAGACGTCCGAGTACTCGACAGGACGGCCGTCGGCGAGATAGGTCACCTGCTGCAGATACTGCACGGGCCGGTCCTTCGGGATGTCCAGAGCCGCGCTCACGGTGTCGTCCGCAGCCTCGGCGGAGAATGTCCGACGCGCCGAGCCGATCTTGAGGCCGTAGCGGCCCTCCAGCGTGCCGAACAGCGACTGCGTCGTGAAATCGACCGTCTCGATGCCCGGGGCGAGATCCGTGCGGACGTAGTTGACGATCAGCGCCACCGGTCCCGCGTCGGTCGAGCGCACCCGGACGAGGCGGAGGGGGAGGCTCTCCCTGGGCAGGTCGAGCAGGGCGGCGACCTGTTGCGGCGCAGCGGTCGGTGCGCACTCCCGCACCGACGTCCGCGTCGCGATCCCCAGGCCGTTCAGGTCCTCGCTGAGGGTGCTCAGCCGCTGGGCGATGGCCGGCTCGATCGTCGGCGCGGTCACGAAGGTGCCGCGTCCTCGCACCTGGCGCAGAAGGCCCTCGTCGATGAGCGTCGAGAGCGCCCGGCGCAGCGTGCCGCGACTCACGCCGAGTTCGTCCGCCAGCTCCGGCTCCGGCTTGAGCCGGTAGTTGGCCGGCCACTCGCCCGCGGTGATGCGGCTGCGCATCCGATCAGAGATCTGCCGGTGCAGCGCGATCGGCAGATCCCGCTGCGGGGCGGCGTTCTCGGGGGCGGAGGGCGTGTGCATCGAGGTCTCTCCGGTGTGTGGTGCGCCGACATGGCGGCGGGGGTCATCAGCACCATATCCCGTCGCCGCGTCGGGGATTGACAGGCGTGGCCAGCGTCTCTATGTTCTTATATGTTCATAGACAAGAACCGAGTGAAGGCGAGACCAATGAAGGTCACGGTCGCGGGCGGCTACGGAGTCGGCCTCGTCATGCGTGTGCATCGTGCACCGGAGGCGGGCGAGTCCCTGAGCGACGGGGTGCTGTCGCGAGGACACGGCGGGAAGGGATCGAACCAGGCGGTCGCCGCCCGTCGCCTCGGCGCGAGCGTGGCACTCCTCACCGCCGTCGGCGACGACGCCGCCGGGGCGGACGCTCAGCGTCTGTGGGCGCAGGAGGGGATCGACGCGACCGGCGTACGGGTCGTGCCGGACGCCTCGACCATGACCGGATTCATCGTGGTGGACGCCACGGGGGAGAACCGGATCATCATCGCCCCCGGCGCGCTGGAGGCGCTCACGCCCGAGGACGCCGAGGCCCAGCGCGCGACGATCGCCGGCTCCGACGCCCTCATCGTGTCGCTCGAGGTGCCGGCGGCCTTCGCGGGTGCGGCGCTGCGTATCGCCCGGGAGGAAGGCGTGCTGACCGTGTTCAACCCGGCGCCCGCCACGGACGTGCCCGCCGATCTCTGGGCCGCCGCGGACATCGTGACTCCGAACCTCACGGAAGCCCGAGCCCTGCTGGGCCTCGGAGACGAGACGGCCCCGGCGCACGAGCTCGCGTCCCGGCTGCGGGCGCGGCTGGGAGCCGACGTCGTCCTGACTCTCGGCGGCGAGGGCAGCGTCGTTGCGGATGCGAGCGGGATCCGCCCCGTCGCCGCCGTCGCGCCCGACCGGGTCGTGGACACGACGGGCGCGGGCGACGCCTTCACCGCCGCGCTGACCGTCGGCCGGCTTGCGACCGGGTCGCTCGCCGCGGCGGCGGCGTTCGCCGCCCACGCGGGCGCGCACGCGGTGGCACGTCCCGACGTGATCCCGGCGCTTCCTCGACGGGACGAGCTGCCCGCCTTCTGACCGGTGCCGTCCTGACAGGCAGACGCCGGCCCACGATCCACCTCCGGCCTCGGCACCTCGAGGCCACACCTCCGACGGAGGGCGACGACCGTCGCCCGGATGGGAAGACACATGACCACGACCGATTACCGCGCGCTCGCTCCCGCCGAGCTCGCGCCCTTCATCCAGCACACCAAGATCGGAGTCGGCATCACCCGCGATCAGATCGTGGCTCATGCCGAGGAGGCCGCTCGCTACGGGTTCGGTGCCGCGATGGTGCCCGGATCCTGGGTCCGCACCGTCGCCGAGGTCCTCCGCGGCACGGGCGTCCCGGTCGCGTCGGCACTCGACTTTCCGACCGTGGGAGTGATGAGCAGCGCAGGCAAGGCGGCGGAGGCCGCTGAGCTCGCCCGTCTCGGTGCCCAGCAGCTCGACATCGGGGTGCAGATCGGCTGGCTGAAGTCGGGCGAGTTCGATCGGTTCCGCGACGACATCGCGGGCGTCGTCCGTGCCTCGGGCGTTCCGGTCAAGGTCATGCTCGAGCTGCCGCTGCTCACCGATGCGGAGAAGGAGGCCGCCGTGGCGCTCAGCATCGAGGCGGGAGCCGCCTACCTCAAGAACGCCAGCAGCGGTCAGATCGAGACGGCGAGCCCCGAGAACGTCCGGTACCTGGTGCAGAGGGCGCCGGAGGGCGTGCGCGTCAAGGCGTCCGGGGCCATCACCGGGTTCGCGCAGACGATCGAGCTCCTGGAGGCCGGCGCCGCCTGCGTCGGGACCAGCGCAGGGATCGAGATCGTCACCAACACCGCAGACCGCGACACCACCAGCTACTGACCGGTCCGCCGGTCGCTTCGTTCAGAGAGGAACACCCGCGCATGACCCGCATGATCATCGACACCGACACCGCACAGGACGACTGCATCGCCCTGCTCGTCGGTCTGCTCGATCCCGGCGCGACGCTCGAGGCCATCACCATGGTCGTCGGCAACGTCGGCTTCGAGCGTCAGGTGCAGAACGCCTATCTGACCCTCAACGCCGCGGGACGCCTCGGCGACGTGCCGATCCATCTCGGCTGCACCCGTCCCATGGTGCGCGAGTGGGTCTCGGCCGAGGACGTCCACGGCGATGGCGCGGGCGGGCTCACGATGGACACGACCGGATGCGCTCCGGAGGCCGAGCACGCCGTCGACGCGCTCATCCGGCTCACGGCAGAGAGCCCCGGTGAGATCGACATCGTGGCGATCGGACCGCTCACGAACATCGCGATGGCGCAGGTCAAGGATCCCTCGTTCGCGTCGAACGTGCGCTCGCTCACGGTCATGGGCGGCTCGAACAACGGCCGCGGCAACATCACGGCGGCCGCGGAGTTCAACTTCTACGTGGACCCGGAGGCCGCCCGGACCGTGTTCGAGGCGGGGTTCCGGATCACGGTCGTCCCGTGGGCGCCGCTGACCTTGAACGATGCGGTGTTCGGCCGGGAGCGCCTGGTGGAGATCGCCCGGATCGGGACGCCGCTGGCCCAGTTCTTCGAGCGCGTGTGCGCGGCGACCCTGGCGTTCGACGAGGCCGTCGGGATCCCGGGGACCACGCATCCGGACTCGCTCTCGGCCAGCGTGCTCCTTCATTCGGAGCTGATCACGCGCCAGGCGGAGTACCACGTCGCGGTGGAGACCGGGTCGGAGCTCACCCGCGGATACTCCGCGATGTCGTGGGGCGTGCACGGTCTGACCCCGAACGCGACGGTCGTCGAGGCGGTGGACGCCGACGCGTTCTTCGCCTACATCGTCCGGATCCTGTCGACTCCCACGACGCCCGATCGTCCCTTCGGCGGCACCGCGTGACCGTCGCCGAGCTGCGGACCATGCGCGGCGGCGCGGTCCGTCCGCCCCTGGTCCTCACGGCGCTCCTGGTGGCGGTGGCGAGCTTCCAGATGAACGCCACCATGCTGGCGCCGGCGGTCACCTCGATGACCACCGAACTGGGCACCGATGCGCCCACGATCGGGATCTCCGCCTCGGTGTTCACCTTCGTGGCGGCGCTCGCCGGGCTGTTCTGGCCTCCCCTGAGCGACGGGATCGGCCGGCGCAGGGCGCTGCTCGTCTCGCTGTCGGTGATGTCCCTCGGCAGCCTGATCGCGATGCTCGCGGTGGACGTGCCGATGCTGATGGTCGGACGCGCGCTCCAGGGAGCCTGCGGCGCGACGTTCTCCCTCGCCTTCCTGCTCCTGCGGGAGATGCTGGATGCGCGGAGGTTCGGACGCTATCTCGGCATCGTCACCGCGGTCAACGCCGGCGTGGGCGGCGTGGACACGCTGCTCGGCGGCGTCATCGCGGACGCGATCGGGTTCCGGGGGATCTTCGGGCTCACGCTGGTCCTCGAGATCCTGGCGGTCGTGCTCATCGCCGCGTGGGCGCCGGAGGTGCGTCCCGCCGGGAAGACGCGGATGGACTGGGGCGGCATCGGGGCGCTCACCCTGGCGCTGTTGGGAATCAACTTCGCGCTCTCCAGCGCGTTCTCGCCCGGTGGCTGGGGCGCCGTCGCGACGTGGGCGTGGTTCGGGGTCGCGGCGATCGCCCTGGTCGCGTTCCGCTTCATCGAGGATCGGGTGGCCCAGCCGCTGCTCCCGGTGCGCGACTTCGCGGACCGCGCGGTCTGGGGCACGCTGCTGACCACGTTCTTCACACTCGCGTCGAGCTTCGCCCTGCTGATCTTCCTCGTGCCGACCCTCAGTCAGGATGCGACCGCCGGGTTCGGCCTGAACGGCACGGTGTCCGCGCTGATGTTCCTCGTCCCGTACTCCCTTCTGGGCTGGGCCACCGCGCCGCTGGTCGGCACCTTCGCGCCGAGGATCGGCTATCGGCTCCTGCTGCGATGCGGGCTCGGCGGGAGCCTGCTCCTCGCCACCGGCATGGTCCTCGGCCACCAGAACCCGTGGACGCTCGCGATCCTCGTGTTCTTCATGGGCGCGACGTACTCGGCGTGCGCGGCGACGACGCTGAACGGACTGGGCATCATCTATGCGCCGAAGGCGCACCCGGGGATCCTCCCGGGGTTGACGTCGACCATGTTCAACTTCGGCGCGTCGGTCGGGATCGGCATGCTGGCCGCGACCGTCGCCGCCAGCCCAGGGCCGGACGGATACCGGCAGGCGTTCGTCGTGGCCGCCGTGCTGGCGGGGCTGGCACTGCTGGTCTCCTTCGCGCTCCCTGCCCGTGAGCGAGAAGGCGAGCGCGTCTGAGCGGTCGCGTTCCCGGGCGCCCGGACGCATCCGCGACCGGGCGCCCGGTGCTGCTCGTCGCGGGGCCGCACCGATGTCGGGGACGGGTGGCAGGATGTCGGCATGCCCGAGTCGCCGGAGGTACAGGCGCTCGCCGAGTTCCTCGGCGAGCGGATGACGGGTCGCGCGATCACGGCGGTCGACGTCGTCGAGCCGCGGATCGTGAAGACGAGGCAGCGTCCGCCTGCGGAGGTGCGGGGTGCACCGGTCGCCTCGGTGACGCGCCGCGGCAAGCATCTCGGCATCCTGCTCGGAGCCCGCTGGCTGGTCGTGAGCTTCGGCCGCAACGGATGGGTGCGGTGGCATCCGCCGGGAGCCGCGGACGCCGGTGACGACCAGTCCGCTCCGGCGGTCCCCGTGGTGGCGACGTTCGTCCTCGACGACGGTGCCCGCGTCGACCTGGTCGAGACCGGCGATTTCCTCGCCGTCGGGATCTGGGTCGTCGACGCGCTCGAGGACGTTCCGGCGATCGCGACGCTCGGCCCGGACCCTCTCGCCGCGGAGTTCACCGCGGACGATCTCGCCCGGGCGCTCGGCACGCGCCGCAAACAGGTGAAGGCGCTGCTGCAGGAGCAGCGGTCGCTCGCCGGCATCGGCAACGCCTACTCGGACGAGATCCTGCACCGAGCGCGCATCGCCCCGACCGTCCACGCGGTCGCGCTCGGGGCGAAGGAGCGGGACCGCCTGTTCCGCGCGACGACCACTGTCCTCCGTGACGCGGTCGAGCAACGCCGCGGACTGGCGCCGACGCAGCTGAAGCCTGCGAAGGTCGCCGCGATGGCCGTCCACGGACGCGGCGGACAGGCGTGTCCGGTGTGCGGTGACACCATCGTCGACCACGTGTTCTCCGGAGCGTCGGCGCAGCTCTGCCCGACCTGCCAGGCGTCGCCCTGACGGGGCGGCCGGGTCGGGCGGGATATTCTGCGGACATGAACGCGCTGGGTCCCCGCAGGCAGTGGCGGCTGCGCGCGGTGATGGGTCTCCTGGCCGGGATCATCGTGGGCACCGGAGCGGGCCTTGCGCTGGGCGTGGCGGCAGGACTCCTCGCCGGTTGGACCGCCCTCGCCCTCGTGGAGGTGATCTGGGTGGTGCTCGTGGTGTGGCGCATGGATGCGACGCAGACCCGTGCCCACGCCACGATCGAGGATCCCGGCCGGCGTCTGGCGCGCGTGATCGCGCTCGTGGGCAGCCTGGCGAGCATCGCGGCCGTGCTCGTCGTGGTCGTCCAGGCCCGGCACGCCGACGGGTGGACGGCGTTCGCGCTGGCGGGCGTGTGCGTGCTCAGCGTCGCCGCCTCGTGGTCCCTCATCCAGGTGGACTACATGCTCCGGTACGCGCGGATGTACTACGCCGAGCCCGCGGGCGGGATCGTGTTCAACCAGGATGCGGATCCCGAGTACACCGACTTCGCGTACTTCTCCGTGGGCCTCGGCATGACCTATCAGGTCGCCGACACGAACGTGACCACCAATCCGATCCGGCGCCTCGTCATCGCCCAGACGATGCTGGCGTATCTGTTCGGCGCGCTCATCCTCGGGACGATCATCAACCTGATCACGGGCCTCGGCTGACCGGACGCACGAGACCCCGCGTCCGACAGGAACGCGGGGCCTCGGCGAGACGGTCGTCAGGCGGTCTGAGGGAGGACGGCGAAGGACACCGCCCCCTCGTCGTCGACCCCCGCGTCCAGCACCTTGTCGTCGAGGGCGATGGCGGCCCCCTCCTCGAGGTAGACGCGGGCGCCGGGCACCTGGATGACCTGATCCTGGGGCTCCGGGGTGGGGACGACCACGACGGCGAGTCGGGACTCGCCCGCAGGACCGGTCGTCTCGGCCGTGTGGATGCGCAGGCCGGCGTCATCGGCGTCGCTCTGGCGGTTGACCAGGGTGGCGACGATGGCGGAGGCGTTGTCGGTCAGGGTGAGCACGATGGGCTCTCCTTCCGGTTGCGGACATGCCGCGGTCGCGGGCATGTCCGTGCCACGATTCCCCATCCGGTGCGGGGTCTCAATCCGAGGCGGGGGATTCGGAGGGTCTTCCCACCTGCGGGCTCTCCGGCGCGGCATCCCGGTAGCGGCGCCGGACGCCGAACGGAAGCACCGCCCAGAGGACGATGACGACGAGCGAGGCGACCACCAGCGCGACGATCCCCGCCGTGCGGCCCAGCGCGACGTCCACGATGAGCGCGGTCACGCCGACGGTGAGCAGCGCCAGGATCACGAGCGCGGCCGTCATGGCGCGGGCGGCGATGCGCACGAGGTCGGGCTTGCGGCGGCGTCCGAAGAGCGCGCGGTGGATCCCGACCGGGGTCAGAGCCACCATGGTCGCTGCCGCGGCCAGGCCCACGAGGACGATGTACGTCGCGAGCTGGAGCGTGTCGAGCTCCTGGAACCGGGGCTGGAAGACCACGGCCAGAAGGAAGCCCGTCAGGATCTGGGTGCCGGTCTGCAGGACCCGGAACTCCTGGAGGAGCTCGATCCAGTTGCGGTCGGCGCGTTCCGTGCGTGTCTCGTCCCGGCCGTCGTGCCAGTAGTCTCCGGGACTCTCATCGGGAAGGGGCTGCGGATCCATCGCCTCAGTCTCTTGAGCCGCACGCCCTCCTGTCCAGGGGTTGCGCGTGTGCGCCGACTCACTCCGCGGCGGCCGAGACGAGGGCGCGAGCGATCGCCGGATCGAGCCCGGGAACGTCGTCGACCGGCACGGCCAGCGCGAGCAGCGCGCGGCTGAAGTAGTTGCGTGCCGCCGCAGCGAGGGTGATGTCGACGATCTGGCGGTCGTCGTACCCGACGGCGCGGAGCTCGGCGGCGTCCTGGTCGGTCATCGCCGAGGCGTCGCGCGAGAGCCGCGCCGCGTAGCGCACCACCGCCTGCTCTGCGGGGGAGAACGCGGTGTCCTCGCCACGGGCGAACCCGGCGAGTCCGTCCTCGGAGAGGACCTCCGCGCGCAGAGCCTTGCGCCCATGGGCGAGCAGACAATGGGCAGAGCCGATCGCCCGAGCGGCCCCGAGCGTGGCGGCCTCGTACGTCCGCACACCGATGCTCGGGACGATCGCGCGGATCAGGTTCTCGAAGGCCGCGTGCGCTTCCGGGTTGACGGCCATCACGCGCGTGTGATGGAAGACGAGGCCGTCGTTCTCCACGTCGTCGGCGTACATCTCCGCGGCATGCCCCGTTGCCGTCTCCGTCGGTGGAGTGCTGATGATCATGGATGCCCCTTTGCGTCCGCGCGGGCGTCATCGCGACGAGCCCGCCCGATCGAACAGTACGCCGGGCGGACGCGGAGCGGTATAGCGATCGCGAACGGCGCCACCGTGTGCGTGCGGGCGTACCATCGAGGGATGACCACCGCAGCCGACCGCGTGCCGCACACCCCCGTCGAGGCGCAGACGCCGCCGGGGGAGCCCTCCGCGGCGAGCCTGCTCACGCTGCTCCCCGTCGCGGACGCGACCGACGCCGGTCTCTGCGCGGGCGGGTTCTGCCGACTGCCCGGTGCGGCGTCGGACTGAGCCCGCGCACGACGCACGGCGGCGGACCGATCACCCACACGGACGACGAGACCCCGCACCCGGTGGGTGCGGGGTCTCGCGCGTGGGGCGTCAGTGCGCGATCGGCGCGTCCTCGGCGTGGGCGCCCTCGGCGACCGTGTCCGCGGGCTTGCGGATGATGAATGCGCCGACGATCGTGACGGTCGCGATCACGGCGCCGATGATGAACGCCAGCTGGGATCCCGCGGCCACGGCGGCGGGGTTCTCCGTGCCGCCGTGCGCGTTCACGACCAGCGTGAACACGGCGATCATGACCGCGATGCCGGCGGCTCCCGCCACCTGCTGCACGGTGCCGATGACCGCGCTGCCGTAGGAGTAGAACTTCGGCGTGAGCGAGGCCAGCGCGGCGGTGAACAGCGGGGTGAACGACAGCGCGAGCCCCACGGACAGCAGGGTCTGGGCGATGAGGACGAGCCACACGCTCGTCGACGGCGTGAGCGTGGTGAAGTACCACAGCGTCGCGGTCGCGAGGATCGACCCGGGGATCAGCAGCACCTTGGTGCCGCGGGCGTCGTAGATCCGGCCGATGACCGGGCCGAGAAGGCCCATCGCCAGCGCGCCGGGAAGCACCACGAGGCCCGCCTGGGTCGTGTCCAGCGACAGCGCCTTCTGCAGGAACAGCGGGATCACCGTGATCGTGCCGAAGAACGCCAGGGACAGCAGGAACATCTGCACCATCGACAGGGTGAAGTCGCGGGAGGCGAAGACACGGAGGTCGAGCAGGGCGTCGTCCTTGCGCTGCAGGACGATCTGGCGCCAGAGGAACAGGGCAAGGCCGATGACGCCCACCACCAGCGACAGGACCATCGGCACCGAGGAACCGCCGCCGCCCGCGAGGGCGCCGATCTGGCTCAGACCGAAGACCAGGCCACCGAACCCGAACGCCGACAGGACGATGGACAGCACGTCGATCGGGGCATCCGTCCGCTCGCCGACGTTCGTCAGCCAGCGCCAGCCGATCGCCATCGCGACGAGCGCGATGGGCAGCACGACGACGAAGATCGAGCGCCAGCTGAAGTGGTCCAGCAGGAACCCGCTCATCGTCGGGCCGATCGCGGGGGCCAGCGACATCACGATGCTGACGCGCCCCATCATCCGGCCGCGCGAGGACGGCGGGACGAGGTTCATCATCGTCGTCATCAGCAGCGGCATCATGATCGCCGTCCCCGACGCCTGCACGATGCGGGCGCCGAGCAGCATCGGGAAGCCGACGGCGAGCGCGGCGAGGAGCGTCCCGGCGGAGAACAGCGTCAGCGCGCCGAGGAACATCTGCCGGGTCGTGAACCGGCGAAGGAGGAACCCCGTGGTCGGGATGACGACCGCCATGGTCAGCATGAACGCGCTGGTCACCCACTGGGCGGCCAGCGGCGTGATCTGAAGGTCGTCGATGAGGTGCGGGATCGCCATGTTCATCGTCGTCTCGTTCAGGATCGCGACGAAGGCGGCGGCGAGCAGCACCCAGATGACCGCCATGTCCCGACGGGGGATCAGCGACGGCGTGGAGGAGGTCGGTAGGGAACCGGTTTGGGTTGCGGACATGCGTCTCCTCCGGAAGAAGTGTGTCAGGGGAAGCGGCGCGATCGCGCGGCGGAAGTACACAGCGTAACCGTCATGTCGGACATTCCATTCCCGTTCCGGGGAAATCGGTTCCCGATCCGCTCTCGGCGGCCGCGCCGCCGTGTCCGCGACCGCGGATACGCTGATCCTCATGAGCATGGGCGGCATGGGCGGAATGGGTCCTCGCGGAGGCTTCCGCGGCGTGGACGAGGCCAGCCAGCGCCGCCTCAACGCCCAGGCGCCGGTGGTCCCGGGGCTCGGACGCCGCGTGGCCGGCCTCTTCCGTCCCTACCGCGGACGGCTGCTGCTCACGGGCGTGCTCGTCGTGGTGGGTGCCGCCCTGGCCGTCGTCCCGCCGCTGCTCGTCCAGCGCATCTTCGACGAGGCGCTGTTCCCGCTGGACGGCGGGCCGCCCCGCCTGGAGCTGCTGCTCGTGCTGGTCCTGTCCATGATCGGCCTGTTCCTGCTGTCCGCGGCGTTCAACGTGGTGCAGACCTGGCTGACGGCGACGGTCGGCAACAGCGTCACGGGAGATCTGCGGGTGCGGCTGTTCGAACACCTGCAGGCCATGGAGCTCGGCTTCTTCACCCGGACGAAGACCGGCGTCATCCAATCGCGTCTGCAGAACGACGTCGGCGGGGTGTCGGGCGTCCTCACCAACACCGTCACGAGCATCCTCGGCAACACGGTGACGGTCGTGGCGTCCCTGGTCGCGATGCTGCTGATCGATGTCCGACTGACGCTCATCGCCGTCGTGATCATGCCGGTCCTGGTGGTGGTGCAGCGCCGCGTCGGCCAGGTGCGCGCGCGGATCGCGGGCGAGACCCAGGAGTCCCTGTCCGAGCTGACGAGCATCACGCAGGAGACGCTGAGCGTGTCCGGGATCCTGCTGTCGAAGTCGTTCAACCGCCAGCGCACGGAATCGGCGCGCTATCAGGACGAGAACCGCAATCAGGTGCGCCTGCAGGTGCGGCGGGCGATGAGCGGTCAGGGGTTCTTCGCGGTCGTCCAGGTGCTGATGTCCTCCGTCCCGGCGATCATCTACCTCGTCGCGGGGTATCTCGTCGCCGGGGGCACGGGAGCGATCACCGCCGGAACGATCGTGGCGTTCACGACGGTCCAGGCGCGCCTGCTCATGCCGCTGATCGGCCTCATGCGGGTCGCGCTGGACGTGCAGACGTCCTCGGCGCTGTTCGCCCGCATCTTCGAGTACCTCGATCTCGTGCCCCGGATCACGGACGCGCCGAACGCGCTGCCGGTCGCCTCGGCGCCCGGTCCGCGCGGTCGGATCGAGTTCCGGGACGTGGTGTTCCGATACCCGGACGCGGGCCCCGACGCGCCTCCCACTCTCGACCGCGTCTCCTTCACGGTCGACCCCGGCCGGCACGTCGCCTTCGTCGGTCCGTCCGGGGCGGGGAAGACCACCGTCCTGTACCTGGCACCGCGGCTCTACGAGGCCGACAGCGGCGCGGTGATGTTCGCGGGCGCCGATGTCCGCGAGCTGTCGCAGGAGTCCATCATCGACGAGATCGGGATCGTGTCGCAGGACACCTATCTGTTCCATGCCTCGATCCGGGAGAACCTCCGCTACGCGAAACCGGACGCCACGGACGACGAACTGGTCGCTGCCTGCACCGCCGCCAACATCCACCACATCATCGCGGGGTTCGAGAAGGGCTACGACACGGTCGTGGGGGAGCGCGGCTACCGATTGTCGGGCGGGGAGAAGCAGCGCATCGCGATCGCCCGGGTGCTCCTCAAGGACCCGCCCGTGCTGCTGCTGGACGAGGCGACCTCCGCGCTCGACACGGTCTCCGAGCGCGTCGTGCAGGAGGCCTTGGACGAGGCGGCCAAGGGGCGCACCACGCTGACTATCGCGCACCGCCTGTCGACGGTCATGGGCGCGGATGAGATCCACGTGATCGAGGCGGGGCGGATCGTGGAGTCGGGCACGCACGCCGAACTGCTGGCGGCGGGCGGTCTGTACGCCGATCTGGCCGCCCAGCAGGTGGCGGCGGCACGGGTCGACGGCGACACGCGGGCCTGACCCCGGGCGCACAGCGCGCGACGTCCGCGCACCGGCTCAGTGCACGGAGAGCCCGCCGTCGATGAACAGGGACTGGCCCGTGACATAGGCCGAACCAGGCCCGGCGAGGAAGACCGCGGCCGCGGCGAAGTCCTCGGGGAGGCCGTTGCGGCCGACCATCGTTCGCGCCGCGAGCGCCTGGACCTGGACCGGATCCTCCTGGAGGCGCGCGTTCAGCGGCGTCAGGACGAAGCCGGGCACGAGGGCGTTGCTCGTGACGCCGCGCGCGCTCCAGGCCTCGGCCTCCGATCGCATGAGGGACTGCACCGCTCCTTTGGAGACGCCGTAGACGCCGCTCTCGACGAACGCGCGGTGCGCCTGCTGGGAGCTGATGTGGATGATCCGCCCGTAGCCGCGTGCGGCCATGCCGGTGCCGAAGCGCTGCCCGAGGAGGAACGGCGCGAGGGCGTTGACGGTCATGGTCGCGTCCCAGTCCGCCACGCTGATCTCCGCGTACGGCGGGCGGATGTTGATCCCGGCGGAGTGGACGAGGATGTCCGGCTCCCCGAAGGGCGCCGCCGCGTTCTCGGCGGCGTCGCGGATCCCCTCCCGGCTGCTCAGGTCCCCGACCACCCCGGCGGCGACGCCCCCGGCGGCGGTGAGCTCCCGCACCGTGTCCGCCACGCGATCCCCGCCCCGGGCGAGCACGACCACGCGCGCGCCGGCACCGGCGAGCGCCGTCGCGATCCCGCGGCCGATCCCGGAGGATCCCCCGGTGACGATCGCCGTGCGTCCGTCGAGCGAGAACAGGGTGGACAGGTAGTCGGTCACGGTCTCTCCTTCGTCAACGGCCGGCCCCCTCACCAGGAGAGGGCCTCGGCGAGGGACGGGTCCGGTGCGGCGCCCTCGTACTCCGGGAGCGCGCGCAGACCCTCCAGGAACGCGGAGAGCACGGCGCCGTACAGGGGGTCCGGGTGCGTGGACGCGATCCGCTCCAGCGGGGGGACGTCCATCGCGAGGACCAGGCCCAGCCGGGCGCGGACGGCGTCGCCGGCCCCGGCGTCGCGCAGCACCTCGACGCCGCCGCGCAGCGCCGTCAGGTAGTCGCGGAGCACGTCCACGCGATGCTTCGACTGGGTGAGGGAGGATCCGTCCGCGCGGACGCGCCAGTGGACGACGGTGTCGGGGATCACGTCGAACGCCGCGGCCCGTGTGTACATGACCTGGGCGACGATCTGGTCCTCGTAGGCGACGCCCTCGGGGAAGCGCAGGTCGCTCCAGAACTCCGTGCGGCTGACCTTCGACCAGGCGACGACGTTGGCCGAGGCGTCGGGATGCTCGTGGATCGTCGTGCCGCGGCGTTCCGGAGCTGTCGACGACGCGACCCACGGCTGCACGCGACCCGGTCGGTAGTGCCCGGTGTCGTCCATCCGCGAGCGGACGTAGGCGCCGGTGACGAAGTCGCTCCCCGTCTCGCCCAGCGTCCCGACGAGCCGGGCGAGGGCATGCGGCGCGAACTCGTCGTCTCCGTCGAGGAAGCCGAGGTAGGGGGTGTCCACCAGGGCCAGCCCGCTGTTGCGGGCGGCTCCCAGCCCGCGCGGCTCGGCGTGCGAGACGAGCCGGAAGCGCGGGTCCTCCGCCGCGGCGGAGCGGAAGACGTCGCCGGTCGCATCCTGCGATCCGTCGTCGACGAGGACCGCACGCCAGCGCCCGTCGCTCTGGGCGCGCAGCGACGCGAGGGCCGCCGGGGCGTAGGCGGCGATGTCGCGGCCGGGCACGATGACGGTCACGAGCGGGGCGTCGGGCACGCACTCATCCTAGGGCCGCACGCGCGCAGGACGGGGTCAGAGGGCGCTCACGCGGTCGACCGCCTCGGCGACGAGACCCGCGAGCCGTTCCGGTGCATCCTCCGGCGCGCCCGGCCCGAGTCCCGCGCGTCCGAAGGTGAACCGCACGGCGGTCTGCGCCACGGCCGGGTCGATGCCGAGGGCGAGGAGCACGGGGGAGGGCTCGTCGCTTCCGGCCGCGCAGGCGGAGCCGCTGGAGGACACCACGCCGCGGCGTTCGAGCTCCAGCAGCACGGCCTCGCCGCTGGTCCCCGCGAATGTGAAGCTCACCGTCCCCGGAAGGCGGTGGACCGGGTCTCCGGTGAGGCGTGCGGAGCGCACCGCGGCGAGGACCGCGTCGGTGAAGCGCCGGCTCTGCGCGCCCACCCGACGGCAGGCCTGCTCCCGCTCGGCCTCGGCCAGCTCCAGAGCAGTGGCCAGCGCCACGGCCCCGGCGACGTTCTCCGTGCCGGAACGACGCCCGCGCTCCTGCCCGCCGCCGTGGAGGATCGGTTCGAGCGGGATCCGGCCCCGCACGGCCACGGCCCCCGTGCCCTTCGGCGCGCCGAGCTTGTGCCCGGCGATCGAGACGGCGTCGGCGCCGAGGCCGCGCAGCGCCAGCCAGCCGGCGGACTGGACGGCGTCGACGTGCAGGGGCACGCCCGCGCCCGATGCGACGGCGGCCAGACCGGGCACGTCCTGCACGGTGCCGACCTCGTTGTTCGCATGCCCGAGGGAGACCAACGCCGTGTCGGGCCGCAGCGCCGCGGCGAGCTCCGCGGGCGTGACCATTCCGGTCCCGCTCACCGGCAGCATCGTGGTCTCCACGTCCTGGAACCGCGCCAAGTGGTCCGCCGAGGCGAGGATCGATTCGTGCTCGATCGGCGTGGTGACGAGGTGCTTTCGGCCCCGTGCGAGCGCCGCGAGGACGATGCCCTTGACGGCGAGGTTGTTCGCCTCTGTTCCTCCGGACGTGAAGACGACGTCTCCCGGGCGCATGCCGAGCACTGCGGCGACGCGCGCACGGGCGTCGTCGAGGGCGGCGGCGGCGGCCTCGCCGACGGTGTGATGGCTGGACGGGTTGCCGAACGTGTCGCCGAGGAAGGGGGCCATGGCGGCGCGCACCTCCGCGCGGACCGGCGAGGTGGCGGCGTGGTCGAGGTAGAGCATGGCGTCCTCGTCAGTCGATCCGCACGTCCAGACCCAGATCCAGTGCGCGTGCGGAATGGGTGAGCGCCCCGACCGAGACGACATCGACGCCGGTCTCGGCGATCGCCCGCACCGTCTCCCGCGTCACCCCGCCGGAGGCCTCGGTCGTCGCCCGGCCGTCGATCAGCGCCACCGCCGCGCGGAGATCGTCGAGCGTGAAGTTGTCGAGGAGGACCGTGTGCGCGCCGCCGGCCAGGACGTCGGGGATCTGGTCGAGGCGGTCGACCTCCACCACGACATGGGTCGTGTGCGGGAGTCGGGACGCCGCGTCCCGCAGGGCCGCCGCTAGGTCGGCGCCACCGCGGCGCAGCACGGCGAGGTGGTTGTCCTTGGCCATCACGGCGTCGGAGAGGGAGAAGCGGTGATTGTGTCCTCCGCCCGAGGAGACGGCGTGCCGTTCGAAGGCACGCAGGCCCGGGGTCGTCTTGCGCGTGTCGGCGATGCGCGCCGCCGTGCCCTCCACGGCGCGGACGTACTGGGAGGTGAGTGTGGCGATGCCGCTCAGCCGCTGGGCGAAGTTGAGCCCGACGCGCTCCGCGGTGAGGATCGCGCGCGCCGGACCGGTGACGGTCGCGAGCACGTCGCCGGGCCCGAACGCGTCGCCGTCGGCGACGTGCAGGTCGACGACGACGGCGGGATCGGTCAGCGTGAACGCCGCGGCGAAGACCTCGCCGCCGCTCAGGATCCCGGCCTCCCGTGCGACGAGGTCGGCGGTTGCGGTCGAGGACTCCGGGATCAGGGCGGCGCTGGTGAGGTCGCCCCACGGGGCGTCCTCCTCCAGGGCGGCGCCGACGACGCGGTTCAGGAGAGCGGGGGTGAGCATCAGACTCCGATCAGGGCCGGTTCGGGTTCGAGGTGATGCGCTCCGACGGAGTCGGGGCGCGAGCGGGCCGCGGTCACCATGGCGAGGGCGACGAGGAGGAGGTTGGCGTCCTCGTGCTCTCGGACCGTGCCGGGATCCGGGGTGCCACGGCTCCACGCGCGGAGAGTGCGCTCGGCGACCGCGAGCCCCTCGCGGGTGCGCAGGAGGCCGGCGTGCCGCCACATCAGCTCCTGCAGCGCGGCGCGGCTGAACGCGGGCGCGGAGCGGTGATCCGCTGCGCCGGCCTCCGTGGCGGCCTCGGAGGCGGCGGGACCCGGCGGGACGGTCGGCATCGCAGGGGCGGGCACGTCGAGGGCGGCCGCGGCACGGGCGCCGAACACGGCGCCCTCCAGCAGGGAGTTCGATGCGAGCCGGTTGGCGCCGTGGACCCCGGTGCGGGCCACCTCGCCGACGGCGAGGAGCCCCGGGATGCTCGTGCGCCCGTCGAGGTCGGTCGTCACCCCGCCCATCAGGTAGTGCGCGGCAGGGGTGACCGGGATCGGCTCACGGGACCAGTCGAACCCCCGGGCCCGCGTCACCCGATCGATCGTCGGGAAGCGCCGGGCGAGCAGCTCCGCGCCGAGCGCCGTGGCGTCCAGGCGCACGGGCGAGCCCTGGGCTGCGGCCTGTCGCACGATCGCGCGCGCGACGACGTCCCGCGGGGCCAGCTCAGCGTCCGGGTGGGACTCCGCGAGGAACCGCCGCCCGTCGGCGTCCACGAGCACCGCCCCGTCGCCGCGGACCGCCTCGGACACGAGGAACGCCGCCCCCGGTGCGTCCAGGACGGTCGGGTGGAACTGCACGAACTCGAGGTCCGCGACAGCCGCTCCGGCCCGCAGCGCAGCGGCGACGCCGTCGCCGGTGCTGCCTGCCGGGTTCGTCGTCCGCGCGTACACGGCACCGGCGCCGCCGGTGGCGAGGACCACGGCATCCGCCGGGATCTCCCGAGGCCTGCCGCCGACGAGCGCGACGATGCCGGCGCACACCCCGCGTCGAACGTCGATTTCCCGCAGCAGAGCGTCCTCCACGACGGCGATGCCGGCCCGGCGGACCTCCTGCACGAGCGCCCGGGAGATCTCGGCGCCGGTCGCGTCCCCGCCGGCGTGCACGACGCGGGCGAACGCGTGCGCGGCCTCCCGGCCGCGCTGGAGGCCGCCGTCGGCGGCGCGGTCGAAGCGGACGCCGCGAGCCACGAGGTCGAGGATCCGGGCGGAGGCGTCGGCGGTGAGCACGGCGACGGCCTCGGGGTCCGCGAGTCCGGCGCCCGCCGCGAGGGTGTCGGCGGCGTGCTGGGCGGGGGAGTCGCCGGGGCCGTAGCAACCGGCGACCCCGCCCTGGGCGAGCGGGGTGCAGCCGCCGCCGAGGGCGCCCTTGGTCACGATCGTCACCCCGTGCCCGCGGTCATGGGCGTGCAGCGCGGCGGTGAGACCGGCGATGCCGGAGCCGACGACGACGACGTTCATCGGCGGTGGGCGTCCTGCGGCGGCTCGGTCGTCGGCCGGGCCGCCAGCATCCGCTCCAGCGCGACGCGGGCCGGGGCGGCGACGTCGTCCTGCACCCGGATGCGGTTCGGGGTGCGCCCCTCGACGAGCTCCTCGAGGACCCACGCGAGATACCCCGGGTGGATGCGGTACATCGTGGAGCACGGACACACGACCGGATCGAGGCAGAAGATCTCGTGCTGCGGATACTGGGCGGCCAGCCGTCTGACGAGGTTGATCTCCGTGCCGATCGCGAACACGGTCGGCTCCGTGGCGGCCGCGATGGCCCGGCGGATGTAGTCGGTCGAGCCGGACTCGTCGGCGGCGTCGACGACGTCCATCGGGCACTCGGGGTGCACGATCACCCGCACGCCGGGATGCTCGGCCCGCGCCTGGTCGATCTGGGCGACGGAGAACCGGCGGTGC
This sequence comes from Microbacterium sp. CCNWLW41, assembly GCF_037083505.1. NCBI lineage: Bacteria > Bacillati > Actinomycetota > Actinomycetes > Micrococcales > Microbacteriaceae > Microbacterium > Microbacterium sp. CCNWLW41. The sequence goes on from NZ_JBAOJP010000003.1 coordinate 610,128, forward strand.
ACGGAGCAGAAGCCGTGCCACAGGATCACCCGCGACGCGACGAGGTCCTCGGCGCCGTTCCCGCCGAGCGCCTGCCGCGGGTTCCACAGCGGCATCCGCTCCAGCGGCACGCCCATCGCCTTCGCCGTGTTCCTGCCCAGGTGCTGGTCCGGGAAGAACAGCACGCGCCGCCCGCGTGCGAACGCCCACTCCAGGACGGTCCGGGCGTTCGAGGAGGTGCAGACGATGCCGCCGTGGCGACCGACGAACCCCTTGATCGCGGCGGACGAGTTCATGTAGGTGACCGGGATCACCGGGACGAGGCCGTCTGCGTCGGGCTCGTCGAGCGGCCCGAGCACGTCCGCGAGCTGCTCCCAGCACTCCTCGACCTGGTCGATGTCGGCCATGTCCGCCATGGAGCATCCCGCGGCGAGGTTCGGCAGGATCACGGCCTGATCGGGACCGGACAGCAGGTCGGCGGTCTCAGCCATGAAGTGCACGCCGCAGAAGACGATGGCCTCGGCGTCGGGGTGCTCGGTGGCCGCCGTGGCGAGCTGGAACGAGTCGCCGACGTAGTCGGCGTGCCGCACGACCTCCTCCCGCTGGTAGAAGTGGCCGAGCACCACGACGCGGTCGCCGAGCGTGCGCCGGGCGGCGCGGATCCGCTCGTCCAGCTCCGCCTCGTCGGCCTCGCGATACGCGGCGGGCAGCGCGCCCTGACGCGGAGCGCCGACCGGGATGACGTCGCCCATGGAGGAGCCGGGGCCGTAGCCGGGTCGCGCGTCGAAGTCCCACGGCCCCGCGGCGAGGTCGGTGCTGCAGGTCGCCTCGACGGACGAGCCGCCCGTGATCGCCTGGATGGCGTGGTCCACGGAGGGATCGACGCCTCGGAGCGCGGGGTCTCGGGCCTCGACGGTGTCGGCAACCGGGCGGGGGGTCATGACGTCCTCGTTTCTTCGGGGGCGAGCGGGCCGCGGTCGGCCAGTTCGACGTCGGTGTTGGATCGGTACAGCCGCGCGGGGCGGTGGCTTCCGGTGCGGAAGGACTCGGTGGGCACGAGGCTTCCCGCGCTCTCGACCTGCCGGCGGAAGTTCGCCGGGTCCAGGCGGCGGCCCAGGATCGCCTCGTAGGCCTCGCGCAGCTCGGCGAGAGTGAACTCCGGGGGCAGGAACCCGTGCGCGACGCGGCTGTAGCCGACCTTGTTGCGCAGGCGCCAGAGGGCGTAGTCGATGATCCGGGCGTGGTCGAACGCGAGGGAGGGGAGGCCGGCCGCGTCGAACCAGTCCACGTTCTCGGGCGCGGCCCCGGTCGCCCGGTAGGCGGCGCTCTGCGCGTCGACCGCGTCCGAGCGCAGCAACGCCCAGTACACGACCGAGACCACGCGGGTGGGGGAGCGGTGGACCGCTCCGAACGCATACAGCTGCTCCAGGTAGCTCGGCGCGAGCCCGGTGGTCTCGGCGAGGGTGCGCCCCGCGGCCTCCTCCAGGCTCTCGGCCACGTCCAGCCAGCCGCCCGGGAGCGCCCACGCGTCGCGGTGCGGGTCGCGGGTGCGGCGGACGAGGGGGAGGGAGATGCGGGGCGCTCCGTCGGCGTCGCGGCGCAGGGTGAGGATGACCGTCGAGACGGCGACGCGGATCCTGTCCTCGGGATCGCGAGTTCTGGTCATCATGACTTTAACCTCCGACTCGATCTTAGGGTGCGAACGACCTGAAGTCCAGGTCGATGACGCCGCCGATGGCGAGTCCGAAACGTTACCTTTCGGCGCGGGTCGCCACTTGGCGGACGGGGCGCTATTTGTTAGGTTGCTGTCCTAACAAACCCCAACCGGGGTCTGTCCTCAACGGGGAGTAGTCCCCTCCTCCTGCAACGCAGCACCGAGAGGAAGTCAAGGAATGATCCGTAACGGCAAGCGCGCGCTCGCGCTCACCGCCGTGGCGGGGGCCACGGTCCTCGCCATCGGCCTCACCGGTTGTTCGACCGGGGGCTCCGGCTCCGGCGGCTCGGGCGACGGCGACCGGGCACTGCGGGTCTGGGCCGGAAGCCAGACCCCGATCACGGCGAACTACAACCCGTTCGCGCCCACCGTGCTCCACGGAGCGCTCGGCCCGATCTACGAGCCGCTGTTCTTCTACAACAAGACCGCCGACGACAAGCCGGTCGGCCTGATCGGCGACTCCTTCGAGTACAACGAGGACGGCACCCAGATCACGGTCACCATCAAGAGCGGCCTGAAGTGGAACGACGGCAAGCCGCTCACCGCCAAGGACGTGGCGTTCACCTTCCAGTACGAGGCGAACAACCCCGAGGGCAACGGCCTGGTCTCGGCCGAGGCGACCGACGACACCACGGTCGTGCTCACGTACAGTGCCGCGCAGTACACCACCGAGTTCCAGCGGATGGGCTCGACGTACATCCTTCCCGAGCACGTGTGGGCGGACATCACCGACTTCGCGGACTTCGCCAACGAGGAGCCGGTCGGATCCGGCGCCTACAAGGTGCAGAAGACCACGGGCGAGTCCTACACGCTCGTGGCGAACGAGGAGTTCCGCGACGCCGACAAGCTCGGGGTGAAGAAGGTCCAGTACATCGCGGTGGACAACAACCAGACCGCGCAGGACCTCCTCGCCGCAGGCAAGCTCGACTGGGCGGGCATGTTCATCCCGAACCCGGACGACGTGACCGGCAACGGCAAGACCGACTGGATCAACACGCCGCAGGACCCGACGGTGCTCTACACCTGCTCCAACGCGGAACTGGGCTGCACGGGGCCGCAGACGGACGTCGCCGTGCGCCAGGCGCTCAACGTCGCCATCGACCGCGGGACCATCAAGGACAAGGCCTTCGTCGGGCTCACCGGCGACGTCTCTCCGACGTACGCGCTCCTGCCGCGCGACGAGAAGTGGCTCGCCGACCCCGCCAACGAGGTCAGCCCGCAGGAGGCGAACGCCGCCGAGGCCGGGAAGATCCTCGAGGCCGCCGGCTACGTCAAGGGCGGCGACGGCATCTACGCCAAGGACGGCCAGCCCGTCGAGCTCAGCCTCACCTCGGTGGACGGCTGGACCGACTACAACGACGCGGCGAAGCTCATCGCCGAGCAGGCGGCGAAGGCCGGCATCAAGGTCAACGCCTCCACCGTGCAGTGGCAGGAGTTCTCCGACGCCCGCCAGACCGGCAATTACCAGCTCATCGTGGGCGGAATGATCGGCACCTCCGTCGCCGACCCGTTCCAGATCTACCGCGACTGGTTCGGCGGCACCACCGTGGAGTCCACCTCGAAGGTGGGCGAGGAGGTCCCCGCGGGCCGCTGGAACTTCAGCCGCTACAGCAACCCGACGGTGGACGCCGCCATCCAGGCCGCCATCAGCACGAACGACGAGGCGAAGAAGAAGGAGCTCTACACCACGATCCAGAGCGAGATCGTGCGCGACCTGCCCTACATCCCGCTCGTGATCAACGCCACGCAGACCTTCTACAACACGAAGGACTACACCGGCTGGCCCACCGAGGAGGAGCTCTACGCCTTCCCGCCGTCGTGGGGCGCGATCGCCGCCGGGTACATCCTGCAGCACCTGCAGCCGGCGAAGTGAGCTGAGTGAGTCCGTGGGAGCAGGAAGTCTGAGGTGACAGTGACATGAAGTTCTATGCACGAAGGATCGGGTTCTACGCGTTCACGTTGTGGGCCGCGATCTCCCTCAACTTCCTGCTCCCGCGGCTCATGCCGGGGAACCCGGCCGACATCATGATCGCCAAGATGCAGCGCGCGGGCGGCGAGGTCTCCGAGACGACCATCCGCAACATCAAGCTGCTTCTCGGCTCCGACGACCAGCCCCTGTGGGATCAGTACCTCGGGTACTGGGGCCGGATGTTCCAGGGGGATCTCGGGGTCTCGGTCACGAAGTACCCCACTCCCGTCGCCGACCTGATCGGCGAGGCGCTGCCGTGGACGCTGATCCTCGTCGGCACCGCCACCGTCATCTCCTTCATCCTCGGCGTCGTCCTCGGCGCCTGGGCCGGATGGAAGCGCGGCACCTGGGTCGACAACCTGATCCCGGCGACGACCGTGCTGCAGTCCATCCCGTACTTCTGGCTCGCGCTCATCATGGTGTCGGTGTTCGCCGTGGGCTTGGGCTGGTTCCCGATCTTCGGCGGCTACGACGTCTTCGACTTCCCCGACGGGCCGGAGCCCACCTGGGCGTTCTTCGGCAACGCGGTGTCGCACGCGATCCTGCCGGCGGTGACGATCGTGCTGAGCTCGGTCGGCGGCTGGCTGTTCGGGATGCGCAACATGATGGTCCAGATCCTCTCCGAGGACTACATCACCACCGCCGAGGCCAAGGGGCTGCGCCCGCGCCGGATCCTGATGACGTACGCCGCGCGCAACGCGGCGATCCCCTCCATCGCCGGGTTCTCGATCACCCTCGGCTTCGTCGTGGCCGGCTCCATCGTCATGGAGCAGGTCTTCACCTATCCGGGCATCGGCAAGCTGATGTTCCAGGCGGTGACCAACAACGACTATGCGCTCCTGCAGGGGCTGTTCCTCGTGATCACCGTCACCGTGCTCGCCGCCAACTTCTTCATGGACCTGGTCTACGGGTTCATCGACCCGAGGGCTCGCCAGAATGTCTAACGCCGAGAAGACCGCACCGGACCTCATCGTCAAGGAGGCCCCGTCCGTCGAGCCGCCGAGCACGGTCGCGCTGGCGACGGCGCGCCGCCCGCGCAGCGGCCTGCGGGCCATGCTGCCCCGGCGCTCGCCGAAGCTCGTGACCGGGCTGGTCCTCGTGGCCGGGATCGTGCTCTTCGCGGTGCTCGCCCCGTTCCTCACCCAGAACCCGCGGGCGACCGGCAACGCGGCCCTCCAGCCGCCGTCGGGCGAGCACTGGCTCGGCACGACCAAGCTCGGCAACGACGTGCTCGCCCAGCTCGCGCACGGCGCCCAGGGCTCGCTCCTGGTGGGGCTCGTCGCCGGCGGCATCGCCATCGTCCTTTCGCTCCTGTTCGGCGTTCTCGCCGGCTACCTCGCGGGCTGGCGGGAGGACGTGCTCGCCCTCATCACGAACGTCGCACTGGTGATCCCGGGGCTCCCGCTCGTGATGGTGATCGCGGCCTCCTTCAACTCCCGGAGCTGGCAGCTCGTCGCGTTCGTGCTCGGGATCACGTCCTGGGCGGGAGCCGCCTACGTGCTCCGGCTCCAGGCGCGCTCCCTGCGGTCGCGCGACTACGTCTCCGCGGCGAAGGTGGCGGGGGAGAGGAGCGCCCGGGTGATCCTCGTCGAGATCCTGCCGAACCTCCTGCCGCTGCTCACCGCGCAGTTCCTGTTCGCGATCATCTTCGCGATCCTCGGCGAGGCGGGCCTGTCGTACCTCGGCCTCGGCCCCACCGACTCGATCACGTGGGGCACGATCCTCAACGACGCGCAGTCCGGGCAGGCGCTCGGGCGCGGGGCGTGGTGGTGGTTCGTCCCGCCGGGCGTGATGATCGCGCTCCTGGGCTGTGGTCTCGCGCTGATCAACTTCGCGATCGACGAGATCATCAACCCGAAGCTCCGCAACGCCCCGCAGGCGGCCCGCTCCGCCCGCAAGGCCACCAAGACGAAGGGGGTCACCGCATGAGCGGCGCCACCGAGGCGGTCCTCACCGCCCGCAACGTGTCGATCGAGTACGAGGTCGACCCGCCTGTGCAGGCGGTGCGCGACGTCTCCCTGACGCTGAACCGGGGCGAGATCCTGGGCCTGGCGGGGGAGTCCGGCTGCGGCAAGACGACCCTCGCCTACGGGATGAACCGGCTGCTGAAGCCGCCGGCCGTGATGACCGGCGGCGAGATCGTCTTCCACGACCGGGACGGCCACGACATCGACGTCGTGGGACTCGAGGCGGAGGGGCTGCGGGCCTTCCGCTGGGACAAGATCTCGATGGTGTTCCAGGGAGCGATGAACTCGCTCAACCCCGTCATCAGCGTCAAGGCGCAGATCTTCGACATCTTCGACACGCATCGTCCCGGCATGAGCACGGCGCAGAAGACGGCTCGCGCCCAGGAGCTGCTGCAGCTCGTCGGCGTGGATCCCGCCCGTCTGACCAGCTTCCCGCACGAGCTGTCGGGCGGCATGCGCCAGCGCATGATGATCGCCATGGCGCTCGCGCTGGACCCGCAGGTCATGATCATGGACGAGCCGACCACCGCGCTCGACGTGGTCGTCCAGCGCGGCATCATCCGCGAGATCATGCGCCTGCGCGAGCGGCTCGGGTTCGCGGTCATCTTCATCACCCACGACCTGCCGATGCTCATCGAGATCAGCGACCGCATCGCGGTCATGCTGCAGGGGCGGATCGTGGAGCAGGGCACAGCGGAGGAGATCTACCGGAACCCGCAGCACGAGTACACCCGGCGTCTGCTCTCGAGCTTCCCGAGCCTGCGCGGCGATCGGGGCGACTTCGTGCGCACCGGCGTCCAGACCCCTCAGGAGCAGGCCCGATGAGCGCATCCCCCTCCACCCCGACCCTCGAGGCGCGTCGTCTCGTCAAGGACTTCACCCTGCGCTCCGGGCTGAAGACCCGGAAGCTCCACGCGGTGAAGGACGTGTCGTTCACGCTCGAGGCCGGGAAGACCATCGCGCTCGTCGGCGAGTCGGGCTCCGGCAAGTCGACCATCGCGCGGATGCTGATGAAGCTGGAGACGCCGACCTCGGGGGCCATCCTGCTCGACGGGCGCGAGACCGGCACGCGCGGCCGCGACCTCGCGCGCTACCGCTCCGAGGTGCAGATGGTCTTCCAGGATCCCTTCGCGTCCTTGAACCCGTTCCACACCATCGCCCACCACCTCGAACGGCCGCTGCGCATCCACCATCCGGAGCTGAGCGCCGCGCAGGTGCGCGAGCGCGCCCTGCAGCTGCTCGAGCGCGTGCGCCTGTCCCCGGCGGAGAGCTTCGCGGAGCGCCGGCCGCACGAGCTGTCCGGCGGGCAGCGCCAGAGGGTGGCGATCGCGCGGGCGCTGGCTCCCGGGGCGCGGTTCATCGTGGCCGACGAGCCGGTCTCGATGCTCGACGTCTCCATCCGGCTCGGGGTCCTGAACCTCCTCGCCGACCTGCAGCGGGAGGACGACCTGGGCGTCCTGTACATCACGCACGACCTGGCCACCGCCCGCCACTTCAGCGACGAGATCATGGTGCTCTACCACGGCGACGTCGTCGAGCGCGGTCCCAGCGACGAGGTGATCCTGAACCCGCAGCACGAGTACACGCGGACGCTCCTGGATGCGGCGCCCGAGCCGGAGAACCTCGGACGCCTGCGCGACGAGGTGCGCCGCGAGCTCGCCGGCGCCTGACGACCTCCGTCCGCGCGCGGTCCCCCACGGCCGCGCGCGGACGGGGCACCTCCCGGTCCGTGCGGCGCCTTCCCAGCCGCCGAGCGCCGCGGGCGGCTAGCGTCAGCGCATGCAGCAGCCCACTCGGCTCGAAGCGCGGATCGACGCGGCCGCCCGTCGTCTCCTTCTCCGTGCGCCCTCGCGCGGTGTGCCCGGGTTCCTCGTGGAGGCCGCCGTGTTCGTCGCGAAGCAGGCGTGGGCGTGCGTGTTCGGCGCGGTCCTGCTCCTGGCGATCGTGGTCGTGCGCACGCTGTATCCCGCCGATCTCGCGCTCAGCCGGAACGATCTGCTGACGATCGTCGCGGTGCTCATCCAGGTGGTGATGATCACGACCCGCCTGGAGTCCGGCAGGGAGCTGTGGGTGATCATGCTGTTCCACGTCACGGGCACGGTCATGGAGCTCTTCAAGACGGACGTGGGCTCCTGGGCCTATGAGGCCGAGGGCGTGCTGCGCCTGGGCGCGGTGCCGCTGTTCAGCGGCTTCATGTACGCGGCCGTGGGCTCCTATCTCGTCCGGGTGCACCGGCTCTTCGACCTGACCTTCACCCGGTATCCGCCGCTGTGGGCCACGGTGGTCGTGGCCGGGCTGATCTACGCGAACTTCTTCACCCACCACTGGATGTGGGACGCCCGGTGGGTGCTGACCGCGGCGGTGGTCGCGCTGTGGCTGCCCACGGTCATGCACGCGCGGGTGTGGCGCGCCACGCTGCGGATCCCGCTGCTGCTGCCGTTCGTCGGCGTGGCGCTGTTCATCTGGATCGCCGAGAACATCGGCACGCTCACCGGCGCCTGGCTCTATCCGGACCAGGTGCAGGGATGGCAGCTCGTGTCGGCGTCCAAGATCTCGAGCTGGTTCCTCCTGATGATCATCTCGGTGGTCCTCGTCACCCTGGTCGCCCCGCCCCGGCCGCCGGCCCCCGCGCGGTCCCGGCTGCGTGGCGACGCCGGCGGCGCGCCCGTCACGGTAGAGTGAGCCACGACAAGTGAAGACGGCCGTACGATGCGTGCGGGAGAGCCCGGTGCACGCAGCCGGGCACCGAAGGAGCAAGCCTCCCCGCCAATCTCTCAGGTACCCCCACCGCAGGCATCCGGCCACTCTGGAAAGCGAGATCGCACGCTGCGATCTCCGCCGACGGTGAAAGCCCCCTCACGGGCGAAGCTCTCAGGCCCATGACAGAGGGGGAGTTCTCGGATGCCCGTGCCGCGGGTGCCCTTCCGACCCACGGGGAGAACTCCATGACCGACGCCCGCTACACCCCGCTCCGCGAGCGCCATGAGGCGCTGGGAGCGTCCTTCACCGACTTCGGCGGCTGGCAGATGCCGGTGCGGTACACCTCGGACCTCGCCGAGCACCACGCGGTCCGCGAGGCCGCCGGGGTGTTCGACATCTCGCACATGGCGGAGTTCACCGTCGACGGAGCGCGCTCCGGCGAGTACCTCGACTACGCGCTGGCGGGCCGGCTGTCGGCGCTGCCCGTCGGCAAGGCCAAGTACTCGCTGCTGCTCGCCGAGGACGGCGGGATCATCGACGACGTGATCGTCTACCGCCTGGCCGAGGAGCGTTTCCTCATCATCTCCAACGCCGGCAACCGGGAGGCCGTGAGCGCGGCGCTGAGCACGCGTTCCGCGCCGTTCGACGTGACGGTGGCCGACGTGTCCGACGACTACGCGCTGATCGCCGTGCAGGGCCCCGCCGCCGAGGCGATCGTCTCGGCGGTCGACGGGATCGACGACGTCAGCGTGCCCTGGGCCGAGCAGCGGTACTACGCCTGGGCGGACGCCACGTTCCGGGGTGAGCCGCTCCTGCTCGCGCGGACCGGCTACACCGGCGAGGACGGCTTCGAGCTGCTCGTCCCGGCGGCCGCCGCGGCGGCGCTCTGGGACGCGGTCCTCGCTGCGGGCGACGGGCACGGCATCGTCCCCGCCGGTCTCGCCGCCCGCGACACCCTCCGTCTGGAGGCGGGCATGCCGCTGTACGGCCACGAGCTCACGCGCGATACCAAGCCGGCCCAGGCGGGCCTCGGGCGCGTCGTCGTCACCGACAAGGACCGCTTCATCGGCAAGGACGCTGTCGTGCCCGCCGAGGACGCCCGGGTACTCGTCGGCCTGTCCGCCGAGGGACGCCGGGCCGGGCGCGCCGGCTACCCGGTCGTCACCGAGGACGGCGCCGTCGTCGGAGAGATCACCAGCGGCGCCCTGAGCCCCACGCTCGGGCATCCCATCGCCATGGCCTACGTCGATCCCGCGCTCGCCGCGGGGGAGACCCCCCTGTTCCTCGACGTGCGCGGGACGAGGATCCCCGCGAACGTCACCGCCCTGCCTTTCTACCGGAGGAAGAAATGACCGATCTGAACACCCTGCGTTACAGCGAAGAGCACGAGTGGGTCGCCGCTGACGGCACCACCGCGACGGTCGGGATCACCGACTACGCCGCCGACAAGCTCGGTGACGTCGTCTTCGTGGAGCTGCCCGCCGTGGGCACCGAGATCACCGCCGGAAGCGTCGTGGGCGAGATCGAGTCCACCAAGTCCGTCGGCGAGCTCTACGCGCCGGTGGCCGGCACCGTCGTCGCCGTGAACGAGGCCGTCGTGGACGACCCGTCCCTCGTGAACGCGGCGCCGTTCGAGGGCGGCTGGCTGCTCAAGCTCGAGGTCGCCGACGGCGCCGTCGACGCGCTGATGGACCGCGCCGCCTACGTGGCGCTCACGGAGGGCTGAGGGTGACCGCGTTCGCCGACCGCCACATCGGGACCACCGCCGCCGCGCAGCGCGAGATGCTCGCCGCGATCGGCATCGCCGTCGCCGAGCAGGAGCGTCCCGTCGACGCGCTCATGCGCGACGCCGTGCCCGCGTCGATCCGCGACGAGGGCCGCGAGAGCGTGCTGCCGGCCGCCGCCAGCGAGGCGCAGGCCCTGGCGGAGCTGCGCGGACTCGCCGCGCAGAACGTCGTCAACCGCGCCATGATCGGCCTCGGCTACCACGGCACGATCACCCCGAGCGTCATCCAGCGCAACGTCCTGGAGAACCCGTCCTGGTACACGGCGTACACGCCGTACCAGCCCGAGATCTCGCAGGGGCGGCTGGAGGCGCTGATCAACTTCCAGACGATGGTCTCTGAGCTCACCGGCCTGGACACCGCGAACTCGTCGATGCTGGACGAGTCGACGGCCGTCGCCGAGGGCATGCTCCTGGTCCGGCGGGCGTCGAAGGCCACCTCGAACGTGTTCGTGGTGGACGCGGACGCCCTGCCGCAGACCAAGGCCCTCCTTGCGACGCGCGCCGAGGCGGTGGGGATCGAGCTCGTCGAGCGCGACCTCGCCGGGGGCGAGACGCTGCCGGAGGAGCTGTTCGGCCTGTTCGTGCAGTACCCGGGGGCGTCGGGACGCGTCTGGGACCCGTCGGGTGTGATCGATGCGGCGCATGTCGCCGGCGGTCTCGCCGTGGTCGGTGCGGATCTGCTCGCGCTCACCCTGATCGCCTCGCCCGGCTCGCTCGGCGCGGACGTCGCGGTGGGCACGACCCAGCGCTTCGGCGTGCCGATGGGCTTCGGCGGCCCGCACGCGGGATACATGTCGGTGCGGTCGGGGCTGGAGCGCCAGCTGCCCGGCCGTCTGGTCGGGGTCTCGCAGGACGCGGACGGCCACCCGGCCTACCGCCTCGCGCTGCAGACCCGCGAGCAGCACATCCGCCGCGAGAAGGCGACGTCCAACATCTGCACCGCGCAGGTGCTGCTGGCCGTGATGGCCTCGATGTACGCCGTCTACCACGGCCCCGAGGGGCTGGCGCAGATCGCCCGTCGCATCGCCGCGCTGGCCTGGTTCGTCGCCGAGGAGCTGCGCACGTCCGGGGTCGAGGTCGTCCACGACGCGTTCTTCGACACCGTGACCGTGCGCGTCCCGGGCGGCGCGGCCGACGCGGTGGCGCGGGCCCGCGACGAGCACGGGATCCTGCTGCGCCTGGTCGACGCCGACACCGTCGGGGTCACCCTCGACGAGACGACGACCTTCGAGGAGGTGCTCGCCGTGCTCGGCGTCCTGGGTGCGGGGGGCGGGGCGTTCGGGTTCGCCGTCGGCACGAACGACGCCCTTCCGGACGGCCTGCGTCGGCGGGACGACTACCTGACGCACCCGGTCTTCCACGCGCACCGGTCGGAGACGGCCATGATGCGGTACCTGAAGACGCTCGCGGACCGCGACTACGCGCTCGACCGCGGGATGATCCCGCTCGGCTCGTGCACGATGAAGCTGAACGCCGCGACGGAGATGGCGGCCATCACCTGGCCCGAGTTCGCCCAGCTGCACCCGTTCGCCCCCGAGGAGGACGTCCGGGGCTCGCTGGCGCTCATCGATCAGCTCGAGTCCTGGCTCGCCGACGTGACCGGGTACGACGCCGTGTCGCTGCAGCCGAACGCCGGCTCGCAGGGGGAACTCGCGGGCCTGCTCGCCATCCGCGGCTACCACCACGCCAACGGCGACGCTCACCGCACCGTGTGCCTCATCCCGTCCTCCGCGCACGGCACGAACGCCGCGTCGGCGGTCCTCGCCGGGATGAAGGTCGTCGTGGTGGCGACGGACGAGCAGGGCAACGTCGACCTCGGCGACCTGCGCGCGAAGATCGACGCCCATGCGGACGAGCTCGCCGCTCTGATGATCACCTACCCGTCGACGCACGGCGTGTACGAGCACGACGTCCTCGACATCACCGCCGCGGTGCACGCGGCGGGCGGTCAGGTGTACATCGACGGGGCGAACCTCAACGCGCTGCTCGGCTACGCGCGCTTCGGCGACCTCGGCGGCGACGTCTCGCACCTGAACCTGCACAAGACCTTCGCCATCCCGCACGGCGGCGGCGGTCCCGGTGTGGGCCCCGTCGCGGCCAAGGCGCACCTGGCTCCGTTCCTGCCCGGGCACCCGCAGGCGCAGCGGGCCGAGCACGCCGGAGGTTTCGTGTTCGAGGGCGGACCGGTCTCGGCGGCCCCGTACGGGTCCGCCGGCGTCCTGCCGATCTCGTGGGCGTATGTGCGGATGATGGGCGCGGCGGGCCTGGCCGACGCGACGGCCGCGGCCGTGCTGGCGGCGAACTACGTCGCCGCGCGCCTGGAGGCCCACTACCCGGTCCTCTACACGGGCGAGACCGGGCGGGTCGCGCACGAGTGCATCCTCGACCTGCGTCCCCTCAAGGACGCGACGGGGATCACCGTGGACGACGTCGCCAAGCGGCTCATCGACTACGGGTTCCACGCCCCGACCATGTCCTTCCCGGTGGCGGGCACCCTCATGGTGGAGCCGACCGAGTCGGAGGACCTCGGGGAGCTGGAGCGCTTCATCGAGGCGATGATCCAGATCAAGGCGGAGGCGGACGCCGTCGCGTCCGGGCGCTGGCCCGCCGACGACAACCCCCTCGTGAACGCGCCGCACACGGCGGCGTCGCTGATCGCGGGGGAGTGGGGGCACGCCTACACCCGCGAGCAGGCCGCCTACCCGGTGCACTCCCTGATCGCCGGCAAGTACTGGCCGCCGGTGCGGCGGATCGACAACGCCTACGGCGACCGCAACCTCGTGTGCGCCTGCCCTCCGGTGGAGGCCTTCACCTGAGCGTGCGCGACCGATCGACGCGGGCCCCGGACACCGTCCGGGGCCCGCGGTGCGTTTCCGTCAGGCGGGGCTGAGCGCATAGAAGGACGATCGAACCACCAAATCTCGATGATATTCACACATTCACAATGTGAAATGGTGGCCTATAATCGATGAGTCCGTCTGGTGGCGGCGAATTTATCGGTAGAACCCCGCGATGGTGGTCAACTGGCCAGGCAGGACGATGTAGTTTGTCACCCGGAACACTTCGCCCGAGCTTCCCTTCGTCCATGTCTGGTTGACTGCCCAGTCTGTGCAGGGGGCGGGCATGCCTGCTCCCTTGATCATGTTCCTGGCAGGGCCGAGAGAGGTCTGATTGCTGCCCTCCCTGCTCAATTCCGGTCGAACCCAGATTCCGGAATTGTCTGGCCCGCTATAGCACAACCGAATGAAATCGATGTGGACTGAATCGGCCGTCTTATTTCCAAAGTAGGCGTTTACGGTGAGAACGTGCTTGTTGCCTGCGCTGTCGTACCAGTCCGTGACCAGGCCGAGGGCGGATGCCGAACCGATCGTTCCCGTCGCCAGAGGGGCGGCTTGCGCGGGAACCGAACCGACCAAGGCCAAAGCTGCGGATGCGCAGAATGCTGCTATGAGGCGAACTAGTCGAATTCGCTGGCGCGTTCCTTTGGATGTGTTGGCATGCTTCTGGGTGATTGAGTGGAACATCCTTGTCTCCTTTGGCTGCGGATGATTCCCTACTCAGTAAATGTGTGCATCCAAAAATTTCAAAGGCATATCCCCAAGGGGTTATAACCTTGTATGCTTATGTCTGGAGATTGGAATGCATAACTTAGTCAACACGCTGGTCCAGCATGGGGGCAGTCAGTCGGCCAGAATACTGGCGTGGTGAGTATTCGAGTAGTCCGGGCTGGTGAATCTTCGAGTTGAGACACGAAACTGTCGATCCTTTTTAAGGGATCCTCATAGCGTGCGAGGTTTCCTCGCCGAGCCTTGGCGGTCCTGCTGGTGGGCAACCAATGAGCCGCGAACGGCGCACGGGCACTCTGGGGCGTCACGGGGTGAGACAGCGTCGATCTGATCGCGCCACTGGAGGTACGTTCTGTCCTCAGGTCACCACTCAGTAACGGTTGATTCACGCGGTTACGGGATCGGCAGGACGGCGGTTACCCTGGGGTATCCCTACGCGCTCGATGACGAGCGCGCAGTTTGCTGTATCAGGTCCACAGGAGGACACAAGTGAAGCGCAACAAGATCGCCCTCACGGGCGTCGCGCTGCTCGCGGCGGGTACCCTCGCGCTCGCGGGCTGCGCAGGTGGTGGATCCGGATCGACCGACAAGGGCGACACCGGAAGCAACGCCAAGGCGGATCCCGACGCCATCATCACGACGAACGGTTCGGAGCCGGAGAACCCGCTGATCCCGACCAACACCAACGAGGTCGGCGGCGGCAAGATCCTCGACGAGATCTTCGCCGGTCTCGTCTACTACGACGCGGACGGCAAGCCGGTCAACGACATGGCCGAGGAGATCGTCACCGAGGACCCGCAGCACCTCACGATCAAGCTCAAGAAGGGCCAGAAGTTCACCGACGGCGAGGAAGTCACCGCGGACAACTTCATCAAGGCCTGGAACGAGGGCGCGAAGGCCTCCAACGCGCACCTGTCCAGCTACTTCTTCGAGGACATCGAAGGCTACAACGCCGAGACCGACTCCCCGCTCACGGGGTTGGAGCAGGTCGACGACTACACGTTCACGGTCGCGCTGAACAAGCCGGCCTCGGACTTCGCACTGCGCCTGGGCTACTCGGCCTACTACCCGCTCCCGGACGTCGCGTTCGAGGACATGGCCGCGTTCGGTGAGAACCCGATCGGCAACGGCCCGTACATGATCGGCGGCGACGGCTGGCAGCACGACGTGCAGATCGACCTCGTCCGCAACGACGACTACCAGGGCGGTCGCAAGGCGCAGAACGGCGGTCTGACGATCAAGTTCTACGCGACTCAGGAGGCGGCGTACGCAGACCTGCAGGGGAACGACGTGGACGTTGTCGACGCCATTCCTGCTATTGCGCTGCCGACGTTCCAGGACGACCTCGGCGACCGCGCGGTAAACCAGCCGTCGGCCGTGTTCCAGTCGTTCACGATCGGGCAGTTCCTCCCGCACTTCTCCGGTGAGGAAGGCGTCCTCCGCCGCCAGGCGATCTCGATGGCCTTCGACCGCGCGCAGATCACCGAGACGATCTTCTCGGGCACCCGGACCCCTGCTGCGGACTTCACCTCGCCGGTTATCGCCGGCTGGTCGGACGACATCCCCGGCAACGAGGTCCTGCAGTACGACCCCGAGAAGGCGAAGGAGCTGTGGGCCGAGGCCGACAAGATCTCGCCGTGGGACGGCACCTTCCAGATCGCCTACAACTCGGACGGCGGCCACCAGGAGTGGGTCGACGCCGTGACCAACCAGATCTCGAAGAACCTCGGGATCGAGGCCTCGGGGGCTCCGTACCCGACCTTCGCGCAGATCCGTGAAGAGGTGAACAACCGCTCCATCAAGACGGCTGCTCGCTCCGGCTGGCAGGCCGACTACCCGGGGCTGTACAACTTCCTCGGCCCGCTCTACGCGACGGGCGCCGGCTCGAACGACGGCGACTACTCGAACCCCGAGTTCGATGCCGCCATCAAGGCCGGTATCGGCAACACCGACGCGGACGCTCAGGTCAAGGACTTCCAGAAGGCTCAGGAGATCCTCTTCAAGGACCTGCCCGCGATCCCGCTGTGGTACTCGAACGTGACCGGCGGTTACAGCGAGAACGTGGACAACGTCACGTTCGGCTGGAACTCCGTCCCGCTGTACTACGAGATCACCAAGGCCGCGAAGTAGGCCATGTGTGACGCCTACGAGGCGGTGACGACACTCGTCACCGCCTCGTAGGCCGTCTGCGTGCACTGCTCGCGGTCCTCGAGAAGGGACAGCGGATGCTCGGATACATCCTCAGACGTCTACTGCAGGTGATCCCGGTCTTCTTCGGGGCCACCCTGCTCATCTACTTCCTCGTGTTCGCCATGCCCGGCGACCCGATTCTCGCGCTCTTCGGCGACCGCACCCCGGACGAGGCGCTCATCGAGCGCCTCCGGGAGCAGTACCACCTGAACGAGCCCTTCCTCGTCCAGTACTGGTACTACATCTCGGGCGTCTTCCGGGGAGATCTCGGAACGAGCTTCTCTGGGCGCCCGGTTGCTGATGTGCTCGCCCAAACTCTCCCGGTCACCGGACGTCTTGCCGTCATGGCGATCGGCATCGAGTTCGTGCTGGCGATCGTGATCGGCTCGATCGCCGCGCTGCGCAAGGGGAAGATCTTCGACAACGTATCACTGCTGGTGGCTCTGGTAGCCCTCGCGGTGCCGATCTTCGTCGTCTGCTTCCTCGCCCAGTACTTCCTCGCGATCCAGTGGGGCTGGTTCAAGCCGACGGTGGGCGCGGACAATGACTGGGGCGGACTGTGGCTGCCGGCCATCGTGCTGGGGTTCAGCCTGTTCGCGGTGAGCATGCGCCTCATGCGCAGCTCGATGATCGACACCCTGAACCAGGAGTGGGTGCGCACCGCCTACGGCAAGGGTCTGCCGCGGCGTCGCGTGATCCCTGTGCACGTGATGCGCAACTCCCTCATTCCCGTGATCACGAACTCCGCGACGAACTTCGGCGTGCTGCTGGTCGGTGCCACCGTCACGGAGGGCATCTTCAACGTGCCGGGGGTCGGGAACACCCTCTTCCAGGCGATCACCCGCGGCGAGGGACCCACGGTCGTGTCCTTCGTGACCGTGTTCGTCATCCTGTACGTGCTGGTGAACCTGGTCATCGACCTGCTCTACGGCCTGCTCGACCCGAGGATTCGCTATGCCTGAGCCCACAACGCCAACGCACTATGTCGCCCCGGTCGAGACCGAAACGATCTCGGTCGACGCTGTGCGCGTGTCCGAGAAGCCGAGCAACCTGTGGAACGATGCTTGGCGGGACCTCCGTCGAAGGCCGCTCTTCTGGTTCTCGGCGGTGCTCGCGGTGCTGTTCTTCCTCGTGGCCCTGTTCCCGGGTGCGTTCACGCAGGTGAACCCTCGGGACTGCGATCTTGTGTTCAGCAACCAAGGGCCCTCCGCGGGACATCCCTTTGGATATACGTTCCTGGGGTGCGATATCTATGCTCGGGTGATCTGGGGCGCACAGACGTCCCTGTCGGTCGGCATCATCGCGACGCTGCTCTCGGCCGTCATCGGTCTCATCATGGGCTCGCTCGCGGGGTTCTACGGGGGCTGGCTCGACAGCCTGCTCTCGCGCGTCGGCGACATCTTCTTCGCGATCCCGTACATCCTCGCGGCGGTGGTCGTGATGACGGTGTTCCACGAGTACCGCTCGGTCTGGACGCTCGCGCTCGCGATCGGCGGGTTCGCGTGGGCCTCGACGGCGCGGGTGTTCCGTGCCGAGATCCTCCGCGTCCGGCAGGCGGACTTCGTCATGGCGTCGCAGGCGCTGGGGCAGTCCAAGTTCCGGATCCTGGTGAGCCACGTGATCCCGAACGCCATCGCTCCGCTGCTCGTGGTGTCGACGCTGTCGCTGGCGGCGTCGATCGTGGCCGAGGCGACGCTGTCGTTCCTCGGCGTCGGTCTCGGCAGCACGGTCATGTCGTGGGGCAATGACATCAGCCAGGCTCAGGCCTCGCTGCGCGTCGCTCCGATGGCGCTCATCTATCCGTCGATCGCGCTCACTCTCGCGGTGCTCGCGTTCGTGACCCTGGGCGAGCTCATCCGAGACGCCCTCGACCCGAAGGCGAGGGCCCGCCGATGAGCGCGTCCGTACTGAATCCGGGCGGCGGCCCCGTGCTGTCCGTGCGCGACCTCAAGGTCGCGTTCAAGGGGCAGGACGGCGTCCGCGAGGTCCTGCACGGCGTCAGCTTCGACATGTTCGCGGGCGAGACCGTCGCGATCGTGGGGGAGTCCGGCTCGGGCAAGTCCACCACGGCCACCGCGATCATCAACTTGTTGCCGGGCACGGGTCACGTGACCGCCGGCAGCGTCACGCTGGAGGGGCGGGAGCTCACGACGCTCAGCCGCCGGGAGATCGAGGGGGTGCGCGGCCGGGACATCGGCTTCGTCCCCCAGGATCCGATGGCGAGCCTCAACCCGGTGTGGTCGATCGGCTTCCAGGTGAAGGAGGCGATCCGGGCGAACGGTGTCGCGCACGGACGCGAGGCCGTCAAGGACCGGGCTGTCGAGGTGCTGCAGCAGGCGGGGCTTGCCGATGCGGCCGCGCGTCTGCACCAGTATCCGCACCAGTTCTCCGGCGGCATGCGTCAGCGCGCGCTCATCGGCATCGGCCTCGCGGCCGACCCGAAGCTGCTGATCGCGGACGAGCCCACCTCGGCGCTGGACGTCACCGTGCAGCGCGTGATCCTGGATCACATGGCCCGGCTCACGAAGGAGCGGGGCACGGCCGTGCTGCTCATCACGCACGACCTCGGGCTCGCCGCCGAGCGTGCCGAGAAGATCATCGTGATGAACAACGGCAACATCGTGGAGGCGGGACCCAGCCGGCAGATCCTGGAGGATCCGCAGCACCCGTACACGAAGCGCCTCGTCGCGGCCGCGCCCAGCATCGCCTCGCAGCGCATCCAGGCCGTGGTCGAGGACCGCGGCGTGGAGACGATGCAGGACCTCGCCGACATCCCGCCGACGGTGCGGGTGGCGGGGCTCACGAAGGACTACAAGATCCGTCAGGGGTCGTTCCGGAGCATCCCGTTCCGTGCGGTCGACGACGTGTCCTTCGAGATCCCGCGCGGCAAGACCCTCGCCCTGGTGGGGGAGTCGGGCTCCGGCAAGTCCACGGTGGCGAAGATGGTGCTGAAGCTCGAGGAGCCCACCTCCGGCACGATCGAGATCGACGGCAAGGACGTCTCGAAGCTGTCGAACGCCCAGGCGTTCGGTCTGCGCCGCCGCATGCAGCCGGTGTTCCAGGACCCGTACGGGTCCATGGATCCGCTCCGCAACATCGGAAACACGATCGCGGAGCCGCTGAACATCCACGACATCGGAGACACGGCGTCGCGGCGCGAGCGGGTGCTGGAGCTGCTGGACCAGGTCTCCCTGCCGCGGGTGCTGGCGACGCGGTACCCGAACGAGCTGTCCGGCGGTCAGCGTCAGCGCGTGGCGATCGCCCGCGCGCTGGCGCTCAAGCCCGACATCGTGGTGCTCGACGAGGCGGTCTCCGCCCTCGACGTCCTCGTGCAGGACCAGATCCTCAAGCTCCTCGCCGACCTGCAGTCGGAGCTGGACCTGACGTATCTGTTCATCACGCACGACCTCGCGGTGGTCCGCGTCTCCAGCGACCTCGTGTGCGTCATGGAGAAGGGACGACTGGTCGAGAAGGGGACGGTCGACGAGATTTTCTCCAACCCGCAGGAGGAGTACACCGAGCGGCTCCTGCAGGCGATCCCTGGCGCATCGATCTCCCTGGGAGGCGGCGCGTCGTGAGCGGCGCCTCCCAGCCCGGGGGCGGACGGACCTACCGTTCGCCCCTGGGGCCGATCGTGCTCACCCTCGTTTCTGCGCTGGCGCTGTTCCTCCTCGGCGACGCCGTGGCGCGGGGCAGCTGGGGGCTCATGCTGCTGTACGCGCCGTGGGTGCTGCTGGCGGTGTGGATCGTCTACGAGATCAGCTTCGTCTCCGCCGTCCGCGTGGACGGCGAGGGCGCGACGGTGCGGAACATGCTGCGGACGACCCGGTTCGGCTGGCGTCGGGTCCGCGACGTGGACCTGCGCTGGCAGCTCGAGTTCGCGCTCGACGACGGGACCAGGGTGTCCTGCTTCGGCGGGCCCGGGCGCTCCCGCCCGCCGCGGCAGAGCGGCCGGGGCGAGGGGGAGGTCAGGGTTCCCGCGAGCTTGCAGGCGCTGACCGAGATCCGCGACCGGTGGGAGGCGGCGGTCGACGCCGCGCCCGGGCCCGCCCGTGAGGGCGCCGACGCGCCGATCCGCCGCGGCTGGGACCTCCCCGCCGTCGCGGCGCTGGCGATCATCGCGATCTGGGCCAGTGCCGCGATCCTCATCGCCTACGCCTGATCCCGCGCGCCTCGCGCACCCTGCATGCAAACCGCGTGGGTTCAGGCACACGCGTGGGTTCAGGCGTTCATCGCACGTACGTGCCTGAGCTCGCGTGTTCGCCTGATCTGGCGTGTTCGTCTGATCTCGCGTGTTCGCCGGATCTCGCGGTCCTCGCCTGCTGATTGCCTACCCTCTGCGTGTGCGTTCCGCGCGGGTTCAGGCAAACGCGTGGGATCAGGCGTTCATCGCACCTAAGTGCCTGATCTGGCGTGTTCGCCTGAACTCGCGTCGTGCGCCGCGGCACCCAAGAAGCACCCAGGCAGCGCCCCAGAATCAGCCGGGAGGCACCCCGCATCGGCCAGGACGCGCATCGCGCGGGGGAGCGGTCAACCGGGCAGCCCGAACAGGGCCGGCCAGGTCGCGGCGGCCCACGGGTACCCCACGAAGACGGCCGCGTCGATGAGGAAGTGCGCGACGAGGAAGGGCAGGAGCCTCCCGGTCCGCAGGAAGAGCAGCCCGAACAGCAGGCCCATGGCGAGGTTCCCGATGAACGCGCCGGGTCCCTGGTACAGGTGGTAGGTCGCGCGCAGCAGGGACGTCGCGGCAACGATCGCCCAGGGGGACCAGCCGAGCTGCCGCAGCCGGGCGAAGAGGTAGCCCAGCACGACGAACTCCTCCTCGATCGAGGCGCGCGCCGCCGCGAGGAGCAGGACCGGCACGGTCCACCAGTACGCGGACTGCGCGCCCGGGTCCACGGCGACGAACAGTCCCATCATCCGACCCACGAGGTACAGTCCGAGCCCCGGGATGCCGATCGCGAGCACGAGACCCGCGCCCAGGCCTGCGTCACGGCCGATCCGCGTGCCGTCCAGCCCCAGCGCGCCCAGATGCGGACGGCTCGTGCGCCACAGGAGGAAGCAGACCAGGAGCACGGGGACGACCGAGAACGCGATGCCGAGGAGCTGATAGACGAGATCGAACACCTCGCGGTCGCTGCGCGCGGGGTTGAGCGTCGCCGTCTGGTCCCCGAGGGGCGTCTCGGCGGTCAGCCGGTAGAGCAGCTGCACGATCGCATACACCGCGGACTGGCCGAGTCCGAGGGCGAGCACGATCCCGATCTCCGCCCACAGCCGTCCGCGGGTTTCGGGCACGGGGGCGGCGCTCAGGCTCATGACGACCGATCGTACGCGGATCGCCCCGCCCTCGCGTTCAGGCGCGGTTCAGAGCCGGCGTCGGCGTGTGCGCTATCCTGGAACGTCGCCCCTTCGAACGGATCAGGGACGGCGCTGCCACCTCCCACCTTCCTCTTCTTAGGACTTTCTGCATGGCGCACGCCCTCCGCCCCGATCTCCGAAACGTCGCGATCGTCGCCCACGTCGACCACGGCAAGACCACCCTCGTGGACGCGATGCTCCGCCAGACCGGTTCGTTCGGCGAGCACGCTCACGTCGAGGAGCGCGCCATGGACTCGAACGACCTGGAGCGGGAGAAGGGCATCACGATCCTCGCCAAGAACACGGCGATCACCTACAACGGCGCCCACACGGACGTCCCGGTGACGATCAACGTCGTCGACACCCCGGGACACGCCGACTTCGGCGGCGAGGTGGAGCGCGCGCTGTCGATGGTGGACGGCGTCGTGCTGCTGGTGGACGCGAGCGAGGGCCCGCTCCCGCAGACCCGCTTCGTCCTGCGCAAGGCGCTGGAGGGCAAGCTCCCCGTCATCCTCCTCGTGAACAAGACGGACCGCCCCGACGCGCGGATCGCCGAGGTCGAGGAGGAGGCGCACGATCTGCTCCTCGGACTCGCCTCCGACCTCGTGGACGACGTTCCCGACCTCGACGTCGACGCGCTCCTCGACGTCCCCGTGGTGTACGCGTCCGGCCGTGCCGGCGCCGCCTCCGCGAACCGCCCGGAGAACGGCACGCTGCCGGACAACGACGACCTGGAGCCGCTGTTCGCCGCGATCCTGGAGCACGTCCCGGCCCCGTCGTACGACGACGAGGCGCCGCTGCAGGCCTGGGTCACGAACCTCGACTCGAGCCCGTTCCTGGGCCGGCTCGCGCTGCTGCGTATCTTCAACGGCACCCTGAAGAAGGGGCAGACCGTCGCCTGGGTGCGCCACGACGGCTCCCACTCGAACGCCCGGATCACCGAGCTGCTGATGACCAAGGCGCTGGAGCGGTATCCGGCCGAGTCGGCCGGTCCCGGTGACATCGTCGCGATCGCGGGCTTCGACCAGATCACGATCGGCGAGACGATCGCGGATCCGGAGGACGTGCGACCGCTTCCGGCCATCACGGTCGACGACCCGGCGATCTCGATGACGATCGGCACGAACACCTCGCCGTTGGTCGGCAAGGTGAAGGGCCACAAGCTCACGGCGCGGATGGTCAAGGACCGTCTGGACCGCGAGCTCATCGGCAACGTCTCGCTGAAGGTCGTCGACATCGGCCGCCCGGACGCCTGGGAGGTGCAGGGCCGCGGTGAGCTCGCGCTGGCGATCCTCGTGGAGAACATGCGTCGCGAGGGCTTCGAGCTCACGGTCGGCAAGCCCCAGGTCGTCACCCGCAAGAGCGCGGACGGCAAGGTCCAGGAGCCCTACGAGCACCTCACGATCGACGCCCCGGAGGAGTACCTCGGCGCGATCACCCAGCTGCTCGCCGCCCGCAAGGGGCGCATGGAGGGCATGACGAACCACGGCACCGGATGGGTCCGCATGGAGTTCATCGTGCCGTCGCGGGGGCTGATCGGCTTCCGCACCGAGTTCATGTCCGTGACCCGCGGCACCGGCATCGCGAACGCGATCTCGCACGGTTACGACGACTGGGCGGGACAGATCGTCGCGCGCGCGTCCGGCTCCATCGTCGCCGACCGCGCGGGCGTCGTCACGCCGTTCGCGATGATGGCGCTGCAGGAGCGGATGAGCTTCTTCGTCAACCCGACCGAAGAGGTCTACGAGGGGATGGTCGTCGGCGAGAACACCCGCGCCGACGACATGGACGTCAACATCACCAAGGAGAAGAAGCTCACCAACATGCGCTCCTCGACGGCGGACGAGCTGGAGAAGCTCACGCCGCCGCGCCAGCTGTCGCTGGAGGAGAGCCTGGAGTGGGCCCGCGACGACGAGTGCGTCGAGGTGACTCCGGAGAAGGTGCGCATCCGCAAGGTGATCCTGGACCAGACGATCCGTGCGCGGGAGACCGCCCGCCAGAAGCGCCAGGACGCGAACGCCTGATCCCGGCCGGGCGCGCTCGTCAGCGCTGTTCGGAGATCAGCACGGCGATCGTGCCCGGCGCCAGCGCTTCGAAGACGTGCGGCGCGTCGCCGCGGTAGCGGAGGTAGTCGCCCGGCGCGAGGGTCTCCGGCGCCTCGGCGGGGCCGAGCAGCGCCGACCCGGCGACGAGCACGACGTGCTCGGTGGTGCCGGTGCGGTGGGGGAGCGAGCGCCGCGGCTCTCCCGGCTCGGCCTGGATGAGATAGAGGTCGCGTCGGGCGGAGGGCGGGCACACGGACAGGATCGTCGCGGAGTAGGGGGCGTCCGAGGACGGCACCCGTGCGGCGCCGCCGAGGTCGGCCAGGCGCACCAGCGTCGGCTGCTCCGCAGGCCGGTCTACGAGGTCGGCGAACGGGATGCCGAGCGCGTCCCCGAGGGCCCACAGCGTCTCGACGCTGGGGTTGCCCGCACCGCCTTCGAGCTGGGACACGGTGGCCTTCGAGACCCCCGCGCGCCGGGCGAGCTCGGACACCGAGAGGCCCGCCGCCTGGCGTTCCTGCCGCAGGGCCGTGGCGATACGCTGACGAAGCTCCATGTGGTCAGTATCGCAAACGATCGTTCATCTTGACGATCAGCCGGCGAGTGTTCAGAATGGTGGACATGCGTTCAGCAGGGCGAACATCGGGAGACCCGGCCTCCGCGGAGGAACGCGACGAGGTACGCCTCGCGCGCCGGGAGGGCCTCGGCGTCGTGATCGCCACGAGCGCGTACGGCGTCTCGTTCGGGGCACTGTCGGTCGCCTCGGGCCTGGACATCTGGCAGACCTGCGTGCTGAGCCTGGTGATGTTCACCGGGGGCTCCCAGTTCGCCTTCGTCAGTGTGGTGGGCGCCGGTGGCCTGGCGGCGCTGCCCGCCGCGATCGCATCCGCGGTGCTCCTCGGCGTGCGCAACGTCGCCTACGGCATCCGGATGTCCCCGGTGATCGGCCGGGGCTTCGCGCGGCGGGCCGCGGCGGCCCACTTCACGATCGACGAGTCGACCGCCGTCTCCCTCGCGCAGAGGTCCGAGCGCGCGCGACGCGCGGGATTCTGGCTGACCGGCATCGGCGTGTTCGTCGGGTGGAACCTCACGACCCTCGTCGGCGCGCTCCTCGGCGATGTCCTCGGGGACCCGAAGACGTGGGGGCTGGACGCCGCCGCGGCTGCGGCCTTCCTGGCCCTCCTGTGGCCGAGGCTGCGCCAGCGCCAGGCGATCGCGGTCGGCGTCGCGGCCGCGGTGGTCGCCACGGCGCTCACGCCGGTCCTCATCCCCGGGCTCCCCGTCCTCGTCGCGGCCGCGGTCGCCCTGATCGTCGGCTGGTTCAACTGGCTCGCCCCGCCCGGCGACGCCGCCGCCCGCCCCGCGGCGGGAGCGAGCGCATGACCCTGTGGAACGCCATCCTGCTCGCCGCCGTCGTCTGCTACGGCCTGAAGGCGATCGGGTACCTCGTGCCCCCGCGGGTGCTGGAGGCGCCCCGCCCGGCGCGCATCAGCGACCTGCTGACGGTCGCGCTGCTGGCGGCGCTGGTCGCCGTGCAGTCGCTGGCGGTCGGGCAGGCCGTCGTCGTCGACGCGCGGGTGCCCGCCGTGCTGGTCGCGGCCGGACTCCTGTGGCTGCGGCAGTCGTTCCTGGTGGTCGTGTTCGCCGCCGCGGCCACGGCGGCTCTGCTGCGGCTCGCCGGCCTGGCCGCCTAGGGCAGCCCGTGCGCCCGCGACAAGGGCACGCATAACCGGGCGGACTAGGCTCGTCCCGTGCCTGAGAACTGGATCTCCCGCGTGCTGTCGTGGGTCGGAGTGCTGGTGGTCGGAGCCGTGTTCGGGCTCGCGACGACGATCGCCCACGGGTCGGAGCTCGGCCCGATCCCGATCGGCATGATCATCGGCCCGATCGCGTGCGCCGCCCTGCTCGTGGCCGTCCGCGCCCTCACCCGCGACCGCTGGGCCGCGCTCGCGGCCGGGATCGGGATGCTGGCGGCCGTCCTCCTGATCTCGGGTCGCGGTCCCGGGGGATCGGTGCTCGTGCCGGACGACCTGCGCGGACGCATCTGGGGCTACCTGATCGCCGGGCTGGTGCTCGTCATCGTGGCGTGGCCCGACCTGTCCCGGCTTCCGCGGGCCGCCGTAACCGGCGGACCCGACGCGGCCGCCGATCGCGCGCGCGACGTAGACTGAAACCGTGACGTATGTGATCGCCCTTCCGTGCGTCGATGTCAAGGATCGCGCCTGCATCGACGAGTGCCCCGTTGACTGCATCTACGAAGGGGAGCGCTCGCTGTATATCCACCCGGACGAGTGCGTGGACTGCGGTGCGTGCGAGCCTGTCTGCCCGGTGGAGGCGATCTACTACGAGGACGACCTGCCCGACGAATGGCAGGACTACTACAAGGCGAACGTCGAGTTCTTCGAAGAGGTCGGGTCTCCGGGCGGCGCCGCCAAGGTCGGCGTGATCCACCACGACCACCCGATCATCGCCGCTCTGCCGCCGCAGGGCGACGCCGCCCACTGATGTCGGTCCGCGATCTGGCCGACTACCCCTGGGACGCGGTCGCCCCCTTCCGCGAGCGGGCGGCAGCGCATCCCGACGGGATCGTGGATCTGTCGATCGGATCGCCGATCGACCCGACACCCGAGATCATCCGCGCGGCGCTCGCCGAGGCGACCGACGCGCACGCCTACCCCCAGACCGTGGGGACCGCGGAGCTGCGCGAGGCGATCGTCGACTGGTACGCCCGGCGGCGGGGCGTGCCGGACCTGAGGCCGGACAACGTCCTGCCCACGATCGGTTCCAAGGAGCTCGTCGCGCTGCTGCCGACCCTGCTCGGGCTCGGCCCGGGGGACCGGGTCGTCCACCCGCGCGTCGCCTACCCGACGTACGAGGTCGGGGCCCGCGTCGCGGGGGCCACGCCCGTTCCGGCGGACGACCCGGCCGAGTGGCCCGAGGGGACCCGCCTGATCTGGATCAACACTCCAGGCAACCCCGACGGCCGCACCTGGACGCGCGAAGAGCTCGCCGCGGCCGTGCGCCGGGCGCGGGAGCTGGGTGCGGTCCTCGCCAGCGACGAGTGCTATGCGGAGCTCGGATGGGACGGCCCGTGGGCGAGCGAGCCCGTGCCGTCCGTGCTGGATCCTCGGGTCACCGGAGGCACCCGGTCGGGACTGCTCAGCGTGTACTCCCTGAGCAAGCAGTCGAACCTCGCCGGCTACCGCGCCGCGTTCGTGGCGGGCTGCGCCCGTGTCGTCGGCGATCTGCTGGCGGCGCGCAAGCACCTGGGTCTCATGCCGCCGGCACCGGTCCAGCACGCGATGGCCGTCGCTCTCCGCGACGACGAGCACGTCGCGGCCCAGAAGGAGCGCTACCGTGAGCGCCGCGCCCTGCTGCTGCCGGCGATCCAGGCGGCCGGCTTCCGCGTCGACGGCTCGGAGGCGGGGCTCTACCTCTGGGCGACGGAGGGCCGGGACGCCTGGGAGTCGATGGAGCGCCTGGCGGGACTCGGCATCCTGGGCGGCCCCGGCGCATTCTACGGCGACTTCTCCGCAGAGCACGTGCGGCTGTCGCTCACCGCGCCGACCGAGCGCGTGGCCCGCGCCGCCGAGCGCTTACGCGCGTCGACCCCGTGACCCGCGGGCCGTCCGGAGTGATTCTGTGGCAACCCACGACGGATCCGTGCATCCCTTGTCGGGTGCCACAGTAGGCTCTCACCCGCACTAGGCTGTAGGGGCGATTCGGCTGTGCATCGGCCCCGGCGCGCCACCCGCGCGTGTTTCCGGCATCGCCCTCGACGAACAACCCGCAAGGAGGTCCGCGTGAGTGCAGCGGCAGATCGGCCCACGAAGGCGACTCTGACGATCGGCGGCACGACGGCCGAGTTCCCGGTCCTGCAGGCCACGGCCGGGCACGACAGCATCGACTTCTCGACGCTGACCCGCCAGACCGGGCACACCGCCCTGGACTACGGCTACGTGAACACCGCGTCCACGAAGTCGGCCATCACCTTCATCGACGGCGACGAGGGGATCCTGCGCTATCGCGGCTATCCCATCGAGCAGATCGCCAAGAACTGCACCTACCTCGAGGTCGCCTGGCTGCTCATCTACGGCGAACTGCCGTCGGCCTCGGAGCTGGCCGAGTTCGACGAGAAGATCCGCCGCCACACCCTGCTGCACGAGGACCTGAAGCACTTCTTCTCGGCTCTGCCCCACACCGCCCACCCGATGTCGGTGCTGTCCTCGGCGGTCGCAGCGCTCTCGACCTACTACGAGAACGAGACGGACCCGCACAACCCGGAGCACGTCGAGCTCAACACGGTCCGCATGCTGGCGAAGCTGCCGGTGATCGCCGCGTACGCGCACAAGAAGAGCGTGGGGCAGGCGTTCCTGTATCCGGACAACTCTCTGAGCTTCGTCGACAATTTCCTGAAGCTGAACTTCGGCGTCCACAGCGAGCCGTACGAGCTCAACCCGGTGATGTCGAAGGCGCTGGAGCTGCTGCTGATCCTGCACGAGGACCACGAGCAGAACGCCTCGACGTCCACGGTCCGGCTCGTCGGCTCGACCGGGGCGAACCAGTTCGCCTCGATCTCCGCGGGCATCCAGGCGCTCTCCGGCCCGCTGCACGGCGGCGCCAACGAGGCGGTCCTCACCATGCTCGGGCAGATCCGGGCGTCCGGCGAGAGCGTCCAGCGGTTCGTCGAGCGGGTGAAGAACAAGGAGGAGGGCGTCAAGCTCATGGGCTTCGGCCACCGGGTCTACAAGAACTACGACCCGCGCGCCAAGCTCGTGAAGGAGGCGGCCGACGAGGTCCTCGCCGAGCTGGGCGTGACCGATCCGCTCCTGGATCTGGCGAAGGAGCTCGAGGAGATCGCCCTCGCCGACGACTACTTCCGTGAGCGCCGCCTCTACCCCAACGTGGACTTCTACACCGGCGTCATCTACAAGGCGATGGGCTTCCCGACCCGCATGTTCACGGTGCTGTTCGCGATCGGGCGCCTCCCGGGCTGGCTCGCGCAGTGGCGCGAGCTCCAGAACGACCCGCAGACCAAGATCGGTCGCCCCCAGCAGCTCTACACCGGATCGGCGGAGCGGGCCTTCCCGACCCGCTGACGACGACGCGCGACGGCCCCGGCAGGATCCCTCCTGTCGGGGCCGTCGCGCATCGTGCCGTCAGGCGGCCTCCGCAGCCGCCGGCTGGGCGACGGCGTGCTCGGAGGCGCGGGCGGCGGGGTCCGCGTCCGCTCTGCGCTCGTCGCGACGTCGCACCGGCACCAGCGCGACGAGACCGGCGGCGGCCAGCGCCACGACGCCGATCGTGATCCACGCGGCGGCGTACCCGGCTTCGAAGGGGAGGCCCTCCGCGTCGACCGAGCCGAACACGATCGCGGTCATCAGCGCGGAGCCGATCGCGGAACCGATCGAGCGGAGGTTCGCGTTGACCCCGGTCGCGACGCCGACGCTGCCCAGCGGCACGCTCTCGACGATGATGCTGGCCATCGCGGCATAGGCCATGCCGCCTCCGGCGCCGAAGACGGCACCGAGGACCGCCAGCTGCCACACCGCGCCGTGCAGGGCGACGGCGCCGAGGATCGCGAGCCCCATGACGGCCGTGCCGAGCACCAGCTGGCGCCGGAGCGGAAGCACCCGGCTCAGCGGCCCCGTCAGGAAACCGGCGGCCGACATGCCGACGAGCAGCGGAAGCAGGACCAGTCCTGCCTGCTCCGCACCCAGGCCGAACGCCCAGCCGGTGGAGGCGGGGACCTCCAGGAACATCGGCAGGTATCCCCAGAACCCGAACATCGCGATGCCGATCAGGAGGGCGCCGACGTTGACCGGCCAGATCGTGCGGTGCAGGAGCAGGCGGATGTCGACGAGCGGCTCGGCGGATCGGAGCTCGGCGAGGACCCACGCCGCGAGCAGGCAGAGCGCGAGCGCGAAGAGGCCCAGGGTGAGCGGGCTCGCCCAGCCCCATCGGGAGCCCGACGACAGCGGGAGCATGAGGGCGACGAGCCACCCGGACAGGAGGGCGGCGGAGACGAGGTTGATGCGTCCGGCGGCACGCACCCCGCCGGACGGCACGGCCCGCAGGACCGCGACCGCTGCCGCGAGCGCCACGACGAGAGCGACGACGAACAGCGCCCGCCAGCCGAGCGCAGCGGCGACGGGGCCGGCGAGCACCGTGCCTGCGGCTCCGGCGATCCCGAACAGCGCGCCGACCGCGCCGATCGCGCCGGTGAGCCGCTCCGGCGGCTGGGTCTCGCGGAGCAGGCCGAACCCCAGGGGGAAGAGCGCGCCGCCCACGCCCTGCAGCACGCGCCCGGCGAGGAGGATCTCGAGGCTCGGCGCCAGGGCGGCGACGAGATCGCCGACGGAGATGACGGCGAGGACCACGAGGGTGAGCGTCCGCCGCCCGCGCAGGTCTCCCACCCGGCCGAGCAGGGGGGTGGCGACCGCGGCCGCGATGAGCCATGCGGTCATCGTCCAGGCGACGGCATCAGAGCCTACGTCGAGGTCGTCCTCGATGAGCGGCAGCACGGGGATGACGAGGTTCTGGAGCAGGGCCATGGAGCCGATGCTCAGGGCGATCGCGGCGAAGGCGCGGCGTGGGGTCGACATGGAGGGTCCTCCGGTGGGGTCGAGGGGGAGCGCGGATGGCGCGAAGGGCGAACGCGCGGACGGTCGAGCGGTTCGCGGTCGAGCGGTAAAATGGAAGGAGGACTCCGAACGGAGGCTGCCTCCGTTTTCACGGTAGTGGAGGAGTCCTCCGTTTTGCAACCCCGAGATTGGCGACCCATGAGCACCGCGACGCCTCGTGTCACCGCGCTGGAGGAGCGACGACCCAAGCGTGCGGACGCCGCACGGAACTTCGACGCGCTCATCGAGGCCGGCAGGGCCGAGTTCGCCGAGCGGGGCGCGGAGGCGTCTCTGGAGGACATCGCCCGTCGCGCGGGCGTCGGGATCGCGACGTTGTACCGCAACTTCCCGACGAGGGACGACCTCATCGAGGCTTTGTACGTCACGGAGGTGCTCGCGCTCGCCGACGCGGCGGAGGACGTGGCCGGTCTGGATCCATGGCCGGCGCTGGAGGCGTGGCTTGACCGCTTCATCCGTTACGTGGGGACCAAGCGCGTGCTCCTGGAGGGGTTCAACCGCGGCTCGCCGATCCTCGTCGAGTGCCGGGGGATCATGGTGTCCGCCGCGGAACCGCTGCTCTCGCGGGCCCAGGCGGCCGGGGAGATCGCCGCGGACGTCACGATCCTCGACGTCATCAAACTGGTCTCCGGCGTCGCCGCCGTCGCCTACGACGACGACGCGCAGAGACAGCGGGTGCTGGCTCTCGCGATCCGCGCGATCCGGAGCTGAGGCGGACCGGAGCGGACCGCCTCAGCCTCGAAACCGGTCCGGGATCAGCGTCCGGCGGTGCCGTTCGCGCTGCGGGGCCGACGCCGACGGCGTCGAGAGGGCGCGCCGTTGTCCCGTCCGCCCTCGGCGGGCGCGGCGACGCGGGCACCCGTTCCGGGACGCGGCGCCCCGCCGTTCCCGCGCGAGGCGCCGGACCGGGCCGGCCGGGAGGCGGCCTGAGGGCGCTGCGGCTGCTGCGGCGGGGCCGGGCGCACATGCGGGGCGCGCTCTCCGACCAGTGCCGAGACCGCGTCGTCGGTCGCCGACTCCAGGGGCGCGGTGATCTGCGCCTTGCGGAGGAGGTCCTTCACGTCCCGGCGCTGCTCGGGCAGGACCACCGTGACGACGGTCCCGGCGGCGCCGGCGCGCGCGGTTCGGCCGGAGCGGTGCAGGTACGCCTTGTGCTCGACGGGCGGGTCGACGTGCACCACCAGGTCCACGTCGTCCACATGGACGCCGCGCGCGGCGACGTCGGTGGCGACGAGCACACGCACGCCGCCCTGCGCGGGATCCGAGGAGAAGGCGCTGAGGTTGCGCTCGCGGGCGTTCTGCGAGAGGTTCCCGTGCAGGTCCACCGCGGGGATGCCCGACGCGGTGAGCTGCTTGGCGAGCTTCTTCGCCTGGTGCTTCGTCCTCGTGAACAGGATGCGCCGCCCGGTCCCGGCGGCGAGGTCCTGCACGAGGGCCTTCTTGTGCTCCGCGTCGTCGGCGAGCAGCACGCGGTGGGTCATCTCGCCTACCGGCACGCTCGCCTCGTCCACCTCGTGGCTGACGGCGTCGCGGAGGAAGCGGCGCGCGAGGGTGTCGATGCCGCGATCGAGGGTGGCGCTGAAGAGAAGGCGCTGGCCGCCCGCCGGGGTGGCGGCGAGAATGCGCGTGACGCCGGGGAGGAAGCCGAGGTCGGCCATGTGGTCGGCCTCGTCGAGCACGGCGATCTCGACGGCGTCCAGGGAGACCAGCCCCTGCTTCATGAGGTCTTCGAGGCGGCCGGGGCACGCGACGACGATGTCCACGCCGCTGCGGAGCGCCTGCTCCTGCGGACGCTGGCTGACGCCGCCGAAGACGGTGGTGACGCGGAGCCCGACCGCCTGAGCGAGCGGGGAGACCGTCGCGGCGATCTGGGTGGCCAGCTCCCGCGTCGGGGCGAGGACGAGACCACGGGGGTGGGCGGGACGACTCTTGCGGCCGGCCGCCGACAGCCGGGCCACGAGCGGCAGGGAGAAGGCGATGGTCTTGCCGCTGCCGGTGCGGCCGCGGCCGAGGAGGTCGCGGCCGGCGAGCGAGTCGGGAAGGGTGTCGCGCTGGATGGCGAACGCCTCGGTCTTGCCGGAGGCGGCGAGCACGTCGGCCAGGGGCGCGGGCACGCCGAGTTCGAGGAAAGTAGGCAAAAGAGAAACTCCGTCTGCGCGCGCGGTGAAGCGCGGCGGGATCGTGGGTGAGGGACGGCGGCACACGGACGGTGCGCGACCTTCGCCGTGCGAAAGGCCGGTGGCTGCCGGTGGGGGAGCAGGATGCCCGCCCGGTCCTCGGAGACCCCGTGACGACGACGATGCTGCCCGCTCGAGGCGAGCAACCTTCATAGTCTACCAGCCGGAGATCAGAGACCCCCGGAACGGCGCGAATCGCCGCGTGTCAGGCGTGCAGGGCCTCGTTGAGGGTCACGCCGACCCCCGCGCGGCGGACGGCCTCGACCGCTCCGGAGACGGAGTTGCGGCGGAACAGGAGCCCGTCGCGCCCCGAGAGCTCGGCGCCCTTGACGACCGGATGCGCACCGTCGGCGGTCGGCGCCTCGTCCGCGAGCACGATCTTGGACCCGGCGGTGACGTACAGTCCCGCCTCGACGATGCAGTCGTCACCCAGCGAGATGCCGATGCCGGCGTTCGCCCCGAGGAGCGTCCGCGCCCCGATCGAGACACGGTGCTGCCCCCCGCCGGAGAGGGTGCCCATGATCGAGGAGCCTCCGCCGATGTCGCTGCCGTCGCCGACGACGACGCCCTGCGAGATGCGTCCCTCCACCATCGATGCGCCGAGCGTGCCGGCGTTGAAGTTCACGAAACCCTCGTGCATGACCGTCGTGCCCGGCGCGAGGTGCGCCCCGAGCCGCACGCGCGACGCGTCGGCGATGCGCACGCCCTCCGGCAGGACGTAGTCCGTGAGACGGGGGAACTTGTCCAGGCCCTGCACCTGGATCCCCGCCCGCTGCAGGGCCGGGCGCAGACGCACGGCGTCCGCGGGGCGCATCGGCCCGGCCGTCGTCCATGCGACGGTGGGGAGGTGGGCGAAGATGCCGTCCAGGTTGAGCTCGTTCGGCCGCACGAGGAGCGTGGAGAGGGCGTGGAGGCGGAGGTAGGCATCCGCCGTGGACGTCGGCGCCTCGTCCAGGTCGATCCGCAGGTGTACGGCCTCGACGCTCACGCGACGGCGCTCGTCCGCACCCGCGTGCGGATCCCAGGTCTCCGCCGCGGCGGCGAGGTGTTCGGGAGAGAACTCCGCCGTGCCGATCTCCGGGAACCAGGCGTCGAGGGCCGTCCCGTCCGACGCGATTGTGGACAGTCCGAAGCCGAAGACGGTGCGCGCTTGGGTCATGTCTCCACGCTACCGAACACGGGCACGCCCGTGACGCGCGCCAGGACGCACGGCCTAGGCTGGTGGGCATGGTGCTCGATCTGACCGCGTCCTCCGTCGATCTGACCCGCGCGATCTGCGACGTGCCGAGCGTCTCGGGGGCGGAGAAGCCGCTCGCGGACCTCATCGAGTCCTCGGTCCGCGCCTTCCCGCATCTCGAGGTGATCCGGCACGGGAACACCGTCGTCGCACGCACCGACCTCGGTCGCGCGCAGCGGGTGGTCATCGCCGGCCACATCGACACCGTCCCCATCAACGGCAACGTCCCGACCCGCGACGCCGAGGTCGACGGAGTCCCTGTCCTGTGGGGGCGGGGGACCGTCGACATGAAGGCCGGCGTCGCCGTGCAGCTCAAGCTCGCGGCGGAGCTGTCCGCGCCCGCCGTCGACGTGACCTGGATGTGGTACGACAACGAGGAGGTCGAGGCCTCCCGCAACGGGCTCGCCCTCCTGGCGGCGAGC
This sequence comes from Microbacterium sp. CCNWLW41, assembly GCF_037083505.1. Classification (NCBI taxonomy): domain Bacteria; kingdom Bacillati; phylum Actinomycetota; class Actinomycetes; order Micrococcales; family Microbacteriaceae; genus Microbacterium; species Microbacterium sp. CCNWLW41. The sequence goes on from NZ_JBAOJP010000003.1 coordinate 643,876, forward strand.
CGGCCGGACCTGTTCGCCGCGGACTTCGCCATCCTCGGCGAGCCCAGTGACGGCGAGGTCGAGGGCGGCTGCAACGGGACGCTGCGTGCGATCGTCCGCACGAGCGGCGTGCGCGCCCACAGTGCGCGGGCGTGGATCGGCGAGAACGCGATCCACGCGGCCGCGCCGATCCTCGCGCGACTCGCCGAGTACCGTCCGCGGGAGGTCGGGGTCGAGGGGCTCGTGTACCGGGAAGGGCTCAACGCCGTGCGCATCACGGGCGGCGTGGCCGGCAACGTCATCCCCGACGCCTGCGAGGTGGAGGTCAACTACCGGTTCGCGCCCAGCAAGACGGCCGCCGAGGCCGAAGCGCACGTGCGGGCGGTGTTCGCCGGGTTCCCCGTGGAGATCACCGACTCCTCCGAGGGCGCCCGCCCGGGCCTCGACGCCCCGATCGCGCAGCGGTTCGTCGCCGCGGTCGGCGCCGTCCCCCGCCCGAAGTACGGCTGGACCGACGTCGCGAGGTTCTCCGCACTGGGGATCCCGGCCGTGAACTACGGCCCGGGGGACCCGCATCTGGCGCACCATGACGAGGAGCGCGTGCCGCTCGCGCAGATCGTCGCCGTGGAGGAGGGGCTGCGCGCCTGGCTCGGGGGATCCGGGGCGTGAGCGCCGCCGCGCCCTCCGCGCGTGTTCCGGCACGGACCTGGTCGCGCGCCCTGCTGCGGCTGAGCCCGGCCCTCATGGTCGCGCTGGTGTACCTGGCGGCCCGCGTGCTGACGACCGGGATGCTGGCGGTGGCCGCCGGGCTCTCCGGTCCCGGGTCGCGGTTCGGCCCCGACGCGGGGATCGGCAGCTTCGTGCTGGCGTGGGATGCGCAGTGGTACTGGTGGGTCGCCGAGAACGGGTACCCGAGCGAGCTCCCGCTCACCGAGGGCGGCCAGGTCGCGGAGAACGCGTGGGCGTTCATGCCCCTGTACCCGATGCTTGCCAAGCTCGTGGGGTTCCCGCTGGGGTCGTGGGGCGCCGGCGCCCTCGTCGTCTCGCTCGTCGCCGGATACCTCGCCTGTCTCGTCCTCTACCGGATACTTGCCGGGAAGGTCGGGCGGCGTGCCGCGATGTGGTCCGTCGCGCTCTGCGCGGCCGGGCCGCTCGGCGCGCTCTTCCAGGTCGGCTACGCGGAGGCGCTGTTCCTCCTCTTCCTGCTCCTGGGGATCGATGGGCTCATCCGGCGACGATACGTCCGCCTGTACGCGCTCATCCCGCTCATGGGCTTCACGCGCCCCGGCGTGCTCGCCTTCGCCCTGCTGCTGGGGCTCGTGCTCGTCCTGCGATGGGTGCGCCGGAAGGACGATCCGCTCTACACGCGGGAGTTCGTCCACATCCTGGCGCTCGGGGCCCTCGCCACCGTGGTGGGCTTCTCCTGGCAGTTCATCGCCGGCATCGTGACCGGGGATCCGGGGGCCTACCTCGCCACGGAGCTGGCGTGGCGACGGAACTGGGTGGAGGGCGGTGCCGCCGGCTTCTTCCCGTTCGAGGGCTGGGTCACGGCCGCACCCCTGTGGTTCGGGATCTGGGGCCTTCCCGGCTGGCTCGGTCTCGTCGTGCTCGTGCTGCTGGTCGCCGGTGCGGCGCTTCTCCTTCTCCGGGATCCGCGGGTCCGCCGGCTCGGCCCGGTGATCCGCCTGTGGAGCGCGAGCTACCTGCTGTATCTCTTGGCGGTGTTCTTCCCCCAGTCGAGCACGCTCCGGCTCCTGTTCCCCCTCACACCGCTGTGGGGCGCTCTCGCCGTGGGCCGTTCCCGGGGCTTCCGGATCGGCGCCGTCGTGGTGGGCCTCGTGCTGCAGTGGGCATGGATCTACAACGTCTACGCCCTCGGCGACACGTTCTGGCGGGTGCCCTAGGGGGTCATCGAGCCTCCTCTGCTCCGGGTGACCCGATAGACTTGCCTCCTAGACCACCGAGGAAAGGGAGCACCGCGATGGCAGCGATGAAGCCGAGGACCGGAGACGGACCCATGGAGGCCGTGAAGGAGGGGCGCCTCATCATCGTTCGGGTTCCGCTCGAAGGCGGCGGACGTCTGGTCGTCTCCGTCAACGACGCCGAGGCGAAGGAGCTTCACGACGTGCTGAGCGCCGTCGTCGATGCGGCGTGACGACGCGTCCGGCCTCCCACACAGAACCCCGCGTTCCCGTTTCGGGACGCGGGGTTCTCGTGTCGTCGCCCGAGCTCAGTGTTCGTGCTCAGTCGCGGTCGGCCACGCTGACGAGCTGAAGCAGCCCCTCTCCTGTGGCGGACAGCGCGGCGAGCACCGCCGGGGACTGCTGCGTCTCCTGGATCAGCGATCGATAGGCCGTCGTGACGGCATCGCGCTGGACGGGGTCCGCCGCGCGCCCTCCGCTGAGCACGCGCGGAACCAGGACCACACCGCCCTCGCGGACCAGGCGCAGTCCGTGCGCGACGTACTCGATGACGTTCTCCGGGTCGGCGTCGACCAGGACCACGTCGTATGCCGCCTCGTTCATGCGCGGGAGCACGTCCGACGCCCTCCCGGCGATGAACCGGGCGCGCGTCGGAGCGATGCGGGCGTCCTGGAAGGCCGACCGTGCCGCCGCCAGATGCTCGGGCTCGTTGTCGATCGAGGTCAGCACCGCGTTCGGGGCTCCGCGCAGCAGCCACAGGCCGGAGACGCCGGCACCGGTGCCGATCTCGACGATCGAGCGCGCGGCGACCGTCGCGGCGAGCACGGCGCACTCGGCGCCGACCGCTGCGCTGATGGGCGCGGCGCCGAGCTCGCGGGCATGCGCCCGCGCCCGGGCGATGGCGTCCGGTTCGACGATGGCCTCGCGTACGAAGCGCGCGTTCGCGTCCTGCTCGCTCATGTTCCTCTCCGACCCGCCGTGGCGCGGGTGATCCGCGGTACCACGGCCTCCTCCAGGGTAGGGGCACGTCGTGCGTCGCGCGGGCAGGCGCGGCGGTAGCCTGGTCACATGTTCTTCGGCATCACCTTCGAGAAGCTCCTGCTGATCGGCGTGATCGCCGCGCTTCTCGTCGGCCCCGAGCGGCTTCCGCGATACGCCGAGGCGCTCGCGCGGTTCACGCGACGGGCGGGGGAGTACGTCCGCGGCGCGAAGGACCGCATGCGCGAGGAGGTCGGGCCGGAGATCGACGAGCTCGACTGGCGCAAGCTCGATCCGCGTCAGTACGATCCGCGCCGCATCATCCGCGATGCCCTGTTGGACACGAATCCGTCGTCCGGCCCCGCGACGACCGCCGCCGCGACGTCTGCGGCGGCGGGTGTGGGAGTCGCGGGCGCGGCGGCTGCGGGGGCATCGGCGAGCACGGGTGCGAAGCCGTCCGCTCCGCGCCAGTTCAGCGCGGACGATCCGCCTCCCTACGACCGCGAGGCCACCTGATCCGGCGCGCGGCCCCCTGACCCCGCTCCCGGTCACGCGAGCTCCTGACCCCGCGCGTGGGATCAGGCGTTCGCGCGAGTTCAGGCTGTTTCGGGCGCCCTGCGCCTGATCTGGCGTGTTCGCCTGATCCCGCGCGGCCGCTCACTTCGCGCGTTGCCGCCCGAGCCCCGCGTCGGGTCCCTGTCCTACCCGCGTGGGATCAGGCGTTCGGGCGAGTTCAGGCGGGGAGGGGCGCTGCGCGCCTGATCTGGCGTGTTCGCCTGATGCGGCGAGTGCGGACGCGGTGCGTGGGGAGAGCGCGTCACGTCCCCGGGGCGAAGGGCAGGGAGCGCCCCGACAGTCCGCGGCCCCGCCGATCCACCGCGTCCGCGAGCCGCTGCAGAGCCTGCGCCGCCGGGTCCGCCGGATCGGACAGCACGATCGGCGTCCCGGCGTCGCCACCCGTCCGCAGCGCCGTGCTGAGCGGCACGGACGCCAGCAGGTCCACGGTCTCGTCCGGGGTCGACAGCGCCGCCGCGACGGCCGCGCCGCCGCCGGATCCGAACAGGTCGAGCACCGTCCCGTCCGGGAGAGTGAGGGCCGCCATGTTCTCGACGACGCCGATGAGACGCTGGCCGGTCTGGCGCGCGACGAGCCCGCTGCGGATCGCGACGTCCGCGGCGGCCTCCTGCGGGGTGGTGACGACGAGCACCTCCGCGTGGGGAAGGAGCTGGCCGAGCGAGATGGCGATGTCGCCGGTGCCGGGCGGCATGTCGATGAGGAGGACGTCGAGGTCGCCGAAGAAGACGTCGGTGAGGAACTGCTGGACCGTCCGGTGCAGCATCGGCCCGCGCCACGCCACCACCGACTCGCCGTCGCGCAGGAACATCCCGATCGAGATGGCCTTCACGTCGTAGGCCACCGGCGGCAGCATGAGGTCGTCGATCCTCGTGGGCTGCGGGGCCCTGCCGTCCTGGACCATGCCCAGAAGGCCCGGGATGGAGAAGCCGTGCACGTCCGCGTCGATGAGCCCCACGCGACGACCCCGCGCCGCCAGGGCGACGGCGAGGTTCGCCGTGACGGACGACTTGCCCACGCCGCCCTTGCCGCTGGTGACCGCGATCACCCGCGTGAGCGAGTCGGGGCCGAACGCCATCTGCCTCGCGGGTCGTCCGCCGCGCAGCCGCTCGGTCAGCGCCCGCCGCTCGTCCGGCGTCATCACGCCGACGTCCACCGTCACCGCGTCGATACCGGCCACGCCCAAGGCCGCGGCGTGCACCTCCCGCTCGATCCGGTTCGCGGCCGGGCACCCCACGATCGTCAGCGCGATGCCGACGCGGGCCTCGGTCCCCTCGACGGAGATGTCGCGCACCATGTCCAGCTCGGCCAGCGGTCGGCGCAGCTCAGGATCCACGACGGCGCCGACCGCGCGACGGACGTCCTCGGCGCTCGCGGCGGTCACGGACGCTGCTCCGCCGCCGGCTCCGGCTCGTCCTCCCGGAGTTCCGCGAGGAGCGCGCGCAGCTCGTGCCGCAGCACGTCGCGGGTGACGGGCTGGGCGGTGCGCTCCTCCAGAGCCATCCGCAGGGCGACGATCTCGCGGGCGAGGTACTCGGTGTCCGCGAGGTTGCGCTCCGCCCGCTGACGGTCCTGCTCGATCTGCACCCGGTCGCGGTCGTCCTGGCGGTTCTGCGCGAGCAGGATCAGCGGCGCCGCGTACGAGGCCTGCAGCGAGAGCATCAGCGTCAGCGCCGTGAAGCCGTTCGCGGCGGAGTCGAAGCGCCAGGACTCCGGCACGAGCGTGTTCCAGGCGAGCCACGCCGCGCAGAAGAGCGTCAGCAGCACGAGGAACATCGGCGTGCCCATCGCCCGCGCGACCCACTCGGTGAACCGGCCGAAGCGATCGCGCGAGACCTGCGGGCGGGAACGCACCGCGCCGCGGCGGGGCGCGTCGAGCCCCGCCGACGACGACGGCCGCGCCATCATCCGGCCACTCCCTTGGCCGGTGCGGACGGTTCATCCGCGGCGTCCTGCGAGCGCCAGTCCTCGGGCAGGAGGTAGTCCAGGACGTCGTCGACGCTCACGGCGCCGACGAGCCGGTGCGCCTGATCGACGACCGGCAGCGAGACGAGGTCGTAGCTGGCGAGCATGCGCGCGACCTCCGCGGCCGACGCCGTGACCGGGACCGGTTCGAGCGTGTCGTCGACGATCGCGCCGAGCCGCTCGTGCGGGGGATACCGCAGCATCCGCTGGAAGTGCACGACGCCGAGGAGCCGGCCGGTCGGGGTCTCGAACGGCGGGAGCGTCAGGAACACGGCGGCCGCGAGCGCGGGATGCAGCTCGTGGCGGCGGATGAGCGCCAGCGCCTCGGCGACGGTCGCATCGGCGGAGAGGATGATGGGCTCGGGTGTCATGAGACCGCCGGCCGTGTCGGGACTGTAGCGCAGGAGCATGCGGACGTCCTCGGCCTCCTCGGGCTCCATCAGCTCCAGCAGGTGCTCCAGGCGCCCCTTCGGGAGCTGCGCCAGCAGGTCCGCGGCGTCGTCCGGCTCCATCTGGTCCAGGATGTCGGCGGCGCGCTCGTCGCCGAGCCGGTCGAGGATCGTCATCTGCTCGTCCTCCGGCATCTCCTCGAGAGCGTCGGCCAGCCGCTCGTCCGGCAGTTCCTCCGCCACCTCGATGCGGCGCTGCTGCGGAAGGTCGAGCAGGGTGTTGGCGAGGTCGGCCGGGCGCAGCTCCGAGAAGGTGGCGACGAGCTGCTCGGCGGACTGCGACTCCCCGGGGCGGAGCTGCTCGCGCACCTCATTCCAGGCGGCGAAGGTCGTGGGCCCCTTGGCGAACGGCGACGCGCTCGTCTTGGGCTTGCGGAGGAAGAGCTGGCCGATCGACCACTCGCCGAGGCGGTTCGGCTCGATCGCGACGTCCTCGATGGCGGCGGTGCCGCTCCCGTCGGCGAAGTCGACACGGCGTCCCAGCAGCTCGGCCATGACCCGGACCTCGCCGTTTCGCGGCTTGAACCGGCGTACGTTCATCAGACCGGTGGTGATGACCTGCCCCGTGCTGATCGACGTGACGCGTCCGATCGAGAGGAAGACCTGGCGTCGGCCGGGGATCTCGCAGACGAGCCCGATCACGCGCGGGGCTGCCGTACTTCGATACACGACGACGACGTCACGGACCTTGCCGAGCCGGTCGCCGGCGGGGTCGAACACGGCGCACCCGGCCAGGCGCGCGACGAAAACCCGCTGTGTGCTCATGGGTTCCAGCGTACTGTCCCGGGTATCGGCGGACGCCCGTCGTTTCCGCGCAGGACCGGGATGTTCACCCGCGGGGCACCGCTCGCGGGAACCTCATGAGAACGGCGTGGAAGAATGGCGGGATGAGCATGCTGAACCGCCCTGCCGGCGCCGCCGAGGTCGGCGAGACCGTCGCCTCCGTGCGCGAGTACGAGGCCGCCCAGAAGCTCGTGTCCAAGCTCATCGCCGCGGAGGTCCCGGCCCGAGACATCGCGATCGTGGGGATGGGCGTGCGCACCATCGAGCGGGTCACCGGCCGGCTCGGCTATGCCAACGCCGCGCGCTCGGGCGCCATCAACGGCGTGCTGATCGGCCTCTTCCTCTCCGCGATCTTCGTGCTGGGCAACCCCGTCGCCCCGATCCAGGCCTTCGTCGGCGTGCTGTTCGTCGGCGTGGCGATGGGCATGATCCTCAGCCTCGTCACCTACGCGATCGTCCGTCGCCGCCGCGACTACGCGAGCGTCATGCAGCTCGCCGCCGATCACTACGAGGTCACCGTGCAGGCAGGCTCGCTGGCCAAGGCGCGCAAGGCCCTCGGCGGAGGGGCGCCCGCGCCCCGCCCCGCGCCGGTCGTCACGGACGAGCCGCCGCGGTACGGGGAACGCGTCGCCCCGGGAACGACGGCGCCCGCGGCCCCGTCCGAGCCCGCGGCGACGCCCGCCCCCTCGGCCGCCCCGGCCCTGGCGTCCGACGAGCCGCCGCGTTACGGCGAGCGGATCGCGCCGCCTCCGCCGGCCGCGATCCCGCCGCGTCCCGCGGACCCGCAGCCCGCCGCGAGCGAGCCGTCGGTGCCGGCCGAGGCCGAGCCGGAGCCGAGCGGAGCCGGCGCGCCGGCGGACGACGCGCCCGCGGCGGAAGCGCCCCGCGCCGATGCCCCTGCGCCCGACGCGCCGGCGGAAGACACCCCGGCGGGCGAAGCGCCCGGCACGGATCCGGAGTCCGACGGAGGATCCGTCCGCTCGTGACCGAGGGCACCGAGGCGCAAGACGAGCGGGCGCTGAGCGTGCCCGTGGAGCTCCCCGCCGGGCGGGTGGCCGTGCGGGCCGCGTTCGGCGCGGTGTCGGACTCGCCGGCCGTCGTCGCGATCGCGCACGGCGCCGGCGCGGGCATGGACCACCCGTTCCTGACCGGGTTCGCCCGCGGGCTCCGCGACGAGGGCCTGTCGACCGTGCGCTTCAACTTCCCCTACGTCGAGGCGGGCCGGCGCATGCCGGGGCCCGCCGCCCACGCGATCCTCGCCTGGCGGGCCGTTGTGGCCCTGATCCGGGAGGCGCTGCAGCCCGAGGTCGGCGCCGGCCTCGTCGTCGCCTGCGGCAAGTCCTACGGCGGTCGGATGGCGTCGATGGCCGCGGCTGACGGCCTCGACGTCGACGCCCTGGTGTACCTCGGCTACCCGTTGCACCCGCCGGGACGGCCGGACAAGCCGCGGGTCGAGCATCTGCCCGCCGTCACTGCGCCGCAGCTGTTCGTCGAGGGCACCGAAGACCCGTTCATCCAGCCGCGTCCGCAGCTCGACGAAGCGGTCGCCTCCTGCCGGGATGCCCGGATCTCCTGGATCGACGGCGGCGGGCACTCCTTCGAGGTCAAGGGCGCGAAGAGGCCCGCGCCCGAGGTGGGCGCGGGCCTGGCTCCGCTCGTGGCGGGTTTCGTCGGCGCCGTCTGACCGCCCTCGCCGTGCTCCGCGCGGCGGGCGGGGCAGGACGGGCGGGCCCGGTCAGGGACGCGGCGGGACGGCGGGCGGAGCACCTGGCGCGCCCGGCGCCGGCGGGGCGCCGTACGGCGGCGGGGCGCCCGGGGTCTGCGGAGGCGCGGGCGGCCCCGAGGGCTTGCCCGCATCGATCCACCGCGTGTGGGACTTCAGCGCATGCAGGACGGCGAACCGGACGGCGAGGTAGACGGTGCCGCCGAGGATCACGATCGTGAGGAGCCAGAAGAGCAGCATGCCGACGGCCGGGAAGCCTCCGTAGAACATCATCGGCCCTGCAGGCGGGCGATCCAGGCCTCCACCTCGGCGGAGGTGCGCGGGATCCCGGCGGAGAGGTTCACCGGCCCGTCCTCGGTCATGAGGATGTCGTCCTCGATGCGCACGCCGATCCCGCGGAGCTCCTCGGGAACGGTCAGGTCGTCGATCTGGAAGTAGAGACCGGGCTCGATCGTGAACACCATCCCCGGCTCGATGATCCCGTCGTAGTACATCTCCCGTCGCGCCTGGGCGCAGTCGTGCACGTCGATGCCGAGGTGGTGGCTCGTGCCGTGCACCATGTATCGGCGGTGCTGTCCGCCCCGGTCCGCGTCCAGCGCCTCGTCCGCGGATACCGGCAGCAGTCCCCACTCCGCCGTGCGGCGAGCGATCACGCGCATGGCGGCCTCGTGCACGGTGCGGAACGGGACGCCGACCCGGGCGGCGGCGAAGGCGGCGTCGGCGGCCTCGACCACCGCGTCGTAGACCCGCCGCTGCACGTCGCTGAAGGTGCCGGAGACCGGGAGCGTCCGGGTGATGTCGGCGGTGTAGAGGCTGTCGGCCTCGACACCGGCGTCGATGAGGATCAGGTCCCCGGGGACGACGGCGCCGTCGTTGCGGGTCCAGTGCAGATAGCAGGCGTGCGGGCCGGACGCCGCGATGGTGTCGTAGCCCTCCCAGTTGCCGTCGCTGCGGGCGCGCTGGTGGAACACGCCCTCGACGATCCGTTCGCCGCGGCTGTGCGCGATGGCGCGGGGAAGGTCCCGGACGATGTCGTCGAAGCCGTCGGCGGTGATGGCCACCGCGCGACGCATCTCGGCCACCTCGTACTCGTCCTTGACGAGGCGCAGCTCCGAGACGACACGGGTGAGATCGGGGTCGGCGTCGACGACGAGATCGTCGTCGCCCGCGGCGAACTGCTCCAGGTGCGCGGTCGGGATGTCGAGATCCGCCGCCACGCCCGCCAGCGACGGGCGCGGCCCGATCCAGAACTCGCCGATCGTGGCGTCCGAGTAGAACTCGGCGGTCGTGCGGTCGGCGCGCTCCCGGAAGTAGAGGGTGGCGGTGTGGCCGTCGGCGGTCGGGTCGAGCACGAGCACCGAGTCGGGCTCGGCGTCCGCGGCCCAGCCCGTCAGGTGGGCGAAGGCGGAGTGCGCGCGGAACGGATAGTCGGTGTCGTTGCTGCGCTGCTTGAGCGACCCCGCCGGGATCACCAGCCGCCTGCCGGGGAACGCGGCGGAGACCCTCGCGCGGCGCGCGGCGGCGAACGACGCCTGCGCGCGGGGAGCGGGCAGGGACTCGGGACGGTCCGCCCAGCCGGTGGAGATCGTGTCCAGGAAGCCCTGGGGGAAGGGCTGGCGGCGGTTGGTCTTCTCCGTGGCCTCGCCGGCGTCGTCGCGGGTCTCGGCGATCGTGTCGCGCTCTGCAGTGCTCATGCGTCCATCCTCTCACCGGGCCGCCTCCCGGGTGCGATCCGGCGGATCCGCGCGGGTAGTCTGGCGAGGACATGACCCCCGACACCTCTGCACCGACCCGCTGGCTCTCCGCCGCCGGCATCGACGTCGTCCTCGTCCTCGTGTTCGCCGCGATCGGGCGCGCCAGCCATGAACGGGGTCTGACCCCGCTCGGCGTCGTGGAGACCGCCTGGCCGTTTCTCGCCGGGCTGGCGCTCGGCTGGCTCGTGCTGATGGCGTGGCGCGCGCCCCGTGCGGTGCTGCGGACGGGGCTGCCGCTGGCGGCGATCGCCGTCGCGGGCGGCATGCTCCTGCGCCTCGCGACGGGTGCGGGCACGGCCCTGCCGTTCGTCGTCGTCGCGACGGCGACGCTGCTGCTGTTCCTCGTCGGGTGGCGACTGATCGCCGCGCTGATCGCCCGCCGCTCGCGCCGGGGCGCCTGAGCGGGCCCGACGCCGGGGCTACGGCGCCACGGGCTCCAGCTGAGTGATCAGGGCCCGGTGATCGCTCCCGCCCGTCGCGGGCAGCACCTGCGATCCGCTCGGTCGCCACTGGTCGGTCGCCATGACGTGGTCGATCGGCGCGCCGACGAGCTCCGGGACGAGGGTCGGCCACGTGCCCAGCGCACCGGCGCCGGTCCGGGCGGCGGCATCACGGCAGGCGCCAAGGTCTCCGCCGTCGACGCCGAGGCCGGCCATGTGGTCGATCGTCGCGTTGAAGTCGCCGGCGAGGATGACGTTGCCGCCCGGGCACTGGTCCGCGACCCAGCGCAGGTCCTCGCGCCATCCGTCCATGTCCTCCGGGCGAGGGGCCACGGTGTGGACCGCGACGACGGTGGGCCCGTCGCCGTCCACCGGCATCACGACGACGCTCGGCACGGAGCCGGTGTTGCTGGTGCCGTCCGCGGCCGATTCGACGACGGCGTAGTCGCCGAGGTCCGGGGAGATCAGGATCGTCGTCTGCCAGGAGTCGGGACCCTGCTCGACCTCGGGGCGGAACTGGACGTGGTGCACCCACATCGGGTGCCCCTGCTCGCGCAGCATGATCGCGATCTGCTCGCCCACGTCCTCGGTGGTCTCGGGGAGCGCCACGATGTCGGCGCCCTGTCCGACCACGGTCCGGGCGATCTCCTCCGCCGGGACCGCCTCGCCGGCCGTGTTCCAGGCCAGCACTCGGACGCTGCTCCCGGTCTTCTCGGGGAGCGCCGCCGGCGCGAAGCCGCGGACCGCGCCGATCGCCGCCGACGCGCCGGCGCCCAGCAGCGCCACGATCGCGAGGGACGCCGCGAAGCCGCGAAGGGGCCGGGCGATGGCGAGCAGCAGCGCCAGCACGACCACGCCGAGGAACGCCGCGGCGAGGAGGCCCCGGGAGGCGATCATCTGGGTCACGGGGAAGGTCTGCTCGAGGCGGAAGAACTGCGGCCACGTCAGAACGGCCGTCAGCATCGCGAAGAGCACGGTGACGAGGATCCCCAGGAGTCGGAACATCGCGTCGAGCCTACGGGAGACGCCTGGGAGGGGACTGGTGCGCCGCGGGCGCGCCGGTGGCCGTCGGCGCTCGCTACGCTCGGAGCATGACGGATGTTGCGGCGCCCGGCGGGCCCCGGTTCCAGGGCCCCGGCGACCTGCACCTGCATTCGAACCGCTCGGACGGGACCGAGCCGCCCGCGACCGTCGTCGCGCAGGCGCACGCTCACGGCGTCCGAACGATCGCGCTCACCGACCACGACACGACCGCGGGCTGGGATGAGGCGCGGGCCGAGGCGGTCCGGCTCGGCATGACGTTCCTCCCGGGGATGGAGCTGTCCACGCGAGACGGCTGGCGCAGCATCCACGTCCTGGCGTACCTGTTCGATCCCGCCTCGCCGGCCCTGGCCGCGGAGATGCAGCGTATCCGGGACGACCGCGTCGGACGGGCCGAGCGGATCGTGCGGAACATCGGCCGCGACTACCCGATCACCTGGGCCGACGTGCTCGCCCAGACCTCCGGCGACGCGACGGTGGGCAGACCGCACATCGCGGACGCCCTCGTCGCGCGGGGGATCGCCGTGGACCGCACGGCGGCGTTCGACGGCATCCTCCACCCGCGGGAGGGCTACTACGAGGGGCACTACGCCCCGGATCCCGTCCGCGCCGTGCGCCTGATCACGCGGGCGGGGGGAGTGGCGGTGGTGGCCCACCCCGCCCCGTCCGGACGCAGCCAGATGGTGCCGGTCCCGCTGCTGGAAGAGCTCATCGCGGCCGGTCTCGGAGGACTGGAGATCGAGCACCGCGAGAACACCCCGTCGGGCAAGCGCGTGCTGCGCGACCTCGCGCGCGCGCACGACCTCATCGTCACCGGATCCAGCGACTACCACGGCCACGGCAAGCCGAACCGGCCCGGCGAGAACACGACCTCGGACGACATGGTCCGGCGCATCCTGGAGCGCGGCACGGGCTCCCCGCCGTCCTTCCCCGCCTGACCTCTCGGCGCGCGAGCGCCGTTTCGGGGCGCGGGATGGGGAAGAAACACCCCGGGGCGCGCCCCGAACGACCGAATGCCGCCCCGAAACGGCTCGGGACCTCAGGCGCCGGACGGGGCGGCGCCTCCGGACCGGCGGCGGCGACGGCGGCGCTGCGGAGCAGGCTTGCCGTCGTGGTGCTCCTTCGTGGTGTCGCCGTCGTGGGTGCCGGCCCCCTCCGCGTTGCGGTCGGTCTCGCCCGCGGGGGCGGACTTCGCCGGCTGCGCGGAAGCGCCCTCGGCGAAGGTCGACCCCACGTCGCCCGACGCGCGGCGGCGGCGCCGGCGGCGACGCGTGCCGCCCTCGGCCGTTCCCTCGGCGGCCGCGTCCGCCGCGCGCTGCGGCTCGCGGGGCTTGCGGGCCGGCTTCTCCGCCGCGGGTGCCGTGCGCAGGCGCCCCTTCGTCCCCTCCGGGATGTTCAGGTCGGTGTAGAGGTGCGGGCTGGAGGAGTACGTCTCGATCGGCTCGGGCTGGCCGAACTCCAGCGCGCGGTTGATGAGGGCCCACTTGTGCAGGTCCTCCCAGTCGACGAACGTGACGGCGATCCCGGTCTTGCCGGCGCGGCCGGTGCGACCGGCGCGGTGCAGGTACGTCTTCTCCTCGTCCGGGATCGTGTGGTTGATGACGTGCGTCACGTCGTCCACGTCGATGCCTCGTGCGGCGACGTCGGTCGCGATCAGGACGTCCTTCTTACCGGCCTTGAACGCCGCCATGGACCGCTCGCGCTGCTCCTGACCCATGTCGCCGTGCACGCCGCCGACGTTGAACCCCCGGTCGGCGAGCTCGTCGACCAGCCGCTGGGCGGCGCGCTTGGTCCGGGTGAAGATGACCGTCTTCCCACGGCCCTCCGCCTGCAGGATGCGGGCGATGACCTCGTCCTTGTCGAGCGAGTGCGCGCGGTAGACGATGTGCTTGATGTTCGCCTGGGTCAGCCCCTCGTCGGGGTCGTTCGCGCGGATGTGGATCGGGTTCGACATGAACCGGCGGGCGAGGGCCACGATCGGGCCGGGCATCGTCGCGGAGAAGAGCTGGGTGTGGCGCACCGCCGGCACCTTCTGGAAGATCTTCTCGATGTCGGCGAGGAAGCCGAGATCCAGCATCTTGTCGGCCTCGTCGAGCACGACCTCGGTCGCGTTCGAGAGGTCGAGCAGTCGCTGCCCCGCCAGGTCGATCAGTCGGCCGGGGGTGCCGACGACGATCTGCGCGCCGGCCTTGAGCTGCTCGATCTGACCCTCGTAGGCCTTGCCGCCGTAGATCGCTACGACGTTGGTCGAGCGTCCGGAGGTCAGCAGGTCGATGTCCTCGTAGACCTGGACGGCGAGCTCGCGGGTGGGCACCACGATGAGGGCCTTGACGCCGGGCTCGGGGTCGATGCCGAGCCGCTGGACGACCGGGATGCCGAACCCGAAGGTCTTCCCGGTGCCCGTCTTGGCCTGTCCGATGATGTCCTGGCCGGGAAGGCCCAGGGGGATGGTCTGCTCCTGGATGGGGAAGGCATCCACGATCCCCTTCGCCGCGAGGGCGTCCACGATGTCCTGATCGATGCCGAGTTCGGCGAAAGTCGTCACTGTTGCACAGCCTGTCCGGCGGCCCGTCGTCTTCCTCGGGCACCGCCTAGAGTACGGATCCACGCCGTTCTTCGAAGCACAGGCGCGGGGCCCCGGTCCGACGCCGGAGCGACATAAGCCTACCCGAGGGCCGGCTCCGCGCCGGAGGAGCCGTGTCGCAGAGGGCTCGCGCCGCTTCGTCCGGGCAGGGGGCGCCCGCCGCAGTAGGCTGAGCGCGTGGTGAGGTGGTTCTGGCAGAGGAAGTCCCCGCGGCGCGCGCTCGTGCTCCGCTCCCGGGGCGACCTGGGCGATGCGACCCGGGTGGATTTCGCGGAGCTCGCTCCGGATCTGAACACGTTCCTGGGCCAGGCGGCGTACCTGCAGCTGGGCTATTTCGAGACCCTCACCCGCCTCATCCGCGCGACGCCGGAGCTCGCCGAGAAGGAGGCGCTGTCGCGCGCGGCCGGCGCGGCGCTCACCAAGCACACGCGTCTGGTGGACGTGATCCGCGAGCGCGGGGACGACCCCACGGAGGTCATGCTCCCGTTCCGAGAGCAGCTCGACGCCTTCCGGCGCAAGACGATCGGCGTGCGTCCGCGGGAGACGCTGCTCGCGGTGTACCTCACTGCCGGGATGCTCGACGACTTCTATCTCGCCCTGGCGTCGAGCTACGGACGTGCCGGCGGGCAGGTCGTGGACATCCTCGCCGCGGCGGACGACCGCAACGAGATCGTGGACATCATCCAGGCGACGATCTCCAGCGACGAGGAGTGGCGCTCTCTGCTGTCGATGTGGGGGCGGCGCCTGGTCGGCGACGCGCTCCTCGTCGCGCGGGCGGCGCTGCGGCCGCGTCAGCTCGGCGAGGACGACGAGCGTCGCGTCGAGCCCGTCTTCACGGAGCTGATGGGCGCCCACGCCCGTCGGATGGACGCGATGGGGCTCGCCTCCTAGAGGTCGGGCCGCGCCGGTCCCGTGTCGGCGGGATCAGATGCCGAGCTCGGCCCGCTGCGCCGCGTCCGAGCGGGTGCGCGCCGAGGTGAGCACGAGCGTCACGGCGACCCCGACGACCACGGCCCCGCCGAGGGAGGCCAGCCACAGCCAGACGCTGCTCTCGGCCAACCCCGCCCACTGGGCGAGCGTGTAGACGGCGGCGGCCGTCGCCGTGGTCACCGCGGGGGCGACGGCGACACCGCGCGTCTCGCGCCCGGGGAGGGCGAAGTGGATCGCCACTCCCGCGGCGCAGGCGGCGATGATCGCGAGGAGGATGTACATCGCGATCAGGCGACGAAGCCGACCCGGCGCGACTCCTCGGTGCCGAGCTCGACGTAGCCGAGGTGCGCGGTCGGCACGATGTAGGAGTTGCCCTTGACGTCGGAGAAGCTCACGTGGCTGGAGTTCTGGTCGAGCGCCGCGGCGACCTGGCTGCGGACCTCGTCGGCGGGGGTGCTCGTCTCGAAGCTGAGCTCGCGGCCGGTGTTGATGATGCCGATGCGGATTTCCACGCGTGCGCTCCTTGCAGATCGTGCAGGTCGGTGAGTTCTCGGCCACTCTATCGCGGGGCCGGGTCCCGGGAGCCGGGAACGGGCGGCGTTCGCGGACAGCGATTCCCGCCCCGGCGACGGCCGCCGTCGGGGCGGGAAGGACCCCGGTGTCGGGCGTCACGGCTAGCGTGGACGACATGCCCGAAGACCCCCGCCAGCGCGCCGTCGTCACCGCGCCCGTGGACGCCTCGGGAACCGTGATCGGGGCGCCGGGGACGGGGAAGACCACCGCGCTCGTCGACCGGGTCGCGCGACTGCTCGAGGAGGGGACGAAACCGGACGAGGTCCTCGCCCTGACGCCGAGCCGCCAGGCGGCGACCGCCCTGCGCGACCGCATCGGCGTCCGCATCGGCGTCGCGACGCCGGGTCCGCTCGCGCGCTCGATCGGATCCTTCGCCTTCCAGATCGTGCGCGGTGCGATGGTCAGGGCCGGGCAGGAGCCGCCGGCCCTGCTCACCGGGGCCGACCAGGACCGCCTGGTGGCGGCCCTGCTGGAGCAGGATGCGGAGGACGAGGCGGAAGGGATCGTCCGGTGGCCGAGCACGCTGAGCGCCACCGTGCGGTCCTCACGGGTGTTCCGGTCGGAGCTGCGTGCCTTCCTCGCCGAGTGCGCCGAGCTGCGCGTCAGCCCGAGTGAGCTGCGGGCGACGGATCGAGCCGCCTGGCACGCCGTGGCCGACTTCCAGACCGGTTACCGCCGTGTCCTCGACCGCGCTCGGTCGAGCCACCGCGACGCCGCGGACCTCGTCGCCGAGGCGTCCGCGATCCTGCGCTCCGCCGATGCCGCGCTGCTGGGGCCTCTCGGCGCGCTGCGTGCGGTGCTCATCGACGATGCCCAGGAGCTCACCGCGGGAGGGGTCGACCTGGTTCGCGCCCTGCGGGAGCGCGGTGTCGCGGTGCTCGCGTTCGGCGACCCGGACATCTCATCGGGAGCGTTCCGCGGTGTCGGTCCGGAGCTGTTCGCGGGACTGGCGGCGGTCCTCGGCGACGTCCATGTGCTGGACGAGCCGCATCGTCAGGTGCCGGCGCTGACGGCTCTCACCCGGACCGTGACGCAGACGATCGGCACCGCGGGGCGGATCGAGCACCGTCGCGCTCCGGACGCCGCTGCTCCCGCGGACGACGGCCCCGAGGCGGACCCGCCGGTGACGACGGCCCTCGCTCCCTCACCGCACGCGGAGATCGATCGGATCGCGGTCACCCTGCGGGACTGGCACCTCACGCACGGCATCCCCTGGGGGCGCATGGCCGTGATCGCGCACGACACCCGGCAGATCTCCGAGCTGGAGACGGAGCTGGCGGCCCGCGAGGTCCCGACGCGCGCCGCGGGGGTCCAGCACCCGCTGGGCAGCGAGGCGATCGTGCGCGACCTGCTGGGGGTCGTCCGGCTGGCCCTGCAGCCCGCCGCCGATCGGGACGCGCTGGAGCTCGCCGAGGCGCTGCGGACACCGTTCGGGGGTCTGGACGGCGTCGGACTGCGCCGCCTGCGCGCGCATCTGCGACATCGAGAGCTCGAAGCGGGGGGAGCCACGCCGGCACGAGAGCTGCTGCGGAACGCGCTCGCGGAACCGGCGCTGCTGGCGCACATCGACACGGCGGAGGCACGGACGGCGGATCGGTTCGCGGTGCTTCTGCGCGACGTCGCGGCCGCCGCGGCCCGAGGCGAGACGATCCACGATCTGCTGTGGCGGGTGTGGGACGCCTCGCGCGCGCCGGACGGCCGGCGTCTGGCGACGGCCTGGCAGGAGGCGGCGGCGTCTGCGAGCGGAGCCGAGACGGCTCGTGCCCTGGACGCGCTCGTCGCGCTGTTCGACGCCGCGAAGCGCTCCGTGGAACGCTCGCCCGAGAACGGCCCGGAGAAGTTCCTGCACGAGATCCTGGAGAGCGACGTCCCCGAGGACTCCCTCTCCGCCCCGGAGCGCGCGGGGACGGTCACCCTGCTCACGCCCGCATCGGCGCTGGGCACGGAGTTCGACGCGGTCGTCGTCGCCGGGGTGCAGGACGGCGTCTGGCCGAACCTGCGCCTGCGGGGCGGTCTGCTAGAGACCTGGCGGCTCGCGGACGTCATCGCGGCGGCGCGCACCGGGGAGCCGGAGCACGTGCACACCACCGTCGACCGCCGACGCGCGGCGCTGCACGACGAGCTGCGGCTGTTCGTGCGCGCGATCTCCCGGGCTCGCCGCCGACTGATGGTGACCGCCGTCGACGACGACGATCACAGCCCGAGCCCGTTCTTCTCCTTCCTGCCGGCGCCGCGCACGGACGACGACGACCTCCTCGCGCACCCGCTCACCCTGCGCGGGCTGGTCGCGCGGCACCGGCGCACGCTCACGGCGACGACGCCGATCCCCGCGCATGCCGCCGCTCGCGCCGAGGCGGCGGGGCAACTGCGGCTGCTCGCCGAGGCGGGCGTCCCCGGCGCCGCACCGGAGGAGTGGTACGGCGTGCGCCCCGCGTCCATCTCCGCGCCGCTGCGGGACCTGGAGACGACCGGCGTCCGGGTCTCGCCGTCCAAGGTCGAGTCCTTCGAGGAGTGCGGTCTCAACTGGGTGGTGTCGGCTCTCGGGGGCGACACGGTGCTGCCGCCGTCCGCCGGGCTCGGCACGATCGTGCACGAGGCCATGGAGCGGGTGCCGGACGGCGACCTGGAACGACTGCGCGCGGTCGTCGAGGAGCACTGGCCCGAGCTCGACTTCGAGACGGCGTGGATCGCGCGCAAGGAACGACGCCGGGCCGACCTGTACATCGAGCGGCTGCACGCCTACCTGTCCGCCGTCGCCCGGGACGGAGGCCGGGTGGTCGCCGCCGAGGGCACCTTCCGCTTCGCCGTGGATCTGACCGACCCCGATGCGCCCGTGGTGCGCGCACCGGACCCCGAGCGCGCGGCGCATCAGGCCCTCGTCAACGGTGCGATCGACCGTGTCGAGGTCTACCCGGCCGGGGCCGGGGAGCACGCTGCGGCGCGGGGGCAGCGATGGACGGAGATGGCCGGGGGAGAAGCAGGGGAGCGCGTCGTGGTGGTCGACCTGAAGACCGGCAAGTACGAGCCGGACACGGAGTCGGCCGTCGCCGCGCACGCGCAGCTGTCGGCCTACCAGATCGCCGTGCAGGAAGGACTCGTGGACGGGGCGAGCCCCGCTGCGCTCGCGGGCGCGCGGCTGGTGATCGTGTCGAAGACGGTCGGGAAGGCGGACTACCGGGTGGCGCATCAGCACACGCTCGCCGACGAGGCGCGGGAGCAGTTCCTCCTCCGGGTGGCCGACGCCGCCAGGGGGATGGCGGCGTCGAGCTTCACCGCGCAGGTGGAGGCGCACTGCGCCGACACGCAGGTCCGCGTGCAGACCTGCCGGATCCACACCGTCCCGGCGGTGTCCGCGTGAGGCCGGAGGGGGCCCTGCTCCGCGATCCGGCCCGGCCGGACGGCGACGGCGTCTCCGCCGTCGAGATCGCGGCGGCACTGGGTCTTCCCACTCCGACGCCGGCGCAGCAGCGGGTGATCGAGGCGCCGCCGGCGCCCGCTCTGGTCGTCGCCGGTGCGGGCAGCGGCAAGACCGAGACGATGTCGGCGCGCGTCGTGTGGCTGGTCGCCAACGGGCACGTGCGGCGTGACGAGGTGCTCGGGCTCACCTTCACCCGCAAGGCGGCGGGTGAGCTGGGGGAGCGCATCGGCGCCCGCCTCGCCGTGGTCGACGAGTTCGGTGTCCGCGGTCTGCTTCCGCACGTGCCGGAGATCGTCGCGGGCGATGCGTTGCGGCGCGTCCAAGAAGCCGCGCCGGGGCGGCAGCGAGCGCTCGTGCGCAGCCACGTGCTGGACGAGCTGGCCGAGCGATTCGACACGGGATGGGATCCGACGGCGCCGCGCGCGATCGAGGACCTGATGATCCGCCCTCGCGTCTCCACGTACAACGCCTTCGCCGACGCGCTGGTGCGCGAGCACGCCGCGCGCATCGGACGGGACCCCGAGGCGGCGATGCTCAGTCAGTCCGCGTCCTGGCTGATCGCGCGTCACGTGGTCCTCCGGGCCGAGCTTCCGGGGCTGGAGGAGATCGACCGGTCGGTGACCGGGGTGATCGACGCCGTGCAGAGGCTGGCCGGCGACGTCTTGGACCACCGGGTCGATCTCGATCGGATGGAGCAGCTCGCCCTCGACCAGGCTCGCGCGTTCGAGCCGTACCGCGCGCGTGCCGAGGTCGAGACGGCCGTGAACAACCTGCTCACGATGCCCGTGCTCGTCCGGCTCGTGCGCGACTACATCGCCGAGAAGGACCGGCGCGGGGTCCTGGACTTCGCCGACCAGGTCGGCGGCGCCTTCGACATCGTGGAGGCGGCCCCGGAGGTCCGCGCGGAGCTGAGGGAGCAGCACCGGGTCGTCCTGCTGGACGAGTACCAGGACACCTCGGTGATCCAGACGCGGTTCCTGTCCGCGCTCTTCCACGACTCCGCCGTGATGGCGGTCGGCGACCCGCATCAGTCGATCTACGGATGGCGCGGGGCGAGCGCCGACAATCTGTACGCCTTCGGCGGCGCGTTCGCCCGGGAGAGCCGCGCCGCGACATACAGCCTGATGACGAGCTGGCGGAACGACCGGCGGATCCTGGACGCCGCGAACCGGGTCCTCGTCCCGCTGCAGCGTCCGGGGCTCGATGTGCCCGGGCTCGAGCCGCGTCCCGGCGCGGGAATCGGGGACGTGCAGGTGCGCTTCCCCCTCACCGTGGACGACGAGGCGGCGGAGGTGGCCGAGTGGTTCGTGGCGCGTCGCGCGGCGCACGCCGCCGGTGCCGATCCGGGCTCGTCGGGCGAGGGCCCCGCCCCGCACACCGGCGCGATCCTGTTCCGCTCGAAGCGCCACATGCAGACCTTCGCCGCCGCGCTGGCCCAGCGGGGCGTGCCGCACCGCATCCTGGGACTGGGCGGGCTCCTGTCCACACCGGAGGTCGTCGACGTCGTGTCGGCGCTGCGGGTGATCCACGATCCGACCTCGGGCTCGGCTCTGATCCGGCTCCTCGTCGGCCCTCGCTTCGCGGTCGGGGTCGCGGACATGGCCGCTCTATACGACCTCGCCGTCACGCTGGCCGAGCGCGATGGCGCCTACACGCCCCTGCCGGAGGAGGTCCGACAGCGCCTCCGTGCCTCGCGCGGAGCCGACGAGGCGGTCTCGATCGTCGACGCCGTGGATGTCGTCCGCTCCCTGCCGGACGACTACCGCCTGCTCGCCGGGATCAGCCCCGAGGGTCGGGCTCGTCTCCGAGAGGCGGGTGAGATGCTCGAGCGGCTGCGCCGGGCCGCCGGACAGCCGATCCCCGAGCTCATCCGCGCCATCGAGCTGGAGCTCCGGCTGGACATCGAGCTCGCCGCGAACGAGTCCCGAGGACCCGCTCGGCTCGCCGGGACGCAGCTGCGGGCGTTCGGCGACGAGGTGCGCGCCTTCCTCGCCGCGGACGAGCGGGGGAGCATCGGGAGTCTCCTGGCCTGGCTCGACAAGGCCGAGAGCACGGACGAGCTCATGCCGCGGCCGGAGCCGCCCGAGCCCGGCGTCGTCCAGCTGTTGACGATCCACGGGTCGAAGGGACTCGAGTGGGACGCGGTCGCCGTCGTGCGGCTGGTCGAGGACGAGCTTCCCGGGCGGGTGACGGATGCGCAGGGCTGGTTCGGCTTCGGTGTCGTGCCCTTCCCGCTCCGCGGCGATCGGGACGCGCTGCCCCGGTTCGACTGGGACCCCGAGGCCGCGAGGGAGGCGGCGGGACCGGACGCCCGCGCTCAGGACAAGGCGGCGCTGGATTCCCTGGCGAGCGGCAGCCGGGACCCGGACAAGCGCGGCGCCCTCCCGAGGTTCAAGGACGCGTACCGCGAGTACCAGCGTGCCGAGGAGCGCCGTCTCGCGTACGTGGCGTTCACCCGGGCACGGCACGACCTGCTGCTGTCGGGGTCGCACTGGGCGGGTCAGAAGACGCCGCGGACGCCCAGCCCGTTCCTGCGCGAGGCGATCGACGCGCTCGGGCTGGAGGAGATCGGCGAGACGGATCCGGACGAGAACCCCTACGACGGAACCGGTCTCACCCGATCCTGGCCCCTCGACCCGCTGGGCGATCGGCGTTCGCGCGTGGTCGACGCAGCCGAGGCCGTGCGGGCGGCGGCGGACGGCCCGGCCCCCGCACCGGACCGCGTGTTGCAGCGGCTGCTCGCGGAGCGGGAGGCGCGACGCCGCGGCACCGATGCCGACGCACCGACTCGCGTCCCCGCATCGCGGTTCAAGGACTACGTGACGGACTTCTCCGGCACCGTCCGGTCGTTGACGAGGCCGATGCCCGAACAACCGTACCGGCAGACACGACTGGGGACGCTCTTTCACGCCTGGGTGGAGCACCGGTCCGGTCTCGTCGGGGCCGGCGCCTCCACCGATGATGCGCTCTGGGAACAGGACGCCGAGGAGAACCAGGGCGACGAGATCGGTCGAGCGGACGCCGCGGACCTGGCACGACTGCGGGAGATCTTCGAGCGGTCCGAATGGGCGCCCCTGCGTCCGATCGCGGTCGAGACCGAGATCGACTTCGCGCTCCCGCCGTCCGCAGGCGATCCCGGTCGCATCGTGATCTGCAAGCTCGACGCCGTGTACCGCCGGGAGGACCGCGGCGGTCGGATCGAGATCGTCGACTGGAAGACCGGGCGCCCTCCCGCGACGCCGGCGGAGCGGGAGGAGCGGATGCTCCAGCTGGCGCTCTACCGTCTCGCCTACCACCGAAGCACGGGGGTGCCGATGGCGGACATCGACGTCGCCCTGTTCTACGTGGGGGACGACCTCGTGATCCGCGGGGACCGGGTCTACTCCGAGGAGGAGCTGCTCCAGCGCTGGAACGCGGCGCGGGCAGCGCGCTGAGCCTCCTCCTCGTCGGAGGAGATGGCGGCCGCGGGCGAGGAGGAGGCTGCACCGCCCGCGGGATCGTCGTCCGGTCGCAGGCCTGCGGCGTCGAACGCGTCCCCGTCCAGATCAATCGGGGCCGTGTCGTCCGGATCCGCCCCGTCCGTCCCGGGCACCGTCCGATCCGCCGCCGGCGACTCCCCGGTGTCGTGCCGCGGTCCGAAGGCGGCGGTGTCGTCCGCGGCGATGCCGGCGAACGCGCTCGGATCGTAGGCGTCCGTCTGCATCGAGGTGTCCACCTCGGCGGTCGCGGTGGCCGGCACGCTCTCGAGCGCGACCATGGCCTCGTCCACGCCCGCCCCGGGACCGCGACGGGGCACGAGATCGTCGGTGCGGATCCCCTCGGCGAGCGAGTCCAGCAGCTGCGCGGCGTCGTCGACGATGTCCGGACGCCGCGTCTCGTCGCCGTGGAGCAGCCAGCGGGCGAACTCGAGCTCGGCGAGCAGCCGGGAGCGGACGCGCAGCGCCGGATCCGGGGAGCGCAGCGTCGCGGAGGCGTAGGCGGAATGGACGTCCTCGCGCGCATCCGGGGCGGACGCCAGCCATGCGAGATCCGCCGCGGGGTCGCCGATGCGCAACCCGTGCCATCCGATCACTCCGGAGACCTCCGGCCCGAAGTCGGGGTCGTCCTCGAACAGGAACGAGCCGGCGTGCGCGCCGCCGAGCACGACGGCGGACTCGAACCGCCAGACGTCGTCGGTCTCCACCGCCTCGCGCCAGCGCACGGTGAGCCGCGCCGAGACCCGTCCGGTCGCCGCGGCGCGGTCGACGAGCTCGCGGATGTCCTCGCGGACCTGTTCCGGCGTGCGCTCACCGAGACCGGCGGCCCGGACGACGGACAGCGGCAGGGCGTGGATGCCGGCGATCGCGGCGCCGATCGCCGTCGCGGCGCCGCGCCCGGCGGGGATGTGGGCGGCCTCCACCTGGAAGCCGGGGACGAGCGAGGAGACCAGCGCCCGCGCTTCGCCCACGCGCGTCTCGCCCAGCGCTTCGGGGACCGCGAAGGGGAGCATCTCCCGCGCGCCGGCGGTGAGCGCGCGCAGGGCGATCGCCTCCGACGCCAGCTCCGCGCTCGTCTCGTCGTCGCTCGCGACGCGGATGGCGACCTCGCGGCCGTCGGCCAGCGTGGCGACGGCGGAGTCGAAGCGCCCGTCGCCGTCGGCGGACAGCGCGCGGGCGCCGACGACCTCGGCTCCGGGCACGGCGGCCGTGACAGCCGCGGCTAGAGTGAAGGGAGAGCGAGCCATGCCACCAGGGTAGGTCGGCGGCACCGCCCGCCGGGCCGCGCCACGCCTGGAACGCCAGCCCGCGGAGAGGGAACGGATGAACGAGGCGCACGCCGTCCTGGACCGTGCCGGTGCCGAACGGGACCGGCCCGAGATCCTGGAGCAGCTGCGTGCGGAGACCGCGACCCGGGTCCTTCCGGTCCGCGCGGGCCGGGCGCCGCTCTCCGCCGACGGTCTGCGACTGTACCCGGCCACGGATCCGGCGTTCGCGGGGGATGACGTCGAGTGGGCGCTGCTCGGGCGACGCGCGGACGGCACCGCCGTGCTGCTCGCGGCTCTCGACCGGGACGCCGCGCTCGACCACGACGGGTCCTGGGCGGACGTCCGCGACGCGGCGGCGCGTCTGTCACCCGAGGAGACCGAGATCCTCGTCTCCGGGGCCGCGCTCAGCGGCTGGCTGGGCGAGGCGCCGTTCTGTCCGGCCTGCGGCACCCGTGCGCAGCTGCGGCAGGCCGGCTGGTCGCGCCGCTGCCCGGCGTGCGGGCGCGAGCATTTCCCGCGAACGGACCCGGCGGTGATCGTGGCGGTGGAGAGCGCGGACGGCGACCGCCTCCTCCTCGGCGCGAACGCGAACTGGCGAGGGGCCTTCTACTCGTGCTTCGCGGGCTTCGTCGAGGCGGGGGAATCGCTGGAGACGACCGTGCACCGCGAAATCCTCGAAGAAGCCGGGGTCAGGTTGCGGGACCTGCGCTACCGCTCGTCGCAGCCGTGGCCCTACCCCCGATCGCTCATGATCGGGTTCCGGGCGACCGCGGTCGACGAGAGCGCGGCGCTCGGCGACGGCACCGAGATCATCGACGTGCGCTGGCTCACCCGCGCCGAGGTCGGTTCCGCTCTCGCGGGAGACGGACCTGTCGGGCTTCCGGGGCCGGCCTCCATCGCGCGGGCGCTGATCCGGGACTGGTACGAGGAGCGCGCGTGAGCGCGCTGGACGGGCTCGACGAACGACAGCGTGAAGCCGCCTCGGTGCTGCGTGGGCCCGTGGCCGTCCTGGCCGGTGCGGGCACCGGGAAGACCCGGGTCATCACGCACCGGATCGCTCACGGCGTCGAGACCGGCGCGTACACGCCGTCTCGGGTGATGGCGGTCACCTTCACGGCCAAGGCCGCGGGGGAGCTGCGCGGGCGCCTGCGCGCTCTGGGCGTCGAGGGCGTCGCCGCGCGGACCTTCCACGCCGCCGCGCTCTCGCAGCTGAACTACTTCTGGCCGTCACTCGCCGGCGCGCCGGCGCCCGGCATCATCGACAACAAGGTCCGGCTCCTCGCCCAGGCGGCCGATACGCTGCGCATCCGGCCGGACACCGCGACGCTGCGGGACGTCGCCTCGGAGATCGAATGGCGCAAGGTCTCGATGCTGTCGATCGACGAGGCCGCGGCTCAGGGGCGGTCGGTCGGCCGCCTGGATGCGACGGCGCTCGCCGAGCTCTCCCGGGCGTACGAGGCGCTCAAGGACGAGCGGCGCCGCCTCGACTTCGAGGACGTGCTGCTCGCCTGCGCGGGCATGCTGGAGGCGGAGCCGAGGGTCGCCGCCGCGGTGCATGAGCAGTACCGTCACTTCACCGTCGACGAGTACCAGGACGTGTCCCCGCTGCAGAACCGTCTGCTGGAGCTGTGGCTCGGCGACCGGCGGGACCTGTGCGTGGTCGGGGACGCCTCGCAGACCATCTACTCCTTCGCGGGCGCGGACCAGCGCTTCCTCCTCGAGTTCGAGCGACGGCACCCGGACGCCGTCGTCGTTCGCCTGGAGACGAACTACCGTTCGGACGGTCCGGTGCTGAGCGCCGCGAACGCCCTCATGCACGGTCGCCCGGGCGCGCTCGAGCTGGTCGCCGCACGGGCGACGCCGACGGCCGAGCCTCCGACGGTGACCGCCTTCGACTCCGACGCGGAGGAGGCCGCAGCGATCGCCGCGGCGATCGGGGCGCGCGTGGCCCAGGGGGAGCCCGCCGAGGACATCGCCGTGCTGTATCGCGCGCACTCCCAGTCGGCGCCGCTCCTGCAGGCGCTCGCCGCCGAGGGGATCGCCGCGACGGTGCTCGGAGGACGCCGCTTCTTCGACATGCCGGAGGTCCGACAGGCGGTCCTGGCTCTTCGCGGAGCGGCGGTCGCCCCGACGGAGCACGGCTTCCTTCCCGCGGTCCGGGACGTGCTGCGCAGCCTCGGGTTCCGTGACGACCCTCCGGAGGCGGGTGGCGCCCTGCGTGAGGTCTGGGAGGCCCGGCGCGCCCTCCTGCAGCTGGCCGAGGACGCCCCGCCCGGGGAGACGCTGCGCAGCTTCAGCGACGCGCTGCTGGCCCGTGCGAAGGATCAGCACGAGCCGACGCTGCGCACCGTCACGCTGTCCACCCTGCACGCCGCGAAGGGGCTGGAGTGGCCGCACGTGTATCTGGCCGGGTGGTCCGAGGGGCTGCTGCCGATCTCGTACGCGACGGGGTTCGACGCCATCGACGAGGAGCGCCGACTCGCCTATGTGGGGATCACGCGGGCCGCGCGTACCCTCGCGGTGACGTGGTCGCGATCGTCGGGACGGGCGGAGCGGCGGCCGTCGCGATTCCTCGCGGAGATCGGCACCGGCACTCTGCGTGAAACCGCACCGAGCGTGATGCGCGGCGGCCGTCGACGCCGACCCTGACGATCCGGCTCGACCGGTCGCGGATCGCGTCCTCGCGTTCCGCGAGGAGCTCGGCCGCGATCTCGGCAGCATCCGCGATGCGCGCGAGCGGGATGCGTCCGGGATCGTGGGTGAGCAACTGGGTGTGCACGGCCGCCCACGAGGGATCGTGCTCCCGGTCCGCGGCGTCTCGGCAGGACAGGCACGGGGTGCGTCCGGGAACGACGAGCGGGCCGGCCGTCGCTCCGCCGGCGTCGAACGCGATCGGCAGGTGGATCCGGTCGTCACGCAGATGCGCGACCGCGCCCGCTGCGGGGTCACGCCGCGGCGCAGCAGGAGGATCGGGACCGCGTCGGCGGCGTCGTCGATCGTCACGGCCTGGTCGGCGAGCGCCTCGATCATCCGCAGCTGGGCCCACGGGTCGAGGAGGGGAGCGGCATCGAGGCGCACCGTCACGCGGGGCCTCGGTGCGATCAGAACGGGCGCCAGCTGCGTGCGAAGCCGCCGCGCGGCCTCCCGGGGCGCCCCGCAGCCGTGGGCCACGACGTCGAACGAGATCTCGGGAACTCCACGGGCGAGCTCGTGGAGGAGCCGCTCGGCCCAGGGCTCGACCGCGTCCAGCCGGACGATGCCGTCGACGCCGAACTGCGCCGAGTCGGCGTCTCGCCACAGCAACGGGTGCGCGGGGTCGAGTCTGATCTGCGGCATGCTCCGAGTCTGATGCTCGGGGCTTCGCCGCAGGGCCGAGGCAGACGATCCGTGGAGAACCGGGGGGTCTGCGCGTGCGGGGGAGGAGGAGTCAGACGGGCTTCTCGCCGCCGCTGCCGTCGTGCGGGTCCGTGCCGTCCCGCCCGTCGTCGACGGGCCCGTCCTCGCCCTGGTCGACGTCGGGATCGCCCGGGCCGGTCTCGGGCCGGGCGTGGGAGGACCCGGCCTCCTCGGACGTCGCCGCGTCGGAGTCCGCGCCGGAGAAGTCGTCCCCGTCCAGGAGCCGGGCCAGGGCCTCGTCCATCTCGTCCGGCTGCGGCTCCTCGCCGCGGGCGCGGGCCTGGAGGCGGGCGACGAGGGCGGACGGATCGTCGATGTCGGAGGCGTCGGGCATCAGGTCCGGATAGTCCCACAGCGCGTCCCGCTCGGCGATGCCGACCGCGTCCGTCACCGCGCGCCACATCGCTGCCGCCTCGCGCAGGCGACGCGGCCGCAGCTTCAAGCCGACGAGAGCCCCCAGCGCGTCCTCGGCGGGACCGCCGGCGGCGCGGCGGCGCCGCGCCGCCTCGGCGATCCGGGCGCTGTCGGGCAGGCGCGAGGTCGCCGCCGTGGTGACGACGTCGACCCAGCCGTCGATGAGCGCGATGAGGTTCTCCAGGCGTTCGAGCGCCTCGCGCTGCGCGTCGGACTGCGTCGGCAGCAGCGCTCCGCCCTCGATCGCCGCACGGAGCTCTTCCGGATCGGACGGGTCCAGGCGGCCCGCGACGTCCTCCAGCGCCTCGATGTCGACCGTCACCCCGCGGGCGAACTCGGTGATCTGGGACATCACGTGCAGGTGCAGCCAGCGCGCGTGGCGGTACAGGCGCGCGTACGCGAGCTCGCGGGCCGCGAGATAGAGCGCGATCTGGTCCTCGGAGATCTCCAGTCCCTCGCCGAACGCGGCGAGGTTCTGCGGGATCACCGCGGCGGTGCCCGCCGGGAGCACCGGGATGCCGACGTCGCCGCCGGAGACGACCTCGAGCGAGAGGTTGCCCAGCACCTGCCCGAACTGCATCGCGAACACGGAGGAGCCGAGTCCGCGCATCAGCTTGCCGGCCCCGGCGACGATGCCGCGCATCTCTTCGGGCGTCTGGCCCTCCAACGCGGTGGTGAGGGCGTCCGCGATGCTCGTGGAGACGGGCGCCGCGACCTCCTTCCACACGGGCAGCGTCTGCTCCACCCACTCGCCGCGGGTGAGCGCTCGCGGAGACGTGCTCAGCTCGGAGATGGTCGTGGCCTCGCCGACCCAGAGGTTCGCCAGGGAGAAGGCGTCGGCGAGCGACGACCGGCCGCCGTCGGTGACGCCCAGACCGTCACGGTTCGCGATGTGCAGCGCCTGGCGCAGCGTCGTCTCCCACGGGTCCGAGCCCTGCGCGGCCTGGAACTGCTGGAGGAAGGCGTTCATCATCGCCGGATCGAGGCGGATCCCCTCCATGCCCTCGATGCCGTCGAGCGCGCTCAGATCGATGTCCTCGCCGGATGCTCCCAGCATCCGGCGCAGGAACTCTCGGAAGTCCTCGGGATTCGGGTCGTTCTCTGCCATCGCCAGGCCCTCTCAGCACGTCTATAGCCGTGCGTCCTACGCTAGTCATACGATGCCGACCGCGGCCCGGAACGGGGACGCTTCGCTGTACGCCGGTCGCGAACGACCCTGTCTGGAGGACCTGTGACGACGACGCGCGCACGCCGTGCCACGCCCGCGATCGGCGTGGTCGCGCTGATCGTCAGCCTCGCCGCGCTGCTCGTGGTCACGTTCCTCCCGCTGCCGTACGTCGTGCAGCAGCCGGGCCCCGTCTACAACACCCTCGGCGACGTCGAGGTCGAGGACGGCGAGCAGGTCCCGCTCATCTCGATCTCCGGTGCGCAGACGCACGAGACCGGCGGCGCGCTCGATCTCGTCACCGTCCAGGTCGTCGGCAACCGGGAGCACACGCCCTCGTGGGTCGAGGTCGCGATGGCGTGGCTCGATCCCTCCCGGGCCGTCGTGCCGATCGACGCGGTCTTCCCCGAGGGCGTCACCACGAAGCAGCGCGACGAGCAGAACCAGGTCCTCATGGTCGACTCCCAGCAGGAGGCCACGGCCGCGGCGCTGCGGGAGCTCGACTACGACGTGCCCGTCACGATCGAGGTGGCCGGCGTGGTCGAGGACGGCGCGGCGTCGGGCGTGCTGCGCGAGGGCGATCGCATCCTGGCGCTGAACGGCGCCGCCGTCACCGACGTCGACGACCTCCGTGCCCGGATCCAGGAGAGCGGCGGCGCGCCCGTGACGCTCCGGGTCGCCAGGGACGGCGCGGAGGAGGACCTCACGGTGACGCCCCGTGAGGAGAAGGCCCAGGACGGCTCGGCCGTGTGGCTGATCGGCGTCACCCTGACGCACGACTACACCTTCCCGATCGACGTGAAGCTGCAGCTGGACAACGTCGGCGGCCCGAGTGCGGGGATGATGTTCGCGCTCGGGATCATCGACGTCCTGACGCCGGGCGAGCTCAACGGCGGAGAGCAGGTCGCCGGCACGGGGACGATCGCCGCGGACGGCACCGTGGGGCCGATCGGCGGGATCCGCCAGAAGATGTACGGCGCCCGGTCGGCGGGGGCGGACTACTTCCTCGCCCCCGGCGCGAACTGCAACGAGGTGGTCGGGCACGTCCCCGACGGGCTCACGGTGATCCGCACCGATTCGCTGGGCGAGTCCCTGGACGCCCTCGAGGTGATCGCGGACGGTGGCGACGTCGCGGCCCTGCCGACGTGCACGGGGGCGAACGGCTGACCTGTGACGGTCCCGAGCGCCGGAGGGCGTTCGCGACGGGCGAAGCGCGGATCCGCCGTCCCAGGTGGCGCATGAACTCGCCGACCTAGGATGGAGGACGTGACCACGACCTCCGCGCCGAACCCGGCCACGCCCCGCACCTCCCGACGAATACTGATGATCTCGGTGGTGATCATCGCGGCGCTCATCGCGGCCTTCTTCGCGTTCGCGTCGCTCTACACCGACTTCCTCTGGTATGACCAGCTCGACTTCGCGCAGGTGCTGACCACGCGGTGGCTGGCCACGGCGGTGATGTTCGTCGTCGGGTTCCTCGGCATGGCCCTGCCGCTGTTCCTCGTGATCCAGCTGGCCTACCGGCTGCGACCGGTCTACGTGCGCCTGAGCTCGCAGCTGGACCGGTACCAGGAGGTCATCGAGCCGCTGCGTCGCCTGGCGATGTGGGGCATGCCGGTCTTCTTCGGCCTGTTCGCGGGCTTCGCCGCTGCCGGCCAGTGGGAGACGGTCTGGATGTGGGCGAACGGCGCCTCCACGGGCGTCCTCGACCCGCAGTTCCAGATGGACACCGGCTTCTACATGTTCGCGCTGCCCTTCTACCGGGCGGTGCTTGGCTTCGCCTCCGCAGTGATGATCCTGTGCCTCCTGGTGACGGCGCTCGTGTCGTACCTGTACGGATCGGTCCGCGTGGGCCAGGGCGAGCTCCGTATCTCCAAGCCGGCGCGGATCCAGCTCGCGGTGCTCGCGGGGGTCTACCTCCTGCTGCAGGCGGCGAGCCTCTGGCTCGACCGGTACGTGACGCTCGTGACCCCCGAGGACCGCATCACCGGTGCCGCGTACACCGGGGCCAACGCGACGATCCCCGGTCTGTCGATCCTCGCGATCCTGGCCGCGCTCGTGGCGATCCTCTTCTTCATCACCGCCGTGATCGGGCGCTGGCGCTTCCCGCTGGCGGCGACCGCGCTGCTGGTGGTGGCCTCGCTCGTGGTCGGCATCGGCTACCCCTGGGTCGTCAACACCTTCCAGGTGAAGCCGAACCAGAACTCGCTGCAGGCGGAGTACTACCAGCGCAACCTCGACGCGACCAAAGCCGCGTACGGCATCGACGGGCTCGAGACCACGCCGTTCAAGGCGGCCACCGACGCCGAGCCCGGACAGCTGCGCGCCGACGCCGACACGACCGCCTCGATCCGCATCCTGGACCCGGCGATCATCAGCCCGACGGTGCGCCAGCTCGAGCAGTACCGCGCGTACTACCAGTTCCCGGAGAACCTGGACGTCGACCGCTACGAGATCGACGGCGAGAAGCAGGACACCGTCGTCGCGGTCCGCGAGCTCGACATGAACCAGCTCAGCGACGCGGGCAACTGGAACAACCGCGCCGCGGTCTACACGCACGGCTACGGGCTTGTGGCCGCCGCGGGCAACCAGCGCACGCCCGACGGCGAGCCGGTGTTCCTGGAGCGGGGGATCCCGTCCGACGGATTCCTCACCAAGACGGAGAAGTTCGAGCCGCGCGTGTACTTCGGCGAGCAGTCGCCGCCGTACTCGATCGTCGGCGCGCCCGAGGGCACCGCGCCGGTCGAGATCGACTACCCGCGCGGGCAGGACGGCGCCACCGACACGAAGACGACCTTCACCGGCGACGGCGGGCCGCGGATCGGCAATTTCTTCAACAAGCTGCTGTACGCGCTGAAGTTCCAGTCCGAGCAGATCCTCTTCTCCGACCTCGTGAACGAGGAGTCGCAGATCCTCTACGACCGGGATCCGAAGACGCGCGTGCAGAAGGTGGCGCCGTACCTGACGCTCGACAACGACCCGTACCCGAGCGTCGTGGACGGTCGGATCGTCTGGATCGTCGACGGTTACACCACCAGCGCCAGCTACCCCTACTCCACGGGGGTGAGCCTGCAGGAGGCGATCGGTGACGCCAGCACGGCCATGCCGGGCTTCGTGGCGGACGAGGTCAATTACATCCGCAACTCGGTGAAGGCGACCGTCGACGCGTACGACGGCAGCGTCACCCTGTACGCGTGGGATGAGGAGGACCCGGTCCTGAAGACCTGGCAGAAGGTCTACCCGTCCACCCTCAAGCCGATCAGCGACATGTCCGGCGAGCTGATGTCGCACGTGCGCTACCCGACGGACCTGTTCAAGGTCCAGCGGGCGATGCTCGGGGTCTACCACGTGGACGACGCGTCCTCGTTCGCCCAGCGCGACAACGCCTGGAAGACGCCCAACGATCCGCAGAACCAGGAGCGGCTCCAGTCGCCGTACTACCTGTCGATGAAGATGCCGGGCCAGGACTCGCCGCGGTTCTCGATGTTCACGACCTTCATCCCGTCGGCCGAGGGGACGAGCAGTCGCGACGTGCTGCTCGGCTACCTCGCCGTGGACTCCGACGCCGGATCCGAGGCGGGGGTGAAATCGAAGGGCTACGGACAGCTCCGGATGCTGGAGATCGACGCCGACACGACCGTCCCGGGCCCCGGACAGGTGCAGAACACCTTCGACACCGACACGGACGTGGCCCAGCAGCTCAACCTGCTGAAGCAGGGCCAGTCGGAGGTGCTGCACGGCAACCTGCTGACCCTTCCCGTCGGCGGCGGACTGCTGTACGTCCAGCCGGTCTACGTCCAGGCGTCCAAGGGCACGCAGCTTCCCCGGCTCCAGAAGATCCTCGTGGCCTTCGGCGACCGGATCGCGTTCGCCGACACGCTCACGGGCGCGCTGGACGAGCTGTTCGGCGGGGATGCCGGCGCGGTCGGTGGCGATGAGGAGGTGCCTCCCACCACGCCGGGCGGTTCGACCACCGAGCCGCCGCAGACCGGCGCCGCCGCGCGTCAGGCGGCGCTGGAGGACGCGAAGGCGGCGATGCTCGCCCGCGACGAGGCGCTCAAGTCGGGTGACCTGACGAAGTTCGCGGAGGCGGACAAGCAGCTCACCGAGGCCGTGAACCGCCTCATCGAGCTCGAGGGCGACGCCGCCGAGACGCCCGCGCAGTGACACGACGAGAGGCGCCTCTCCGCACCGGGGAGGCGCCTCTCGCGTCCCGTCCCCGGTCTGGCGGATCGGGTGACGACGGCGCACACTGGAGAGGACCCCACGCGTCCCGGCGGAGGCCGGGGGAGAGGCGGTTCCCATGCATGTCACCGCAGGCGATCGCGTCGTGATCCACGGCGCGCAGGTCGGTCGCGCGGAGCGCCACGGCGAGGTCCTCGAGACCAGCGAGGACGGCGGACCTCCGTACCGCATCCGCTTCGACGACGGGCACGAGTCGCTCGTGTTCCCCGGGCCGGACTGCGAGCTCGAACGGCCCTCGGAGGGCTGAGCCCGGCGCTCGGAGCGTGGGGGACGCGCCCGGGATCCGGCCTCGATTCGACCGCGCTCCGAACCCGTGCTAAGCTCAATTCTTGTGCCGCGGGGTGGAGCAGTTCGGTAGCTCGCCGGGCTCATAACCCGGAGGTCGCAGGTTCAAATCCTGTCCCCGCAACAAGAGAAGGCCCCCTGATCAGGAGAAATCCGATCAGGGGGCCTTCGCCATTCCTTAGTGCGCGGCACGGGCGCGGCCCGCGACCCGGCGGCGTGATGGAATGGACGCACGATCCCCTCAGGAGCAGACGATGACCGATTCGCGCATCCCCTCCGTCCTCTTCGTCTGCGTGCACAACGCCGGGCGCTCGCAGATGGCCGCCGGCTTCGTCCGGGCCCTCGCGGGCGACCGTGTGGAGGTCCGCTCGGCGGGCTCGCTCCCGGCGGAGCGCATCAACCCCGTCGCCGTCGCCGCGATGGCCGAGGCCGGGATCGACATCGCCGGCGAGCAGCCGAAGGTCCTCACGACGGAGGCCGTGCAGGACTCCGACGTCGTGATCACGATGGGGTGCGGCGACGCGTGCCCGTTCTTCCCCGGCAAGCGCTACGAGGACTGGCAGCTCGAGGATCCCGCGGGTCAGGGGATCGAAGCGGTCCGCCCGATCCGGGACGAGATCCGTGCGCGCGTGGAGGATCTGTTGGCCGGGCTCGGCGTCTGATCAGGGATGGGGGAGGATGGGCGCATGACCGCCTCCGCGCTCCTCGTCGCCGTGTGCCAGTTCGCCCCGACCGCGGACCGGGCGGCCAACCTCGACAGAGTCGCGGAGCTGACCGCCGCGGCTGCGGAGCGCGGCGCGCGCGTGGTGGTCTTCCCGGAGTACGCGAGCTTCTTCGTCGATCCGATGGACGAGACACTTACGGACAACGCCGAGACCCTCGACGGTCCGTTCATCCGCCGGCTCCGCGCGCTCGCCGCCGCGCACGGGGTCGTCCTCGTCGCTGGACTCGTGGAGCAGGCGGGCGACGGCGCACACGTGTACAACACTCTCGTCGCGGTCGACGCGGACGGGATCCGCGCCCGCTACCGCAAGCAGCACCTCTACGACGCATTCGGACAACGCGAGTCGGACTGGATCGCGGCAGGCGATCTCGAGGTACCCGAGACCGTCGACATCGACGGGATCCGCATCGGTCTGATGACCTGCTACGACCTGCGGTTCCCCGAGGTCGCCCGCACGCTGGTGGACGCCGGGGCGGATGCGATCGTGGTGCCTGCGGAGTGGGTGCGCGGGCCGCTCAAGGAGCACCACTGGCAGACGCTCCTGGCCGCACGGGCCATCGAGAACACCGTCTACGTGCTCGCCGCGGACCACCCGACGCCGATCGGGGTGGGCCATTCCGCCGTCGTCGACCCTCAGGGCGTCACGGTCGCCGCCGTCGGCACCGGAGAGGGGACCGCGGTCGCCGAGCTCGATCCGGCGCTCGTCGCCCGCGTCCGGGAGGTCAACCCCGTGCTGCGGCTGCGACGCTACGCCGTCGTGCCGCGACAGGCGGACTGAGGCGCACCGGCAGACCGGAGTCGCGCCATCAGGTGCGGAGCGCGGTGAGCCTCTCCGACGCTTCGGCGATCACCGCGGTCCGCTTGCACGCGGCGAAGCGGACGAGCCCAGCGTAGTCACGACGGTGCTCGGGGAGCACGAAGGCCGACAGCGGGATCGCCACCACACCGCACCGTTCCGGGAGGCTCCGGCAGAAGGCGTCGGCGTCGCTCCCGCCGAGCGCGGTGGCGTCGGCGACCGTGAAGTATCCGCCCTGCGGGGCGGTCACCTCGAAGCCGGCGGCCTCCAGCCCGCGTGCGAGGAGTGCGTGCTTCTGATGCAGGGCGGTGCGGGCGTCCTGGAAGAACGCGTCGGGAAGGCCCAGTCCGATCGCGACGGCGGGCTGGAACGGTCCGGCGTTGACGTAGGTGAGGAACTGCTTGACGGTCAGCACGGCGGTGATCAGGTCCGCCGGCCCGTGGACCCAGCCGACCTTCCAGCCGGTGACGGAGAACGTCTTCCCCGCGGAGGAGATGGTGAGCGTGCGCTCCCGGGCGCCCGGCAGCGTGGCGAGCGGGACGTGCGCGCCGTCGAACGCGAGGTGCTCGTACACCTCGTCGGTGACGATGACGGCGTCATGGCGTTCGGCCAGCCGGACGATCTCCGCGCGCACCTCGGCGGAGAGGACCGTCCCGGTGGGATTGTGCGGGTCGTTCACGAGGATGACCCGTGTACGGTCCGTGATCGCCCGGGCGAGATCGGCGGGATCCGGCTGGAAGTCGGGCCGGCGCAGCGGAACGGCGCGAAGGCGTGCCCCGGCGAGCGCCACGACGGCGGCGTAGGAGTCGTAGAACGGCTCGAGGACGACGACCTCGTCGTCCGGCGACTCGACGAGGGCGAGGAGCGTCGCGGCGATCGCCTCGGTGGCTCCCGCGGTGACGATCACCTCGCGTTCGGGGTCCACGTCGAGGCCGTAGAACCTTCGCTGATG
The DNA here is from genome assembly GCF_037083505.1 of Microbacterium sp. CCNWLW41. NCBI lineage: Bacteria > Bacillati > Actinomycetota > Actinomycetes > Micrococcales > Microbacteriaceae > Microbacterium > Microbacterium sp. CCNWLW41. The sequence continues at coordinate 679,709 of NZ_JBAOJP010000003.1, forward strand.
CTCCGCGATCGCCTGAAGGAGCTCGGCGCGTCCGCGTCCTGGCGGGTACTGGTTCGCGCCCGTGTCGATCGCGGCGCGCGCGGCGTCGAGGACCTCCGCGGGCCCGTCCTCGTCGGGGAATCCCTGTCCGAGGTTGATCGCGCCCGTCCGGGCCGCGAGGGCCGACATCTCTGCGAAGATGGTGGGCGCCACGCCGCCCTGCGCGGTGAGGAGGCCGGCGCCGCGGGCAGTGCGCCGCCAGGCGCCGGACACGATTCCCATGCAGGCCAGGGTAACGGCATAGCGGAATCCCAAGCGCGGCATAAGAAACGCACAGATGCGCACGCGACTCTGTAAGGGCGATGTCCGAAGGAGCAGAAATGAACGAACAGACCCCCCGCCCCGAATCCGGTGCCGGTCACGACGTCCCGGCGGCGTTCTCCTCGCAGGGCTCGTCGGCGGCGTCGTCCCCGGGGACCGCGTCGAACGCGTTCACGGCGAGCGCGGCTCCGGCCGCCGACGCCACCGCGACCGCTGTCACGGAGCCGATCCCGCCGAGCGGCCCCTACGCGCGGCCGACGTCGTACGGCGTCTCCGCGCCTCACGCCACCGGCGCCGCGTTCGGTCCCGCGGCGACCGGGGAGACCGACAAGCCCAAGGAGCGCAAGGCCGGGATCGGCGCGACGAAGGTCGCCGCGATCTTCCTGGCCGCCGCGCTCGTCGGCGGTGCGGCCGGCTTCGGCGGGAGCGTCCTGGGGAACCAGCTCAACCCGCCGTCGTCGTCCTCCCCGGCTTCCGGCCCTTCCACGGTCACGGTGAACAACCCCGAGTCCGTGTCCGAGGCGACCGCGATCGCGTCCAAGGTCGTTCCCTCGGTGGTGACGATCGAGGTCGCCGGCTCCTCGGCGAGCGGCAGCGGATCCGGCGTCGTGCTCGACAAGAAGGGCCACATCCTCACCAATGCGCACGTGGTGACGCTCGACGGCGAGGCCGCCGACCCCTCGATCCGCGTGACGACCTCGGACGGACGGCTGCTCGACGCGGAGATCGTCGGTGTCGACCCCGTCTACGACCTCGCCGTCATCAAGGTCGCGGACACGGCCGATCTCACGCCGATCGAGTTCGCGGACTCGTCCGACCTCAACGTCGGGTCCCTCACGGTCGCCGTGGGCGCTCCGCTGGGGCTGTCGAACTCCGTGACGACCGGCATCGTCAGCGCCCTGAACCGCAGCATCCAGATCCAGTCCGCGGCGCTGCCGTCGGACGGGAACCAGGATGAGCAGCAGCCCGACCAGCAGGATCCGAACCAGCAGCCGTTCCAGTTCGACTTCCCGGGTCGGGGCGAGCAGAGCACACCGTCGACCGGCGACACCATCTCCGTCGCCGTGATCCAGACGGACGCGGCGATCAACCCGGGCAACTCCGGCGGGGCGCTGGTCGACGGCGACGGCAAGCTGATCGGCATCAACGTGGCCATCGCGAGCGCCGGGAACTCCGGGTCGGGCCAGTCGGGGAACATCGGCGTCGGCTTCGCGATCCCCTCGGACATCGCCCAGCGCGTCTCCCAGGAGATCATCGAGACCGGTGCGGCGACCCACGGGCTGCTCGGCGCGACCGTCCGCTCCGCCAGCGGCCTGCAGGACGCCCAGGTCGTCGGCGCCGCGATCCAGGACCTCACGCCGGGCGGTGCCGCCGAGGCCGCGGGACTGCGCTCCGGGGACATCGTGACGTCGCTCGACGGTGCTCCGATCACCGACGCCTCGGACCTCACGGCGCAGGTCCGCGCGGCCGCGGCGGGCAGCAAGGTCGAGATCACCTACGTTCGCGACGGACGTGAGCAGAAGACCACGGCGACATTGGGGACGCTGTCGCTGTGACCGGGTGCGGTCCTGTGCTCCCCCTGGGGACCGCTCCGGACTGACCGATGGTCAGAATCGAGGACGCCACCCCGCGATAGGCTCGCGGGGTGGCGTCCTTCTCTTTCCGCACGGGCAACGCCGGCAAGCTGCTGCGCGCGCCGCTGTACGCCGCGGGACGCTTGGCGAACCTGGTCATCCCGCGCGGCGGGGGATGGGTGATCGGCTGCGGGGCGGGGATCGGGGACGGCGCGCTCGCCCTGTGGCGCGTGGCCCGTGCGCACGGCGTGGATCCGCTGTGGCTCACCGCGTCGGACCGTGAGGATCGCGAGGCCGCGGCGCAGGGGATCCGCACCGCGCGCAAGGGCGGCATCCGCGGATGGTGGGCGACGGCCCGCGCGGGCGTCGTCGTCGTCACCCATGGCCTCGGCGACGTGAATCGTTACGCGTCCTCGGGGGCGTTCGTCGTGCAGCTCTGGCACGGCATCCCGCTCAAGCGCATCGGCCTGGACTCCCCGGCGACCGTGCAGAGTGCCTTCCTCCCGCGCTCCCGGCTGCTCCCACGGCTGCTGGGACTGCTGTACCGCGAGTCGGTGCGGCGGATCCGGGTCCTTCCCGCCGCCTCCGAACGCGCGCGTGGGCGCCTGGAGTCCGCCTTCGGGCTCGGGGTGGAGCAGGTGCTCGTGACCGGCGAACCCCGTGTGGACGTCCTCTCGCACGGCGAGCCCGAGGAGCGCCGCGCGTCGGCCGCCGCACTCCGTGACGCGGCGATCGGGCGGCTCCCCGACGGGGCGCGCACGATCCTCTATGCGCCGACGTGGCGGGACGGGGCCGCGGACCCCGCCGTCCCCGACGAGGCGGAGTGGGCGCACATCGAGCAGGTGCTGCGGGACGAGAACGCGGTGCTGATCGTCCGCTCCCACCCGCTCGGCGCGGGCGTGTACCGGCCGCCGTTCCCCACGGACCGGGTCCGTGCGCTCGGTGCGGACGTCCTCGCGGACGTGACGCCGGTACTGGCGTCGATCGACGTCCTCGTCACGGACTATTCCTCGCTCGCGTACGACGTGGGACTGCTCGGGATGCCCGTGGTGTATCTGGCACCGGATCCCGAGGACTATGCCCGGACCCGCGGCTTCTACGGCTCCTACCGGGAGCTGGCCGGCGACGACTTCGCGCGGGACTGGGCCACGGCGGCGGCGCAGCTGCGCCGTGTCCTCGCCGACCCCGAGGAGCACGCCGCCCGCCGTCGCCGCTCGGCGGCGGTCAGCGCGGAGATGCACGCGTACCGCGACGGCCGCAACGCCGAACGGGTCTACCGGGCGATCCGGGCCCTCGCCCCGCGTACGATGGGGACTTCTGCGCCCGCACGGAAGGGATCCGCATGACCAGCGTCCTCATCGACGAGGAGAAGGAGACGCTCGTCGTCTCCGGCACCGGGAACCGGCCCGCGTCCGCGGACCTCGTCGGCGCGCGCGCCAGGACGGCCGCGAGGATCACCGGGGGAGGGAAGATCTGGAAGGCCGTGTTCCCGCTCCGCGTCGCCCGCTGGGGCGGGCCTGCCCTGCCGCTGCCGTCCGGGGACTACACGCTGACGGTGGACGGTGTCGACCTGGATGCGCTGGACCTCGCGGTCACCCTGTTGCCCATCCTCCGGGTGTCGGTGAGGGGCCCCCTCGTGCGCATCGGAGCGCCGGTGGACCCCGTGCACGAGACCGCCGAGGGGCAGGCGGTGCTGGAAGGCCGCTATGCGGCGCAGCCGGGGGGCACGGAGAACGCCGTCTTCTTCGAGAGCTTCTACGGGCAGAGCACCGGGTGCAACCCCGGCGCGATCGATCGCGAGCTGGCGGTCCGCGCCCCGGGCGTCACCCGGTACTGGAGCGTCGTCGACCTGTCGGTACCGGTACCCGCCGGCGCGATCCCCGTCGTGGAGGGGTCGCCCGAGTGGTGGCGCGCGCGCGGCGCCTCGCGTCTGCTCGTGGTCAACGACTGGCTCCGGCGCCGGTTCGTGCGCAAGGACGGCCAGCGCGTGTTGCAGACCTGGCACGGCACGCCGCTCAAGCGCCTGGCTCTTCACCGCCCCGGATTCCATCCGCGGCGCATGGTGGCCGTGCTCCGCGAGGCGCGTCGCTGGGATGTCCTGCTCGCGCAGAATCCCTATGCCGCTCGCGTGCTCCGCAAGGCGTATGCGTTCCTCCGGCGTCCGATCTGGGTCGACGGCTATCCGCGCAATGACGCGCTCGTCACCGGGGACCGGGACGCTGTGCGCCGCGCCCTCGGCATCGACGAGGACGAGAACGTCCTGCTCTACGCCCCGACGTGGCGGGACGACCGGGCGGAGATGGTCGACTTCGTCGATCCGGAGGCGCTCGCCGAGCAGACGGACTCCGTGGTGCTCGTCCGCGGACACTCCCGCACCATCCGGCCGGGCCGGGACCGCAACGGGGCGCGGGTCGTCGACGTCACCGGGTATCCGGACACCTCGGAGCTGCTGCTGGCCGCGGACGCCCTCATCACCGACTACTCGTCGGTGATGTTCGACTTCAGCGTCACCGGCAAGCCGATGTACTTCCTCGTCCCCGATCTGGAGCACTATCGCGGGCAGCTCCGGGGCTTCTATTTCGACCTCGCCGCACGAGCGCCCGGGCCGCTGGTCCGGACCCAGGCCGAGCTCGTCGCCGCGCTCGCGGACCTGGGCTCCGTGGCCCGTCACGCCGAGCAGTACGTGACGTGGCGCGCGCAGTTCAACGCCCGTGACGACGGCGCGGCGGCGGCGCGAGTGGTCTCGCGCCTGCTCGACCTCGGATTCGTACAGACCTGATCCCGGCCGGGGGAGGATCAGGGCAGCGGGGTGTTGCGGGTGCCGAGGCGTGAGGCGTCCACGGTGCCGCGGGCACCGCGGAGGACGCCCCCGAGGAAGCCGAGGCCCCAGGACAGGTGCATGGTGGGCAGGACGGCGAGCGTCCACAGCCGTTCCCGGAAGCTGCGTGGCGGATCGGTCGGGCGTCCCGGGACCACCGCCATCCCGACGACGAGGAGCACGTAGAGCACCAGGGGCAGGTACACCACGGATGCGAGCAGACTCGCCATGCCGGACAGCGCCCCGGTGAGTTGCAGAACGGCGACGATCACCGCCAGCGCGAGATCGAGGACCAGGATCGGAGGGGCGAAGAAGCGGACGCCGTTGCGGCGGCCGTACCGGCGGACCAGTTCCCCTCGCCATGCCCCCGTCGCGCGGAACTGCCGGGCGAGGCGCGCCCAGCTCTCCCGCGGCCAATACGTGACCGCCAGCTCCGGGTCGAACCACACGCGGTGTCCGGCGCGGCGGATGCGGAGGTTGAGCTCCCAGTCCTCTCCGCGGCGAATGGACTCGTCGAACAGACCGACCTCGTCGAGCACCTCCCGGCGCATCACCCCGAGGTAGGCGGATTCGGCGTCGCCCTCGCGCGTTCCGCCGTGGTACGCCCCGCCGCCCAGGCCGACGGGGGAGTTGTACGCCCGCGCCACGGCGCTCTGGAAGGGGGTCCGCCCGTCGGCGCGCATGACCCCGCCGACGTTCGCGGCGCCCGTTCGCCTCAGGGTCTCGAGGGCCCGTCGGGTGTACCCCGGGGCGAGCTCGGAGTGCGCGTCCACCCGCACGATCGTCGGGAAGCGGCTGGCGCGGATCGCGGCGTTCAGGCCGACGGGGATGTGCGCGGCGGGATTGTCCACGATGCGAAGCCGGGGCTCTTCCTCCGCGAGGCGATGAGCCAGCGGCGTGGTGCCGTCGGTGGACGGCCCGAGAGCCAGCACCAGCTCCATGGGCCCGTCGACGTCCTGGGCGAGCACGGAGGCGACGGCATGTTCGAGGTAGTCCCGCTCGTTGAGCACGGGCATGACGAAAGAGACCCCGGCCAGGGAGGAGTCGTCGTGCGCGGTCACGCTCCGATCCTTTCACGGCCGACGTGAACGGCGCCGCAGGCCGGGCCGGGCGGGCGGCGAGCGTGGGGGCACGACCCCTGCCGTGCAGGGGCGCCCCATCCCCGCTCGGTACCCTGGAGGAATGCCTGTCGTGTCCGATGCCCGCAAGGCGTACCGCCTCCTCCGCCGGGCGCTCGCGTCCCGATCCGCCGTGCAGAGGGTCCGCCGCACCGTCGCCGCGATGCCGGAGCACCCCGAGGGCGCCTACCAGGTCGCCGTGTACTTCGCCGACGGTGCCGTGAACATGTACCAGATGCGGCAGTGGTACCGGCCGCTGGCGGAGCTCGCGAAGACCCGACCCGTCGTCGTGCTCGCCCGATCCGCGGCCGGGGCCGAGGCGCTTCTCGCGGAGGACGCGCCACCGGTCGCGTTCGTCCCCACGGTCCGTGACCTCGAACGCTATCTGGCCACGCAGGACATCCGCGTCGTCCTGTACGTGAACCAGAACACGCGCAACTTCCAGATGTTCCGGTACGGCCGACGGTGGCACGTCTTCATCAACCACGGTGAGTCCGACAAGATGTACATGACCACCAACCAGTACAAGGCCTACGACTACGCGATGGTGGCCGGCCAAGCGGCGAGGGACCGACTGTCCCGCGTGCTGTGGGACTACGACGTCGACGCGCGCACGATCGAGATCGGGCGTCCTCAGGCCGACCACTACTCGGGGGCGTTGCCGTACACGCCCGACGAGCGGACCGTGGTCCTCTATGCGCCGACCTGGGAGGGGGATCGCCCTGCGGCTCACTACGGGTCCGTCCGCACGCACGGCGAGACGCTCGTCGCCGCCCTGCTCGCGACGGGCCGCCATCGGGTGATATACCGTCCGCATCCGCGCAGCGGTGTCGTCGACGCCGAGTACGGCGCGGCGAACCGGCGGATCATCGAGGCGATCGCGGCGGCGAACACGGCGGACCCCGGCGCCCACCACGTCTACGACGACGGCCCCGATCTCGGTTGGCAGCTCGCCGCAGCGGACGTCGCCGTCGTCGACATCTCCGCCATGGTGTACGACCGGCTGGCGGCGGGGCGCCCGCTGCTGATCACGCGCCCGGCCGACGAGCGCGCGGCCATCGATGCCGGGGGCTACCTGTCCGCGTGCGAGTGGCTCACGACGGACGGCGCCCGGACTATCGTCGACGAGGTCTCGCGGGTTCAGGACGACCAGGCGGCCATCGAACGCCTGCAGACGTGGGTGCGGCACTACTTCGGCGACACCTCCCCGGGCGTCGCGACGGCCAAGTTCCACGCGGGCATCGAGCGACTGTTCGCCGAATGGGACGCCTGGCACGCTCGCGAGGCGGATCGGCCCGATGCCGGCGACGAAGGCGAGGAGGCGGACGAGGAGGACGAGCTGGGGCTCTGAGAGCGCAGCCGGCGACGACGAGACGGGTCGGCGGTATGATGGTATAAAACCTCACGCCTATAACCTTCTCATCAGAACAGGGCGCGCACAGATGCTTGACGCATGAAAGAACCACGCTCTCGTGCGTCCGAACGTGTCGGACGGCTGGTCCGGGAGCTCCGTGCCCAGGCGGCACTGAGCCGCGTGAAGCTGGCCGCCCGTGCCGACCTCGACGTCTCGCACCTGGCCCGCATCGAAGGCGGAGAGGGCAACCCCACGCTCTTCGTCCTCATTCAGCTCGCCACCGCCCTCGAGGTGCCGCCGACCCGCTTCCTGGAGGGCTTGAGCGCCGAGGACCTGCCCGACGACATCCGTCCATACTCCGAGGCGGACTTCCGACGCGAGCTGCGCTCGCGGCACGCGGTCTGAGGCCGGCTCACACCACGAAGCGCCAGACGTACTCGAGACCATCCGAGGGACGGAACCAGGCGAGGGTGAGCACGGTGTCGTCGACATCGGCCTCGCAGAGGCAGATCTCCAGCTGTTGCCCGGACCGGACCCGCCCCCAGAGCTGCGTCTGCTGCGGGCCGGCCGGGGAACTGGCGAAGACGCGGACGAAATCCGCCTCGGTCGAGAGGTTCGTGATGACCGGATGGAGTCGGTCGCGGCGGTCGACGTCCCACGGCACGGCGTAGGCCGGCGGCGGAGACTGATCGCGCGAGCTCGGAGGCATGACCCGATGCTAGGCAGGGGCACGGACGCCACCCCCGCCCCACAAGGGGCTCCGACGGCGGCTGTGCAAACTCCGCGAGGGACGGGGGCGGTGCAGGACGAGCGTCTCAGTCGCCGGCGCCGAGCTCCTCGGTCCGTCCATCGCGATCCCGGCGGACGACACCGATCGCCTTGCGTCCGACCCAGCCCGCGCCGCGCACCGCGGAGCCGGCGGCGCCCGCGACGGCGGTGCCCGCGAGCACCGCGCCGCGCTTGATCCTCGCCTCGACGCGCTGCGCCCCGGGGACCGGCTCGAGCTCCGCCGGAAGGGTCGCCGGGGCGACGCCGAAGGCGCGCCGGGAGGCCACCAGGACGCGCCTGCCGAGAATGTTGTTGCCGGCCCCGCCGACGGCGGCTCCGACGCCGAACGGGAGCGCCTTGCCGAGGAAGGAAGCGCCGCCCGCCGCCGCGAAGTGCTTGACGAACATCGATTTCAACCGGTCGACGAGCGGTCCCACCGCCGCGCGCGGCAGGGTTTTCGTCACCAGCTCGCCCCAGTACGCCGGACGTGACGTGCCCTTGCCCGCGGCCTGCCCGGCGAGCTGGGCCACCAGATCCACGCCCTCCTTGCCGAGCATGAGCGTCATGACGAGGGCGCGAGCGCGGTCCGGGTCGGTGACGGAGATCCCGTGGACCTCCGCGACCGATTGCGCGAACAGGGCGGTCGACTCGACGAACCCCACGGTCTCGACGCCCGACAGAGCGAGGGTGACGCCGGTCGTGATGCCGGGGATGACCGCGGTCGCCCCGACGGCCGCCCCGCCGGTCGTGACCGCGGCCAGGTAGCGGCGCTCCAGCGAGCGCACGATCTGGGCGGGAGTGGCCTCGGGGTGGCGCAGGCGGATGCTGCGGATGTGCGCAAGGACGAGCGGCCGCTGGACCGCGAGGACACGGTCGATCCCGCGGACCACCAACGGGTGCTCCGCGGAGCCCGACGGCGGAAGCCCGGTGTCCCAGGGGGCGTCCTCCGGAAGCGAGTGGATCCGATGCACCTTGCCAGCCATGCGACGATCCTACGGTCGGGATCCGGGAGGAACCCGCAAGCCTGTGGGCCCGGAGACGGCGCCGGAGGACGGCGGAAGGGCCGTCCCGACCGGGACGGCCCTTCCGATGGTGCGCGGGCTGCGCCGCGTCACACGAACAGGTTCGCGCGCTCGAGATCCTCGGCGAAGTCGACCTCGACCGCGTAGAGGTCGGAGATGTCCATGGGCTCCAGCAGGACCCCGTTCTCGGCGATCGCCAGCTCGAGACCGCGCTCGAAGTAGTCCTGGTCGTCGACACGCTGGAGCTGACGCATGAACGCGGGCTTGTGCGCGGCGGAGATGTAGTTGATGCCCACCGCCTCGCCGATGCCGCCGACCACCGTCTTCGAGAGCTCCTTGATGTAGCCCTCGGCGCTGACGGTGTACTTGACCTCCTCGTCGCTGACCTTCGCCGTGTTGACGGTGACGAAGGACTGGTCGCGCTCGATCAGCTCGATCGCGCGGCCGAGGATGCGCGGGTCGAAGACCACGTCGCCGTTCATCCAGAGGACGCCGCTGCGTCCCGTCGCGGCGAGGCCGCGCAGCAGGCTCTTGGAGGTATTGGTCTCGTCGTAGCGCTCGTTGTGCACGTAGTTCACGTGGGGGAAGGCCTCGATGACCGTTTCCGCGCGATAGCCGACGACCGTCGTCAGCCGCACGTCGCGGCCGAACGCGGCCCGGATGTTGTCATGCTGCTGCTGCATGATCGAACGCCCGTCGGCGAGCGGCGTCAACGGCTTCGGCAGCGAACGGCCGAGACGCGAGCCCATGCCCGCGGCGAGAATGATGGTCTGAAGAGTCACAGAACTGCTCCTGTTACGTGTGTTCACGGTTGGTTAACCGGCAAGACACTCCTTCGTGCCGTCGTTCATGCTAGTGACCGCGCCTGGGAATCCCAGGGAAAGCGCAGGCCCGTTGCCGTTTCGTGATCGACTGCACGGGTCGTTCCCAGGAACACGGGCGGCATGACGACGCGTGTATCCGAGCACGATGTTACGCGGCAGCAGGGAATTCGCGGATCGCCTCCCATAGGAGGCTGCGCCGATTGATACCGTGTGGGGGTGAGCCCCGCACCGCCTGATCCCGTGTCCGATGACGAGACCCCGACGACTGCGAACGAGGAGACGGTCTCGTCCGGTTCTGCGACGGCGGCGGGTTCGGCCAAGAAGACGACGAAGCGCACGGGGGCGGCCCGCTCCGGCGTGAGCGCTGCGGAGCGTGCGAAGGCGGCGCAGATCCGCGCGGCCGCGCGGGGCTCGGCAGCGCGGACGAGCGAGACGAAGCGGACGGCGGCGAGCACGGCGGCGGCGCGGACCGCGGCGGCGAGGGCGGCGGCGGAGAAGGCGGAGGCGGCGAGAGCCGAGGCCAAGGCCCGAGAGGCGGAGAGCGCCGCGGCGAAGGTGGCTGCGGTGAAGGCGTCTTCTCCGGCGCCCGCGCCCACGGGGAGACGGTCCTCGACGGCGAAGAAGAAGGCCGACGCCGCGCCGGTCTCCGAGGCCGTGGCTGACGCCGGATCCGCGGCGACCGCAGAGAAGCCGGCGGCGGCCGGGAAGCCCGCGACGACCAAGAAGCCGGCGACCGCGAAGACGACGGCGGCGAAGAAGTCGACGACCGTCCGGAAGACGGCGACGCCGCGGACCTCGGCAGCGGCCCCGGTGCCCGCCGAGACCGCCCCTGATGCCGCGTCGGCACCGGACCAGCCGGCCGCGGTCCGCAAGACCTCGTCCGCGTCGAAGGGGACGACCAGGAGCACGACGCCGGCGAAGAAGACCGCGCCGGCGCGGAAGGCCCCGGCGAAGGCGGGCCCCGCGAGGAAGTCCCCGGCGTCGCGCGCGGCAGCGGCCGCGGACCTGGCCGAGGTGGGCGCTCCCGCACGTCCGACGGAATCGGCCGTCGCCGAGGACGGGGCCGGGGTGACGCACGCCGCATCGCAGGATCCCTCGAGCGCGCCGTCCGGGAGCGACGCGGAGAACGCCGCGGCGCCGGCGGAGGAGGCCGTCGTGCCGGAGGCGGAGGGGCAGGCGGCCGAGCCCGCGGCGCCGGAGGAGCCGGCGCACCCGGGGACGGACGGCGCCGTGGCCCAGGACGCATCGTCCGCGACAGACGAGGTGCCGGCGGCGACCGTGGCGGACCGAGCCCCGGACGATGGCGCGGAGACCGGCGGCGACGACGCGCCCGCCGCCGTGGTGTCCTCGCTGCCGGATCCCGACGACGGCTCCGAGCATGCCCTCGTGATCCGCGACCTGGTGAAGTCGTTCGGGGATTCCCGCGCGGTGGACGGCATCAGCCTCACCGTTCCGTCGGGATCGTTCTACGGGATCGTCGGGCCGAACGGCGCAGGCAAGACGACGACCCTCTCGATCGTCGCAGGTCTTCTCAGCGGGGACTCCGGGACCGTCCGGGTGTGCGGCGTCGATCGTGCGGAAGACCCCCGCGGCGCGAAGAAGCTCATGGGGGTTCTGCCCGACCGGCTGCGCACGTTCGACCGCCTCACGGGTCGCCAGCTCCTGCACTACTACGGACTGCTGCGCGGCCTGAGCGCCGACGTCGTCGAGGCGCGCACGGTCGATCTCGCCCGCGCGTTCGATCTCACGGGTGCGCTCAGCCGAGTGGTCTCGGACTACTCCGCCGGCATGACGAAGAAGATCATGCTCGCGGGAGCGATGATCCACTCGCCGCGCGTCCTCGTGCTGGACGAGCCCTTCGAGTCGGTCGACCCGGTCTCCTCCGGGGTCATCCTGGACATCCTGCGCGCTTACGTGGCGCACGGCGGCACGGTGATCCTCTCCAGCCACGGCATGGACCTGGTGGAGCAGGTCTGCTCGCGCATCGCCATCATCGTCGGGGGAGAGGTGCTCGCGGAGGGCACGGTGGACGAGGTGCGCGCGGGCCAGACGCTCGAGCAGCGGTTCGTGGAGCTGTCGGGCGGGATCGCCGAGGTGGAGGGGCTGGAGTGGTTGCACACGTTCTCCGACTGAGGCTGATGCTCCTGGTCGGCGCTCTGCGCGGCGACCGGGAACGCGTCATCCGCTCCGTCGTCGGATTCCTGCTGACAGCCGCCGCGACGCTCGTCACGGTGCTGGCTGTGACGAGTCTGGGCGAGAGCACGCCCAACTCCGCGCGCACCGTCGTGGTCCTGGGCGGATCCGCGATCGTGCTCGGGTACTTCCTCGCCCCGGCTCTCGCGGGGACGGTCGATCAGCTCGACCCCCGCCGGTTCGCGGTGTTCGGCGTCGACGAGAAGAGGATGCCGGCGATCCTCGCGGCGGCCTCGGTGGTCAGCGTCCCGTCCGCGGCGCTGCTGGCGGTCGACGTGGCGGTCGCCTTCGCGGCCGTCTCGCTCGGCGCTGCGTGGTATCTCGCTGCCGCGGGAGCCATCCTGGCGTTCGTCACCGCCGTCCTGGTCGCACGCGTCGGAATGGCGCTGAGCGCGTTGATCCTCCCCGAACGCCGCTCGCGGGAGCTGACCGCCCTCTTCGCCCTGGCGATCGTCGTCGTGGCCGTTCCGGTCGGGGTCTTCGTCGCGTCGCTGCGGTGGGACGGCGCTGTGCCGGGAGCGCTGCACACCACCGCCGACGTCCTCGGATTCACGCCGCTCGGCGCCGCCGTCGCGCTCCCGTTCCTCGCCGCGGCGGGGGACGTCGCGGGGGCGTGGGTCGCGGGCGTCGTCGCGGTCGCGACCGCGGCGGGCATCGGCGTCGCCTGGACCGCGCTGGTCCACCGCGCGCTCACCCGGGCCGATCGTGCCACGGCGGTCCGCGAGCGCCCGGGCCTCGGCTGGTTCGCCCTGCTGCCCTCGAATGCCTTCGGCGCCGTCGCCGCGCGCAGCCTCGTCTACTGGCTGCGGGACCGTCGGTACATCGTGAACGTCGTCATCGTCCCGATCGCCGGGCTGCTCACCGTCGTCCCGCTGCTCGTGGCGGGAGTGCCGCTCGTGCTGGCCGCGGCGCTGCCCGTGCCTGTGATGGCGCTGTTCTTCGGATGGCTTCCCCACAACGACGTCGCCTACGACTCGACGGCGTTCTGGACCCACGTGGCCAGCGCGGTGCGCGGGCTGCCGGATCGGCTCGGCCGCCTGATCCCCGTGCTCCTCATCGCTGTGCCCGCCCTGGCGATCGCGATTCCCGTCACCCTCGCGGTGATCGGACGCTGGAGCCTGCTCCCCGTGTTCATCGGCGTCTCGGCGAGTCTGCTGCTCAGCGGGCTGGGACTGTCGAGCATCGCCTCGGTGGTGGGTCCGTACGCCGTCTCGCGGCCCGGCGACAGCCCGTTCCAGCAGCCGCAGCGCTCCGCGTCCCGCGGTGCGGCGGGGCAGGCCGGAACCCTGATCGGAGCGCTCGTCCTCAGTGCACCGACCATCTGGCTGGCCTGGAGCGCCCTGGTCGACCCCGGGCAATCCGTGTTCCCCGCACTGTGGGCGGGGCTCGCGACGGGCGTGTTCGTCCTCGTGGTCGGCGCGCTGATCGGCGCCCGCATCTTCGAGCGCAGCGGAGAGCGCCTGATGGAGTTCGTGGAGACGGCGTGAGCACGGGGATCGCACGGATCGGTTCCCCCGCGGTTCGGCACGACTAGAATCGCCGCTATGAGTACCCCGCTGGATGCCCCCGATCAGGGTGGGATCGCCACCCTCGACCGCGAACTCGAACAGCTCCTCGAGGAGGAGCGGATCGAGCCGGGAGACCACGAGCGGTTCTCCCACTACGTCAAGAAGGACAAGATCCTCGAGTCCGCGCTGACCGGTAAGCCGGTGCGGGCGCTGTGCGGCAAGAAGTGGACTCCCGGTCGCGATCCGGAGAAGTTCCCCGTGTGCCCGACCTGCAAGGAGATCTACGAATCCATGCAGAACTGACGCCCGACGCGTCGAGGCCCCTGCTTCCGTCCGGATGCGGGGGCCTCGTGCTCGGGCGAACGCGCGGTCACCCAGCGTCGACGAAGACGGTCGGAATGGCGGGGTCGGACTTGCTCAGTGCGAGGGCGCGCACCGGGAGCTCCTCCCGGACGCGCAGGTGGTGCTCGCGCGCGGCCGCGGTGCCGTCGACGCCCTCGTAGGCGGTGTCGATCTCGCCATTGTCGACGAGGACGACCTGGAGCGCGCGCCCGTCGGGGTGCTGCTGCACGGTCTCCACCGGCTCGAATCCGTCGGAGACCGCGACGGTCTCCGACCGGGCCACACCGTCCGAGACGATCCGGAACGCGGCCTTGCGTCCGCCGCGAGAGGCCTTGTCCTGGGACGCCTTGGCCACCGCGACCCAGCCGCCGTCCGCTCCCTGACGGGCGACGAGCTTGTAGACCATGCTGGCGGTGGGGTAGCCCGACCCGGTCACGACCGAGGTCCCGACGCCGTAGGAGTCCACGGGCGAGGCGGCCAGGGCGGCGATGGCGTACTCGTCGAGGTCGCTCGTGACCGTGATCCGCGTTCCGGTGGCGCCGAGCTCGTCCAGCTGGGCGCGGACCTCCGCGGCCACGATCGGGAGGTCGCCCGAGTCGAGTCGGACGCCGCCCAAGCCGGTGCCGGCGACGCGGACGGCCGTCTCGACGCCGGTGCGGATGTCGTACGTGTCGACGAGCAGGGTCGTCTCGGTGCCGAGAGCGTCCACCTGCGCGCGGAAGGCGTCCTCCTCCGAATCGTGCAGCAGGGTCCACGAATGGGCGGCGGTCCCCATCGTCGGGATCCCCCAGCGTCGACCCGCCTCGAGATTGCTGGTGGCTCCGAAGCCGGCGATGTATGCAGCCCGTGCCGCGGCGACCGCGGAGTCCTCGGCCGCGCGTCGCGATCCCATCTCGGCCAGGGGCCGGTCGCCGGCGGCGATGCTCATGCGCGACGCCGCGGTGGCGACGGCGGAGTCGTGATTGAGCACGCTCAGTGCCAGCGTCTCCAGGATGACGGCGTCCGCGAAGGTCCCCTCCACCGTGAGGATCGGCGAACCGGGGAAGTAGAGCTCCCCCTCGCGATACCCGCGGATCGTGCCGCGGAACCGGTATCCCTCCAGATAGGAGAGGGCCTCGGCGTCGAGGACCTTCGCGTCGCGGAGGAAGCGCAGCTCCTCCTCGCCGAAGCGGAAGTCGCGCAGCAGCGAGAGCAGGCGCCCCGTGCCGGCCACGACGCCGAACCGCCGGCCCCCGGACAACCGTCGGGAGAACAGCTCGAACACGCACGGGCGGGACGCGGTGCCGTCCCGCAGGGACGCCTCCAGCATCGTGAGTTCGTAGCGGTCGGTCTTCAGCGCGCTCGAGCCGGTCATGCCCCACAGTGTAGGGGCGGCACGGGCGTCGTCGGCGAAGGCGGCGCGCAGGAGCGGGCTAGGCTGGGGGATCATGAACGACGCGCCCATCGGCATCTTCGACTCCGGTGTCGGCGGGCTGACGGTGGCCAGGGCCATCCGTGCGCAGCTCCCGCGCGAGTCCTTCGTCTACATCGGTGACACCGCGCACTCGCCGTACGGACCGAAGCCGATCGCGGACGTGCGCCGCTACGCCCTCGAGGTGCTCGACACGCTCGTGGAACAGGGCGTGAAGATGCTCGTCATCGCCTGCAACACCGCGTCCGCCGCCATGCTGAGGGACGCCAGGGAACGCTACGACGTGCCGGTCGTCGAGGTGATCGGCCCGGCCGTCCGCCGCGCCATGTCGACCACCCGCAACGGGCGGATCGGCGTCATCGGGACGGTGGGGACGATCGCGTCGCGCGCGTACCAGGACATGCTCGAGGTGAACGAGCGGCTGGAGGTCTTCGCGGCGGCGTGCCCCCGCTTCGTCGAGTTCGTCGAGGCCGGGATCACGGACTCCCCGGAGCTCCTGGCGATCGCCGAGGAGTACCTCGCGCCGCTGCGCGAGGCCAACGTCGACACCCTCGTGCTCGGCTGCACCCACTATCCGTTCCTGCGCGGCGCCATCGGCTACGTGATGGGGGAGGGCGTCACGCTCGTCTCCAGCGACGACGAGACGGCCGCGGACGTGTACCGCCAGCTCCTGCGCGGCGAGCTGCTCGCCGACCGGCACGCCGAGCCGAGCTACGTCTATGAGGCCACCGGGGACTCGGCGGACGACTTCACCGCGCTCGCCAACCGGCTGATGGGGCGCGAGGTGCGCGACGTGCAGCTCGTGCAGACGGGCGTCATCGACCTCCCCGCCGCCGCGCGCCTGCAGGATTGATCCGTTCCGAACGAGGAGAACCATGACCGACACCGCCCCTGCCGAGATCGTCCGCGCCGACGGCCGCTCCGTGGACCAGCTCCGACCGATCACGATCGAACGCGGATGGAGCGCCCAGGCCGAGGGCTCCGCGCTGATCAGCTTCGGCGGCACGAAGGTGCTGTGCACCGCGTCGTTCACCAACGGCGTGCCGCGCTGGCTGACCGGCAAGGGCAAGGGCTGGATCACGGCCGAGTACGCCATGCTGCCGCGGGCGACCAACGACCGCAACGACCGCGAGAGCGTGAAGGGCCGCATCGGCGGGCGCACCCACGAGATCTCCCGCCTCATCGGCCGCGCGCTTCGGGCGGTCGTCGACACGAAGGCGCTGGGGGAGAACACGATCGTGATCGACTGCGACGTCCTCCAGGCCGACGGCGGCACGCGCACCGCCGCGATCACCGGTGCGTACGTGGCCCTGGCCGACGCGATCGAGTGGGGGCGGCGCAAGAAGTTCATCGGACAGAAGTCACGCGTCCTCCACGACTCCGTGGCCGCGGTGTCGGTGGGCATCATCGACGGAGAGCCGATGCTGGACCTGGCCTACGTCGAGGACGTCCGCGCCGAGACCGACATGAACGTCGTCGTGACCGGCCGGGGGCTGTTCGTCGAGGTGCAGGGGACAGCCGAGGGCGCGCCGTTCGACAAGCGCGAGCTCGATGCGCTGCTGGACCTCGGCGTCGCCGGGTGCGCCCGGCTCCGCGACATCCAGGCCGAGGTCCTGGCCCCGGCCGAGGGCACGGAGTGACCGCGCCCTCCCGCACCGTGGTCCTGGCCACGCACAACCCGCACAAGATCGAGGAGTTCGGCGCCATCGTCGCCGCGTCCCGTCCGGACGTCGCCGTGATCGGCTACGACGGCCCCGAGCCGGTCGAGGACGGCATCACCTTCCGGGAGAACGCGCTGATCAAGGCCAGGGCCGCCGCCGCGCACACCGGGCTCCCGGCGCTCGCCGACGACTCGGGCATCTGCGTCGACGCCCTCGGCGGGGCGCCCGGCGCCTTCTCCGCCTACTGGGCCGGCCAGCGCAAGGACGCCGTCGCCAACCGCGACCTCCTGCTGGACCAGCTCCGCGACATCGCGGACCCACGCCGCCGTGCGCAGTTCGTCTCCACGATCGCGCTCGTCATCCCGGTGCCGGACGCCGACGCCGTCGAGCACATCGTCGAGGGCATATGGCCCGGCCGCCTTGCGCACGCCGCAGTCGGGGAGGGCGGGTTCGGATACGACCCGGTGTTCATCCCGGACGGGCAGCCCGAGGGCGCAGAGCGAACGGTCGCGCAGTGGACCGCCGAGGAGAAGAACGCCGTGTCGCATCGGGCGCGGGCGTTCGCCGCGCTCGTCCCGCTGTTGGCGACGCTCTGACCGGCGTCGCCAGGGGGCCGGGAACGAGGGCTCGGCGCCGCCGCGGCAAGTGAGAATCATCCCCATTCCCGACATGGCGAAACGGCCCCTGACCGGGTCATCCCCGTCCTAGCCTGGAGGCATGCACGATCACGCGCACGCCCACGGCACGGCCCCCGGCGGCATTCGCTCCGCCGGTCACCGCCGGCTCCTGGCCATCTCTCTGACCCTCACCGCGACCGTCATGGTGGTCCAGGTCGTCGGTGCCATCCTGACCGGCTCGCTCGCCCTGCTCGCGGACGCGGCGCACATGTTCACGGACTCCTCCGCGCTGGTCATCGCGCTGATCGCGAGCGCTGTGGCGGCACGGCCCGCGGATGAGCGGCGGACGTTCGGCTATCAGCGCGCCGAGGTGTTCGGCGCGCTGATCAACGGCGTGATCCTCCTGGTGCTGGCCGGCACTGTCGCCGTCGAGGGCATCGGGCGCCTGGTGAACCCGTCCGAGGTCGAGGTCGCGGGTCCCCTGATGCTCGGTGTCGCCGTGGTCGGCCTCATCGCGAACGCCATCTCGATGTGGCTCCTCAGCGCCGCCCAGCGCACGAGCATCAACGTGCGCGGGGCCTACCTGGAGGTCATGGGGGATCTGATCGGATCTGCCACCGTAATCGTCGCGGCGATCGTGATCGTGACCACGGGATGGATGCCCGCCGACGCCCTGGCCTCGCTGGTGATCGCGGCGATGATCATCCCCCGCGCGATCATGCTGCTGAAGGAGGTGTTCTCCGTCCTCGCCGAGTCGGCGCCGAAGGGGACCGCCGTCGGGGAGATCCGCACGCATCTGCTGGACTATCCGGGAGTCACGGGGGTGCACGACGTGCACGTGTGGCAGCTCACGCGCGGCGCGCCCGTCTTCACCGCGCACGTCTCCGTCGACCCGGCGCTCCTGGAGGAGGGGCGCTCCGCGACTCTCCTCCAGGAGCTGCAGAGCTGTTTGGCGGATCACTTCGACGTGGAGCACTCGACCTTCCAGATCGAGCCCGCCGGCCGTCAGGACTGCGAGGCCGCCCACGCCTGAGGGGCGTGCGGGGGGTCAGGACTCGACCCGGACCTGCGCGGGACTCTTGTCCGGCCGGAGCCCCCGCCATCGAGCGTGACGGACCGAGCCGTCCGGCGTCCAGTTCGCGAACTCCACCTCGCCGACGAGGTCCGGGGAGAGCCACACGGCATCACCGGCGTCGGCGACGGGGACGCCGTCCACCGCGCGGCGGGGGATGCGCAGAGGCTCGAGGCGCTGCTGGAGATCGCGCAGCGTGCGATCGTTGAACCCCGTCCCGACCCGGCCGATGTAGCGCAGTCCGCTCTCGGTGTCCGGCGCGGGCACCGCGAGCAGCAGCGATCCGATGGTCCCCGACCGCGCGCCCTTCCCGGGCCGAATGCCGACGATCACGGCCTCCTGCGTCCGCGTGTGCTTGATCTTGAGCCACCGCGATGAGCGCGTCCCGGGGAGGTACGCCGAGGCCGCGTCCTTGACGACCACGCCTTCCAGTCGCAGCCGGTCGCTCGCCTCGAGCGCAGCGTCGAGGTCGTCGAACACGGGAGGGAGGACGATCGCGTCGTCGGTGCCCTCGACGATGCCCTCCAGGAGCTCGCGACGATCGCGCAGGGGGAGCCGGGTGACGTCATGGCCGTCCAGCCGAAGGAGATCGAAGAGGTGGTATCGGACCGGGGTCCGCACCGCCTCGCGTTCGATCTCCCTGCCGCGGGTGAGGTGCATCCGCGCCTGCAATCGCGCGAAGCTCGGCCGTCCGGAGGCGTCGAGGGCGACGATCTCCCCGTCGACGACGGCGTCGGCGACCGCGAACCTCGGTGCGCCGTCCGCGGTGAGCTCCGGATAGCGGTCGGTGATGTCTATGCCGCTGCGGGCATGCAGTCGGAACCGGCCGTCCTCGCCCCGACCGGACCCGGTCCATGTGCCCAGCGCACGGATGCCGTCCCACTTGACTTCCACCCAGCTCGGCGTCCCGAGGCGGCGAGCCGTGCCGGGAGTGCCGTGCTCCGCGAGCATGGGCGCGAGGGGCTCGTCGCCCTCCGGCACCGGGTCGGCGGCGCCGGATCGGGACGGGGCAGCGGATGCACGGCGCGCGGGCGGGCGGGGCTTCTCCGTGCGCGCGGAGCGGTCGACCATGCGGTGCAACAGCCAGGACGACTTCTCTCCTGCGTCGGAGGTGCGGATGAGCGCGAGCCGGGCGACGCCGAGCGGTCCGCCGGGGCGACCGGTGAACGTTCCGATCACCTCGTCGTCGCGCCACTTCTCCAGGCGGACCGTGCCGGTGTCCCAGACGCTCATCTCGCCGGCCCCGTACTCCCCGGCGGGGATGGTCCCGGCGAAGGTCAGGTACTCGATCGGGTGCGGCTCGGTCATCACAGCCAGGTGGTTGCGTTCCGCGGTGGGCGGCACGCCCTTGGGAACCGCCCAGCTCACCAGCACTCCGGCGTCCTCGATCCGCAGATCGAAGTGCAGGCGCCGGGCGTGGTGCTCCTGGATCACGAATCGGCGTTCGCCGCCCGAGGCCGTCGGCTCCTCGGGGACCTCGTCCGCGCGCGAAGAGCGTCCACGCGCCCGAGCCACCGGGACGGGCTCGGGCGTGCGCGCGGCATCGCGCTTGGCGCGGTAGGCGTCGAGGCGGTCCTCCTCGCTCGGCGCGAGGGCGTGGAAGGGGTCGATCCCGTCGGCGACCCGGTCGAGGACCTCCGTGAACGAGAGCTGGCGCAGCGCCGGAACGTCCAGCTCCTCCCACGTGCGCGGCGCGGCGACCCAGGGCTGTGGCCGGCCGCGGAGCGAGTAGGGCGCGATGGTGGTCTTCTTGGCGTTGTTCTGGCTCCAGTCGATGAAGACCTTGCCGCCGCGGACCGCCTTGGCCATGCTGCTGACGGCGAGGTCGGGATGGTCCGCCTCGATCGCCCGCGCCAGTTCGTGGGCGACGGCGGAGACCTGATCGCTCGTCTGCCCGCCGTCGAGCGCCGCGTACAGGTGGATGCCCTTGCTGCCGCTGGTGACGGGGACGAGGTCCAGTCCCATGCCGTCCAGGATCCTGCGCGCGATCCGCGCCACCTCGGCGCACTGCGCGAGATCGGCGCCGGGGCCGGGATCCAGATCCAGGACGAGCCGATCGGGATGACGGCGCTCGCCGCCCGGGCCGAATCGCCACTGCGGGACGTGCAGCTCGATGCTGGCGACCTGTGCGCACCAGACGAGGGCGGCGACCTCTTCGATGAGGGGATACTCCTTCGGTCCGCCGGAGTGCTCGATGGGAAGACGCGGGAGCCAGCTCGGCGCGCCGGGCTCGAGCTGCTTGGCGAAGAAGACGGCCCCGGGCTCCTCGGCCGTACCGACGCCGTCCACCCACCGCTTGCGCGTGACCGGTCGGCCCGAGACGGCCGGAAGCAGCACGGGCGCGATCCGGGCGTAGTAGTCGATGATCTCGCCCTTGGTCGTCCCGGTCTCGGGATAGACCACCTTCTCCAGGTTGGTCATGCGCAGGCGGCGGCCGCCGATCGTCACGATCTGCTCGGTTCCGGCGGCTCCGGCGCTGGCCATGCCCCCAGGCTATCCGCAAGCCCCTCGCCCTCGGCGGCGCCGGTGGTGTTCACTGGTGCCATGAGGACGATCTGGAAGGGCGCGCTCACGTTCGGCCTGGTCAACGTGCCGGTGAAGGTGTACTCGGCGACCGAAGACCACGACGTGCCGCTGCACCAGGTGCACGACGCCGACGGCGGCCGGATCCGGTACCAGCGCACGTGCGAGGTGTGCGGCCAGGTCATCCCGTACTCGGAGATCGATCGCGCCTACGTGGAAGACGGCACCACGGTGGTGCTGACCAAGGACGACCTCGCCGCGCTCCCCGCCGAGCGCAGCCGCGAGATCGACGTCGTGGAGTTCGTGCCGACCGAGCAGGTGGATCCGCTCACGTACGACAAGGCCTACTACCTCGAGCCGGACTCGTCCTCCCCGAAGGCCTACGCGCTCCTGCGCAAGACGCTGGAGCAGACGGATCGCACGGCGATCGTGCGCTTCACGTTGCGGCAGAAGACGCGGCTGGCGGCGCTGCGCGTGCGCGGGAAGGTACTGGTGCTCCAGACCCTGCTCTGGGCGGACGAGGTGCGCGAGGCCGCCTTCCCGTCGCTGGACGAGGACGTGAAGATCTCCGACAAGGAGCTGGAGCTCTCGGCGAGTCTGGTCGACAGCTTCTCCGGCGACTTCGACGCGGCCTCGTTCGTGGACGAGTATCAGGCGGAGCTGCGCACCCTCATCGACGCCAAGATCGAGAAGGGCGAGGCGTTCGAGGTGGAGGAGACCTTCGCGGCCCCGGAGGAGGGAGGCGGCGAGGTCATCGATCTCATGGAGGCCCTTCGCGCGAGCGTCGAGCGCTCCCGCGCGGCGCGCTCGGGAGGCGACGAAGAGAAGAAGCCGAAGGCGAAGAAGAAGCGGGCCGGCTGAGCCGACCCGCTTCTGCGCGCGAGCGCGCTCGTTAGTGCTTGCCGTCGCCGTCGAGGTCGGGGGCGCGATCGAAGACCTCCGGGTCGAGCTGCAGGGCGGCGGCGTCGGCGCGTCCGGCCGCGGCCTCCTTCTTGGCCTTGCGGCGCTCGTTGAGGTAGTGCCACAGCGTCACGAGGGCCGTGCCGCCGACGGCGGCGAGGAGGATCAGGTCGATGTACTCCTTGACGAACCAGGCGACCGGCGGGATGAAGCCGATGAGGTAGCCGAACATCGTGAGGCCGAAGCCCCACAGCACGGCGCCGATGAGGTTGTAGAGGGTGTACTTCCGCCAGGGCATGTGGCCCACGCCCGCGGCCACGGGGGCGAAGGTGCGGACGATCGGCACGAACCGGGCGAGGATCACCGTGATGCCGCCGAAGCGCTCGAAGAACGCGTTCGTGCGCTCGACGTTCTTGCGACTGAACAGTCCGGACTCCTTGCGTTCGAACACGGCGGGGCCGCCCTTGTGCCCGATGACGTAACCCACTTCTCCGCCGACGAACGCGGCCAGGCCGATGAGGAGGGCCACGATCCAGACATTGATGCCGAACACGCCGTGCTCGGCGGCGCCGATCGGGTGCGACAGCAGCCCGGAGATCACCAGGAGGGTGTCACCGGGGAGCAGGAAGCCGACGAGGAGGCCCGTCTCGGCGAAGACGATGAAGCAGACGACGAGAAGCGCCCAGGGGCCGGCGGCGCCGATGATCGTCTCGGGGTCGAGCCAGGGGATGAGCGCGGCGTGATGCAAGAGAGTGGTCCCGTCGGTCGTGGGGGTCGGCGGTGCGGTGCAGCCTCGTCGGACGAGGGCGTCCGGGAGCCGTGCAAGCGACGGTCGACGTCGCTCGTGCGGAAGGTGGGACTTGAACCCACACGCCCGGAGGCACAGGAACCTAAATCCTGCGTGTCTGCCAGTTTCACCACTCCCGCGAAGCCCGTTCAGTCTACTGATCCGTGCCCTGTGCGTCTTGGGGGAGCTCCGGAAACATGCGGAGGGCTTTCCCTACCTCTGCGCTCGTGCCCTGTGGATAACTCCTGCACGCGCCACCGTGTCCTTGACAGGATGCTCCCGTGCTCCTCTCCACCTCGTCCGCCGTCGTCGCCGAACGGGTCCGCGCCCGGCTGCGGGCGGAGCGGACGGATCCCGCCCTGCACCCCGAGCAGGCCCGCCGGGTCGCCCAGTCCGAGATCCGCCGACACAACGACCGAGCGCTGGTGCAAGGCACCGAGCTGATCGAGGATGAGGCCGCCTGCGTCCGGGATGTGCTGGCCGGCGTCAGCGGATACGGCCCGCTCCAGCCGCTGCTGGACGCCGAGGACGTGGAGGAGATCTGGCTGAACGGGCCCTCCGCCGTGTTCGTCGCGCGCCAGGGCCGTTCGGAGCGCGTGCCCGTCCGGCTGACCGATGCCGAACTGCGGGACGTGGTGGAGCGGATGCTGCACAGCACCGGCCGGCGGGTGGATGTCGGCCAGCCCTTCGTGGACGCCTCCCTGCCGGACGGCTCCCGTCTGCACGTGGCGATCGCGGACGTGGTCCGCGGCGGCTGGGCGGTCAACATCCGCAAGTTCCTCCCGCGCTACCGGGGTCTGAACGCGCTCGTGGATGGCGGGATGCTGTCGGCCGAGGACGCGGCGCTGCTGTCGCGCGCGGTGCGCGGCGGCGGCACCGTGATCGTGTCCGGACCGACGCACGCGGGGAAGACGACGCTGCTCGGCGCGCTGATCGCCGAGTGCGAGCACCAGCGGGTCGTCACCGTGGAGGAGACGTTCGAGCTCGGGGTGGACCTGCCCGACGTGGTCGCCCTGCAGGGTCGCCAGGCCGGGCTGGAGGGGACGGGCGAGGTGACGCTGCGGCGTCTGGTCAAGGAGGCGTTGCGGATGCGACCGGACCGGATCGTCATCGGCGAGGTGCGCGGCGAGGAGGCGCTCGACCTCCTGCTCGCGCTCAACACCGGGATTCCGGGCGCGGGAACCGTCCATGCGAACTCGGCGACGGACGCGGTGGAGAAGCTCGCCCTGCTGCCGCTGCTGGCGGGGCGGAACATCGACCGCGCCTTCGTCGCCCCCGCTCTCGTCTCCGCGGTCGACCTCGTCGTGCACTGTGCCCGCGACGGGTCCGGCCGGCGCACGGTCGCCGAGATCGTGGAGCCCGTGGGGGTGGACCCGGACGGACGGATCCGCACCCGTGTCGTCGGGGCGGCGGTGGCGACATGACGATCCTGCTCGGGGTGATCCTCGCGGCCGGGCTGCTCCTCGCGGTCTCTCCGTGGCTGTGGCCGCTGCGCGAGCCATCCGCCCCGGTGGCCAGGGCCGGTCGGATCGACCGGCTCTCGCACGAGGCCGGATTCGCGGCATCCGGGCGCATGGTGATCACCGCTTCAGCCGGTGGGGGAGCGCTCGTCGCATCGATCGCGTGGCTGGTGACGACCTCCGCCGCCTTCGCCGTCGTCGCCGGAGCGGCCGGGGCGGCCGCGCCGTTCGCGTACCTGCGGGGCCGCCGACACCGACTGCTCCGCTCGCGGCGAGCGCTGTGGCCGGATGTCTGCGATCTGCTGGTGTCGGGCATACGCGTCGGTCTCCCGCTTCCGGACGCGCTCGCCGGGCTGGCCGAATCCGTACCGGCTCCGCTGCGACCGGCCTTCGCCGCGTTCGCCCGCGACCTGCACGCCACGGGCCGCTTCGACGTGGCGACGGCGCGCCTGAAGGACGCGCTGGCGGACCCCGTGGCGGATCGCATCCTCGAAACGGTGCGCATGGCCCGTGAGGTCGGCGGCACGGAGCTCGGGACGGTGCTGCGCAGCCTGTCCGGCTCGGTGCGGGCCGAAGCGGCGCTGCGAGCGGAGGTGGAAGCGCGCCAGTCCTGGATCCGGGGCGCCGCCGTGCTCGGTGCGATCGCACCCTGGGTGATCCTCTGCCTTCTGCTGCTTCGGCCGGAGGGCGCGCAGGCGTACGCCACGGCGGAAGGCATCGCCGTGATCCTCGTCGGCGCCGGTGTCTCCGCCTTGGCGTTCCGGATCATGCTCCGCATCGGACGCCTTCCGGAACAGCGGCGGTGGTTCCGGTGAGCATCGTCACGGACGCCGCAACGGCGGTGCTTCTCGGGGGCCTTCTCGCCGTCGGCACCCTGATCCTGCTCGCGGCCTTCCCCCGGTGGCGGACCGCGTCCCTCATCCTCCGCGTGGCTCCGCATGTCCGTGACGTCGTGGACCTCCCCGAGGGGCGGACCGAGCGTCGCTGGCGGATGCCGGTCGCCGGACGCGGGCTCGCGATCCTGCGTACCGCGATCGCCGGCATCGGACCAGGCGATGCCGCCGTCGCAGTCCGCCTCGCGCAGGCGGGAAGCCGCCGTGACGTCGCCTCGTTTCGGAGCAGGCAGCTGGCGGCTGTGGTCCTGGGGCTCCTCGCCGGCGCCCTCGCGACACTCCTGTTGGTGCTTCTCGGCCGGATGAGCGTGCCGGCGCTCCTGCTTCCCGCCGTCTCGGCGGGCATCGCCGGGCTGGGGGCGGATGCACTGCTGACCGTGCGCGCCCGCGCCCGCGTCGATCGCATCGCCGAGGAACTGCCCACGGTCCTGGAGTTCTTCGCCCTCTGCCTGTCCGCCGGCGAGGGGCTGCGCGAGAGTCTCCGTCGCGTGGCTTCCGTCGGCAGCGGCGAGCTGAGCGCCGAGCTCCGCGGCGTGATGCTCGCGGTGGGCACGGGATCCACGCTGGCCGACGCTCTCACGGAGTGCGCGCAGCGGCTGCAGATCCCCGCGTTCTCCCGCGCCGTGGACCAGGTGGTCGCGGCGCTCGAACGCGGCGCTCCGCTCGCGTCCGTGCTTCAGGCCCAGGCGGCGGACGCCCGCGAGGAGACCAAGCGAGACCTGATCGAGCGCGCCGGGCGGAAAGAGATCCTCATGCTCCTGCCGCTCGTCTTCCTCATCCTGCCCCTCAGCATCGTCTTCGCCGTGTTCCCGGGACTGGTGATCCTCCGCATGGGGATCGGATGACGCCGCAACCCCGCTCTCGCACGAATCCGATGACGTTTCCGCCGACAAAGAAGGAGAACCCATGAACACCCTGCGCCTCCTGCGTGACCGCCTCGCCATCCCGACAGAGGCCGCGTCGGGACTGTCCCACGACAACGACCCGGAGCGCGGAGACGTTCCCGGATGGGTCCTCATCACGTTGATGACGGCCGGGCTCGTGGTGCTGATCTGGGCCGTCGCGGGCCCCGCGCTCACCAGCCTCTTCGAGCAGGCCATCGGCAAGGTGGGCGGGATCTGACGTGCGGTGCGGCCGTCGCGAGCGCGCCCGGACGGATCGGATGTCCGGCGTCGAGATCGCCTCGGCGAGACGGGAGGACGGCGAGCGCGGATCCGGCCCGGTCGAGTTCGTGCTCGTCGGCACCCTGCTGACCGCGGTCACGCTCGCCGTGCTTCAACTGGGCATCGCCGTGTACGTGCGCAACGTCGTCCACGACGCCGCCGTCGATGGCGCACACGTCGCCGCGCTCGCCGACACGGATGATGCCGACGGGATCCGGACCGCGCGCGAGGCCATCTCGCGGACGGTCGGCGCGGGCTATGCCGAGGACATCTCGATCGCCGCGACCACGGAGCTGGGTGTTCCCACGGTGGAGGTGACGGTGCGGTCGCCGTTGCCGGTCCTGGGCCTCGTCAGCATCCCGTTCGCACTGGAGGTGACCGGACGTGCTCCCCAGGAGTCCTTCGGCCCGGAATGAGCGGAGACGACGGGAACCGTGGGACCTGATCCTCGGGGACCGGGGTTCTGCGGCGTTGGAGTTCATCGCGGTCGGCACGATCCTGCTCGTCCCCGTGGCCTACCTGGTCGTGGCTCTGGGCGTCGTCCAGGACCAGCTCCTCGGCGTGCAGTCGGCTGCCCGGCACACGGCGCGGCTCGTCAGCACCGCCGCCGGAGCGGAGGAGGCGCAGGAGCGCGCGGACAGGGTGATGGCCACAGCGGTCGTCGAGTACGGGATGGACCCGGAGGCGGTGCAGGTGTTCGTGACGTGCATCCCGGCGGGAGCGTCGTGTCCGTCCGCCGGGGCGACGGTCATCGTCACCGTCGGCACGCGCGTGGCGCTTCCGCTGATCCCGCCGTTCCTGGGCGGGGATCTCCCCACCGGCATCCCGATCGAGGCCTCCGCGGCCTACAAGGTCTCCCGGACCTGGGGCAGCGGATGATCGGGGGCACGGCGGTCGGAGGAGAGCGCGGAAGCACTCTGCCCCTGCTGCTCGGGTACGTCGTGCTGGCCCTCGCCCTGCTGGTCGTGTGCGTCTGCGCGACCGATCTCCACCTCGCCCAGAAGCGTCTCGACGCTGTGGCGGATGCGGCGGCGCTCGCCGGGGCGGACGGCTTCACGGTGGCGTCGGTCGACGGGGTCGCGGTTCTCCGGCTCAGCGATGCCGCGGTCCGCGAGCAGGCGGCGGCGGTCCTCGCCGCCGAGGAGGGCGGACGAGCGGAGCTGGTGTCGGCAGGCACGCCGGATGGCACCTCGGCGCGGGTGACGGTGCGGGCGGTCTGGACGCCGCCGTTGCTCGCCGACGCCGTGCCGCCTCTCGTGGAGCTGCGCTCCACGGCGACCAGCCGCACCGTCCTGCGATGACGGACCCGGTCGCGGCGGCCGGCTACTCGGTGGGAGGGCGAGGGACGAACCGCGGGATCCAGCGCAGGAATCCGAGCGCGCCCACGAGCCCGATCGCGCCGATGACGCCGGTCGCCAGCGACAGGGAGGTCGCCGCGGCGACGCCGGAGAAGAGGAGTGGGGCGATCGCGCCGCCGGCGTCGGTCAGCGTGCGCCACGAGCCAAGGAACGCCGCCGGCTCGGTGCGGGGAGCCACGTCCGCGCCCAGGGTGAGCAGGATGCCGCTGGACAGGCCGTTGCCGACGCCGAGCACTGCCGCGACCATCCCGAACCACAGGACGGCGGCGTCTCCGTCGTGGGTGAAGGAGAGGACGAGGAAGCCGGCTCCCATCAGCAGCATCGCGGGAAGGGCGGCCCAGAGGCGCCCGAACCGGTCCATGACCTGTCCGCTGGCGTAGAAGAGCGCGAAGTCGATGGCCCCGGAGACGCCGACCACCAGGGCGATCGTCTGCGCGTCCAGCCCGATCGAGACGCCCCACAGCGGCAGCACCACCTGGCGGGCGGAGCGCACCGCGGACAGGGACGCCGCCGCCAGCCCGAGACGCCCGAGCACACCGCGGTTGCGCCACATCGTGGCGAAGACCCCGACGCGCTCGAAAGTGGGGATCGATCCGCTGACCGCCTCGCCCGAGTCCTCGGCCGGCGCCGGGGCACGCAGCTGGCGTTCCGCGGCGTCCTTCGCCAGCGCCTGCTCCTCCGGATCCGGCCCGAGCAGGACCAGCAGCACGAGTCCGACGAGGCACACGGCGAAGAACCAGAGCGTGGAGATCTCCGTCCCGAACACGCTCAGCAGGACCGCCGCGAGGAACGGGCCGAGGAACATGCCCAGGCGGAAGGAGCCTCCGAGCAGCGACAGCGCCCGAGCCCGGAACTCCAGCGGCACGCGCGTGGTCATGAACGCATGACGGGCCAGCCCGAAGGCCGCCGCGGACATCCCGACCACGAAGACGGCGGCGGTGAACAGGATCAGGCTGGGTGCCAGGGCGCTGGCCACGGCGCCGACCAGCGACAGTCCGCCGGCGATCACCATGGTGTAGCGCTCGCCGATGCGGGCCACGAGCCATCCCGCGGGGAGGTTCCCGCAGAGTTGCCCGACCACGAGGGCGGAGGCGACGAGGGCGGCGGTCGCGAGATCGGCGCCGCGTCCGGCCGCGATGACCGGGATGAGCGGCAGCACCGCGCCCTCGCCGATCGCGAAGAGCAGCGTCGGCAGGTACACCATGGGCCCGTACTGCCGCAGGACGGCGCTCGCGCGGGTTGCCATGGTCCCCACGCTACGCCGTCGGCGCGCGGTCGCCGGGCAGGCGGCGCGGCGAGGCCGCGGTGCCCGGGGATGCCGCGCGCGGCGGAAGGCCCGCCGGCGCGATAGTCTGAAGTGCCATGCTCGAACTCGATCTCTCCGCCGACATCGCGGCCCTCCGACAGACCTTCGGCGACATCCGCGAGGTCGTGAACACCGACGGTCTGCGCACCGACATCGCCCGCCTCAGCGAGGAGGCCGGCGCGCCCGACCTCTGGGACGACCCCGAGAAGGCGCAGAAGGTCACCAGCGCCCTCAGCCACAAGCAGGCCGAGCTCAAGCGGGTGACCGAGGTGGAGCAGCGCCTCGACGACCTGGAGGTGCTCGTCGACCTCGCCAACGAGATGGACGACGAGGACTCCGCCGCCGAGGCGCGCAGCGAGCTCGCCGCGCTCACCGAGACGATCAACCAGCTCGAGGTGCAGACCCTGCTGGACGGCGAGTACGACGAGCGCGCCGCCATCATCACCATCCGCTCGGGCGCCGGCGGCGACGACGCCACGGACTTCGCCGAGATGCTCCTGCGCATGTACCTGCGCTGGGCGGAGCAGCACAAGTACCCCGTCAAGGTGATGGACACCTCCTATGCGGAGGGCGCCGGCATCAAGTCGGCCACGTTCGAGGTCGACGCCCCCTACGCGTTCGGCACCCTGTCCGTCGAGGCCGGCACGCACCGTCTCGCACGCATCAGCCCGTTCGGGTCCGCCGACAAGCGGCAGACCTCGTTCGCCGCGGTCGAGGTCATCCCGCTCATGGAGGAGGCGACCGAGGTCGACATCCCCGAGGGCGACATCCGCGTCGACGTCTTCCGCTCGTCGGGCCCCGGCGGCCAGTCCGTGAACACCACGGACTCCGCGGTGCGCATCACGCACCTCCCGACCGGCATCGTCGTCTCGATGCAGAACGAGAAGTCGCAGATCCAGAACCGCGCGGCCGCCATGCGCGTGCTGCAGACGCGGCTCCTGCTCCTCCAGAAGGAGGAGGAGGCGGCCAAGAAGAAGGAGCTGGCGGGCAACATCACCGCGAGCTGGGGCGATCAGATGCGCTCGTACTTCCTCTACGGACAGCAGCTCGTCAAGGACCTGCGCACCGGATACGAGTCCGGCAACCCCGCGACCGTCTTCGACGGCGACCTGGACGGCTTCATCTCGGCGGGGATCCGCTGGCGCAAGCGCAAGGACGACGACGACTGATCCTTTCGTCGTCCGACACGGCGCGATTCTGTGAGTCCGCTGAACGGAATCTCGCCGGGCGGTCGTAGGGTGGTCTCTCGATGGCTTGGACACGGAGAATAGCGGCGTCGTCCGCGATAGCGACCCTGATCGTCCCCTTCGCCGCAGTGGCCGCACACGCGGCGCTCCCCGGGGAGGCTCCGCCGCCCGTCCACACGGTGTCGCTCGCCGTGCCCGCGCAGACGTACATCGTGGCCTCGGCCGCTCAGGATCGTCCGCAGCCGGCCCGCGAGGGGTACACGGTCGAGGTTCCCCCGCCGCCGGCGCCGGAGCCGGTCGCCGCCCCGGAGCCCGGACTCGCCTCAGTGCCTGACGGTGTCGACGAGGAGCCGTCCGCCGACGAGCAGCCCCCCGAGGAGTACGTCGCGTCGCCGGTCCCGCAGGGGTACTCCGGAGCGAACATCGTCGCTCTTGCAGAGACCTTCGTCGGCGTCGTGCCCTACGGGTACGGCAACGACCCGTCCGACTCCTTCTCGTGCGACGGGCTCGTCCAGTACGTGTTCGGGAAGTACGGGATCAGCCTGCCGCGCGGCGCCGACAGCCAGGCGGCGCTCGGTACCGTCATCTCGCCGGCTGAGGCGCAGGCGGGGGACCTGCTGTGGTGGCCCGGCCAGCACATCGGCATCTACGACGGTGCCGGCGGCATGATCGACTCGCCGGACTTCGGCCGCTACGTCGAGCACCGCGGGATCTGGGGATCCCCGGTCTACGTGCGCCTCTGACCGTCCGTTCAGAGCGCGGGGTCGAGATCGATCGAGGAGGGCTCCCGTTCCGCCTCGTTCTGCGCGATCTCCTCGGCGAAGTGGCACGCGACCTCCCGCGGTGTCACCGGCCCGTCGGGCGTCCGCAGTACGGGGAGCCGATCCCGGCACTCCTCTCGTGCGAAGGAGCACCGCGGGTGGAAACGGCACCCGTCGGGCGGGTCCAGCGGTGACGGCGGTTCCCCCGTGAGCAGATGCCGGCGACCGAGCTTGCCGCGTTCAGCCCGCGTACGCGGCGGGACCGCGGAGAGCAGCGCCCGCGTGTAGGGATGCGCGGGGCGGGTGTAGACGTCCTCGGTCGCGCCCGTCTCGGCGATCCTGCCCAGGTACATCACCGCGACGCGATCAGCGAGATGCTGAACGACGGAGAGATCGTGGGCGATGAAGACCATGGCGACGCCCAAACGGTCGCGGATGCCCGACAGCAGGTTGATCACCTGCGCCTGCACGGAGACGTCCAGCGCGGACACCGGCTCGTCGCACACCAGGACGTCCGGATCGAGCACAAGCGACCGCGCGATGCCGATCCGCTGCCGCTGCCCGCCGGAGAACTGGTGCGGGTACCGACCCATCATCGACGGCGAGAGCCCGACCACATCGAGCAGCTCTGCGACGCGTTCGCGCCGGGAGGCGGGGGAGCCGCGTCGCACGGCGGCCATCGGCTCGGCGATGATCTCTCCGACGGTCATCCGTGGGTTCAGTGAGGTGTACGGGTCCTGGAAGATCATCTGGACGCCCCGTCGCAGGTGCTTCCGGTCGCGATGGCGACCCCCTGTGACGTCGATGCCCCGGTAGGCCAACGAGCCGCCATCGGGTGTCTCCAGACCCACCAGCATCCGCGCGAGGGTGGACTTGCCGCATCCGGATTCCCCGACGACGCCGAGCACCTCGCCGGAGCGGAGGGTGAGATCGACCCCGGCGACCGCGGAGACCTTCGTCGGACGCAGCCGGGAACCGGCGTTGAACGTCCTGGTCAGGGCGTGGGCCTCGAGCACGACCTCGCCGGAATCCTTAGGCGACATCATGGAGGAGATCCTCGGTGCGGAAGCAGGCTGAGACCTGAGATGCGCGAGCCATCGCCAGCGGAGGGCGCTCGCTGCGACAGCGCTCGATGACCATGTGGCAGCGGGGCGCGAACGCGCAGCCCGAGGTGTGCGTCGCCGGGTTCGGCGGGGAGCCGGGGATGGCGAACAGCGCCTCGCCGCGGGTGGCGCCCTGCGGGATCGAGCGCAGAAGCGCCTCCGTGTAGGGGTGCGCGGGGCGGGTGAGGACCGAATCCGCCTCTCCGGCTTCCACGATGCGACCGGCGTACATGACGCAGACGCGGTCGGCGACCTCCATGACGACGCCCAGGTCGTGCGTGATCAGCAGCACGCCCATGCCCAATTCCCTCCGCAACCGTT
Organism: Microbacterium sp. CCNWLW41; assembly: GCF_037083505.1. NCBI lineage: Bacteria > Bacillati > Actinomycetota > Actinomycetes > Micrococcales > Microbacteriaceae > Microbacterium > Microbacterium sp. CCNWLW41. Next base: position 712,053 of record NZ_JBAOJP010000003.1, read on the forward strand.
CGAGCAGATCCAGGATCTGCGCTTGGACGGTCACGTCCAGCGCTGTGGTCGGCTCGTCCGCGATCAGCAGGCGCGGCTCAAGGGCGATGGCCATCGCGATCAGGATCCGCTGGCGCATTCCGCCCGAGAACTGGTGTGGGTAGTCGTCGATCCGACGGGATGCGGAAGGGATGCCGACGAGCGTCAACAGCTCGGCAGCGCGGCCACGGGCGGCCGCCCGAGGCAGGGCGCGATGCGCCCGGATGAGCTCGCCGATCTGGTCGCCGATGGTGAGCACAGGGTTCAACGCGGACAGGGCGTCCTGGAGCACGAGGCTCATCGACTCCCCTCGCAGTCGGCGGCGTTGCTCAGGGGCGCACGTGAGGAGGTCCGTGGAGCCCAGCACGAGTCGCTCGGCGGTGACGACCGCATCCTCCTGCAGCCCCATGAGGGCCCGTGCCGTCACGGACTTGCCGGATCCGGACTCGCCGAGCAGCGCCACCACCTCGCCGCGCCGCACGCGGAGATCCACCCCGTGCACGATCGGCGTCGCGTCCGCGCCCTTGCCGATCACGACCCGAAGACCGGCGGTGTCCAGGACGACGTCGTCCTTCGCCGACGAGGTCGGCCCGGCGACTGCGTCTTTGCTCATGCGTGCCACTCTGCCTCAACCCATCATTCGATGCAACGATCATGCCGAATTTTCTCAAATTGCTTGACATGTGCGCCGAATTAGCTGAGATTCGAGATGGCCACGTCGACGATGCGGGACGGACCCCACGGGCGGGCGGCAAGGAGCGTGACGTGATCGAACCAGCAGAGCGGTACACCGGCTACACCGCGTATGACTACCTGGAGCCCGGTACGGACTTCCGCCGGTTCCGCTACGCGAAGCAGATCGGGCGGGTGCCCGCCTATCAGGGCCTGCAGCTGAGCGAGGGGCAGACCGAGCGGACCGAGCGCCTACTCCGCGAGGAGACGGTGATCTCCCTTCATGAGCACGTGCAGGTGTTCCCCGAGGACATGGGAGAGCTCCGCGATCACATCCGCCAGGGCCGAGAGCCCACTGCATACGAAGGGCTGTCGCGATCCGGCCTGACCGCCGTCTTCGACAACGGCATGGACGGCACCTGCTGCATCTCGTCAGACGCGGGGTGGAAGTATCAGGATGTCCTCTTCGACCTCGGCGTCCGGATGGCGGACATGGCCCACCAGGACTTCGTCATCAAGGCGGAGTCGATCACCGACATCCGGCACGCGGCCGAGACCGGTCGCATCGCACATGTCTTCGCGCTTGAAGCAGCCACCATGATCGAGAACGAGATCGACCGGCTGGACGTGCTGTACGGCTTCGGGGTGCGTCAGATGGGCATCGCGTACTCGGAGGCCAACACCCTCGGCAGCGGCTTGAAGGAGCGCGGCGACGGCGGCCTGACCTACTTCGGCGAGCGCGCCGTCGAACGGATGAACAAGCTCGGCATCGCGATCGACATCTCGCACTCCGGCGACCGTACCTGCCTCGACGTCATCAAGCACTCCAAGGTCCCGGTCTTCATCACGCACGCTGGCGCCCGGGGACTGTGGCCGACGAACAGGATGAAGACCGACGAGACCATCATCGAGTGCGCCCGGCGCGGCGGGGTCATCGGCATCGAGGCGGCGCCGCACACCACACTGTCGCCCACCCACCCCCGGCACTCCCTGGACTCGGTCATGGATCACTTCCAGTACTGCGTGGACCTGGTCGGCATCGACCACGTCAGCTTCGGACCGGACACGCTGTTCGGCGACCACGTCGGACTGCACGACGCGTTCGCTTCGAACCTGTCCATCGGGCAGGCACACGGACACGTCGACTACGAGAAGCAGCCGTACGTCGACGGGGTGGAGAACCCCGCCGAGGCCTTCTACAACATCATCGGCTGGCTGGTGAAGAACGATTACTCCGACGATGAGATCCGCAGGGTCGTCGGGGGCAACACGATGCGGGTCCTCGAGGAGGTTTGGGTCTGATGAGAAGAAGCGCAGTGGCGGCCGCCCTGGTCGCGGCCGCCTTGGCGCTGTCGGCTTGTGCGCCGTCGGCGCCGGCCGAGCCGAGCGGCACGGGCACGGGAACGGGGCCGACGGACAAGACGCTGTCGATCGGCACCACGAGCGACGTGGTCAACTTCAATCCGGTGCTCGGCAACAGCCGCACCGACTCGTGGGTCACCAATCTGATGTACCCGCATCTGCTCTCGATCGCCGACGACGGCTCCAAGGAGCCGTTCCTCGCGGAGAAGTGGGGGTACGTCGACGACACGACCGGGTTCTACGAGATCAGACCCGGCCTGACCTGGAGCGACGGGACGCCCCTCACGGCGGAGGACGTCGCCTGGACGCTCAACGCCGTGAAGAGGGATCAGGCGCCCGGGACGTTCTACGGTCAGCTCGGCAACCTGGACGTCGCGACCGCCGTGTCCGACACCAGGGTCGAGATGACGCTGCTCAAGCCCGACGCCTCGATCGTGGAAGAGATCGGGTTCTGGGGTGTGGTCGTCCCTCGGCACGTGTTCGAAGCGCACGGGTCGATCGCCACGTTCGCCAACGACGGCAAGGACGGGGGCTGGGTGGGCCTCGGTCCTTTCATCATGACGGACTACCAGGTGGGTCAGCATTACACGCTCGCGCGCGTCGACGACTACCCGTTCGTCGAGGGCGGCGTTCCCGGGCCCGCCAAGGTCGTGTATCGGGTGTACCCCGACGTCAACACGGAGATCCTCGCGCTGCAGAGCGGTGAGATCGACGTCATCGCCAACGCGCTTCCGCCGGCTCAGGTCGACAAGCTGTCGTCCGCGCCGGGACTGCAGGTCATCGAGGCGCCAGGCCTTGGCTACGCCCACATGGTCTACAACATGGACAACGCCGACCTGAAGAAGACCGAGGTGCGCCAGGCGCTCGCACACGCCGTGGACTACGACGCCATCCGCAGCGTGGTGCTGCAGGGCCAGGCCGTGTCGACCGAGTCGAGTGCCCTCATGCCGGTGCTCAAGGACTACGTCGACACGAGCATCGAGGAATACGCCTACGACCCGGAGAAGGCGCGCACGCTGATGGAGAAGGCGGGGTACACCGCCGACGCATCGGGGAAGTTCCCGGTGAAGTTCACCCTCATCTACTCGCTGCAGGACGCCGTCACCAGCCAATGGGCGCAGATGGTGAAGGACGGCGCAGCCAAGGCCGGCATCACCGTCGAGCTGAAGGGCGCCGAGAGGAACACCTATCTGTCCATGACCAACGAGGGCGCCTACGACATCTACGCGGGCAACTTCGCGATCATGGACGACCCTGCGACGAACTTCTCGCTGTCGTACCTCCCCGGGGGTGCGATCAACTACACCCATGTCGACGACCCGCAGTTGAACGCGCTCATCGAGCAGGCCATGGTGACCTTCGACAAGAAGGAGCGGATCGACGTCATGCAGCAGGCGAACAGGATCGTGCACGAGGAGGTCTACGACAACGTCATGTACACGCAGAACCTGTTCTTCGCCGCGAGCGACAAGTGGACGGGCTTCGTCTCGAAACCCAGCGAGCTGCTGTCGATCGTCAACCCGGTCTCGATCGCGTCGGCCACGCCGGCCGGCTGACCGGAACCCACAGGAAGGTCGCCCGGGTGTCCCGTTTCTCCTTCATCCTCGGCAGGCTCGCACGCGGAGCGCTCACGATCTGGTTCGCCGTGACCGTCACTTTCCTGCTGCTGCGCATCCTGCCGGGCGATCCGGCGACGGCTCTTGCGAGCCCGAACATGACGCCGGAGATCCGGGCGACCATCCTCGAACAGTACGGGCTCGACCAGCCCCTCATCGTGCAGTACCTGCTGTACATGTGGCAGCTTCTGCAAGGCAACCTCGGCATCTCGTTCACGCAGTCCATCCCGGTGACCGAGGTGCTGATGCAGCGGCTGCCATGGACGCTGCTGCTCACACTGACCGCTCTGGCGATGACGATCATCATCGGCATACCGCTGGGCGTCGCCGCCGCAGCGCGCAAAGGCACGTTCGTGGACCGGGCGCTGCAGGTCATCGGCGTCACCGGACAGTCTTTGTTCGTGCCCAGCGTCGCGGTGTTTCTGCTGTTCGTGTTCGGGCTGATGCTGGGTTGGTTCCCGATCGGCGGTGCCTACGACAACGACGCCTACGGCGGGGACTGGTACCTCAGCGTCGCCAGGCACCTTGTCCTGCCCGCCGCATCGCTGATGCTCGTGCAGGTCGGCTCCTACATCCTGACGATGCGTTCGACCCTGATCGACGCGCTCGGCGAGGACTACGTCACGCTCGCTCACGCGAACGGGCTGCCGTACCGCCGGATCCTGTGGAAGCACTCGCTGCGCAACGCGCTGCTGCCTACGACGACCCTGATCGGCCTGCAACTGGGGTTCCTCGTGGGCGGCGCCGTGCTCACCGAGACCGTGTTCGCGTATCCCGGCATCGGTCGAGGCATCTACGACGCCGTCACCCAGCTCGACTTCCCGGTGCTACAGGGCGCGTTCCTCATGCTCGCGCTGACCGTCGTCGTCGCGAACACCGCCACCGACATCGTTTATGGATACCTCGACCCCCGGGTGAAGACCTCATGACCGAAGCACTGGTGAACTCGATCGCGACGGCCGAACCGGTCGCCACCGAGACCTCTCGCGCCTCCGCGCAGACCTGGCGGGCTTTCCGCCGAGACCCGCTGGGGATGATCTCGCTGGCCTGTCTGCTGCTGCTCGTGGTCATCTCGGTGGCGGCGCCCCTGATCGCCCCCTATCCGGCCAGTTACGGGACGGACGTGCTCAAGCCGCCGAGTTCCGACCACTGGTTCGGGACGGACAGCCTGGGGCGCGACGTGTTCGACGAGGTCATCTGGGGTACGCAGCAGAGCGTGCTCGTCGCCGTCGCCGCATCGGTGATCGCTATCGCCTTCGGAACGCTCGTCGCCGTGCTGGGCGCCTACTTCCGCCGGTTCGACGGCTTCATCAGCGTGATCGTCGACATGACCCTGTCGCTGCCGGTGCTCCCGCTGATGATCCTCATCGCGGCGCTGGCCGGGCCCAGCACGTCCACCATCATCTTTGTCGTCGCTGCATTCTCCTGGCCCGAGGTCACCCGTCTGGTGCGCTCACAGGCCCTCACCGTCGTGAACCTGCCCTACGTCGACGCCTCCCGTCTGATGACGACCTCCCCGTGGTGGATCATCAGCCGGCACGTGCTTCCCGCGGTGACCCCGGTGGTCGTGGTGTCCGTGGTCGTCACCGCGTCCCGAGCCGTCCTCTCCGCGGCGGGGCTCGCGTTCCTCGGTCTCGGTGACCCGACCACCTGGTCCTGGGGGCGGATCCTCTTCGAGGCGCAGCAGGCGGGTGCGATGTCCAGCGCCTGGTGGCTCACCCTCTTCCCGTCGATCGCGATTCTCGTGCTGGTGCTCTCGGCGACGCTGCTCTCGATCGCCTACAACGACGCGCGCAACCCCCGCAGCCGCAAGCGATGACGACCAGGAACGGAGCCACACGATGACCGCGTTCTCGCAGCGCCTGCCCGAGGACTTCTTCAACCGCCCGCAGGAGCGGGTTCGGGAGCGCATGGCCGCGGCCGGGTTCGACGCGATCCTCACCGACCACCCCGAGGACGTCGCGTACCTGACCGGCTTCTTCCACCACGCCTCCGAGCGACCGGTCGCGGTGTGGATCGATGGAGACGGCCGCACCGTGATGCTGCTGCCCGAACTGGAGCGTGAGTACGCGACCGCGCAGTCCGCCCGTGCGGAGCTGGTCGCCTTCCCGGAGTTCCCCGGCGTGGTTGCGCCGTTCTCTTTCCTCGCCGCCGCGGTGGGCCGTCGTCGCCGCCGGATCGGCGTCACGACAATGATGACCACGGAACGGCTGCTGGCCGCGCAGAAGGTCTTCACGGAAACCTCCTGGGTGCCGACCGACCTCGTCGCTCGCGCGCGGTACGTGAAGTTCCCCGAAGAGATCGCCCTGCACCGTGAGGCAGCGAGGATCACGGACCGCATGCTCGAGTCGGCGGTCGCGCTGATCCGCGACGCGGTCGGCCGCGGCCGACCGCCCTCCGAGGCCGAGCTCGCCGCGCACGTCGCCGCGGTCGGAACCGAGATGATGTACGACGAGCACCGAGACGTCGTGGTCTCCTCGTTCCAGGCCGGCGGTCTCGTGTACACCGGTGACAATTCGTCTTACCCGCACGGCCTGCCCTCCGAGCGACGTCTAGCGCCTGGCGACACCTTCATGCTGTCCCTGGGGTGCGCGGTCGGCGGACGCTTCGTCGAGGGCGAGCGCACGTTCGTGCTCGGCGAGCCGACGCCGAGGCAGCGAGCGTTCCATGACGCGGTCCGACGTGCGCAGGAGACCGGATCCCGGGCGATCCGCGCGGGCGTGGAGTGCCGCGAGTCGAACCGGATCTGCCTGGACGTGATCAGAGCCGCGGGGTTCGGCGAGCACATCAGACATCGTCAGGGGCACGGCATCGGACTCGGGATGCACGAGCCGCCGTGGCTGGAGGATGGCGATGCGACCGTGCTGGAGGCGGGCATGGTCGTCTCCAACGAGCCGGGCATCTACATCCGTGGGCATGCCGGCTACCGGATCAGCGACAGCATGCTCGTCACGGACCACGGCGCCGAGGCGCTCACCTCGTATCCGCGAGGGCTGGACGACTGCACGATCGCGCTCTGACGGGCACGATCCGCAGTCATCAGGAACAGGAAGAGAGGAACGTAGACGATGAGCGGCAACGAGGTTTCGCCGGAGTTCGCGGCGGCGACGACGGACGCGCAGTGGGTGGAGGTCAATGGAAACCGCCTGGCGGTGGAGGTGCTGGGGCCGGAGGACGCCCCGGTGATCATCGCGCACCACGGCGCGCCGGGGCTCGGCTCCCGAGCAGAGCCGCGCGCCAGCTTCGGCAGGCTCGCGGACGAATACCGGGTCGTGGTCTTCGACGCCCGCGGCAGTGGACAGAGCGAGGGCAAGGGCGCGTTCAGTCACGAGCAGTGGGCGGCGGATATCGACGGGCTGCGGGAATGGGTCGGCGCCGACGAGATCGCGATCGCAGGCGGGTCGTACGGCGGCTTCCTGGCGATGGAGTACGCCGTGCGCTACCCGGACCGCGTCGCCGCGGTCGTGCTGCGGGACACGTCACCGGACAACCGCAACGCCGATGCGGCACGGAGGAACGCGCTGGCCACTGACCGGGTCACGATCGACATGGAGAAGTTCGACCGCATCGACGAGGGGCGGGTTCGCGACGACGCCGATCTGAAGGACTGCTGGCGCGAGATCCTGCCGCTGTACGACTTCGTGTACGACCCGGAAGCGGTCGAACGCAAGGTCGAAGCGACCCCCTACCGTTACGAGGCGCACAATTACGCCTTCTCGGTGAACATGCCGCACTACGACATCAAGGCGCAGCTGCCTTCGATCGCCGCTCCGACACTGATCACGGTGGGCAGGACGGACTGGATCACGCCGGTATCGTGTAGCGAGACAATCGCCGAGCTGGTTCCGGACTCCGAACTCGTCGTCTTTGAGCGTTCGGGCCACTCTCCGCAGATCGAAGAGGCCGACGCGTGGACACGGACCGTTCGGGAGTTCCTGCACAGGGTGTACCCGTCGTCGCGGGCGCGATGACCCCTTCGGTCACCGGCCGCGTCGTGGACGAGCTCGATCGCCGGATCATCATCGGCCTGCAGCAGGACGGCCGCGCGAGCTGGACGGCGCTGGCGGAATTCGCCGACGCGCCGGTGTCGACCGTCGCTCGGAGGGGGCAACAACTGCTGAACGACGGCATCGTCCGGGTGGATGTGCTGCCGACCCTCGGGTACGACGGATACGTCGAGACCTACCTGATCCGGATCAACTGCACACCGGGCCGGCAGGTGGAAGTCGCGGAGAAGCTCGTGGAGTCGCCGCATGTGCGCTTCGTGGCGCTGGTCACGGGGAAGTTCGACATCTTCGCGGAAGTGATCATCTCGGGGGAGTCTGCCAACTACACGCGGGTCCTGACGGGGTTGCAGTCCATTCCCGGTGTGGAGCGCTGGCGCAGCGACTTGCTGCTGCACACCCACAAAGTGAGTTTCGACTGGGGCAGGCAACTGCTTCCGGCGGCGGAGCGCCAGAAGCAGGTGCGGGTACGGATGCCGGCCCCCAACACCTGCGACCCCGGCCACTTCGACGACACGGACCGTCGCATCATCGCGGTACTCGCGGAAGACGGGAGAGCCTCCTTCTCATCGATCGCCGCCGAGCTGAATGTGAACGAGTCCAGCGTGCGCCGGCGCTACGAGCGCATGCGCGCGAACGGATGCCTGACGCCGGGGACGGTCGTGTCCGCCGCCGCTCTCGGGATGAGCGCCGAGACTCTCCTGCTGCTGCGCATCGAGCCTTCCCGGCTGACCGCAGTGGCCGAGGAGCTCGCCGAGCACGACGCCGTTCGATTCCTCGCGGCTCCGCTCGACGAGAGCGCGCTGTACTGCGAGCTGATCCTTCCCGGCACCGAGGCGCTCCACCAGTATCTGACGCATACGATCGGCACGCTCGAGGGCGTGAAGGGGTGGTCGGCTCATCAGGAGCTCGTCTTCCTCAAGCGCGGTTTCGTCGAGACGTCCTGGTGGCGCGATCAGGTCGGCCAGCGCGGCCTCGACTGATCGGGTCCCCGTTGCGCGCGCGGGGTCTGTGCGTGTCCCGGGTGCGGGGTGTCGCTCGCGGGCACGGCCGGTCGCCCGCTTAGGCTCAAGACGCCATGATCCGATTCGACAACGTCACCAAGCGCTACCGCGGGACGAAACGCCCCGCGCTGTCCGGAGTCGACTTCGAAGTGCAGCGGGGCGAGTTCGTCTTCCTCGTCGGAGCCTCCGGATCCGGGAAGAGCTCCTGCCTTCAGCTCATCCTCCGTGAGGAGTCCCCGACCTCCGGTCGCGTCGCGGTGCTCGGCCGCGACCTGAAGACCATCGCGAACCGCAAGGTGCCGTACTTCCGGCGCAACATCGGCTCGGTCTTCCAGGACTTCCGCCTGCTCCCGTCCAAGACCGTGTTCCAGAACGTCGCGTTCACGCTGCAGGTCATCGGATCCTCCCGCGGGTTCATCCACCAGGCCGTTCCCGAGGCGCTGGCCCTCGTCGGGCTCGCCGGCAAGGAGAAGCGGCTCCCGCACGAGCTCTCCGGAGGCGAGCAGCAGCGCGTCGCGATCGCCCGCGCGATCGTGAACCGGCCGGCCATCGTCCTCGCCGACGAGCCCACCGGAAACCTCGACCCCGCCACGTCCGTGGACATCATGCAGCTGCTGGCCCGGATCAACGCCGGCGGCACCACCGTCCTGATGGCGACTCACGAGGCGGGCTTCGTGGACCAGATGCGCCGGCGCGTCATCGAGCTGCGCGACGGAGAGCTGGTGCGCGACGAGGTCCGCGGCGGCTATGGCGACACGTCCAACGTGCCGCGGCTGACGCCCGAGGCGATCAAGGGCGCGGCGGCGACCGCGGCGCTGACCGCCGCACTGGAGGTGCAGCGCGAGACCGCGGCCCAGATCGCCGAGCCGATCGTCCCCGCTGCCGAGCGCCCCGCCGAGGATCCGCGCACCGCGGAATCCGCCGCCGACGTGGCCGCTGAGCAGCGACCGGCGGAGAAGCCGGCGGGGGAGAAGGAGCCGGTCGCGCCCGCGGCCCCGGCACCGACCGTCGAGGTCGCCGAGCTGGGAGTCGCTGATCGCCTGGGGCTCGACCGGGGCGACGACGAGGAAGTGGGGCCGACGTCATGAGGTTCGGACTCATCCTCTCCGAGGCCTTCACCGGGCTGCGGCGCAATGCGTCGATGGTCATCTCCGTGGTGCTCGTCACGTTCGTCTCGCTCACCTTCGTCGGGGCGGCGATCCTGATGCAGTCCCAGATCGGCACCATGCGCGCCTTCTGGGAAGACCGGGCGCAGGTCGGCGTGATCATGTGCTCGGCCGTGTCGACGAACGAGGAATGCGTCGACGGCACCGCGACCGAGGAGCAGCTGGCCGCGGTCAAGGCGGAGCTGGAGAGCGCGACGCTCGCACCGCTCATCTCGGACGTGCGCTTCGAGAACCGCGACGAGGCCTACCAGAACACCCTCGCGCTCGTCGGCGAGGACTACGCCGACGTCATCACTCCGGAACAGATGAACGAGACGTACTGGGTGAGTCTGAAGGACCCCGCCCAGTCGCCGGTCATCACGGAGGCCTTCCAGGGGGTGAAGGGCGTCGAGGAGGTCAAGGACCAGCTCGAGTACCTGGACCCGCTGTTCTCGGCGCTGACCGTCGCCACCTACATCGCCGTGGGCATCGCGGTGCTGATGCTCATCGCCGCCGTGCTGCTGATCGGGACGACGATCCGGCTGTCCGCCTACGCGCGGCGCCGGGAGATCGGGATCATGCGCCTGGTCGGCGCGTCGAACCGGTTCATCCAGACCCCGTTCGTGCTCGAGGGCGTCTTCGCCGCGGTGATCGGATCGATCCTGGCGAGCGTCGCGGTGGTGCTCGGGGTCCACTTCGGAGTGAACCAGTACCTGGCGGGGAGGGTCCCGTTCATCACCTCGTGGGTGACGATGCAGGACGCCTTCCTCGTCGTGCCGGTGCTCATCGCGATCGGGATCGTGCTGGCGGCGCTGTCCGCGGGGTTCGCCATCCGTCGCTGGCTGCGGGCCTGATCCGGTAGGCTGACAGGCTGGCCCGCTGAGGATGCGGGCCGCAGTCAGGAGAGAGAGCCATGCCCAGGGAACGCGGGGAGAAGGTCGTCGCGACCAATCGTCGTGCCCGTCACGACTACAACCTCGAGAAGTCGTACGAGGCCGGGCTGGTGCTCACCGGCACGGAGGTGAAGTCGCTGCGTCAGGGACGCGCGAACCTCACCGACGGCTATGCGTTCGTCAAGGGCGGCGAGGCGTTCCTCGACGCCGTGCACATCCCGGAGTACTCGCAGGGACACTGGACGAACCACTCCGCCAAGCGGATCCGGAAGCTCCTGCTGCACAAGGAGGAGATCGCCAAGCTCTCGCACGCGGTCTCGGCGGGCGGCTACACCCTCGTGCCGCTGCGACTGTACTTCTCCGACGGCCGCGCCAAGGTCGAGATCGCCCTCGCCAAGGGCAAGCGCGAGTTCGACAAGCGCCAGACGCTGCGCGAGCGTCAGGACACGCGCGACGCGGAGCGGGCCATGCGCCTGCGCAACCGCCTCGGAGAGTGACGCACCACCGCTGACTCGCCCGCCCGGCAACAGGCGAACGCGCGAGAACAGGCATCGAGCGGCGCGCGTCGCCTGTTCTCGCGCGTTTGCCTGAGCTCGCGCGGACGCTCGGGACTCGAATTCGGATTCGGGGTCAGGGGCGCGGATCGAAGCCGAAGACGGAGCCGAGGAACCGGAGCTCGCGCTCGGCGGCGTCGGCGATGGTGGCCGCCTGCCGGAATCCATGCCCCTCTCCGGGGTACAGCACGTACTCATGGGGCACCCCGCGCGCAGCCAGGGCGTCGCGGATCGCCTCGGACTGCGCAGGCGGCACGACCCGGTCCTCCTCGCCCTGGAGCAGGAGCACCGGGACGTCGATCCGGTCGACGTGCGTGAGCGGCGAACGCGCGATGTAGACGTCCTCGGCCTCCGGGAGCGGGCCGACGAGGCCATCGAGGTAGTACCGCTCGAAGTCGTGCGTGTCCTCGGCGAGGGCCCGCAGGTCGCTCACGCCGTATCGGCTGATGCCGGCGGCGAAGACGCCTCCGCGGACGAGCGCCGACAGCACCGTCCACCCGCCGGCCGAGCCCCCGCGGATCGCCAGGCGCGCCGGGTCCGCGAGGCCGGAGGCCGCGAGCCCCTCGGCGGCGGCCAGCACGTCGTCGACGTCCGCGATGCCCCACTGTCCGTCCAGGCGCTCCCGGTACGCGCGGCCGTATCCGGTCGAGCCGCCGTAGTTCACCTCCAGCACACCGATCCCGCGGCTGGTCAGGTACGTGATCCACATCGCCACGGCACCGGAGACATGCGCCGTCGGGCCGCCGTGCACCGAGATGACGAAGGGCGGGAGCTCGCCCTCCGGGGCCGGAGCCGCGGCGTCCGGGTTGGCCGGCAGATGGGCGAAGGCGTGGACCGGACCGTGCGGCCCGGAGAAGGTGAGCGGCCGGGCGCCGGGCACCCACCTCGGGTCGACCGGATCCCCGCCGCGGACGACCTCGGCCGTCGCGGCGTCCAGGTCCACGCGCCACAGCCCGGGCGTGACCTGCGCGCCCTGCCCGGTGAGGAGGAGGTGGGCGCCGTCGGCGTCGACGAGGACGTCCTCGAGGCTGAGGTCTGCCGTCGCGGGGATGTCGAGGAGGCGGACGACCGGATCCTCGCCGGGCTCGATGACGACGAGTTCGTCGGCGCCGTTCGTCCGGACCGCCACGATGCGTCCGTCCTCGAGCGGGCGATACCAGCGCTGACCCAGCACCCACAGGCCGCCGCCGGTGTCCGCGTCGGCGGGGGCGACGGCGGACGGCCCGCGGCGCACCTCGATCCCGTCCAGGCGCACGCGTTGGAGGTTCCAGCGGCCGCCGGCGTCGTCCGAGAACAGCAGCTCGTCCTCGCCGATCCACTCCGGCTGCAGCGCGGCGTGGGTCCGCAGCGCCGCGACATCGCCCCCGCCGGAAGCGGTCACGCACAGACGGGCGCCCTCCCAGGGCATCTCATGCCCGCTCCACTCCACGAAGGCGACCCGGGAGCCGTCCGGCGACAGGGCGGGATGCGCCCAGAACGCCGAGCCGCGCACGTGCCAGACGAGCGCGTCCTCGTCGTCCGCGGCGGAGCCGTCCCGGGGGATCTCGACGATGCCGCGCCGGTGCGGATCGGGACGGAGGTCCTCGGCGACGGCCAGCAGGCGTCCGCCGCGGACGGAGAGGCCTCCATAGCGGATCCCCGGCGCCGTGAGCGGCACGGGGTCCGAGGCGGGATCGAGCCGGTACACCCGCTGGTCGGAGTCCTCGACGAAGTAGAGGGCGCCCGCGTCGTCGACGGTCCAGGCACCGCCGCCGTACTCGTGCACGCGCGAGCGCGCGCTCCACGGGGCCGGGAGCACGTCGACGATCCCGCCGTCGGCGCGCCGGCGCACCGCGACGCGTCCCCGCTCGGCGGGGATCGACTCGCCCCACCAGATGTCACCGCCGACGAAGCGCGCACCGTCGAGGCGGACCCCGGCGACGGCGAGGTCCGCGGCGGACAGCAGGGAGGGCCAGGATCCGTACGGGTCAGACATGCTTCGAGCGTATCGGGGAGCACCGGCCGGATCGCGGCACGGCGAGGTCGGGCGGCTTCGGGGGGCCTGCGGGCCTGCGGTCGCGGCGCGATGACATACGGCGTCACAGAGGATGCGCGGTCGTGGCGTCGCGCTCTACCGTGAGGGTCGAGCACGCGGAGACGTCCTTCGTCCTCCGGGTGCGGTGCGACAGCCGAGCCCGGCACCCGCCCGCGAACGACCAGGATCTGGCGTGCGCGGCCGCCGTCCGACTGCCACCCCGGGAGAGCGAATGTCCTTCGATCCGTCCCTCGGCGTCCCCGCTCCGGAGCCGAGCGAGAGTGTCGACGCCTCGTCCGTCCCCTTCTCGTTCGAGCTGTACCCGCCGCGCAGCGACTCGTCCTCCGAGGCCCTGCACGACACCGTCCGCCATCTCGCGGCAGCCGGGCCGCAGTTCATCTCCGTGACGTACGGTGCCGGCGGTTCGACGGGCGGCCGCTCCCTCGAGGTGCTGCGGTTCATCCGCGAGCACACCGACGTCGAGCCGCTCGCCCACCTGACGTGCGTCGGCAACACCTACGCCGGCGCGACCCGGCTCATCCGCGAGTTCCTGGACGCGGGGATCCTCAGCTTCCTCGCCCTGCGGGGGGACCCGCCGGCGGACGCCGGGGACGGCCCTTTCCTCGGGGACCTGGAGAGCGCCGCGCAGCTCGTGCAGCTGATCGACCGGGTGCAAGCGGAGCGCGCGCCGTACGAGGAGCAGCCGGTCCCGGGCGCGCCGGGAGCGGTCCGCGTATCGCCGAGGCGACGCGTCCGGATCGCCGTGGCGGCGTTCCCCAAGGGACATCCGCGGTCCGCCCACCGCACCCAGGACGTCGAGGCACTGCTGGCGAAGCAGGCCGCGGGCGCGACCGTCGCCATCACGCAGCTGTTCTTCCACGCGGACGACTATCTGGCGTTCGTCGAACGGGCGCGTCGCGCCGGCGTGACCATCCCGATCCTGCCCGGCATCATGCCGATCACCTCCCCGGCACGGTTGAACCGCGTGCTGGAGCTGACGGGCGAGGACCTGCCCAGCGAGCTCGCGATCGCCCTGGAGGTGGAGCCCACCGCGGAAGGACGACGTGAGATCGGGATCCGGTGGGCCGCCGACCTCGTCCGGGACGTCGTCGCCGGGGGAGCGCCCGGCGTGCACCTGTACGCGTTCAACCAGCACACGACCGTCCTGACCGTGCTGGAGGACGCCGGAATCCTCCGACCCCGGGCGTCCCTCCCGACCCGGCCGGCGCCGTAGCCGCTCACGAACCCCGACCTTCGAGACTTCCCACCCAGAGAGAGGACCGCCATGACCGCATTCCCCGTAGGAACGATCCTCGGCTACCCCCGCATCGGACCGCGCCGCGAGCTGAAGAAGGCCGTCGAGGCGTTCTGGGCCGGGCGGATCGACCAGCAGGAGCTGGAACGGACCGCCGCGGAGCTGCGTGCGAAGACCCGTGACCGGCTGGCCGCACGCGGCCTCGGTCGCGCCGACTCGGCCATCCCGGAATCGTTCTCGTTCTACGACCACGTCCTGGACGCGGCGGTGACCGTCGGGGCCATCCCCGAGCGCTTCGAGGACCTCCGCGACGCCGACGGATCGATCGGTCTCGCGGCCTCGTTCACCATCGCCCGCGGCGAGGGCGAGCGTGCGCCGCTGGAGATGACCAAGTGGTTCGACTCGAACTATCACTACCTCGTCCCGGAGATCGGCCCGCAGACCTCCTTCTCACTGTCGAGCGAGCGTCTCGTCCGCGAGGTCGAGGAGGCCCGCGCGGCGGGCTTCGTGACGCGTCCGGTCGTCGTGGGGCCGGTGACCCTGCTCGCTCTCGCCAAGGCGGCGGACGGCGCTCCCGAGGGCTTCGACCCGCTCACCCGCCTCGATGACCTCCTTCCCGTGTACCGGGAGCTGCTCGCGCGGCTGCGGGCCGCGGGCGCGGAGTGGGTCCAGCTCGACGAGCCGGCCCTCGTGAGCGAGTCCCTTCCCGCCGCTCCGACGATCCTGGGCGCAGCAGCGTCGCGGGCGTACGCGGCGCTCGGCTCCGCGACGGACCGGCCGTCGATCTTCGTGGCCGCTCCGTACGCCTCGCTGGGGGAGAACCTCGCCGTCCTCGCCACGGCACCGATCGAGGCGATCGGGCTGGATCTCGTCCGCGGGGAGGTCCCGGCGGCGGTTCCGGGGCTGGCGGAGAAGACCCTCGTCGGCGGCGTCGTCGACGGGCACAACATCTGGCGGGGCGACCTCGCCGGGGCGTTCGCACGCCTCGAGGCGCTCCGAGAGCTCGGTGCCGCAGCCGTCTCCGCGTCGACGTCCACCTCGCTCCTGCACGTCCCGCACGATGTCGACGACGAGTCGAAGCTGGATGCCCGCCTGGTCTCGTGGCTCGCCTTCGCGGATCAGAAAGTCGCGCAGGTCGTCACGCTGGCGCAGGGCCTCGTCGAGGGACGCAGCGCCATCGCCGCGGAGCTGGACGCCGCCTCCGCGGCCCTGGCCGACCGCCTCGGGGCTCCGGGCGTCCGGGACGGATCGGTGCGGGAGCGCACCGCGGCGCTGACCGCCGAGGACTTCTCCCGCGGCGACTACGACGCCCGCGTGGCCGCGCAGGAGGCCGCCCTGGACCTGCCGAGCCTGCCGCTGACGACGATCGGGTCCTTCCCTCAGACGGGCGAGATCCGCCGGGCCAGGGCGCGCTACCTCCGGGACGAGGTCACGAAGGAGGACTACGAGGACTTCCTGCGCGAGGAGATCCGCCGCGTCATCGACCTCCAGGAGGACCTCGGTCTCGACGTGCTCGTCCACGGGGAGCCGGAGCGCAACGACATGGTCCAGTACTTCGCCGAGCACCTCGACGGGTTCGACGTCACCGAGCACGGGTGGGTGCAGTCCTACGGCTCGCGCGCGACCCGTCCGTCGATCCTCTGGGGGGACGTCTCGCGCCCGGCGCCGATCACCGTCGACTGGTCCGCGTATGCGCAGTCGCTCACGGCGAAGCCCGTCAAGGGGATGCTCACCGGACCGGTGACGATCCTCGCCTGGTCGTTCGTGCGCGACGACCAGCCGCTGACCGAGACCGCGAACCAGGTGGCCCTGGCGCTGCGCGACGAGATCGCCGACCTCGAAGCAGCCGGGATCGGCGTCATCCAGGTGGACGAGCCGGCGCTGCGCGAGCTCCTGCCGCTGAAGAAGGACGACCAGCCGGCGTACCTGCGGTGGTCGGTGGACTCCTTCCGTCTGGCCACGGCCGGCGCCGCGCCGGCGACGCAGGTGCACACGCACCTCTGCTACTCCGAGTTCGGCGTGGTCATCGACGCGATCCGCGCCCTCGACGCCGACGTCACCTCGATCGAGGCCGCGCGCAGCCGCATGGAGGTCGTCGCGGACATCGCGGGCTCCGGATTCGATCACGGGATCGGTCCCGGCGTGTACGACATCCACTCGCCGCGCGTCCCCAGCGCGGACGAGGTCGAGACCCTGCTGCGCCGCGCCGTCGCGGAGATCCCGGAGCGTCAGCTCTGGGTCAACCCGGACTGCGGGCTGAAGACCCGCGGCTACGAGGAGACCAACGCCTCCCTGCGCAACATCGTGGAGGCGACCCGTCGCGTCCGTGCCGAGGTCCCGGCCGCGGTCTGAGCGGCCAAAGGAAGAGGCGCCCTCCCGCGGGAGGGCGCCTCTTCTCGCACCGGGCCGGCGCGCGGATTCAGACGGCGCGCAGGACCGCGACGACCTTGCCGAGCACCACGGCGTCGTCGCCGAGGATCGGCTCGAACGCGGAGTTGCGCGGGAGCAGCCACGTGTGCCCGTCGCGCTGGCGGAACGTCTTCACCGTCGCCTCGCCGTCCAGCATCGCCGCGACGATCTCGCCGTTGTCGGCGGTGTTCTGCGACCGCACGACGACCCAGTCGCCGTCGCAGATGGCCGCGTCGATCATGGACTCGCCGGACACCTTGAGCATGAACAGGTCGCCCTTGCCGACCAGCTGGCGCGGGAGCGGGAAGATCTCCTCCACCTGCTGCTCGGCGGTGATCGGGATGCCCGCGGCGATGCGGCCGACCAGCGGCACGAGGGCGGCGTCGCCCACGGACGGCGCCGTGTCCGCCGGGTTCTCGCCCGCGGTGCCGGGGAGGTCGATCAGCACCTCCATCGCCCGGGTCTTGCCCGGATCGCGCCGCAGATAGCCGCTCAGCTCGAGCTGGCCGAGCTGGTGCGTGACGCTGGAGAGGGACTTGAGCCCCACGGCGTCGCCGATCTCGCGCATGCTCGGCGGGTAGCCGTGCCGCGCGATCGAGGTCTGGATCACCTCGAGGATCGCCATCTGCTTGGCGCTGAGGCTCTTGCGGCGTCGCGTGCGGGGGATGTCTGCGTCGGTCGTGGCGCCGTCGCTCATGGCTGATCCTCCAGGTGCTTGCGGGCGTCGGGACCCGAGGCGGATTCGAATGTCGGTGGTCCGTGATGGGCTTCCGATATCGAAACCGTATCCGAGTATTCGCCGGATGCGGAAGATCTGTTCGAGCGTGTCGGGATCCCGTCCGAAGGTTTTCTCGAAGAATGGTTGACAGATGTTCGAATTCGAAGATAGGTTCGGTACGTAGGTTCACCTCGACGGTGGACCAGACGTCGAGATCCCCGAAGGAGCAGACGACATGAGCAGCATCACCCTCACCCCGGCCCCGCGCACCCAGCTGCGTCTCACCGTCCGGGGTCGCCGCGTGCTGGCCGGTCTCGTCGCTGTCCCGGTCGCCGCGGCGATCGGCTTCGCTGTCCTCAGCGGCGGCTCCGCGCTCGCCTCGGGAGAGGCGTCCACGCCGGGGTCCTTCGCCACCGTGACCGTCATGCCGGGTGACACCCTGTGGTCCATCGCGGCCGAGGTCGCCCCGGAGTCCGATCCGCGTGACGTGGTGGACGCCATGGCCCGCCTCAACCTGGTGGACCCGGGCGCGCTGGTGGTCGGCGACGAGCTGTCGATCCCCGCGGAGTACGCGGCCGGTCGCTAGCCGGTCGCCGACCCAGGCCTCTGGCCGAAGCGTCATCTGGAGGACCCGGCTCGGCTCCGCGCCTACGATGGTGAGGGTGACCGTCTCCCTCGATGACCTGCCGCTACGCGACGACCTCCGCGGCCTCCGCCCCTACGGTGCTCCGCAGGCTCCGCTTCCTGTCGCGCTGAACGTGAACGAGAACACGCATCCGGTCCCGGATGCGGTGGCCGACGACATCCTCGATGACATCGCCGTCGCGCTTCACGAGGTGAACCGGTATCCCGACCGGGAGTTCACGCCCCTGCGCGAGGCGTTCGCGTCCTACCTCGGGCACGATCTCGACGCCGCGAGCATCTGGGCGGGGAACGGGTCGAACGAGGTGCTGCAGCACATCCTGCAGGCCTTTGCAGGACCCGGGCGCACCGTCTTCGGCTTCGCGCCCACGTACTCGATGTACCCGCTGCTCGCACAGGGGACCGGGGCGCGGTGGGTGGCGGGGGAGCGTCAGCCCGACTACACCGTCTCGGTCGACGACGCGGTCGCGCAGGTCGCGGCCGCCGATCCCGATGTCATCCTGCTGTGCGCGCCGAACAACCCCACCGGGACCCCCCTTCCGCTTGAGCTGATCGAGGCGGTGTACGAGGCGTCCCGCGGTGTCGTGGTGGTGGACGAGGCTTATCAGGAGTTCGCGCCGCACGAATCGCCGTCCGCGCTGACCCTGCTGCCGGGCCGGGAGCGCCTGGCGGTATCGCGGACGATGAGCAAGGCGTTCGCGTTCGCCGGCGCCCGGGTCGGGTATCTGGCCGCCGACCCCGCGTTCATCGACGCGCTGCGGCTCGTGCGCCTGCCGTACCACCTCAGCGGCCTCACGCAGGCGGCGGCGGTGGCCGCGCTGCGAAACGCCCCGACGATGCTTGCGATGGTCGACGAGATCGTGGTCCAGCGAGACCGGATCTCGGCGACTCTCGAGGCTCTCGGGTACCGCCCGCACGAGTCCTGGACGAACTTCGTGCTCTTCGGCGGCGTCGCCGATCCAGCGGCCACGTGGCGGGCGCTGTACGACCGCGGCGTCCTCATCCGCGACGTCGGGATCCCCGGGCACCTGCGCGTCACCGCGGGGACGGAGGCCGAGACGACGGCGTTCCTGGACGCCCTGGCCTCGGTAGGATCGGCAGCATGACCGCCCGCACCGCCCGCCGCGACCGCGCGACCTCGGAGTCGACGGTGGAGGTCGAGCTGAACCTCGACGGCTCCGGCCGCAGCAGCATCGACACGTCCGTCCCGTTCTTCGACCACCTGCTGACGGCGTTCGCCAAGCACTCGCTGACGGACCTGACCGTGCGCGCCTCCGGGGACACGCACATCGACGCGCACCACACCGTGGAAGATGTCTCGATCGTGCTCGGTCAGGCGATCCGCGAGGCGCTCGGTGACAAGAGCGGGATCTCCCGCTACGGCGACGCGCTCGTGCCGTTGGACGAGGCGCTCGCGCAGGCCGTCGTCGACATCTCGGGACGACCGTATCTGGTGCACGACGGCGAGCCGAGCGGGTTCGAACTGCACCTCATCGGCGGCCACTTCACGGGTTCGCTCGTGCGGCACTCCTTCGAGGCGATCACGTTCCACGCTGGACTCACCGTGCACGTGCGGGTGCTCGGCGGACGCGATCCGCACCACATCGCCGAGGCCGAGTTCAAGGCGTTCGCGCGGGCGTTCCGTCAGGCGAAGGCCGCCGATCCGCTCGTCGACGGCATCCCCTCGACGAAGGGCGCGCTGTGACGCGAGCCGGCGCCGCCCCCCGGGTCGTGGTCTTCGACTACGGCTCCGGCAACGTGCACTCCGCGGTCAAGGCACTGCAGGAGGCCGGGGCGGAGGTCGAACTGACGGGCGACCGCCGGGCCGCCCAGGAAGCTGACGGGCTGGTCGTCCCCGGTGTCGGGGCGTTCGCGGCGGTCCGTGAGGCTCTCGCGGCGCAGCGCGGCGACGAGCTCATCGAGCGTCGCCTGGCCGGCGGGCGTCCGGTGCTCGGGATCTGCGTCGGCATGCAGGTGCTCTTCGAGCACGGCGTCGAGCGCGGCGTCGACGTGGAAGGGCTCGGGGAGTGGCCGGGTGCGGTCACGGAGCTCGAGGCGCCCGTGCTGCCGCACATGGGGTGGAACACCGTCTCGCCCGGCGAGGGCAGCGTGCTGTTCCGCGGTCTCGAGGACGAGCGGTTCTACTTCGTGCACTCCTTCGCCGCGCAGCGCTGGGAGCTGGAGGCGGCGGGGCCGTTCGCGTCGCCCGTCCTGACCTGGACGACGCACGGCGTGCCGTTCCTGTCTGCGGTGGAGAACGGTCCGCTGTCGGCGACGCAGTTCCACCCCGAGAAGTCGGGGGAGGCCGGGATCCGGCTGCTGCGCAACTGGCTCGGAAGCCTCTAGTCCTCACGGCGCCGCCCTGGCGCCCGCGTTCCTCGCGCCGCCCTGGCGCCCGCGTCCCTCGCGCCGCCCAGGCGCCCGCGTCCCTCGCTCAGAGCCCCCGTGCGACGGCGGCCCCGGCGGCCAGCCATGCGCGCTGGGTCGCCGGTGACAGCGCGCCGTAGCGGAGGTGTCCGTCCACCATCTCGTGGTCGAACGGAATGCTGACGACCTCCCGCGCGAGCGGACGATATCCCTCGACGACATGACGGACGTCGCCCGCGGTCGCCTTCGGGTCGGCCTGCGACACGACCACCACCGACTGGCGCGCCAGCCGTGCGGATCGGTCGTCCCGCTCCTCCAGCGCCTCGAGCAGCAGCGCCCCGGCCTCGGCGTGATCGTCGCGGGTGGTGGTGGCGACCACGAGCTGGTCGGCGTGGTCCACCATCCGCAGCCACATCGGGTCCGATTCGTCGTTGCCGGAGTCGATGATGATGAGCCGGTAGAACTTGGCGGCCACGGCGTGGATCGCGTCCACGTCTGCCGGGTGCAGCCGGTTCTCGTGCGCGAGCCGGATCGGCTTCGAACGCAGCACGTCGTACTTCTCCCGGGGCTGGTGGTGCACGAAGTCCGTGAGATCCGCGGACCGGGCCCCGACGCCGAGGAGACGCTCGGTCTCCGGCAGCATCTCCAGCAGGGTGCGATCGTGGTCGCCGCCGGCCGTGCGCCAGCCGAGGGTTCCGCGCGTCTGGTTGTTGTCCCAGGCGAGGACACCGGCTCCGCCGAACCGGGCGAAGACCGCGGAGAGGAGAACGGTCGTCGGGGTCTTTCCCGCCCCGCCCTTGCCGTTGACGACGGCGATCGTGCGGGGACCGGACCAGTGACGGCTGACGGCCTTCTCGTCGTCGCGCGCGGACTGCTCCGCGGCGCCGGGCCGCAGCCGCAGGCCCAGTCGGTTCAGCGTGCCCCGCACGCCCTCGCGCGCGGGTTCCTCGGGACGAGGATCGGTCTGGAGGAAGGATGCGCGCTCCCCGGCCTCGCGCTGCTGGCGGCGGGTCGGCTGCTCGGGGGTCCCCGTCGGGGCGGCGCCGACCGGGGCTGCCGGCATCGGCGGGGTCGCGGTCGGCGGCTCGGTGTCCGGCGTCTCGTCGGCCGCCGGCGCGCTCCGCCGGTAGCGAGGAACGTCCGCCGAGGTCACCGGTGCCGGCGCGGAATCCGGTCCGGCGGCGGACGGCGAGGACCCGGACGGGACCGGGGGAGCCGAGGGAAGGGGAGCAAGCGGGGGCTCACCCGTCGGACCGGGGGTGCCGTCGATCGGCGTCTCGTACTCAGGCGCTTCGGACATTTCTGAGAGCCTAGCGGCATTTGAGGCGCGACCCACGCGGGGGTACCCTCGGTTCTCGTGCCCGCACCGGGCGTTTCCCTCCCTTTCCTCAAGGACGACATGAACGACTTCGCGTCAATCCCCTCGCTGACCCTCCTCCCCGCCGTGGATGTCGCCGGCGGACAGGCCGTGCGTCTCACCCAGGGGGAGGCCGGCTCGGAGACGAGCTACGGCGACCCCATCGACGCGGCGGCGGAGTGGGCCGACCAGGGGGCGCAGTGGATCCACCTCGTGGATCTGGACGCCGCCTTCGGGCGGGGCAACAACGCCGCGCTCCTACGCAAGGTGATCAAGCGCTTCCCGAGCGTCAACGTCGAGCTCTCCGGCGGCATCCGCGACGACGCGAGCCTGGAGGCCGCTCTCGACAGCGGTGCCGCGCGCATCAACCTGGGAACGGCGGCGCTGGAGAACCCGGAGTGGGCGGCAGACGTCATCGCCCGGTTCGGTGAGGCGATCGCCGTCGGCCTGGACGTGCGGGGCACGACGCTCGCCGCGCGCGGATGGACGAAGGAGGGCGGGGACCTCTGGACCGTGCTCGATCGTCTGGAGGACGCCGGATGCAGCCGCTACGTGGTCACGGACGTGACCAAGGACGGCACGCTCAAGGGCCCGAACCTGGAGCTCCTCCGCGAGATCACGGCGCGCACCCCCAAGCCGATCGTGGCCTCCGGCGGCATCGCGACTCTGGACGACATCGCCGCCCTTCGCGAGCTGGTGCCGCTGGGCGTCGAGGGCGCCATCGTCGGCAAGGCCCTGTACGCCGGGGCGTTCACCCTGGCCGAGGCGCTGGATGTCGCCGGAGACTGACGCGCACGGCTGCGAGCACGGTTCGCCCGGCGAGGATCACGGCTCCCCAGGCGGCACGGCGGACTCCGCGGGCGTCCCGTGGGCGGGGCGCCGATTCGAGGACAATGCCCACGCCGCCGACGACGGCTCCGCGGATCCCGCGCTGCTCGCCGCTCTCACCGGCTTCCGTGCCGGTGAGCTCCCGCAGGAGGCCGTGGTCGACGCCTTCCGTCAGGCGCGCGTGCTCGTGCCCCTCGTCGCCGAGAAGGGCGACGAGGGGATCGGGCCGACCGGTCTGCGGGTCGACAAGACGCAGGAGCTCTCCCTGGTGACGGTCGCGGCGCCGGACGGCCGTCGTGTCCAGCCCGTGTTCACCTCGGTCGAGACGATGTCCCGATGGGACGCCAAGGCGCGTCCCATCCCGGTGGCGGCGACGCACGTGGCGCTCGCGGCGTCCTCGGAGGACACGGAGCTGATCGTCGTCGACCCAACGTCGGCGACCGAGTTCGTCATCCGGCGCCCCGCCGTCTGGGCGATCGCGCAGGCGCAGCCGTGGGAGCCGAGCCCCGTGTCCCCGGAGGTCTTCCAGGGTCTGCAGGACAGCGTGGCCGCGGAGCTCGCCGTGATCGACGTGGCCGTGTCGCCGGGGGATCCCGAGGCGAGGCTGAGAGGCCCCGAGCTGGTCGTGACGCTGGATCTCGTGGACGGGCTGGATCGGGAGGTGCTGGACGCCGTGCTCGCGCGGCTGGCGCAGCGGTGGGCCGCCGACGATCGGATCGCCGTTCTCGTCGACTCGCTCACCGTGAAGCTGCGCAAGAGCGCCTGAGTCGCCTCGCTCCGCGGTACGGGACGGGTCAGGTGACGGGGCCGGTCCACTTCTCGCCGGGGCCCTGACCGATCGGATCGGGGATCGTGGACGCCTCGCGGAAGGCCAGCTGCACCGAGCGCAGTCCGTCGCGGAGAGAGCGCGCGTGCATGTCGCTGATCTCCGGTGCCGCCGCAGTGATGAGTCCGGCGAGGGCGTTGATGAGCTTGCGGGCCTCGTCGAGGTCCATCTGGGACTCCGGGTCGTCGGCCAGTCCGACCTTCACCGCGGCCGCGCTCATCAGGTGGACCGCCGTGGTCGTGATGACCTCGACCGCCGCGACGTCGGCGATGTCGCGGGTCGCGGCTCCGACCGATTCGTCGCCCGCCGTGTCGGCGGGTGCGTCGTCATGGTGGTCGTGGTCGGCGTGAGTCGTCACGGAGGGCTGCCTTCTGGTAGACTTCTGCGGGCTCCGGGGCGTTCCGCTCCGGCACGAAAGAGGATTCGATTCCCACCCGCGCTTGCCGCTCCAGGCTACCGGGTCCAGCACTCCGCCGGCGCGAGCCGGTAGGCCTCGACAAGAGGCAAGGGTGCGGCCGATGTCTGAACGTCGGCCGGGTGGGGAGACTCCGATTTCGCCCGCGATCTCCGATCGCGGTGGCCGAAACCCTCGTCTAAGGAGTTCCGCATCAGCGATCCCCGCACCAATGAGCGCATCCGCGTCCCCGAGGTCCGCCTCGTCGGGCCCGCGGGTGAGCAGATCGGCGTCGTCCGCATCGAGGCGGCGCTGCGTCTCGCACAGGAAGCCGACCTCGACCTCGTCGAGGTCGCTCCGAACTCGAAGCCGCCCGTGGTCAAGATCATGGACTACGGCAAGTTCAAGTACGAGGCTGCGCAGAAGGCCAAGGAAGCCCGTCGCAACCAGGCCAACACGATCCTCAAGGAAGTCCGCTTCCGTCTGAAGATCGAGGCGCACGACTACACGACCAAGCTCAAGCGCGCCGAGGGCTTCCTCAAGGCCGGCGACAAGGTCAAGGCGATGATCCTGTTCCGCGGTCGCGAGCAGTCGCGTCCGGAGCAGGGCGTGCGCCTGCTGAAGAAGTTCGCCGAGGACGTGGCCGAGTTCGGGACCGTCGAGTCGAACCCGACCATCGACGGACGAAACATGGTCATGGTCATCGCCCCGGTCAAGAACAAGTCCGAGGCCAAGGCCGAGCAGAACGCCGTCCGCGCCGCCAACAAGCAGGCGGCGCGCGAGGCCAAGGCGGGCGCGCCGACGCCGGCCGAAGACGCGGAGTGACCGACCGGTCGCCTCGCCCACAGACCCCCGCGTCCACGCGGGTGAACCCTGTCGCCTGACACAGGCGCCATACGAAGGAAGAGAAGATGCCGAAGCAGAAGACCCACTCGGGGGCCAAGAAGCGCTTCAAGATCACCGGTAGCGGGAAGCTGAAGAAGCAGCAGGCGAACATGCGCCACAACCTCGAGCACAAGTCGAGCCGCCGCACCCGTCGTCTGAACCAGGACCAGGTGCTCTCGAAGAACGACACCAAGGTCGCCAAGAAGCTCCTCGGCCGCTGACGCGCCGAACGCAGGAATAGGAACACAGGAAAATGGCTAGAGTCAAGCGCGCCGTCAACGCGCAGAAGAAGCGTCGCGTCATCCTCGAGCGCGCCTCCGGTTACCGTGGGCAGCGTTCGCGCCTGTACCGCAAGGCGAAGGAGCAGGTCACCCACTCGCTCGTCTACGCGTACCGCGACCGCCGCAAGCGCAAGGGCGACTTCCGTCGTCTGTGGATCCAGCGCATCAACGCCGCTGCTCGCCAGAACGGCATCACCTACAACCGCTTCATCCAGGGTCTCGGCCTCGCCGGCGTCCAGGTCGACCGCCGCATGCTCGCCGAGCTCGCGGTCAACGAGCCGGCCACGTTCGCCTCGCTCGTCGAGACGGCGAAGAAGGCTCTGCCTTCGGACGTGAACGCTCCGAAGTCGGCTGCGTAAGCACCTCTCTCCGAGACGGGCGCTCCCTTGTGCGGGGGCGCCCGTCTCGTCATCTGTGCGGGGGAGTGGGGCGGCCTGGGCGCGGGAT
The DNA here is from genome assembly GCF_037083505.1 of Microbacterium sp. CCNWLW41. Lineage (NCBI taxonomy): Bacteria > Bacillati > Actinomycetota > Actinomycetes > Micrococcales > Microbacteriaceae > Microbacterium > Microbacterium sp. CCNWLW41. Next base: position 737,744 of record NZ_JBAOJP010000003.1, read on the forward strand.
GTCAATAGACTGTCCCCGTGCTGGAGAATCCCCGGTCCCCGCGCGTCCGAGCCGTCGCGAAGCTCACCAAACGCAGTGCCCGTACCGAGACCGGGCTGTTCCTCCTCGAAGGACCGCAGGCGGTGCGCGAGGCCCTCGCGTACCGCGCCGACGCGATCGTCGACCTGTTCGCGACTCCCACGGGCTGGGAGAAGCACCCGGACATCCGCGCTTCCGCGGAGGAGCACGGGGTCGGCGTGGAGTACGTCACCGAGTACGTGCTGGGAGCGATGGCGGACACCGTCACCCCGCAGGGACTGGTGGCGGTCGCCCGGCAGACCCCGACGTCCGTGCGCGACATCTTCGCCGCGAGCCCTCGGCTGCTCGCGATCTGCGAGGAGGTCCGCGACCCCGGGAACCTCGGCACGATCATCCGCGCCGCGGACGCGTCCGGCGCGGACGGCGTCGTGCTCACCGGCCGCACGGTCGACCCCTACAACCCGAAGGTCGTCCGGGCGACGACCGGGTCGCTGTTCCACCTGCCGATCTCGGTCGGCGGCGATCTCGCCGACGTGGTGAACCGCGCGCACGAGGTCGGTGTCCAGGTCCTCGCCGCGGATGTGAAGGGCGAGGATCTGCTCGCCGCGCGTGCCGAGGGCGTGCTGGACGGGCCCACGGCCTGGCTCTTCGGGAATGAGGCGCGCGGGCTCGAGCCCGGGGCGCTGTCTTTCGCCGACCGCGCGCTCAAGCTGCCCATCTTCGGCCGCGCCGAGTCGCTCAACCTCGCCACGGCGGCGAGCGTGTGCCTGTACGAGAGCGCGTTCGCCCAGCGCGCCGGCTCGGACTGACCGCCGGGGGCGCCGGCCGGAGCCGACGCTCAGGGGCGTGCGAGCCGCCGCGCGTCCGCCGCGCGCTCATTACAAGTTTGTAAACGGCGCGTGGGTGGTTGGCGGATCGGATCCGCGCCCGTAGGTTTATGGCATGGCAGAGAGCAATGGCGCTGCGCGCCTGGAGACCCCCTCGGCAGGTACGGGCGCCGGCTCGCCCCTCGTGGTGGTGGAGAACGTCCAGAAGCACTACGGCGATTTCCAGGCCCTCACCGACATCGACCTGCAGGTCGCGAAGGGCGAGGTCGTGGTCATCATCGGGCCCTCGGGGTCCGGCAAGTCCACGCTCTGCCGGACGATCAACCGGCTCGAGACGATCACGAGCGGCTCGATCCGCATCGACGGCAAGGAGCTTCCGGCCGAGGGCAAAGGGCTCGCGAACCTGCGCGCCGAGGTGGGGATGGTGTTCCAGTCCTTCAACCTGTTCGCCCACCTGACGATCCTCGAGAACGTGACGCTGGGGCCGATCAAGGTGCGCGGCCTCAAGAAGGCGGATGCCGAGAAGGAGGCCATGCAGCTCCTGGAGCGCGTGGGCGTCGCACAGCAGGCGTCCAAGCTTCCCGCGCAGCTGTCGGGCGGCCAGCAGCAGCGCGTCGCGATCGCCCGGGCGCTGGCGATGCATCCCAAGGTGATGCTGTTCGACGAGCCCACCAGCGCGCTGGACCCCGAGATGATCAACGAGGTCCTGGACGTCATGGTGGAGCTCGCGCGCGAGGGCATGACGATGATCGTGGTCACGCACGAGATGGGCTTCGCCCGCAAGGCCGCCAACCGGGTGGTCTTCATGGCGGACGGACGCATCGTCGAGGAGGCGACGCCTGAGGAGTTCTTCACGAATCCCCGGAGCGACCGCGCCAAGGACTTCCTGTCCAAGCTCCTCACCCACTGAGCCCCCGGCACGGCCGCGGGGGGAAGACCGGACACCGAGACTCAGCACCGAGAGAAGGAGAATCACATGCGACGTACACGAGGACTCGCCGCGGTCGGCATCGCGGCGGCGGCGCTGCTCGCCCTGACCGCCTGCAACAGCGGCAGCCCGACAAGCCCCGGCGGCGGAACGGGCGGCGGTGAAGAGACCGGTGGCAGCGACAAGCCGCTGTTCGAGGTCGCCACCGACGTGACGCTGGAGGGCAGCCCCACCTTCGACAAGATGACGAAGGCGGGCAAGGTCACGATCGGCGTGAAGGAGGACCAGCCGGGACTCGGCTACCTGGACCCCGTCACCAATGAGCGGACCGGTTTCGATGTCGACATCGCGCGTTGGATGGCCGCCTCGTTGGGCTTCGACGAGGACAAGCTCGAGTTCCAGGCGATCGCATCGGCGAATCGCGAGCAGGCGCTCGTGAACGGCGACATCGACTACTACGTCGGCACCTACTCGATCACCGACAAGCGCAAGGAGCAGATCTCCTTCGCCGGTCCGTATTTCCTCACCGGGCAGGGTCTGCTCGTCGCGGCCGATAGCGACATCAAGAGCGTCGACGACCTCAGCGCGTCGACGACGGTCTGCTCGGCGACCGGTTCCACGCCGATTCAGAACATCAAGGAGAACTACCCCGAGGTGCCGACCAAGGAGTACGACACGTACTCCAAGTGCGTGGAGGACCTGAAGAACGGGCAGGTCGACGCCGTGACGACTGATGAGGCCATCCTCATCGGCTACGCGGCACAGGACCCGGACAACCTCAAGGTGGTCGGAAAGCCGTTCAGCGAGGAGCGCTACGGCATCGGGGTCTCGAAGAACGACCCGGCGCTCGTCGAGTTCTTCAACGAGCAGCTCACCGACGGCGGAGACATCTGGCAGGGCATCTTCGACAAGAACCTCGGCGCGTCCGGGGTGAAGGCGACTCAGCCGAAGGTCGACGCGGCCGGGTGATTCCCGCGGGGGGGGGGGGGGGGCCGCCCCCCCCCCCCGCGCCGAGGGTGGGCAGGGCCGCGGCGTATCCGGGGAAGGGCGTCTGCGCGTCGAAGCGGAACGCGCTATAAAGG